>NZ_CP084266.1:0-665718 GCF_022879595.1 Caballeronia sp. Lep1P3 | reverse complement strand
CAGACTGCTGTGGGGCACGGCGAATCTCTTTTCGAATCCTCGCTATGCCGCAGGCGCGGCCACCAATCCGAACCCCGATGTATTCGCGTTCGCCGCAACGCAAGTGCGCGAGGCGTTGCAGGCCACGCTCGAACTGGGCGGCGAAAACTATGTGCTTTGGGGCGGACGCGAAGGCTATGAAACGCTTCTGAACACCGACCTCAAGCGCGAGCGCGAGCAGCTTGCGCGCTTCCTTACGATGGTCGTCGAGCACAAGCACAAGATCGGGTTCAACGGCGCATTGTTGATCGAGCCCAAGCCTCAGGAACCGACCAAGCATCAATACGATTACGATGTCGCCACCGTGCACGGCTTTTTGACGCAGTTCGGCTTGCAGGACGAATATCGCGTGAATATCGAGGCGAATCACGCGACGCTCGCCGGTCACTCGTTCCATCACGAGATCGCGACCGCTTTTGCACTCGGCATCTTCGGCAGCATCGACGCGAACCGCGGCGATCCGCAAAACGGATGGGATACCGATCAGTTCCCGAACAGCGTCGAAGAACTGACGCTCGCCTTGTATGAGATTCTGCGCAACGGCGGCTTCACAACGGGCGGCATGAACTTCGATGCCAAGGTGCGGCGGCAAAGCATCGATGCCGAGGACTTGCTGCACGGTCACATCGGCGCGATCGACGTCATCGCGGTGGCGCTCGAACGCGCGGCCCGGCTCGTCGAGCGCGATCAGCTCGCGGAACTGAAAGCGGCGCGCTACGCGGGCTGGGATTCGGCGTTCGGGCGCAAGGTGCTCGCCGGCGACTTCACGCTCGATACCCTCGCGGACGAAGCTGTGTCGCGCGGAATCGATCCGCGCCATGCAAGCGGACAGCAGGAGCGCCTCGAGAACATCGTGAATCGGGCAATCTACGGTTGAGGCCGCAAAAAACGTTAGCTCAAGCCGTCAATTTCGCAATTGCAGTGCGGGCGGGCAACGCCCACTCTTCGAACCAAAACGATCATAGCGACGCTCGCGAACACGCATTCGCGCGCGCACAAAAGGCAGTGCCGGCGCTCTCTCTCGCAATAGAAACGCGCCGGCCGTCATCCAACAGGAGTGAGACATGAAATCAGCAATCCGCCGCTCGGTATTGAATTCGCTCGTCTGCGCCGCCATGTGCGCGGGCTTTTCCATGGTCGCGCCGCTTGCGCATGCAAGCAAGGACAAACCGGAGATCGGCTTTTGCATCGATGATCTGCGCGTCGAGCGCTGGTCGCGCGATCGCGATTATTTCGTGGCGGCCGCAACCAAGCTCGGTGCGAAGGTTTCCGTGCAATCAGCCGATGCAAGCGAGGCGCGCCAGATTTCGCAGATCGAAAACCTCATTTCACGCGGCGTCGATGTCATCGTGATCGTGCCGTTCAACTCCAAGACGCTAGGCAATGTCGTGGCCGAAGCGCATAAGGCGGGCATCAAGGTGGTTTCCTATGACCGCCTGATACTCGATGCCGATGTCGACGCCTATATCTCATTCGATAACGAGAAGGTCGGCGAACTCCAGGCGCAAGGCGTTTTCAATGCGCAGCCCAAGGGCAATTACTTCCTGCTAGGCGGCGCCCCTACCGACAACAACGCGAAGATGCTAAGGGAAGGGCAGATGAAGGTGCTCAAGCCGGCAATCGACCGTGGCGACGTGAAAGTGGTCGGCCAGCAATGGGTGCCGGAATGGAGCGCATCGACGGCGCTGCGCATTACCGAGGATGCGCTTACGGCGAATAACAACAAGATCGATGCGATCGTCGCGTCCAATGACGGCACCGCGGGCGGTGCGATTCAGGCGCTCGCCGCGCAAAAGCTCGCGGGCAAGGTGCCTGTGTCGGGACAGGATGCCGACCTTGCAGCGGTCAAGCGCCTGGTGGCCGGCACGCAGACCATGACGGTCTATAAGCCGCTCAAGCTGATTGCTGGCGATGCCGCGAAACTCGCAGTCGATCTTGCGAAGGGCAGTCAGCCGGCTTTCAACGCGAAATACGACAATGGCAAGAAGCAGGTGGACACCGTGCTGCTTCAGCCGACGCTGCTGACCAAGTCGAACGTGGACGTTGTCGTGAAGGACGGGTTCTATACGCAGGCGCAACTCGCCGGCAACTGAAGCCGTATGCGGGCATCGTTCACGACGATGCCCGCAAAGCGCACGGACAATCGCATAGTCAGGACACGGACACTCAGCATGGCACAGGCGCTTCTCGAGATGCGCGGCATAGCGAAGTCCTTTGGCGGCGTAAAGGCGCTCGACGGCATCGATCTCGTCGTCGCCGAAGGCGAATGCGTGGGGCTTTGCGGCGAGAACGGCGCGGGCAAATCGACGCTCATGAAAGTACTTTCCGGCGTCTATCCCTATGGCGCGTGGGAAGGGGAAATACGCTGGGACGGCAAGCCGCTGCACGCGGCCAATATTCGCGATACGGAGCGCGCGGGCATCATCATCATCCATCAGGAATTGATGCTCGTGCCTCAATTGTCCGTGGCCGAGAATATTTTCCTTGGCAATGAAATCACGCTGCCCGGCGGCCGCATGAATTATCCGGCGATGTATCAGCGCGCAAGCGAATTGCTGCGCGAACTGAATATCGAAGGGATCAATGTGGCGCAGCCCGTGATGAACTATGGCGGCGGGCATCAGCAATTGATTGAAATTGCCAAGGCGCTCAACAAGCGCGCGCGGCTCCTGATTCTCGACGAGCCTTCTTCTTCGCTCACTGCGGCGGAAACGCAAATCCTGCTGGACATCGTGCGCGATCTCAAGCGACGCGGCGTGGCGTGCGTCTATATCTCGCACAAGCTCGACGAAGTCGAGGCCGTCTGCGACACGGTGAGCGTCATCCGCGACGGCAAGCATGTCGGCACGCAGCCCATGCGTGACTTGAGCGCGGACCGCATCATCGCGATGATGGTCGGACGCGAGATCAGGAACCTCTTCCCGCGTCCCGCCAAAGAAGATCGGCACGCAATTGGAGAAGTGATATTCGAAGCGCGCAACGTCACCTGTTTCGACGTGACGAACCCGAATCGCAAGCGCGTCGACGATGTATCGTTCTCGCTAAGAAGAGGCGAAATTCTCGGCGTGGCGGGTCTCGTCGGAGCGGGGCGCACCGAACTCATGCAGGCGATCTTCGGAGCGTATCCGGGCACAAGCCAGGCGCATGTGATGCTGAACGGAAAGCCCATCGCGGTTGGCACGCCTGCCGACGCAATCGCAGCCGGCATCGCAATGGTGCCGGAAGACCGCAAGCGGCATGGCATCGTTCCACAACTCGGCGTGGGACACAACATCACGCTGGCTGTCTTGCAGCGCTTTTCCAAGGGCGGACGCATCGATGCCGCCGCCGAACTCGACACCATACACAGCGAAATGCAGCGCTTGTCCGTGCGTGCGGCGCATCCGATGCTTTCCCTCGCAAGTCTTTCGGGCGGCAATCAGCAAAAGGCGGTGCTCACGCGGATGCTCCTCACCGATCCCGCCGTTCTTATTCTCGACGAACCCACGCGCGGCGTGGATGTCGGCGCGAAATACGAAATCTACAAGCTGATGTTCACGCTTGCGCGACGCGGCATGTCGATCATCATGGTGTCGTCGGAATTGCCCGAAGTGCTTGGCGTGTCGGACCGCGTGCTCGTCATCGGCGAAGGCGAATTGCGGGGCGATTTCATCAACGAAGGCCTCACGCAAGAAGACATTCTTTCCGCCGCGATTGCGACGCGGCAGGACAGTGACTCAATCGATTCAGCGAGCCTCGCATGACTCCCGATCTCATCTCCGCATCCAGGCACGGCAAAGGCGAAAAGGGCGCGCCGCAATCGCCCGGCCAACGCTGCAGGCAACTCTTCACGCGCTACAAGCTCCTTGCACTACTGCTTGCAGTCGCTGTCATCTGGGTGTTCTTTTCCTTTCTGACCGACGGTGCATTCGTCACGCCGCGCAATCTGTCCAACCTTCTGCGGCAAATGTCCATCACCGGCATGCTTGCATGCGGCATGGTCTTCATCATCATTTCAGGCGAGATCGATTTGTCGGTCGGCTCGCTGCTCGGTCTCTTAGGCGGCGTTGCCGCGATTCTCGATGTCACGTATCGCTGGCCGGTTGCATTGACCTTGCCCGCCGTGATGCTGCTAGGCATCGCCATCGGGCTTTTGAACGGATGGTGGTCCACGTATCGGCGCGTGCCTTCGTTCATCGTCGGGCTAGGCGGCATGCTTGCCTATCGCGGCGTATTGCTCGGCATCACCGGCGGCTCGACGATCGCGCCCGTATCCGATTCGCTCGTGTTCATCGGGCAAGGCTATTTGCCGCGCATCGCGGGCGATACGCTCGCCGTCGCGCTCTTTGCAATGCTTGCGGTGCTGACGCTGCGCCAGCGCCGCAGCAAGCAACGCTATGGCTTGCCGGTGGTCGCGCCGTGGCAGGACGGCGTGAAGATCGCCGCAGCGGGCGTGATTCTTTTCGCATTCGTCGCGACGCTCAACCGCTACGGCGGCATTCCAGTACCAGTGCTGGTGCTTCTCGCGCTGCTCGGCATATTCACCTACATTGCGACGCAAACCGTATTCGGGCGGCGCATTTATGCAGTCGGCTCGAATCTCGAAGCGACGCGTCTTTCCGGCATCAACACCAATCGCGTGAAGCTCGCGATCTTCGCACTCATGGGATTGATGTGCGCGTTCGGCGGGCTCGTCAATACGGCGCGGCTTGCGGCCGGCTCGCCGTCGGCGGGATCGATGGGCGAACTCGATGCCATCGCGGCGTGCTTTATCGGCGGCACGTCGATGCGCGGCGGCTCGGGCACCGTGTATGGCGCCATCATCGGCGCGCTCGTCATGGCGAGCCTTGACAATGGAATGTCCATGCTCGATGTGGATTCGTACTGGCAGATGATCGTCAAAGGCGCGATTCTCGTACTGGCGGTCTGGATCGATGTCGTATCCGGCTCCGGACGCCGGTAACTTTCTCTTCCCGCGCCTCTCAAGCGCTTCTCGTCGAATGCTGGCCGCCTCGTTTTCAGGCGGCCTCGCGTCTTTCCATCGTCCGCGCGGCTTTCACATGCGCTTGGACCGATTCGTGCTAAACGTTTGCGTCGCCGTGAGCGGCAGGACTCTATCGTGGCCGGGCGCATCGCCGGGTAGAATTTCGCGCGCCTCTCCACTGCAGGAGATTCGGCTGTCGCCGTGACAGCGGAGCGACATGCGTCGCGCCGCAGTCATGGCCGGCCTCCTCGTTCAAATGACCGCATGTTTGACGCTAAAGACGCACTCTCAGTCGCACTGGAACTCAACGACAGCGCATGCGCCGTTCTCGGTCGCGATCTGACTATTCACTATGCGAACGCGCCGTTTCGACGGCTCGCGGCGCTTCTGTCCACCGCGCACGGGCTCACGCTGGAGTCGGTCGTCGCAAAGCTATGCGGCGACGCAAGCCCGCAGGCGCACGAGCGCGTGCTGGCCGCCGCCTTCGATGCAGTTCATGCGTCGCGGGAAGCAACCGTTGTCGCGGGATGGCGCTATGCGTTCCATCCTGTGCCGCAAGGCGCGTTGCTCAAGATAGACGCCGTCGTGAGCCACGAGCCCGCTATCGCGGCCTCGCGGGACGCAGAGCCGATCGCGCTCGAAACCGCGCTGGCGGGCTATAGGGCGCTTTCCGAAGCCATGCCGCTCATCGTATGGACGGCGCGGGCCGACGGCCTACTCGACTTTCTATCGAGCGCGGCGCAGCGCTTTTCAACGACAGGCGAACTGCTGCTCGGACACGGATGGGAATCGCTGCTGCATCCCGACGACGAGCAGGAGACGCGCGCGCGCTGGTCGGAGTGCGTCGCGAGCGGCCGCGACTATGCGGTCGAGCATCGTCTGCGACAGACCGACGGCGCGTATCGCTGGATGCGCTCGCTCGCGAGACCGGTGCGCTCGACGGATGGCACGGTCGTGCGCTGGATCGGCGCGACGGTGGATATCAATGATCCCAAGAACGCGGGACTGGACCGCATGCGGCTGGAATCGCGTTATCGGGCGCTCGTCGCAGTGGCGAGCGCGATCGCCTATGTCTGCGATGCCAACGGCCGTTTCGCGGGGCCGCAGCGATCGTGGGAACGCTACACGGGGCAGCCGTGGGAGCGGCACGCCGCCTTCGGCTGGGTCGACATGATTCACCCGGACGACCGCCATGCAGTGCAGGCTGCGCTGGACGTATCCCTTGCGACGGACGAGCCGTATCGCGCCGATGTCCGGATCTGGCACGCCGCGTCGTCCACTTACCGCCGCTGTCAGATTCGCGCGGCGGGCACGCGCGGCGAGGCAGGGGCGATCTATGAATGGGTGGGCATGATCACGGACGTCGAAGAGTCGCTGCGCACGGCCCAGAGCTTGCGCGAGGAACGCGAACGCCTCGACTTGTCCATCGAGGCGGCCGAAGTCGGCACGTTCCATTGCCCGATTCCGCTTGACCGCATCATCTGGAACGCGAAGTGCAAGGAGCACTTCTGGCTGCCGCCCAATGCGGAAGTGAATCTGGACCGCTTTTACGCGCTTCTCCATCCCGATGATCGCGAGAAGACGCGCGCGGCAGTCGAGCGCGCCGTCGATTCAAACGTGCCCTACGATATCGAATACCGCACGGTATCGCCGCAAGGCAGCGTGCGCTGGATTCGCGCGAAAGGCCGCACGTATCTCGGCGAACGCGGCGAGCCGCTGCGTTTCGACGGCATCACGATCGACATATCGCGGCAGAAGGCGCTTGAAATAGAGCGCAACCGGCTCTTGTCGATGGAGCGGCTGCAGCGCGTCGAAGCGCAGCACGCGAGCCAGTTGAAGGACACGTTTCTCGCCAACGTCTCGCATGAATTGCGCACGCCGCTCAATGCGATGCAGTCGTGGATTTACCTGTTGCGGCGCGAGCGCCCTGGCGCGGATGTAGTGGACCGCGGTCTCGAAGCAATCGAGCGCAACGTCCGGCTGCAGGCGCGGCTCGTCGACGATCTGCTCGATGTGAGCCGCGTGTCGGCCGGCAAGTTGTTCATCGAGGTCGGCCTCGTGGATCTCGTGCCGCTGCTGCTCGCGGAAATCGCGGACATGAAAATCAGCGCGCAGTCCAAAGGCGTCGAACTGGAATGCAGCTTGCCGGATGCGCTCGTCGTGGACGGCGACGCCATCCGGCTGCGGCAGGTGTTCTCGAATCTGCTTTGGCAATGCGCTCAAATACACGGATCCGGGCGGACGCATACGCGTCGTCGCGCGGGACATTGGCGCTCAGGCGGAAGTCGTCGTGGCCGATACCGGGGCGGGCATCGCGCCGGGATTCATCGAGCACGTCTTCGAGCCATTCATGCAGCATGGCGGTGCCACCACGCGGCATCATGGCGGCCTTGGCATAGGCCTCACGATCGCAAAGCGCATCGTCGATCTGCATGGCGGGTCGATCACCGTGCATAGCGCGGGCGAGCGGCACGGCAGCGAATTCGCCGTGCTGCTTCCCGCACGCGATCACAGCGCGCACGCGCCCGCGACGCTCGAAGTCGAAGCGCCGAGCGTGCCCGCGCCCCGCGACGCATTGCTCGACGGCCTCAAGATTCTGCTCGTCGAGGACGAGGCCGACGCGCGCGAAGCAATGGCCGCCGTGCTCGCGTCGGCAGGCGCGCAAGTGGAGGGCGCCGAGTCCGCCGAATCCGCGCGCGATCGCCTCACTGCGCAGACGTTCGATGTGGTCTTGTCCGACATCGGCATGCCGGGCGAGGATGGCTACTCGCTCGTGCGCTCGCTGCGCCGCGACGGCATGGAAATGCCGGCGATCGCGGTCACGGCGTTTGGCCGTCCGGAAGACAAGGCGCTCGCGCTACAGGCCGGTTTCAACGCGCACCTCGCGAAGCCGGTCGAGCCGGCGCGTCTTTTCGATGCGATACAGGCGCTCGTGATGCCGGAATCCGGTGTCGGCACAAAATAAGCGTCCGCCGAACCGCGTTACGACTTCGGATCGGGTTCCGCTTTGGTATCGGTGCCTGTTTTGCCGTTGCTGCGGTTCGTCACCGCTCCTGTTTCATCGAGGACATCGTCGAGATCGTCCTCGGGTTCATCGGCTGGGGCCGACGTCGGGTCATTCGTCATGGCGTTGCTCCTGATCGCGTGGCTGAAAGTGGCAACCTGAGATGAGCAAGTGCTTTGCCTGCGGCGTGCGAGCCTTTAGTCCGATGTGTTCACGCTGAGCGTCCATCGCGTGCCCGCGCCCGGTCGCGACTCGACGTCGAGCTTTCCCCCGAACGTGCCGACGAGACGCCGCGCCGTGCTCAGGCCCGTGCTCTCGCTTGCGCCGGGCGCGTAGCCGCGACCGTCGTCAGTCACCTCGATCGATACGCCCGCCGCCGTGCGACGCATCGACAGGCAAATCTCGCCTGGACTGCCGCCGAACGCATGCTCGACGGCGTTGGCCACCAGTTCATTGACGACCGTTCCAATTGCGGTGCATGTGTCGATGCCGAGCGTCGCCGCGCCGCGTGCAAGCGCGACATTCAGCGCCAGCGCGTTCGCGCCGAGATCGTAGAAGTCGCCAAAACTCACACATAGAGATTCCAGATAAGCGCCGAGATCGACGCGCTCTCCGTGTTCGCCGAGACCGAGAAGATGGTCGTAGAGCGACGCCATCGCGAAGACGCGCCGTTCGACCTCGCGATAGCCCTTCCGTAATCCGGGGTCCGCGCATCCGCTCGCATGGCGCGCGAGCAGGGCGGTGATCATCTGGAAGTTGTTGCGAATGCGATGCTGCTGCTCGCGCAAGAGCGTGACTTTCGCGTCGCGCTCCTCGGTCAGCGCTTCTTGCCGTTGCCTCGATTCGATGCCTTCGGCAAGGACGGCGGCGACCGAAGCAAGAAAGGACAGGTGAGAGGCGTCGACCTCGTGCGGATGGTCGTAGTCCACCTCGAGGATGCCATACGGTCCCTGCGCGCCGATGAGCGGCAGGTTCACCGATGTGACGACGCCATATTCGCGCAGAATCGCGGGCGCGCTCTCGCCGCGTTCTGCGAGAACATCGCGCACGATGACGGGGCGCGCGGAAATCAACGCTTCGCCAGGCGGATTGCCCGCGTCGGCGGTGCCGCCCTCGCGTCCGATGGCCGTTTCGCCGAGTCCGACTTGCGCCTTGACAATGAGCGCGTTGTCCGGTTGCCGCAGCTCAAGGACTTTCGCCATCGTCGATGCGCAGCCGGCGCTGGCCGCTTGTACGGCGGCTTCGCGCAGACGCGCTATCGAACGTTCGCCCTGAAATGCATCGTGCAAAGCAGCGAGCGCTTTGCGCTGCCGGACGAGCACGGCCACTGGCACGGTTTCCCTCTCCGAGAACGCGAGATTGTCGATGGAGGCGGCCCAAGTGGCTTTGCGCGCGAAACTCATTGGCTGTCACAGAAAATGGCTAGAGGTTCGATCATTTTATCGAGCGAATGAAGCGGCCGCTTGCGGTCGCTCGGCGCGTTCGCAATGAAACGCGATCGCGCCTCGTGACATCCAACTCTGCATGCGCGCTCGATTTTCACGAGCCGTCATTGCTCAGGAGATATCGATGAAGCCGATCCGTATCGCAGCCCTCGCCGCGACGCTGATGCTCGCGGCACACCCTTCTTTCTCGCAGCAGGCCGCACCAACCGATGCGCAAATCGCTGCCATTGTCGTCGCCGCGAATCAAGTGGACATCGACGCCGGCAAGCTCGCTGCATCGAGAACGCAAACGAACGACGTAAAGGCCTTTGCAGAACGGATGGTCGTGGATCATGGCGGCGTGAACAAAGCGGCCGGCGAACTCGTGCAAAGACTGGGCGTCAAGCCGCAAGAGAATCCGACGAGCGAGAGCCTGAAAGCGGGCGGCGAAGCCAACATCACGCATCTTCAGACAATGAACGGAGCGTCATTCGACAAGGCGTACATCGATCACGAGGTGAGCTATCACGAGCAGGTGTTAAGCGCGCTCGACAACACGCTCATCCCCGGCGCGCACAACGCCGAACTGAAGGCGCTGCTCGTGAAGGTGCGGCCTGCGTTCGTCGCGCATCTCGAGCATGCGCGCCATCTTCAGGCGTCGCTGGAGCAGGGCGGTGCTTGATCGACAGTGCGTAGTCGTCGCGCTCGTTTGCGCGGCGTGCGCGAGCGCGAGCGCGGCAGGACCGCTTGCGGCGCCGCCGAATGTGCGCGTCGTCGTGATCGAGCGGATGCGTTTCGACCCGCCCGATCTCGTGGTGCGGCGTGGCGAGCGCGTCGTATGGATCAACAAGGACCTGTTCGCGCATACGGCAACGGCGCAGTCCGCCGCGTTCGATTCGCAAAGCATCGCGCCCGATGCATCATGGTCGTATGTCGCCAAAGAGCCGGGCCGCTATCCGTACAGATGCATGCTGCATCCGACGATGCGTGCCACACTGACTGTTCGATGAAAGCGCGAGGAGGCCCTATGACTGCGTCGCTTCATAGTCCACGAACGCGCTACGCCGATGACGAGCGCGAACTCGTTCGGCGCATCGTGGCGGGAGACTCTGCTGCATTCGAATGCGTGATGCGGCTGCACAATCGACGGCTGTATCGCCTTGCGCGCGCCACGCTGCGCGATGATTCCGATGCCGAGGATGCGCTGCAGGCGGCGTATCTCTGCGCGTATCGTTCGATGAATCGCTTTCGCGGTGATTCGACGCTTCTCACCTGGCTATCGCGACTGGTCCTCAACGAATGCTTTGCGCGGTTGCGGACGCAGAAGCGTCGTCAGAACGTCATTCCAATGGTGAACGGTATTGACGTACTCGACGACGAAGTCTGCATAGCCTTCGATACCGATGCGCCTGACCGCGGCGCGGAACGCGCGGAACTGCGTTCCTTGCTGGAACGCAAGCTCGACGAACTGCCGGCTTCGCTGCGGATGGTCTTCGTGATGCGCTCGGTCGAGGAGATGACGGTCGAAGAGACTGCGCAAAGCCTCGGCATCCCTGAAGCGACGGTGCGCAGCCGGCATTTTCGTGCGCGGAGCGCTTTGCGCGACTGGCTTGCGCATGAGCTGGACGTTGCCGAACGGGACGTGTTCGAGTTCGGTGGCGCGCAGTGCGATCGCGTGGTGGCGCGCGTGCTTGCATTGGTGTTAGGCGTCGGGAGGCAAAATGGAATCGGCTAAATGCGCTCGCCATGCGGCTGGCTTCGGTTGCGCCGTTGCGCTGGTTGGCGCATGCGCTTCGGGAGTTTTTGCGCAATCGCGCGATGCGACGATCGAGGTTGCGTCGGCGACATATGGCGCGAACTGCGGCGCACGGCATGGCAATGCGACGGCCGATCTCGCGCAGCATTGCGATCGGCGTCGCGTGTGTGCCTATGAGATCGACAAAGCGGTTTTCGACGATGCGAAAGCGATGTGTTCGAAGGATTTCGTCTCGGAATGGCGTTGTGGCGACTCGGAGTTTCATATGGCCGCGGTGAGCGCTGGCTTCACAAGCGGAAGCACGTTGATGCTGACGTGCGTGCCGTCGCGGGGTGCGGGGAAATGAGTGGATGTATTCGCTTATATAAAAATCGCTAATTTGTGTTATGTCAAGTAGCGTAGCGCCGTAACGCAATCCTACTTTAGAACCCCGTTCAAGTCCACGCCACATGCGCCCGGTCGAGATCCCGGTCCAGTTGATACGCCGCACTGATCAGCGCGAGATGCGTCAACGCCTGCGGAAAGTTGCCGAGCGCTGCGCCGTTCGTCGCGACTTCCTCCGAAAACAGCCCGAGGTGGTTTGCATACGCGAGCATCTTCTCGAAGACGAGCCGACCCTCGTCCACGCGCCCCGCGCGCGCGAGCGCTTCCGCGTACCAGAACGAACACGCGCTGAAACCGCCTTCCATTCCTGGAAGGCCATCGAGCGTCGTGCCGCGCGTATAGCGAAAGATCAGCGGATCGACGCGCAAATCGCGGCCGATCGCATCGAGCGTGCCGATCCAGCGCGGATCTTTCGGCCCGATGAACCGCACGAGCGGCATCATCAGCGCAGAAGCATCGAGCGTCGACGATCCAGGCGTCTGCACGAACGCCTGCAACGTCTCGTTGAAGAACTGCTCGTGAATGTCGCGGTGAATGTCGTCGCGGGTCTTGAACCACGTTGCGAGCGGCGCGGGCAGCGAGCGCTTTTGCGCGAGGCGCAGCGCGCGATCGACCGTCACCCAGCACATCAGCCGCGAATGCAGCAGCGGCCGCTTGCCATTGCGGAATTCCCATATGCCGTGATCCGCCTCGCGCCAGTGCTCGACGACGTAATCGACGGTGCGCGTCACATGCCGCCACCCCTGATATGAGATCGCCGCGCCGTACTTGTTGTAGAGGTAGACAGAATCGAGCAGCGCGCCGTAGACATCGAGCTGCGTTTGCCCGCGCGCGCCGTTGCCGACGACCAGTTCGCCCGGCGACGATTCACCGAGGCTCGACAGCGCCGTCTCGTCCGGCGCTTCCTCGCCATCCACCGCGTACATGACGCTGAGCGAGCCATCCGAGCTGCAATCGCGATTGCGTTCAGCGATCCATCGCATGAACCGTTCTGCTTCGCCCGTGTAGCCGAGACGCAGCAGCGCGTAGACCGAGAACGCGGCATCGCGTATCCATGTATAGCGATAGTCCCAGCGACGCGAGCCGTCCTGTGCTTCGGGCAAGCCGAACGTCGGCGACGCGACGATCGCGCCGTGTTCGTCCGAACTCAACAGCTTGAGCGTGAGCGCCGAGCGCAATACGACTTCGCGGTAGCGCCCGCGATACGTCGAACGCGACGACCATTCTTTCCAGAACGCGATGGTCTCATGCAGCATGCCGTCGAACTTCTCTTTCGATGCGAGCTTGTGCATCTCGCCGGCAGCGCCGAGCGCGAAGCAGGCCGATTCACCCTCGCTCATTTCGAGCGTTGCCCGCGCGCCATCGTCTTCGATCGAAAGCGGCACGCTCGCGCGCAACTGCAGCGGGCCGCCGCCGTCCGCGGGTCTGAACTCGACGCCCTTCTCCACCGCATGTGCGCTATGCGCGACGCGTGCATAGTCGAAGCGCGGATCGCATCGCACATCGAGCGTCATGCGCCCGTACACGATGCGCACGATCCGCATCACGCAATTGGGCACGTCCTCGACGCGCGCCTCGGACGATGGCACCGGCATGAGATCGAGCAGCTCGCAGACGCCCTCGCCCGTCATGAAGCGCGTAAGCAGCACGTTGGTCTCGGGCAGATACATCTGCTTGACGTTCGCGTCGATGTCGCGCGGGGCAATGGAGAACACGCCGCCGCGTTCGCTATCGAGCAGCGCCGCGAAAAGCGTCGGGGAATCGATGCGCGGATAGCACATGAAATCGATCGCGCCGCGCAGCGATACGAGCGCGACTGTCTTCATGTTGCCGATTGCGCCGCGCGCATCGACAGGCAACGCGGCGGACGGCAACTGCTGTGATGCATGCGCCATCGATAGGCTCCGGCTGAACGTTGCCAGCCTTGGAGCAAGGCCTATTCCTGTCTAATGCACTGCGCGGACAAAGGTTGGACACTTCGTCCAGCTTGGAATGGAGTTCAACGCGCGGCAGTCATTGCTTCGGGCGTCGATGCGGCGAATGAGGCGTCGCTTGCAGGCGATTGCGTCGCGACGGTTTCGCCGGTTGCGGCGGGAATGTCCGCATGATGCGAGGACTTGCCGAAGCTCGCGATATAGAGCGTCACCGCTACGACGACGCCGACAAGCACCGCTATCACCGCCGCTCCGGACGACTTGCGCTTCATGGTTGCTCCTTTCGTATCGGCGTTCGTTCACGACGCTAGCGGAGATTCGCAGCAGGAACCGTGTGCGGGCGCGCATTGTCGTGCGACGCGAGAATATGCCGGCGCTTCAAGCGGATAGCGTGCGGGTGCACGGATTGTCCACAGGGTTGTGCACGGAAAGTGTGGATATGTTCTTTCGGATGGCATTGCTGCTCGCAGCAAGCGATTGGCTCGCGCGATGCGCAGAACGGAGCGCATCGTTGGGGAATACTGTTCCATCACGAACGGAAGCGAGCCGTCTGTACCGCACGATGACAAAGGATTCCAGAACGCTGTTTCGACGGCACCGACGCAGCGGTGAACACGAGAGCGCCCCCTTCACGACTTCCCCGCCCGTCCCACGCGCTTGACGAACAAAATCGCCGCAGCCGGAACATGAACGACGCCGAAGCCCGCGACAAACACGACCCATCGCGGCACAGGCAACTCGAGTGTGACCGCACATACGGCGCCGAACGCCAGTCCGACGACGATCAGCACCGCATGCGCCGTCTCCCGCCGAGGCATGCCGAGCGTGAAATGCGGAGTCTCGCAATGTGCATAGCAGGCGATCGAAGCAGCAAAGAAAGCCGCCGCGTAGCACTGCCACGCGCTTGCGAACGTCGTCGCGGGCATGGGATTCCTACATCGCGCGGCAGGCTTCGGCGGCGCTGCGGCATGCGTCGCTGCACGCCTGGCAATGCGCGGCGGGATGACGGCTGCACTCGTCCGCACACGCGTCGCAGAGACGCGCGCACAAGTCGCAGAAGTCGCGCATGAACTGCGTGTCGCGTGCGAGCGCCTCCGATGTGAAACGGCATACCGCAGCGCAATCCAGATCCAGACGGATGCACTTTTCCATATCCGGCAGGTGCGCTTCCGCTATGCACGCCGACGCGCAGTTGTCGCACGCTGCGGCGCACCGGTCGAGCGCGGCGATGCAGTCGATGTAATCGCTCATTCGATCGCTCCTTTTAGGGCCAAGCTCACTGGCGCGTCGATTCAGGTGGCACTGGATTCTTTTCCTGCGAAGAAGGGAGCGCGTTCTCGCTTTGCGGGTGCTTGCGCTTCTCGTCTGCGTCGAGGCCAGTCTGCTGCGTGCCGCCGACCGGCTCATCCATGTCGTCGGCGGTTGCGCGGGAGCCGCTGTTAGTGCCTTGTGCCTGAGTCATGCTGACCTCCTTTGATAGAAACATCGGGCTATCCGGTGGGCAGCAAGCGTCGGTCCCGCTTGGCGTCGACTGTTATTCGATCGATTCGTAACCGCCTTCGGGCACCGCATTCATCGACATGAAAAGCATGCGCAGTTCGGTGCTCAAACCGTGGAAGTGGCACATGAACGTATCGGGCTTCCCGAAGTACCACGGCGTATTCAGTTCGTTGAAGCTGACGAGCTCCGGCGAATCGCGTTCCGGGCAAAGGCCGTGCGCCATTATTTCCTCCAGGAAGGACAACTGGTCGCCCTGGCTCGAGAACGTGTGCTTGACGTCCTCGGTCGCATGCACGCGCGCGAGGACGCTTTCCAGCACTCTCGCGTTGACCTCGTTGTTCATGAAGCCCATGACGCCGGAATTGAACGGCCAGCCGCAGATGTCGGCGGTCAGCACGCGCTCGCGGCTGGCGGTGAACGTCTCGAGCCTCACGGACGGATCCATCACGAGGATATCGGCGTCGAGCCAGAACACCCATTCATGATGCGGCAGATGCTTGCTCAGCAGAAAGGGCTTCGACCAGTTGCCGCACGCTTCGAGCTGGAAGTCGGCGGGCACTTCGCGATACTGGTAGAGCGTATAGCCGTTGCGCTCGCAATAGGCACGCAGGCTCGCTTCGCCGAAGCGCGCGTAGCTCGCGATATTGGGCGTGTACAGCATCACGACCGCAATCGGCCTGCCGGGTTGATAAACGGTCAACGGCTCGTCGGTATCGCATTCGGGCGGCGGCGCAATGTCGAAGAACTGGCTCGTTCCCGCTGCATGGCAAGCGTTCACATGACGCGCGAATACTGCACGCCAGCGCGGACCGTACTTGCTGAAGAGACGCGGTGTGAAGACGAGCGATACCGCGACGACCGGCGCACCACGCAAGTCAGGATGCTGCCCCGACCACATCGACGCAATCGGAATCACGCCGTGAGTGACATCCCAGTCCGTCACCGTCGTGAACGGTTCGAGCAATTCTTCCTCGGTGACGAACTTGCCGTATTCGTGATACTCGCGGCATCGTGCGGCCATGCCGCGAGCGATGCGCCGGTTCGCCTCGACGTTTCGGATAACGAACATTTCGGTATTGATGCCGAAGAAGCCTTTCGTCACGAGACTGTCGCGACCTTCCATGATCCGCCCGAAATCCTCGAAGCGCAGGAAGAGCGCGTTTTCCGTCGCGAAGATGAGGATCTCGCCTTCCGCTGCTTTCGCAAGGCGGTCGCTGATCATCTGATACTTGAACAGCACGGCGAGTTCTTGCGAAGCGGCGCTGAGTGAGATCGGTTCCTCGCAGTGGCGTATCTGCGTGCGGCGGCAGAACTCGGCGTGATTGTCGCGCGACGATGTGGCGCGGCGATCGAAGAAGCAGCTAATGAGTGTGACCATGACGTATCGACAATGAGCAACAGAGATCGTGAAAGCATGAGCGAGCCGCAACGCGACGCGCAAGGCGCACAGCATATCCGCTCCCGTCAACGCACTTGCAAATCATTGCGTCAATCGAATCGTTCGCACGTCTTGGCAAACGCGCGTTTGCGCTGAATTGTAGGACGCGCGTTTCATGTCCGCGATCGTGTTTGCGTCAACACGTCTCGCCGTTCACCGCGTCTTGACCACTCGCACGACACCGGCCACTACCCCGAGCAGCGCCGATGCCGCCGCGCCCACCAGCGCGACGAGCGCACCGCCCTGCCCGTAAACGCCGAATGCCACGGCCGCGAGCGCCGCGCCGAGCGAAAGGCCGATCATGCGCGCCATCGTCATGAGGCCGCCTGCCGCGCCGCTGCGTTCGTGCGGCGCGGACGTCAGCATGATGCGATTGTTTGGCGTCTGAAAGAAGCCGAAGCCGATGCCGCACACCGCGACGCGCCACGCGATGTCCACGTTGGACGGCGACGCCGGCAAGCCGATCAGCAAGCACAGCCCCGCCGTCATGATGCCGAGCCCGATGCCGCCGATCAGCCCCGGCGCGCGCCGGTCCGACAAGCGTCCGGCGAGCGGCGCAACGAACACGATTACGAGCGGCCACGGCGTGACGAGCAGGCCGGTCGTCGTCGCGCTGCGGGCAAACTGATGCTGAAGCATGAACGGCAGCGCGAGATACGCGAGCGTCTGCGCGACATACGAACAGATCGACGTCACCGAAGAGAGCGCGAGTATCGGAATGCGCAACAGATCGAGCGGCACGAGCGGCGCGGCCCGTCCACGCTGATGCCGGATGAGCGCGAAGCCCGCCACGCACCCGAGCGCGATCTCGATGACGGGCAGCGCGTGCAGGCACGCATCGCCGCTCTGTCCCTCGCCTGCGCCCAGGCCGCCTACGCCCAGAATGACGAGCGCGATGGCGAGCGCGCTCAGCGTGGCGCCCGCGTAGTCGAAGCGGCGTGCGGCGTTCGGCACGCCGGGCGGCAGCATCGCGCTGGCAAGAAAGAGGCCGAATACGCCGAGCGGCACGTTGACGGCGAACAGCCAGCGCCATCCGGCGACCGAGAGAATGCCCGCCGCGACGGTCGGCCCGAGCGCGGCCGATAGCGCGACCGTCAGCCCGAGCAGCGCGATGCCGCGTCCGACGAGCCTCGGCGGATAGACCTGTCGCAAGAGCGCGGGAACGATGGTGGACATGCACGCCCCGCCGATCCCCTGCAATGCGCGCGCAGCGACGAGCACCGGCAGCGTCGAGGCCGCCGTGCAGCCGACCGACGCCAGCGTGAAGAGCACGACGCCCCACAGAAAAACGCGCTTGAAGCCGAGCATTTCACCGAGCGCGGCAAGCGGCAGCACCGAAACCGCGACCGCGAGCTGATACGCGGTGACGACCCACACGGTATCGGCCGCGCCGCGCGACAAGTTGTGCGCGATCGTTGGCAACGCGACATTCGCGATGGATGAATCGAGATTGCCGAGAAACGTCCCCAGAAGCACGGAGACGACCGCCAAATAATTGACGCGTTCTGGCTGTGTGTCGTTGTTCATGTCGATGTTTTTTCATGCGCTCACGGCGAGGCGCCCGCATGGTAGCAAGGATCGCGCTTACGGCCTGTCCGATACGAAAAACGCGCCATATGCCGTGCAACGCAGCTATCCTGCGACACTGACAGACGGCTTTTCTCACGATGATCCGGAGCGTCCGCACATGCCCGAAACGACCGATGTGTTGATTGCAGGCGCGGGTCCGGTCGGCCTGCTGCTTGCCGCCGAATTGTGTCGCGATGGCGTCGATGTGCGCATCGTCGATCCACACGACGAGCGCGCGTTCTTCGTGAAGGCGCTGGGCGTGACGGCGCGCACGCTCGAACTCTTCGACGATCTCGACGTCGCGCGCGAGGCGATCGAAGCCGGCGTCTGGATCACGAGCGCCGATGCCTACAAGGACGGCGCGCTCGCCACCAGCACCGACATCCCGCGCGAGGGCCTTCCCTACGGCGCGCTTTCGCTCGCGCAGTACGAGACCGAGCGCATTCTGGAGCGCGCGTTGCATCGGCATGGCGGGCGCGTCGAATATGGAACCGCGTTCCTCGATTTCGTCGACGACGAAGACAACGGCGGCTTGCTGTGCCGTCTGCAAGGCACGCAGGGCGACGTGCGCGAGTTTCGGTGCCGCTGGCTCGTCGGCTGCGACGGCGCGCGCAGTACGGTGCGGCGGCATCTGAACGTGCCGTTCGAGGGCGACCAGTATGCGCAGACCTTCATGCTCGCCGATGTGGACGTCGACTGGCCGCTGCGGCGCGGGCCGATGTATCGCTTCAGCCAGTCGGCGCGCGAGGGTCGCGGCGCGACGACGCTCGCCGCCGTGCCGGTGCGTGGCTCTGCACAGCGCTATCGTCTGTCGACGGTCCTTCTTCCCGACGATGCCGCCCGCCTCGCGTCGGTGCTCGCGCCGGATTTCGGGCAAGTCGAGCGCATCATGCAGCCGGCCTTGCCCGAGGGAACGCGGCTGTCGTCGATGCGCTGGTCGTCCGTCTATCGCGTGAGTCATCGCATTGCGCAGCATTACGCGCGCGGGCGCGTGTTTCTTGCGGGCGATGCCGCGCACATTCATCCGCCGGTCGGCGGTCAGGGCATGAACACCGGCTTGCAGGACGCCCACAATCTCGCGTGGAAGCTGGCGCTCGCCGCGCGCGGGCTCGCGGGGCCGTCGCTGCTTTCCAGTTACGAGGACGAGCGGCGGCCGGTCGGCTTGGATGTCGTCGAATCGACGAGTCGCGCGTTGAACACTGTCCTAACGCACGGCGACGTGCGCCCCGCGATGCGCGAAACGCAGTTGCTCGTCGGCTATCGCGGCAGTCCGATCGTCGAGGACGAGTGCGCCGGTCTCGCGCCCGATCTGCCCGCGCCCGGCGACCGCGTGCCGGAGGTCGGCGGGCTCGTGGAGGATTTCATCGGGCATCGCCAACGTCTCGCCGCGCATATCGGCGGCGGACGGCATACGCTCATCGGCTATTTGTCTGACGACCGCGACGATACCAATGACAATCAGCGCGCGTCTTTCGCCGCCGCCGCGAACGCGTGGCGCGCGACGCTCGGTCCGAATGCGAACGCAGTGGCGATCATGGCGCGCGGCGCGGCGGACGCGTCGCGGGATTCGAACGAGTCGTGGCACGCGCTCACCGATGCGGCGGGCGAGTTCGCCGCGGCATTCGGCGCACGCGGCGGCATGGCGTGGGCGATTCGACCGGACGGCCATATCGGATACCGAACCGGCGCCTGTTCCGCCGAAGCGCTGCTCGCGTGGCTCGGCAAGGCGCTTGGCCGCACGAACGGCTAAAGCCGCACATCAACCGGCCGCCGCAACAGGCATGCACAGCGCGGCCGTGCGGCCATCCAACTCGTCCTTGCCGCACTGAATCGCGAAACGTTCGGCGGCCTGCGCGGTCGCGAACGGTCGAAACGGTCCGACCGCGCGCCGCTGTCCGTCCGGACGTTCGATCAGAACCGTCGCGACGAATTCGCCGGCCGCATGCACGACCATCGCCGAAAGCTCGCAGCCCCGGTATTCGACTGGAATGGAGTCCATCGCTGCCTCCGCAACGTGAATGGCCGGCCGATGCGATCAACTGTACGTAAGCGCCGCGCGCCGCATTACCCGCATGCGAATGGCTCGGAATGCGGGACCCTTGCTTCGTTTTTGACGCGGACCAGCCGATCTGCCCGTGCGTCGACGTACACTGCGCGACGTATCAGCATGATTCTCATTTAGGCGGTATGCTCCGGCGAATCCGTCGTACCTTCCGCTTCGCGCCTTCGATTCGATGACACCCTCTCCTACACGAAGCCATCGCCGATACACCGCCCTCGCAGTCGTCTCCGTTGCCATCGGTCTGATGAGCCAGGCGACGCACGCGCAAGAGTTTTCGGTCCTCGCAGGACCGCTCAAGAGCAGCAGACAGAACACCTACTCCTGGGAAGCAAACTATCGCGAAGGCCTCGGGCGTTATGCCGCGTGGAGCTTTTCATGGTTGAACGAGGGTCATATTCCGAACCACCATCGAGACGGCCAGGCAGTGCAGTTCTGGGGCCGCGTTCCAGTCTGGAACGATCGTCTGGAACTGTCGGCGGGTGCGGGACCTTATCGATACTTCGACACCAGTGCGGCGCAGGCGGGCGGCGACTATTCGAACACGCACGGCTGGGGCGGCATGTTCACGCTGCGTGCCGCGTATTACTTCGATAACCGCTGGATCGCGGAGGTGAAGCTCAACCGCGTGCAGGCATTCGGCGGCCCGGATACCACCGCGCTACTCTTCGGCATCGGCTATCAGCTCGACGCGCCCGATGGACACGGCCCACGCGCACGCGCGCCGTCGCGCAACACGAACGTCACGAGCAACGAAGTGACCGCGATGGTCGGCACCACGATCCTCAACAGCCTCGATTCGGAATCCAATCTCGCGGAAAGCATCGAGTACCGGCGCGGGCTGTGGAAGTACGTCGATTTCAGCGCGTCGTATCTGCACGAAGGCGGTCACGTGCAGTCCCGGCGCGACGGCATCGCGGCGCAACTGTGGGCGACGCGCGCGTTCTTCGACGACCGGCTCACGCTCGGCGTCGGCGCGGGGCCGTATCTGTCGATCACGCAGAACGACGATCTGCCGCAGAACCGCACCGGCGACGGGCGCTTTTCGGGCCTCGTTTCGCTTTCGGCGAGCTATCGCTTCACGAATCGCTGGCTTGCGCGCGTGACGTGGAACCGCATGGTCACGCGCTACGACCGCGACGCGGACATCATCGAGGCGGGCATCGGCGTGCGCTTCTGATCGAGCGCTAGGCGGCGGCTGCGCTTGCGCTGGCCCGGTACTTGCACGTTCACGGGCCGTCAAACGCTCTCGCCTGCTCGCCCATGATCGATGTCTCGCCCCGAACGCTGCTGATCTCCCCTCACCTCGACGACGCCGTGTTCGGTTGCGGCGCGTCGCTCGCCGGCAATGCGGGCACCCTCGTGTGCACCGTGTTCACCGGATGCCCCGCCGCCGATGTCGCCACCGACTGGGACGCGCACTGCGGCTTTGCGAACGCGCGGCAAGCGATGAGCGCGCGTATCGAAGAAGACCGGCGTGCGCTCGGCGTGCTCGGCGCCACGCCGCTATATCTCGACTTTCTGGATTCGCAGTACGTTCCGCACGCGCCCGATGCGTCGAAGCCCACGCCAGAAAAGATCGCGCGCGCGTTGCTCGATGCCATCGACGAACATCGGCCCGACGCGTTGATGATCCCGCTCGGTCTCTTCCATTCCGATCACGCGCTCGTGCACGAAGCCGCATGCGAAGCATGGTTACGGCATCCGGAGTTGAGTTGCATCGGGTATGAGGAATCGTTATACCGTTGCATGCGCGGGCTCTTGCAGGAGCGCCTGAAGGACCTGTCGGCGCGCGGCATCGACGCCACACCACTCAATGCGCGCCCGCCCGCACACGCCGATGCCGAGCGCCGCGATGCGCTCAAGCGCCGCGCAGTGAACGCCTATGAGAGTCAGTTGAAGGCATTCGGCCCAGACGGATACGACGACGTGTTCCTGCCCGAACGCTTCTGGACACTCCAACGCGCGGAGAGCGGCCGATGAGCGCGCTTGCCCAGCCATTCACACGCCCCGCGCATGACGATGCCGCGCGCGTGAGCGTGGTGGTGCTGACGTTCAACCGCGCGGATCAGGTGCTCGATACGCTTGCAAGGCTGGCCGCGCTGCCTGATCGCATCGATATCGTCGTCGTCGACAATGCCTCGTCGGACGATACCGCCGAGCGCATACGGCAAGCGTTTCCCTTCGTCGAACTGGTGATCGCGCCGGCGAACATGGGCGCGGCGGGCCGCAATCTCGGCGTTGCGCGCGTGCGGACGGAATACGTCGCGTTCTGCGACGACGATACCTGGTGGGATGCGGGTTCGCTCACGCGCGCCGCAGACATACTCGATGCGGCGCCGCGCGTCGCGGTGTTGAGCGCGCGCGTCGTGGTCGGTGAACGCGGCGAGCCCGACGAAACCTGCGAGCGCATGCGCGCGAGTCCGCTTGGCGCGAGCGGGCTGCCGGGGCCGGCGCTCATCGGCTATATGGCGGGCGCGAGCGTCTTTCGCACGAGCGTATTTCGAAAGATGGGCGGTTACGAGCCGCGTCTTTTCATCGGCGGCGAGGAGTCGCTGCTTGCGCTCGACATGCTCGATCACGGCCATGCGCTCGTTTATGCCGATGAACTCGTGCTGCATCACCATCCCTCGCCCATTCGCGACAGCGCATTGCGCCGGCGTCTGCTCGCGCGCAATGCCGCGTGGGTCGCATGGCTGCGCCTGCCTTTGCGCGAGGCGCTGCATGCGACTGTGCAAGCGTTTGCCGTGATGCGTCGCGAAGGCATGCTATGGCGCGACGCCGTCGAGATGTTGCGTGGCCTGCCGTGGGCGCTTGCGCATCGGCGCATCGTTAGCAGCCACGTTCGCACGATGCGATCGATCGTTCGCGAGGACGACCGTCGTCTTGCACAAATAAGGCGTCCGTCTGAACAGCCTACACACAACATGTAAAAGCGCGCCGTCGGCCTTCGCATAGCGCCTAAAGAAATTGTGTTCGTTCAGCAACGAACCAACGATTCTGCGCATTTTTCAGTATGTGGCACAACGAATGCTCAGAGGCCCTTGGGCTTCGAGCGACGCGGCAAATCTTGCGCGACGCGCACCGCTGCGAAGCCCGTTTCGAACAACGCGGATCGAGGGGGCCTACACATGAAGATCGCACTTGTCAGTGAGCATGCGTCGCCTCTCGCGGTGGCGGGCGGCGTCGATAGCGGCGGCCAGAACATCTACGTCGCGCATGTCGCGCGGCACCTCGCGCGCAACGGCCATCAGGTCGATGTCTTCACGCGACGCGACCGTTCCCTTCTTCCGCTCGTGTCGCGTTTCGAAGGCATTCGCGGCATCCGGGTCATCAATGTGCCGGCGGGTCCGCCCGTGCAATTGCCCAAGGAACAGCTTCTGCCGCACATGGATGAGTTCGCCCGTTTCATGATCGGCTTCTTCAAGAAGCAGGCAACGCCCTATCACGTCGTGCATGCGAACTTCTTCATGTCGGGACTCGTCGGCATGCGAATCAAGGAAGCGCTCGGCACGCCGCTCGTCACCACGTTTCATGCGCTCGGCCGCGTGCGGCGCATTCATCAGGGCGCGGGCGACGGCTTTCCTGACGAGCGTTTCGATATTGAAGACGCGCTCGTGCGTGAATCCGATTCCGTTATTGCCGAATGTCCCCAGGACGAAGCGGATCTCGTCTCGCTCTATCGCGCGCAACGCGAGCGCATCGACCTCGTGCCGTGCGGCTTCGACAGCACCGAGTTCCATCCGATGAAGAAGGCCGAAGCGCGCGAGCGCCTGGGCTGGCCGCAGGACCGCTTCATCGTGTTGCAGCTCGGACGCATGGTGCCGCGCAAAGGCATCGACAACGTGGTGCGCGGCATCGGCATCTGCAATCGCGAACTGAACGAGGACGCGCATCTCTATGTGATCGGCGGCAACTCCGACGAAGCCAATGAGATTGCTACGCCGGAAATAGGCCGCTTGCGTGGCATCGCAAGAGACTGCGGCGTGGCCGACAAGGTCAACTTTCTCGGCAGGCATGGCAGGCAGCGCCTGAAGACCTTCTATAACGCCGCCGATGTGTTCGTCACGACGCCGTGGTACGAGCCGTTCGGCATCACGCCGCTCGAAGCGATGGCCTGCGGCCGGCCCGTAATCGGCGCGGACGTGGGCGGCATCCGCTATTCGGTCGCGCATCGCGAGACTGGACTGCTCGTGCCACCGAAGGACCCAGCCTCGCTCGCCGATGCGCTCGCCATGCTCAAACGCGATTCCCTGCTTGCCGAACGCATGGGCGCGGCGGGCCTCGCGCGTGCACGCGCGATGTTCACATGGTCGGGCGTCGCGCAATCGCTGGAGCGCGTCTATGCGCGCGTCGCGGGCGTCGATATCGCACAGGATCTCGACAACCGGCGCGCGGCATACGGCAGCGCCACGGCATGAAGCCCGCCGTCTTTCTGGACAAGGACGGCACGCTGCTCGACGACGTGCCCTACAACGTCGATCCCGCGAGGATGCGTCTCGCCGCAGGTGCGCGCGATGCGCTCGCCACGTTCGCGCGCATGAACGTGCCGGTGGTCGTCATCAGCAATCAAAGCGGCGTTGCGCTCGGCAAGTTCGCGGAAGCCGCACTCGTCGATGTCGAACGAAAGCTGCATGCGCTTGCGGCCGAATGCGGCGCGCGGCTCGCGGGCGTCTACTGGTGCCCGCATCATCCGCAAGGAACGGTGACGCGCTACGCGTGCGCATGCGATTGCCGCAAGCCCGCGCCCGGCATGATTCAACGCGCGGCGCGCGAGCTTGGACTCGATCTTCAGCGAAGCTGGTTCGTCGGCGACATCCTCGACGATATCGAAGCGGGCCATCGCGCCGGTTGCCGCGCGGTCCTCATCGACAATGGCAACGAGACGCTATGGCAACGCGGTCCGCTGCGCGAGCCGGACGCCATTGCGAAGGACATGAGCGAAGCGGCGCGCATCATCGGGCGTGCATGGCACGAGACGGAGATCGCGACATGAAGCGCGATATCGCCATCACCGTGCAGCCCGCCGATGCTCATGCGCGAGCGCCCGCTACCGCGCCGCAGCGCATCTGGGGCGAGGACGTGCGCCGCATTCTATGCATCCGCCTCGACAACCTCGGCGACGTGCTGATGACGACGCCCGCCATGCACGCGTTGAAGCACGCGTATCCGGGCCGGCATCTCACGTTGCTTGCGTCGGGTTCGGGCGCGCACGCGGCGCGCTTCATCGACGATATCGACGATGTGATCGAATACGATGCGCCGTGGGTCAAGCACGACAAACCCGTCGATGCGCGCACCGACCTCGCGATGTGCGAGCGTCTTGCATCGCTCGGCTTCGATGCGGCCGTGATCTTCACCGTCTATAGCCAGAACCCGCTGCCTGCCGCGATGTTTTGCCATCTCGCGAACATTCCCCGGCGTCTCGCGCATTGCCGGGAAAATCCATACGGATTACTGACGGATTGGGTCGCCGAGCGAGAACCGCAACACGGCACGCGTCACGAAGTCGAGCGGCAGCTTGCGCTTGTCGCAAGCGTCGGCGCGCTCGCCGAC
The DNA here is from genome assembly GCF_022879595.1 of Caballeronia sp. Lep1P3. Taxonomy (NCBI): domain Bacteria; kingdom Pseudomonadati; phylum Pseudomonadota; class Betaproteobacteria; order Burkholderiales; family Burkholderiaceae; genus Caballeronia; species Caballeronia sp. Lep1P3. The sequence continues at coordinate 640,092 of NZ_CP084266.1, read as the reverse complement.
GACACGCGTATGCGTTTCGCCTTGCGCACCGATGACGAAGCATCGCTCGGACAGAAGCTCGCTGCGCGCGGCATCGATCTTCACGCGCCGTTCTTCGTGCTGCATCCGGGCGCGACTGCCGCATCGCGGCGCTATCCGCCGGAGCGCTTCACAGAGGCGGCGCGCGTGCTCGCCGGACGCACCGGCTGGCCCGTGCTCGTCACGGGTTCATCGAGCGAAGCCGCGCTGTGCGAGACCGTCAGCGCAGGCGATGCGCGCATCGTCGATCTCGCGGGCGCGCTCGGACTCGGCGAGCTTGCGGCGCTGATCGACCGCGCGCGCGTGCTCATTTCCAACAACAGCGGTCCCGTGCATATCGCGTCGGCGCTCGGCACGCCGGTCGTCGATCTCTATGCGCTCACGAATCCGCAGCATATGCCGTGGCAAACGCCGCATCGCGTGCTTTATCGCGACGTGCCGTGCCGCTGGTGCTATCGAAGCGTGTGTCCCGAAGGTCATCACATGTGTCTCGCTGGCGTGAGCGTCGATGAAGTCGTCGACGCCGCGCTCGCCATGCTCGATGCCCGCACCGAACACCGTCCCGCTCATCTGACACTACCCTGAGAGACGCGCCTTATGTACACCCTCGGAATCAATGCGGTCTATCACGATAGCGCCGCTGCACTCGTCAAAGACGGCGTCGTGATCGCGGCGGCCGAAGACGAGCGTTTCACGCACGTCAAGCATGCCAAGCGTCCCGTGCCGTTCTCGACCTGGCAGCTTCCCTTCGATGCCATCGACTATTGCCTGAAGGAAGCAGGCATCGAACTCGCGGACATCGATCACATCGCGTACTCCTACGACCCGCATCTTTTCTCCGGCATGCCGAAGCAGGCGAAGGCGACCATCGCCCTGCCCTTCATGCCGTCGGAACAGGTGAGCGGGAACCCGTCGGAATCGCCGTGGGATCCGCTTTTTCTAAGCTATATCGCCAATGCACGCGGCCAGTTGCTCGACGGCGAGCCGCATCATCTGAAGAAGCGTTTCGCAAGCGGTGGCCGCGCGCCGCACTTCGACTGGCATTACGTCGATCATCATCTGTCGCATGAGGCAAGCGCCTTTCTCGCCGCGCCTTATGAAGACACCGCCGTACTCACGATGGACGGCCGCGGCGAAGGCGTGACCACGAGTCTCGGCCAGTTCGTCGACGGCGAGTACAAGCGCATCAAGCAAGTGGAACTGCCGCATTCGCTCGGGCTGCTCTACGAAGCCGTGACCGACTATCTCGGCTTTCTTCACTCGTCGGACGAGTACAAGGTCATGGCGCTCGCATCGTTCGGCAAGCCCGCGTATGTCGATCAATTCCGCGAGATCGTGAAGTATCGCAACGACGGCAGCTATACGGTGGATGCGCCGCGCCTCGTCGAACGCTTCGGTCCGCGACGCGAGCGTGGCGGTCCGCTCACGCAGCACCATTACGACATCGCGCATTCGCTGCAGGTCGTGCTCGAAGAGACCGCGCTCGAACTGACGCGTTGGCTGCATGAACGCACTGGGCTTTCTCATCTCGCGATGGCAGGCGGCGTGGCGCTCAATTGCGTCATGAATGCGCGTCTGCGCGATCGCGGCCCGTTCGAGGACATCTGGGTCCAACCGGCAGCGGGCGATGCGGGCACGGCGCTCGGCGCGGCCCTCTGGACCGACTATCAGCAACGCGTGAAGCAAGGCGATCGCAGCCGGCGCTGGCACATGAATCACGCATATCTCGGGCCGCGTTACGAGGACGACGAGATCGAGCAGTTCCTCAAGTGGTCGAAGACGCCGTATCGCAGGCTGAACGATATTGCTGCGGAAACCGCGGATATTCTCGCGTCCAATCGCGTGATCGGCTGGTATCAGGGACGCACGGAGTTCGGTCCGCGCGCGCTCGGCGCACGTTCGATTCTCGCTTCGCCGATCGATCCGTCGATGCAGGCGCGTCTCAACGAGATCAAGGACCGCGAGGACTTCCGCCCCGTCGCGCCCGTCGTGATGGAAGAGCATGCCGCCGACTGGTTCGTCGATGCGCGCGTCGCGCCGTTCATGCTGTTCGTCTTCGATGTGCGCGAGGATATGAAGTCGCGCATTCCGGCAGTCACGCATATCGACGGCACGGCGCGCGTGCAGACCGTGAACCGCTCGCAGCATCCGCTCTATTACGACCTGCTCGCTGCGTTCAAGGCGCGCACGGGCGTGCCGGTGCTCGTCAATACGTCGTTCAATACGCGCGGCGAGCCGATGGTCAACTCGCCTCGCGATGCGCTCGAATCGTTCTGGACGTCGCCGCTCGATGCGCTCGTGATCGGCCCGTTCCTCATCGAAAAGCCGGGAGCGCGTGCATGAGCACCCTCGCCGGTTCGTTCTCCTACGATGGTGAAAAGAGCGCGTCGGCCGCGCGCGATGCGGGTGCCGCGCTCGGCACGGCGTTCGACGTATCCGTGGTCGTGCCGACCTATCGCAGGCCCGACATGCTCGAGCGTTGCCTGCGCGCGATCATCGCGCAGGACTACGACAAGGCGCGCTATGAAATCATCGTATGCGACGACGGTCCCGATGAAGCCACGCGCTCGCGTGTCGCCGCGCTTGCCCGCGAGTTCGACGATGCCCCGCGCATTCGTTACGTGCCCGTCACCGCGACGCAGGGACCCGCAGGCGCGCGCAATGCGGGATGGCATGCATCGGGCGCGCCGTTGATCGCCTTCACCGACGACGACACGATCCCCGATCCGCATTGGCTCGCGGCTGGGATCGCCGCGTTGTGCGCGGGCGCGGACGCCGTGTCGGGCCGTATCGTCGTGCCGCTCGGTCCTCGTCCGACCGATTACGAACAGGACGCGGCCGGCCTTTCGCGTGCGGAGTTCGCGACTGCCAACACGTTCGTGACGCGCGCCGCACTCGCGCGCGTGGGCGGCTTCGATGCGCGGTTCACATCGGCCTGGCGCGAAGACTCGGATCTCCAGTTCGAACTCATGCGGATCGGCGCGCGCATAGTGCGCTCGCACGATGCGATGGTGCTGCATCCCGTGCGGCCCGCGCGTTGGGGCGTGAGCCTTTCGCAGCAGAAGAAGAGCCAGTTCGACGCCCTGCTCTACAAGAAGCATCGCACGCTCTTCAGGACGCGCATCCGAAGCACGCCACCCTTGCTCTACTACGCCATTCTTGCTGTCGCGATCGTCGCCTTGCTTGCGCTCGTGAACGGCAACGAGAAGATCACGCTCATCTGCGTGGCTGTTTGGCTCGGGCTTACTGGCTGGTTCTGTATCAAGCGGCTCAAGTCGACGGCGCTCACGCCATCGCATGTGCTCGAAATGGCCTGGACGTCGCTGTGGATTCCGTTTCTCTCGATCTACTGGCGGCTTTATGGCGCAGTCAAATTCCGCGTGGTGTTCGTATGAATGCGGCGCGAGTCGAACGCATTGCGATCTTCAGGGCGCTGCAACTTGGCGACATGCTGTGCTGCGTGCCCGCGTTGCGCGCATTGCGCCGCGCCTATCCGAAGGCGCACATCGCGTTGATCGGCTTGCCGTGGGCGCATAGTTTCGTCGAACGCTATGCGCATCTCGTCGATGAATTGATCGTGTTTCCCGGCGCAATCGGATTTCCCGAGCAAGAGGAAACCGACGCGCATCTGCCCGCGTTCTACGACGCGATGCGGGAGCGCCGCTTCCACCTCGCGATTCAATTGCACGGCAGCGGCGGCGTCGCCAACGACATCGTGGAAGCCATGCACGCACGCATCAACGCGGGCTTTCTGAAGCCCGATGAAACGCCACGCGACGGTGTTTTCATTCCGTGGCCCGACGACCTGCAGGAGATCGCACGCTACAACGCGCTGATGCAAGCCATCGGCATCGATGCGCGCGACATGCAGCTGGAAATTCCGCTCACGCAACAGGACACGCGCGAATGCGATGCGCTGATTGCGAGCGAAGGTCTCGATACGACGCGCCTCGTGCTCGTTCATGCGGGCGCGCAGTTGCCTTCGCGCCGCTGGCCTGCCGAGCGCTTCGCGCAGGTCGCGGCGGCGCTCGCGAGCGACGGCTGGCCGGTCGCATTGACGGGAAGCGGGGGCGAAGCCGCGATCACCGCGAGCATTGCGTGCATGCCGGGCGTCGATGCAATCGATCTCGCCGGCAAGACATCGCTCGGTGCGCTCGCGGCGCTCGTCGCGCGTGCACAGCTCGTCGTATGCAACGACACGGGGCTTTCGCATGTGGCGGCAGCGATGCGCACGAAGAGCGTGGTGATCGCATCGGGCAGCGACACGCATCGCTGGGCGCCGCTCGATGCAGAACGTCATCGTGTGCTCGCGGACTATCCGCCTTGCCGGCCGTGCGCGTTTCGCGAGTGTCCCTATGGGCATCCGTGCGCGCTGAACATCAGCGTCGAACGCGTGCTGGATGTCGCAAGAACTCAATTGCCCGCAGAGAAACTGGAAACCGATGCCCACTGCTAACCAACGACGCCTGCGCGTGCTTACATGGCACGTACACGGCAACTATCTCTACTACCTGACTCAGGCGAAGCACGACTTCTATCTCGTGACGAAGCCCGGTCATCCGCCCGGTTACGCGGGCAAGGTCGGCGTGCTGCCGTGGGGCGACAACGTTCACGAAGTCCCTGCGGATCAGGTCGCTACTCAAGAGTTCGATGTCGTGCTGTTTCAGCATCGCACGCAATGGGACGACGATCGCATCAACGTACTCTCCGATGCGCAGAGGCGCTTGCCGCGCGTCTATATCGAGCACGATCCGCCGCAGGAGAACCCCTTCGAGCAGCGCCATTGGGTGCAAGATCGCGACACCTTGCTCGTGCATGTGACCCACTTCAATCGGCTCATGTGGGACAGCGGCGATACACCCACGCGCGTGATCGAACATGGCGTCGTCGTGCCGGAAGGCGTGTGTTATACGGGCGAGAAAGAGCGCGGCGTCGTCGTCATCAATCATCTGCGGCAACGCGGGCGCAGGCTCGGCAGCGATGTCTTCGCCGATGCCGCGCAACGCGTGCCGCTCGATCTCGTCGGCATGGATGCCGTATCCGCAGGCGGTCTCGGTGAGATCGGCAATCTCGATCTCGCTGCGTTCACCGCGCAATACCGCTTCTTCTTCAACCCGATCCGCTGGACGAGCCTGGGACTTGCCATCGTGGAAGCCATGACCATCGGGATGCCGATCATCGGGCTTGCGACAACCGAACTCGCCACCGTGATCCGCAACGGCGAAAGCGGCTTCATTCACACGGATACGAACGCGCTCGTCGATGTCATGCAGCACCTCTTGCGCGATCCCGCCGAAGCGCAGCGTCTGGGCGAAGGTGCGCGCCGCATTGCGCTAGAACGTTTCAACATCGACCGCTTCGCCGCCGAATGGGAAGCGACGCTGCGCTACGCGTGCGGTTGAGCATCAACAACGATGCATCCACGATAAAAGGAACCGACATGAAGGAAGCATTTCGCAAGCGCATTCTGGTGACGGGCGGCGCGGGCTTTCTCGGCTCGCATTTGTGCGAGCGCCTGCTTGCGCAAGGACACGACCTGCTATGTGTCGACAACTTCTACACAGGCACGAAGGACAACATCGCGCATCTGCTCGACAGTCCCAACTTCGAACTAATGCGTCATGACGTGACATTTCCGCTTTACGTGGAAGTGGACGAAATCTATAACCTCGCGTGTCCCGCGTCGCCGGTTCATTATCAACATGACCCGGTGCAGACGACAAAGACCAGCGTGCATGGCGCGATCAACATGCTGGGCCTTGCCAAGCGCGTGAAGGCCAAAATCTTTCAGGCGTCGACGAGCGAAGTCTATGGCGATGCGCGCGTGCATCCGCAGCAGGAAGCCTATTGGGGCAACGTGAATCCTATCGGTCCCCGTTCGTGCTATGACGAAGGCAAGCGCTGCGCCGAGACGCTTTTCATGGACTATCGCCGGCAGCATGGCCTCAACATCAAGATCGCGCGAATCTTCAATACGTATGGCCCGCGCATGCATCCGAGCGATGGCCGCGTGGTCTCGAACTTCATGATGCAGGCGCTCGCGGGCGAGCCCATCACCGTCTATGGCGAAGGCTCGCAGACGCGCTCGTTCTGCTATGTCGACGACATGGTGGACGCCTTCATTCGCCTGATGAACACGCCCGATGACATCACCGGTCCGGTCAACCTCGGCAATCCGCACGAGCTATCGATGCTGGAAATCGCGCAGCGCATCGTCGCGTTGACGGGATCGAAGTCGGAGATCGTGTTCCGTCCGTTGCCGATGGACGATCCGTGGCATCGTCAGCCGGACATTACGCAGGCGCGCAAGCTGCTCGGCTGGGAACCCGTGACCGCGCTCGATGAAGGACTGCGTCGAACGGCGTCGTATTTCCGGCAGATCATCGAAGCGCAAGAGACGCGCTCAGCAATGGCTACGCTTTCGCATTGAACCCGGGCAGTTCGCGCGCTTCGTCCTGGCGCGAAGCCGCGATTGCCTGCGCGAGCGCCTTCGCAAAGCCCGAAATCGAGGCGAAGTCGGCCTCCATGTGCGCTCGAAAGTAATCGGCCCATGCGAACTTCGCGTTGAATTCGGGCGGGTCTTCGTAGACGCCTGCCATGCGCACGAAAGCCGCGAGGCTGAGATACGGATCGTCGGGCATCGCGGCAATCGATGCGGGCAGCGCGTCCACCGATGTCTCGCGACCTTGTGCGTCGAAGGGATGAATCCAGCCGTGCTCGCGCAGCGCGGCGATGAACGCGTCGTGATCGCCGCCGCTGAAGTCGCACGCGATGCTTATCGGCGCGACGTCGATACCCAACTCATGCCATGCGCGCGCCCAGTGATGATGGTCGATCACATGCAGCGTCCCGCCCGGTCCGCGCACGACTTTCAATGCGTGTTCGCGCAGAAAGGCCGCGCGTGCGTTCTCGGGCTGTGCGCTAGTCAGATGCATTTTTTCGCTGACGTGCTCCATGCCGACCGCGCCCTGTGTCGGTTTTAGGTCGTCGATGCGCCCAACTAGTTCGTCATCCATAGTGTCTCCTCAGGCTTCGGTTCTCACGGCCACTTGCCTGATTGCCGCGATGAGGCGTTCCGCGGAAACGGGCTTTGTCATGTGCATCTGAAAGCCCGCCATTTGCGCGCGCAAGCGATCTTCCGTCTGCGTGTGGCCGGTCAACGCAATGGCGGGAATGCGCTGATCGAGCGAAACGCGCCGGCTCGCTTCCAGTTCGCGCACGCGACGCAGCACCTGATAGCCGTCCTCCTCGCCGAGCACGATGTCGCATAGGAGCGCGTCGGGCCACGCGTCCGTCGGCGTTTGCGCGAGCCATTCGAGTGCATCCTTGCCCGACGCGGCGAGCCGCACGCCGGCACCGGACGTCTCCAGAACGGCGCCCAGCGCTTCGCGCGCGGCGTCCTGATCGTCGAGGACCATCACGCACAGGCCTTCCAGATTGCCGGTAACGTTTGCGTCCGGCTCGGCGAGTCCGGCCAGGCTGTCGGCATCGACGACGGGGCGCAGCGGCATCATCGCGACGTAGGCGAGGTGTCCGTCGACATAATTGACGGTGAAGTTGCCGCCCGTTTCGCTCAACGCCTGTTCGAGCCTACGCGCCTGTTCTTGCGATAAGGGCGCGGGTTGCGCACGGCGGCCGAGCACGCAGACGCGCACCTGATTCGCTTCGCGCTCCACGCGCAGTTCGACGCGTTCGCCGCGCTCGGCCGCGCGTATCTCGGTGCGGCACAGGTCCGCTATCACCAGTTGCAGCACGCCAGGATCGCCGGTCACGCGCAGGTCGGCGTCGGGCATCATCGTATAAAGCTGCACGCCATGTTCGACGATCTCTTCGTGCAAGCCATCGACGACGCCCGCGATCAACGCGCCAAGGCCGACAGGTTGCGCCGAGACCTTGCGCTGCACTTGCGCGAGCTCGCCCTGTTGCGATTGCAGCGCCCACATGCGCGCATAAACGCCGCCGCGTTCGATCAACTCTGCATGCTGACCCTGCTCGACGATGCGTCCGTGCTCCATCACGAGAATCCAGTCCGCGTTGACGACAGTCGATAGCCGGTGCGCGATGACGATGGACGTGCGCCCTTGCGCGAGCCTGTCGAGCTCGCTTTGTATGGCGCGCTCGGAGCGCGTATCGAGCGCGGACGTCGCCTCGTCGAACACGATGATGCGCGGGTCCTTGAGGATGGCGCGCGCAATGGCGATGCGTTGCCGTTCGCCGCCCGAGAGCCGCACGCCGCGTTCGCCGACACGCGTGTCGTAGTGATCGGGCAGCCGTTCGATGAAGCTGTCCAGCTGAGCGGCGCGGGCCGCGCGAACGACATCCGCACGCGTCGCGGATGGCCGCCCATACGCGATGTTATAGGCGATCGTATCGTTGAATAGTACGGTGTCCTGCGGAACGATGCCGATGGCTTCGCGAAGGCTCTTCTGCGTGACCGTGCGAATATCCTGACCGTCGATGGTAATCACGCCCGCAGTCGGCTGATAAAGCCTGAAGAGCAGCTTCATCAGCGTCGACTTGCCGGAGCCGCTGCCGCCCACTACCGCGAGCTTCTTTCCCGGATGCGCGCGGAAATCGATATCGCGCAGAATCTGGCGTGCGGGGTCGTAGCCAAAATCCACATGTTCGAATTCGATCTCGCCTGCAGTCACGACAAGGGCCTTCGCATCCGGCTCGTCCACGTCTTCACCGCGACGGCCGCGCGCCAGCAGAATCTCGAACATGCGTTCGACGTTGACGATCGCATCGTTCGTCTCGCGAAACACGAAGCCGAGCGTATTGAGCGGCGCGCACACTTGCACGATATACGCGTTCACGAGAACGAGATCGCCCACGCTCATCGTGCCCGCGACGACGTTCTGCGCGGCGAGCAGCATCACTGCCGCAATGCCGATGGCAATGACCGTGCTCTGTCCGACATGCAGGATCGTGAGCGCACGCTGGTTCGCGGTGCGCGCATCGACCCATTTGTCGAGCACCGTGGAAAGGCGTCCGCGTTCCACATCTTCGCTCGCGAAGAGTTTCACTGTTTCATAGTTGAGCAGGCTGTCGACGAGGCGACTGTCCGATTGCGCCTCTAGCCGGTTCACCGCACGCTGAAAGCGCATGCGATATCGCGTGGAGATGAGCGTATAGACCGCATAGCACACGAAGGTGACGGCAATCGCAATGGTGAATGTCTTCGCATACTGACTCACCATGATCGCGACGACCGTGCCGATTTCGATCAACGTCGGCACGATCGTGAAGATCGCGACGCCGAGCAGAAAACCGATGCCGTCCGCGCCTTTTTGCACGTCGCGCACCACACCGCCGGTTTCGCGTTGCGCATGAAAGCGCGCGCCCATGTTGTGCAGATGCGAGAACGTGCGCGCCGTGAACGACGCGACGGTGCGTTGAGTCACGATGCTGAATATCACATCGCGCGCTTCGTTGAGCACGTCGCCGAGATAGCGCATCAGCACATACGTCAGGATCACGAAGACGGGAAACACCGCATTCGCGGTCGGCCTGCTGAACTCGTCGATGACGTGCTTCAGCATCAGCGGCACGGACACCACCGCGAGACGCGAAGCGATCATCAGCGCGACCGCGCAGAGAGTCTGCAGGCGAAACGTCCAGATCGCCTGCCAGAGATCGCTCACGATGCGATTACGCACTTGCGAGCGGCTGATTTCCGTGGACGCAGTCATCATGTGCATGCTTCCATTGTCGTTGTCGATGCAAGCAAGCTGTCATCGCAGCAAGTGGCGCGCCAGCGCATGGTCGTTCGCCTTCTCGATGCCTAGAACAACTCCTGCTGTCCCGACATAAGCGCGGTGAAGTCATCGCGAAGAAATGGCAGGATGCCATCCGCCACGGGCTGCAGTTGCTTCGTCACGTAGTGCTCATAGTCGATCGGCGCACGACGTGCTTCCACAGGCTCCGGTCCCGCCAGCGTCATCACATAGCTGATCCACCCGCCGTTCTGGTACTGCAGCGGGCGCCCTTGCCGCGCGTTGTATTCGTCGGCCGTGCGCGCGGCGCGCACATGCGGCGGCACGTTGCGCCGATACTCGTCGAGACTGCGGCGCAGGCGTTTGCGATAGATAAGCAAGTCGTCGAGCGCGCCGCGCCGCGTCTTTTCGACGTAATCGCGCACATAGTCTTCATAAGGCGCACCCTTGAACACGCGCATGTAAAGCTCTTGCTGAAAACGCTGTGCAAGCGGCGTCCAGTCCGTGCGTACCGTCTCAAGCCCTTTATAGATGATTTCTTCGGTGCCGTCGGCGCGTTGTGTGAGTCCCGCATAACGCTTCTTGCTGCCTTCTTCGGTGCCGCGAATCGTCGGCATCAGAAATCGGCTGAAATGCGTTTCGAATTGCAGTTCGAGCGCGCTTTCGAGTCCGAATGTTTCGCTCAAATGCGAGCGCCAGTGATCGTTGACATGTTCGACGAGCGCGCGGCCGATGCGTGCGGCATCGTCCTCATCGCGCGCGCGGCGCAGCCACACGAAGGTCGAATCGGTGTCGCCGTAAATGACGCGGTAGCCGCGCGCTTCGATCAACTCGCGCGTGCGATGCATGATTTCATGACCGCGCATCGTGATGGATGAGGCGAGCCGTGGGTCGAAGAAGCGACAACCGCTCGATCCAAGTACGCCATAGAACGAATTCATGATGATCTTGAGCGCTTGCGACAGCGGCTTGTTGCGCTGACGCTTCGCGGCTTCGCGCCCTTCCCAGACTTGCGCCACGATCGCGGGCAGACAATGCTTGTCGCGCGAGAAGCGCGCGCCACGGAAGCCCGGTACGGTGAGCGCATCGTCATGCTCGCTCATGCCTTGCGCCAAGCCAACGGGATCGATGAGAAACGTGCGAATGATCGACGGATACAGACTCTTGTAGTCGAGCACGAGGACGGAATCGTAGAGGCCCGGGCGCGAATCCATCACGAAGCCGCCGGGACTCGCTTCTTCGGGCACGTCTCCGAGATTCGGTGCGACGTAGCCTAACCGGTGCATGCGCGGCATGTACAAGTGCGTGAACGCCGCCACCGATCCGCCGCTGCGATCCGCGGCAAGTCCGGTGACGGTCGCGCGTTCGAGCAGAAACGCGAGCAGTTCGGTCTTCTCGAAGATCTTCGTGACGAGTTCGCAATCGTTCAGGTTATAGCGGGCAAGCGCGGGCTTGTCCTCCTGAAAGCGGCGCTCGATTTCGTCCATGCGCGCATAGGGACTGTCGATGGCCTTGCCTTCGCCGAGCAGCGCCTGAGCCACGTATTCGAGGCTGAACGAAGGATAGTTGAACGTCGCGGACCGCAGCGCCTCGATGCCGTCGATCACGAGTCTTCCCGCCACCGACACGAAGAAATGATTGCGCTTCATGCCGTGTTCGCGCCATTCCACGACGCTGCCATCGCGGCCCAATGCGAGCGGCACGCGATATTCGTCGGCGTGCTTTTGCAGAATGCGCAGATCGAATTGAACGACGTTCCATCCGATGATCGCGTCCGGATCATGAACCGCGATCCACGCATTGAAACGATGCAGCATGTCCGCGCGCGTCGCGCAGTATTCGAGGTGGAAGGCAAGCGCGTCGGCGTCGTGAGCGTTGCCGTTGGGCGGGCCGAGCATGTAGACGTGACGCGCGCCGCATCCTTCGAGCGCAATGGAATAGAGTTCACCTTTGGCGCTCGTTTCGATATCGAGCGATACGAGCTTCAGCGTTGGGCGGTAGTCGGGCGCGGCTCTCAGTTCGCTGTGCACCACGCCGTCGCGCGGCTCGCCTTCGAACGACACGGGCGCCGTAATGAAGCGCTCCATCAGATAGCGTTCGGGCGGCCGGATATCGGCTTCGAAGACATTGACGCCTGCGTTTTTCAGCGTCTTTTCGAGGGCGAGCAGTTGCCGGTATTGCGCGCAATAGAGGCCGAGCACCGGCTTCTGACGAAAGTCCCTGAGCGGCAAGTCGCGCAATTGCGCATCGCGCATGGCGCGCACGAGAGGCTCGGCCTTCTCGCGGTCTTCCGCACGAATGAATGCAACCGGGCTTTGCCGCGCGATGCGGACCTTGCGCGGGCCGTCATCGGTGGCGAGCCAGAATTCGACTTCGGTGCCGTCCGCCGTGTCGCGCCAATGGCGTGTCAGCAGAAAGCCCTTCTGTGTCGTATGAGATGCCTGAGCCAAGGCGAGTCCTTCGATAGCGCGTGCCATCGAAGCATTTTACTTGCGGCCCGGAATACGATTGCGGCGCGCGATTCTACGCACGCCGCACATCGGAATAAAGAATGCAAAAAGGAAAAAGCGGTAGCGGCAAGCCGGCGTCCACCATCGAAAGCAGACGGTCCCCGCAGGACGAACCCGGCGCCGCTACCGCCTAAGCAGCCTGTGCGACCAGGCTCGCGCGTGGCGGCTGCAGAGCCGTCACGTTATCGAGTGCAATCTGCTCCGAATATTCCGGGGCTTGCGGCACTTCGCTCTTGCTTGACACTACCTCCAGAGCGGCTTCTTTAACGGCCTGTCGAGCGGCCGCCGCTTTCTTGGTCTTCCCCGCGCGTGACGGCGGCTGGCAGGCCCCGCACACCACGTTGTTCTGCAAATCATGTTTGTGTGCGACGAACTTCCCGGTGCAGCGGCAGCATTTGGTCATCTGCAGCATGCCCGCGTCGAAGAAGCGCACAAGAGTCCAGGCCCGCGTAAGGTCGAGTACCGCCTCGGCGCCGCTATGACTGCAATGCTCGAGATACAGCCGATACCCTTTGGTGAGCGCATCGAGATGCGAACAACCGGCTTCGTTCTTGAGGAACGTATAGGTGTTGTAGAAAAGCGATGCGTGGATATTGGCAAGCCACGTCATGTACCAGTCCGCCGAAAACGGCAGCATGCCCTTGGGCGGCGAAACGCCCTTCACTTCGCGATAGAGACGAATCATGCGGTCCCGCGAGAGCGTGAGTTCGCTCTCCAGCACTTGCATGCGCGCACCGAGCTCGATCAGCGCAATGGCGCGGAACACTTCCTGGGCGTCTTCGGTGAGGCTCTTCTTCAGCATGGCTCGCTCCGTCTCTCTTAAGCGAACTGTTCGGCCGGCTGGCCAGCCAGCAGGATTGCCGCGTGCGTCGGCGCGATGTCCGCGTTTTTCGCGGGTTGCGTCAGTGCCGACAGCATCGTGTGATCGTTGAAACGGAATGCGCACAGCAGGTTGTCGGATTGCGCGAGCTTCACGACCTGTGCGAGCGTGAGTCCCGACAACAAGTCGGCCAGTTCAGCCGACAGCCCGAGCCGGAACATCCCGATGGCCCGGTCCTCGCGCAGCAGACGCTGTGCGAGCATGATGTACGACAAGTTGATTTCCCGGATCGATTCCAGCGTCTCGCGACCGTTCATGGTTGCTGCTTCCAGTAAATCCCCGAATTTCCCGCCGGCTTTTGCCGATATCTTTTTTGTGCCTCACCGGACTCGTTCTGCCCGGCTATGTACTTTGATACAGGGCGTTACATCTTGTAACAACACTGTGAAACGGATTCTAAGTACCGCCCCAAACGATTGCAAGACCGTCTCAATAATATTTTGTTGCAAACAACACTTAGCATCGGTAACGTTTGCTCGCCTGAAAGACCGGCAACTTTGACCGCGTCGTTTGGCCGGATTTCCGTTCGTTCGTTCGCAAATCGGTAGGCTGTGTTTTAATCGGAGTAATTGCCTGACGCCCGCAACAACGGGGCATTGCGGCGTTCGGTTGACACCTTTTGCGGCTATTTTTTTACGCTGGGAATAAAGCGAAAAGCGGTAAAAAAGCCGCGATACCGGAAATTACCGGTTCGCGGCTCAAGATGTAACTTATGCCGATCTGCTGTTACTAATGCGACAAGGCCACTATTACACTGCCCGATCGCCTTTCCCGTTGCGGTACGCCTTTGCGCCATGCGCCCCAATGAGCGACGATTTCTTGCACGAACGGATTTCCGGTTGAATACAAATTCTGGATGGCAGGTGTAAATCCTCCCTGTGCCGAATAGTTCAGAAGATTGTCGGCGGCGGTCTGTCCTTCGTATGGTCGGTCGAAGTCCGATCCGGCGCGCAGTGCCGCCACGCGAGACAAGTCCACACGCTTGACGCTCGCCGCGCGCTTGAGCGCTTCGAACGTCGCGTTGTCTTCCTGCTGGGTCGTGCAATAGACGCCCTGCCCGTCGGTCAGAAGCCTCGTCCAGTAACGCGCCCGTTCCCCGATGTATTTACCGGACCACCAGGTATCGCCCGCGAGCGTGTCGCACTGAATGACGCGCGGCGGCTGATTGGCCGGCGCGTAATTGAATTTGGCGCGCGCGACTTTCGCTTCGTCGCTATCGGAAAGCGTCACGTTGCGCGAAAGCGCATACGCCGCGTCGGCAAGCGATGCATTCAGCGCGAAAACCTCCGTGCGATAGTCGAGCGGCGGTTTGTCGTGCGGGCTTTTCGTGTTGATGCCGAGAAAACCGGTCGGCCAGTCCGCCGGTTTCTCGCGCGCGTCGATTTCCCACTGAATGCCGAAATCGACGAGATATTTCGCCCACGCCGCCGAGCCGAGCGTGCCGCGCGCCGGATCGATGCCCGCAATGCCCGCAATCAGAAAGTACGTGTGCCGCAGATCCAGCCGGTCAGAAAACGTGAGCGCCATGATCGACGCCGCCGCGTTCGCGTGTCCCATGCCCGTCGTGATGACGCAGACGTCGTCGCGATTGCAGTGCACGTCGGGATAATCGGGCGACAGGCCCGGCACGCTGACCGTCTGCCACGGACCGAGCTTGTCGAGCCAGATTTGTCCTTCCGGCCCGAACATCGTGACGATCATGACCTTGACGTGACGGCCGCCATCGCCGTGACGGTCGCCGCTGGAGTCGTCGGATTGCTGCCCGAACGCGCATCCGGTGAAGCTGTAAAGCACGGCGAGGCCCGCAGCGGCGAGCGAGGCTCGCAGCGCTTTCCTGGGCGCTTCTATGCGCGTGCGCGGGAATTGGACAGGTTGAAAGCGGGCGGCGATTTTCATGGCGGGCATCGTCCTCGTGAAGGTTCGAACTTCGAAGGAAGGCCGCGCCGTGCAACGTGCTCCGGCGCGGCCCGCCCGGACGATTATAGAAGCCCCGATAAGCAGTTCCGAGCGGCCCGCCGCCGCCCCGCTCAGCCGCGAATCAGGCGCCGCTCTGCGCGCCTCGCGGCGGCGGCGCGCTCGATGCCACGTCGCTGCCCGCCGCCGCTTCGTTTGTCGGATGCTGCGCCGCCTTCGACGACTCCGCGCGCTGCTCGGCACCCGCCTGTTCGCTGTCCTCCTGAAGCTCCTGCGCCGTCTCGTGCCCGTTGCCGCCGACAATCACAAAGTTGCGCTGCGGATTCGCGATCTCGATGCCGCGCGCCGTGAACTCGTTGAGAATGCGGCGGTTGAATTCGCGCTGCACCGGCCAGCGCGCGCTGTCGCGGCATTGGATCTGCCCGGCGAGCGTGACGGTGGAGCCGTCGACGGCATCGACGCCCCAGAAGCTGAAGTCGGAGAGGATGCCGTCGCTGAACGCTGCGTCCTCGCGCAAGGCGGTGCCGATCTCCTTGAGCGTCGAGATAGCGAGATCGACGTCCTGGCCGAGCGCAATCGACACGCGCACCGCCGCGTTGCCGATGCCGCGATTCGTGTTGTTCACCGTCGTCACCGAGCTGAACGGCACCGTGTAGAGCGAACCGTCGCCGCCGCGCAGCCGCACCGTGCGAATCGACAGATACTCGACCGTGCCCGACACGCCCGCGACTGTCACCCAGTCACCGACCTGCATCGCGTTTTCCATCAACAAAAAGATGCCGGTGATGAAGTCCTGCACGAGCTTTTGCGAGCCGAAGCCGAGCGCGACGCCGAAGATGCTCGCGCTGGCGAGCAGCGGCGCCGTATTCACGCCGATCTCCGACAAGCCCGTCAGCACGACCACCATCCCGATGACGACGAGCAGCGCGGTACGCATCATCGGCAAGAGCGTGCGCAGGCGCGCGGCGCGCACGCGGTCGCCCGTGGTGTTCCATTCTTCCAGACGGCGCTCGACCATCACGTTGGCCGTCTCCCAGACGAGCACCGCGAACACCGCGGCGACGGCGATCGTGAGGAGTGCGGACGCGAGCCGGTTGCCCACGCCGCCCGACGTAAAAAAGCGCACGACATGCACGCCCCACACTTCGAGCAGCGCGATGAGCGTCGCCACGCCGATGACCGTCTGCGCGATGCGCCGCAGCAGCGGGTAATAGCGATACGCATGGCGATGCGCGATCGATCGGCTCGCGAAGTCCTCGTCCTCGTTGTCGCGGAAAAGCCTGCCGAGCGCGCCGAACGCGACGATCGCCGCGACGCGCGAGCCGACCAGCACCAGCAGCGACACGCCGCCGAGATGGAACAGTGTTGCGTATCCGTTCTGCACGCCGAGCGCCCACACGAACCACAGCGCCATCACGAAGAAAATCGCGACGCCGGCCCAGACATCGGCCACCCAGCCGCCGACGAGCGCGACCGAGCGATACCCCGTCATGCGCTGGCGAATGCTCTCGCCGACGCTTCGCCGCGATTCGAAGATCACCCACGCGATCATCAGATGCACGACGAGCGTGACGATCTTGAGAATCGCGATGTGCGCCGCGTCCGAAAGGCCGAGCGGCTCGCATGCATTGGCGAGCGCGATGCCCGCCCCGCCGACGATCACGATGCGCCGCAGCCAGCGATGCGTGTAAGCCGTGTACTGATCGCGCATCTGGATGAGCCGAAGCCCGCGCGCATGCGGCGCGAAGAAGAAGCCGAACGCGATCATCACGAGGCGGCACACGAGATACACGTCGATCAGCGCGCCGGCGACGTGCGCTTCGGTCGTGTTGTCGTCGATGAGCACGGACATCAGAACCGTCGCCGCGCCGATGAACACGCCAAGTGGAATCAGATTCAACACGAGATGCAGCAGCGCGTTCGGAAGACGGCGCAGCAAGGTCCAGTGCCGCGCCGCGTGGCGCTTGCCGCGCGCGGCGTCGGCCTTGCGTTCGGCAACGTGCTTCTGCGCGTCGTCGCCATAGCGTTGCGCCGTGTCCTCCGCATGTTCCGCCGCGCGTTCTTCCTGCACGAGTTGCGGATCGCTCACTTCGGCATCCGCGACGCCGCGTGCCGCGATCTTCTCGCAGGGCTTCCGGAGCAGCCGCGCCGCGAAGTATTCGATCACGAGCGCCGGCAACAGCGACAACAGCACCGCCCACGCGACATGCGCGATCATCGCGCGCTCCTGCTCGCTGTCGAGCCGGTCGCGCCACCAGTAGACCACCGAGCGGATGTTCAGCAGCGCGGCCACGGAATGCCGCAGACCCGAGCCGAAATGGACGAGCCAGTTGCCTGCCTGACGCGATATCTGCGAGGCGAGGCCGTTGGCCTTCAGCGAGTTGGCAAGCACGCCGGATGCGCCGGAGGCCGGCGCCGCCGCCGATGCGCCTTGCGCGCCGCTCGCGGGCGCCGCGAGCGCACCGGCAGCGGCAACCGCGCGCAGCGTATCGGAGAGTTGCGCGCGGCGCTGCGGGTCGTTCAGGACCGAGAGCGCATCGCGCGCCTGCTGCGGCGTAAGGGCGACCGCCGGTTGCGAAGCGGACTGCGCGGGCGCGGCGGCATCGGCGGATTGGGAAACGATCGAGAGCAGGCTCGATACGGCGAGGAAATAGACGACGATGAGTAGTTTGCGCATGGGTCGGATGAAGATCGCGAAATTTCGGGGACTCGATGCGGACGACGCGCACGACTTGCGTCAACGCGATGCCCTTCGTGCGATGCGGCCTTATTTGGCATGATCCTGCCCGCATCGCGTACGAAGTCTGCTAACGCGCTGAAATTGGAACGGCTTTCAAGAACCAATGATCGATCATTCGCACTGCCGGAGTAAGCAACGGTGATTGAGAGCAGGTTTGTCGGTGTAGCACTTGGCGCTCCCGCTCCGCGTTTTGCGGCACGAGGCGCGATGCGGGCAATGCGGATGATGCGGGGAAATGGCCGCGATTCAGGCCGCCGCAGCCGGCTCGCGCGCTTTACGTGCGACGTCCGGCTCGAAGAACACCCAGCGCACTTGAGGAAAGGCGCGCTGCAAATCGTCTTCGATCACGTTGATTGCGTCGATCATGGCGCGGCCGCTCGCGTAATCGATCATCTCGGCCTGCACTGCGACCACGATGTGCTTGCCCCATTGCAGCGTGATGAGACTCATGATGCGCGTGACTTCGGGCCTGCCGCGCAGATATGCGTCGATGGCCTTGCGCACTTCGGGACTTGCGGATTCGCCGACGATCATCGACTTCACTTCGCGCGCGACCAGAAACGCGATCACCATGAGCAGCACGCCCACGCCGATGGATCCGGCTGCGTCGAACGCGGGATTGCCGGTGATCATCGTGAGCAGCACCGCCGAGAACGCGATGGCCAGGCCCGCGAGCGCCGCCACGTCCTCGCCCGCGACGACGAGCAATTCCGATTCGCGCGTCTCGCGGAACCATCGCCACAAGGATTTGTTCGGCGTGGTCTTGCGAATCTCGCGCATGGCGCCCGCCAGCGAGAACGCTTCGAGCACGACGGATACGCCCAGAATCACGAGCGCGACGATGGGATTGGTCAACGGTTCACGCTGCATGAGCCGATGCGCGCCCTCGTACACGGAGAACGCCCCACCCACGAAAAACAGCAGCAGCGCGACGACGAGCGCATAAAAATAGACTTCGCGCCCCGAGCCGAGCGGATGCAGCGCATTGGCCGGCGCCTGCGAGCGCTTGAGGCCGAGAAGCAGCAGCAGTTGATTGCCGCAGTCGGCGGTGGAATGAATGGCTTCGGCGAACATCGCGCCCGAGCCGGTGAACGCAGCCGCGCCGAACTTGCAGACGGCGATGCCCAGGTTCGCGGCGAGCGCGTAGAAGATAGCTTTCGGCGATTCTTCCTTCATGTCCACCTGCTGATCGTTGTGAATGGAAGCGGCGTTATCGCACCTCGACGCGGCCCGCGCCATTCGTCATCTCGCCGATGACCGCTGCCTCGCCGAAGCCGTCGGCGCGGAAGATCGCGAGCACGTCGTCGACCGCTTGCGGCGCGCACGACACGAGCAGGCCGCCCGATGTCTGCGGATCGGTGAGCAAGGCGCGGGCCGCTTCGATTGAAACGTCGAGCGAGTCACTGAGCGAATCGCTGAGGAAAACATCCGCGCCGTAGGCCGCCCAGTTGCGCCCCGATGCGCCCGTGAAAGTGCCCGCGCGCACGAAGTCCTGAACCTGCGGCAGCCACGGCAGGTCCGCATAGCGGATGCGCGCCGTGAGGCCCGCGCCGCGCGCGAGTTCGAGCGTGTGACCGAGCAGGCCGAAGCCGGTGACATCGGTCAGCGCATGCACGCCGTCGAGTTGCGCGAGGTCCGCGCCGGGGCGGTTCAGCTTGGTCGTCGCGGCGATCATCGCGGCATAGCCGGCGGCGTCGAGCTTGTCTTTCTTGAGTGCCGCCGACAGCACGCCAACGCCGAGCGGCTTGCCGAGAATCAGCACGTCGCCCGCGCGCGCGGCGGCGTTACGCTTCACGCGCGAAGGATGCACGATGCCGAGCGCCGCGAGCCCGTAAATCGGCTCGACGGAGTCGATGGAATGCCCGCCCGCGACCGGAATGCCCGCCTCCGCGCACACCGATTCGCCGCCCTTCAGCACCTCTGCGATCACTTCGTGCGGCAGCACGTTGATCGGCATGCCGACGAGCGCGAGCGCGAGGATCGGCTTGCCGCCCATCGCATAGACATCGGAGAGCGCGTTGGTCGCGGCGATGCGGCCGAAATCGAAGGGATCGTCGACGATCGGCATGAAAAAGTCCGTCGTCGCGACGATGGCCTGCTCATCGTTGAGCTTGTAGACGGCAGCATCGTCGGCGGTGTCGTTGCCGACGAGAAGATTCGGGAACGCCGGCAGCGGCGCGCTGCGCTTAAGCAGGTCGGCGAGCAGGCCAGGCGCGATCTTGCAGCCGCAGCCGCCGCCGTGCGAGAGGCTCGTGAGGCGCGGCGCGTGTGCCGGGTCGTTCTTGAATGCGGAGTCGGTCATCGTTGGAACCATGCGAAAAAAGTCGGTCGATGAACGGCATTATCGCCGCTTCGCGCCGCGCGCGCCTTTACGCGATCCGCTTGAAGAGGCCGGGATAATCGACGACGAGGCCGTCCTGATCGACCGTTATCTCCGCGCTGAAACCCGTGTCGAGGCCTTCGAAACGGTAGCGGCCATCCGCATCGAGACACGTATAGGCCTGCTCGACGGCGCGCACGTTCATCGCCGGAACGTGTACATAGACGACGCGGATCACGCGGCGTTCGCCCGGCTGCAATTGCAGGCGGCGTATGGGCAGCGTGTTGGTGAAAGGCGTCGCGCTGATGTCCACGTCGATGCAGCCGCGCAAGCCTTCCTGCGGCGCGCCGCTCGCGTCGGTCCATGCGTGCGCCGCGCCGTTGTCGCCGTCCTTGCGCGTCAGGTCGATGGCCGCGCCGCCCGCGAGTTTCACGGCAAGGCGCGTGACCTGCCAGCGCGCATCGCATTCGATGCGATACATCGCGCCGAACGCGTCGGCTTCGCTCTCGCCGACGATCGTGCTCTCGATCACGACGGCATCGGGCCGCGCATCGAGCGCGACATATTCGAGCCCCGCCCCGTCTCTCTGCGACCATCGCACTCGCTTCATGATGACCTCGGCCAAAGGCTGCCGGCATCTCCGCCGATCGGCATAAAGAATACAACGCGCGGCAAGTGCTTTCGATCTGCATTCAAAATGCAATGCGCTGGACGCGAAAAAATCTCGCACGGTATACTTCGCGCCTATCTCGAAAAGAGGCGCGCGCTCTTCACGGTTCGGTCAAGCACTCGCCTTCGTCCCGCGCCTGGCGATGCGCGCCCTTCGTTCTTCTCGTTCCTGCCGCCATCGACACCGCATGAAATTCCTGTTCGCTCCTGCGCTTGCCGCGCTTTTACTCTCGGCGTCGCTCTTTCAGTTTGCCGAGGCTCAAGAGACGCCCGATCCCGCCGAAGACTATTCGTATCTCACGCGCCTCCATGTTCCCGACACCGTCGTGCAATGCGTCGCCGCATTCGATCGCTGGGTCGAGGACGCGCCCAAGTACGACACGCTGATCGTCCCGGACCGCCGCGTGCTCTCCGCGAAGATCGACGACGACGCGCCGGTGCTCAGCGCGACGAACCCGATTCCGGTCGACAAGGTCATCGTGATGCGTGCCTTCGCGAAGGCGCGCGGCAAGGCGCAATGGACGCGCGTCGATAGCCGGTGCGGCGTGCGCGACGGACAAGTGGTCGGCGTATCGCTCACGCCGAATCTGAAGCCGAAGATCGTGCGCTGAGCATGGTCGACGCCTTTCGCGTTGCGGATTGTTTCGTAAGCCGGTGTTGTGAATATTTCAGGCAACACTTTTGCTTACAAAGGAACACGGCTTGTCATTTTGCTAACGGCTAAATTGGTTTCCACGGATTCACTCGGAGAAACCCATGAAGAAGTTAGCGATTCTCGCGGTACTGAGCGTGTTGCTGGGTAGCACGCTTTCGGGCTGCATCATCGTGCCCGGTGATGGCGGTTATCACCATCATCACGACTATTACCGCTAGAACGGTCACGCCGAAGAAACGCCGCACGAACGCGCGGGCATCCACAAAAACTCGAAGGAGCAAAACCATGCTGAACATTACGAAGAAGAGCGTCCTGATCGCTTCTATCGCCGCATCGCTGGGCTTAGGTCTCGCGAACGTGGCATCCGCCGAAGTCCATCACATGTCCCATCATGCGGTGAAGGTGGGCTGGCACGGCGACCGTTACTGGGACGGCCATCGCTACTGGCAGCGTGCCGAATGGGAGCGTCACCACTCGCACGCGGGCGCGCATCGTTATTGATCGCCTGTCGACCCATGAAAAAGCCGCAGCGCGTTTCGTCGCTGCGGCTTTTTCCGTTCTGGCGCGGTGAATCACCAGTTCTTCGGATCGCCGCCGAGTTCCTTGCAGGTGTCGTAGGCAATCGCCTGCAGCTTCGCCTCGCCGATCTGTCCCGAGAGCGCATAGCCCACGCTGTTGTATGCCCAGTAGTAAGTCGTGCGCGGGCCGTCGCGCAGCATTCTGATTTTCGCGTCGTTGCGCGCGACTGTCGTCATGTAGAGCGTGAGGCGCTCGCCCGCGGCGTTTTGATACATGAACTGCGCGGCCGGTCCTTCCTCGCCGGGCAGCAAGCGCCCGCCCACGAGCTGAAAACCGTATTCGCTAAGCGACGGAATCGTGAGCGTGCGGTTCAGCCGCTTCGATAGCCAGTTCACCAGATGATCCTGCTGCGATGCCGCGACCTCCACCGCATGCCGCTCTTCCGGCGCATAGACGGCATAGGCGATGTCGGCGCGTTCGGCGAAGCGCGCGCGCGGCTCGCCTAACGTCGGCAAGAGCATGTGGAGCAGAAACCCGCACGCGAGCCCGACGGCGAGCCAGCACGCCGCAAGCAGATACCGCTGCCGCGCGCGTGGCCGCATGACGATGACCTGAGGCTCCGCCTGACCTTGCGCGAAGAGCGCGCGCAATGCGTTGTCCTGCGCCCGATATGCGTCGACGGTAGCCTGCGACGCGGGATCGCTCTCGATGCGCTGTCCAATCGCCTCGCGCTCGTCGCGCGGGAGTTCGTCGTCGATATAGGCGGACAGCGCCTGCATATCGCGCGCGTGATCGTGGTCGTGGTCGTGATCGTTGTCGGCGCGGGGCGGGTCTTCACGCGTCATGACCGCCTCACCACTTTCAGCGACGACGCGCGGCGCCCGTCTTCTTCTCCCAGCAGCACGCGCATATGCTCGCGCGCCCGCGACAGCCGCGACATGACCGTTCCGGCCGGCACGTTCAACACCTGCGACGCCTCCTGATAGCTCATCTCTTCCACGCAAACGAGCAGCATCACTTCGCGTTGCTCGATCGGCAGACAGTACAGCGCACGCTGGACGTCGCGCAGCACGAGGCCGTCCACTTCGCCGCGCGGCGCGGCCATCTGTCGCCAGGGCGCGGTTTCGTCGTCCACGGCGATGTCGCGCCGTCCGCGCAGTTGATCGATATAGAGATTGCGCATGATCGTGAAAAGCCACGCGCGCAGGTTCGTGCCCGCGCGAAAGCCGCTCGCGCGATTGAGCGCGCGCTCGGTCGCGTCCTGCACGAGATCGTCGGCCCATGCACGATCGCCCGTCAGTGCGCGCGCGTAACGGCGCAACTGCGGCAAATGCGCGAGAAGATCCGTTTCGAAGCTCAAGGGCGTGAATGCGCAAAAAGCCGGCGATCCCGCGCGGGGCGGAACACGCTCAGGGTTTGACGACGTGCCAGACGTTGCGGAAGTTGTCGCCATTCTTGTCGCCGGGCTTCGTGTCCTTCGAGAAGCGGTAGACGCGCTTGCCGTCGTAGGCCCACTGCTTGCCGTTATCGGCGGATTCGGTCGTCCACTTGCCGCCCGGCTGGTCGGAGTCGGTCGCCATCGCGGCGGGCCACGCCTGCGCGCAGCCGCCCGTGCAGGCGCTCGGGCTGCCCTTGGTGTCCTTGTCGAAGGTGTAGAGCGTCATGCCGTTTTCGTCGACGAACATGCCGTTCGATTCCTTCGGCGCGGCGGCGTTGGCCGACGAAGCGAGGCACGCGAGCGCGCCGGCAGCGGTGAGGCCCATCAGGATGTGCTTCTTCATTTCATCTTCCCTTTCGTTGAGTCGCGTTGAGTCGCGTGAACCAAGTCGCGTAAAGATACGCAGAAGTATCCGAGGAACGGCCCGCAGCGCGGCGCTATTCCACGGACGATGAAATAAATCGATGCAGCAATGCCCTTCTCATGGCCTGTTCGTATTCGTGATGCGCCGATGCCCCGCGCTTCAGGCGCCCGCAGCCGCCGCGTCGCGCCAGCGCCGCGTGTCGCGCAGCGGCGGCGCGCCGAAGAGCCGGCTGTACTCGCGGCTGAACTGCGACGCGCTCTCATAACCCACGCGATGGGCGGCGGTCGCGGCATCGGCGATATCGAGCAGCATCAGCCGCCGCGCTTCCTGCAGACGCAGTTGCTTCTGATATTGCAGCGGACTCATGGCCGTCACCGCCTTGAAGTGATGATGCAGCGACGACACGCTCATGTGTACGTCCTTCGCGATGTCCTCCACGCGCAGCGGCTGATCGAAGTTCTGGCGCAGGAGCTTGATGGCTTTCGCGATGCGCTGCGTCTGACTGTCGTGCAGCGCGATCTGGCGCAGGCGCGCGCCGGAGCCGTTCGTCAGCAGCCGATAAAGGATTTCGCGCTTGACGAGCGGCGCGACGATCGGCACGTCTTCCGGCGTGTCGATGAGGCGCAAAAGGCGCAGCACCGCGTCGAGCATCGAGGTGCCGAGCCGGTTGACGAAAAGCCCGCGCGAGGCGTCGGTCTGCGTCGCGGGCGGAAGGTTCTCGTCCTGAATCAGCGACGTGATTTCCTCGACGTCGAGTTCCAGCCGCATGCCGAGATACGGCTCGGTTTCGCTCGCGACCGTCACCTGGCCGATCACCGGCAGATCGACGGACGAAACGAGATAGTGCATCGGGTCGTAGACATAGACGTCCTCCCCGACGATCACGCGCTTCGAGCCTTGCGCGATGAGCGCGAGCGCGGGCGTCTGAATGCCGGGTTTCGGACCGCCGGGATTCATGACGCGATGCAGAAAGACGCCCGGCACCGGCGTTTCCACCGAGCCTTCGGCGCCTGCGGTGAAACGGTCGAGCAGCGCGACGAGATCGAGCCGCGCCTGATCGAGCGCGGGATCGAGCGCACGCGGGAAGTGATCGTGTACCTCTTTGCCGGCGATGCCGGGCGTGTCGTTCAGCGCCATGATTTCCGTAAGGGATTCGAGCGTGGAAGGAGTCGGCATAGCTTACTCGCGCGAGCGCGATCGTGCGCGCGCCGCGTCACCGCGTTTGCAGGAAAAGGCAAGGATTCGGCAGGATCAGGCTATGAACGGCGCGCGTTGCCGGACGATACTGCATTGCACAGCGCGTGGCGCCGCCGCGTTTCTCCCGCAGCCGCGTCACGTCCATCCGTTCACTTTGGAGCCAAGCATGCGCTACAAGAAATTCGGCAACACCGGCCTTTTCGTCTCGGAACTGTGCCTCGGCACGATGACCTTCGGAGGCGGTGGCGGCGGCATCTGGGACAACATCGGGCAGCTTCAGCAAGCCGATGCGGACAAGCTCGTCGGCCGCGCGCTCGACGCGGGCATCAATTTCATCGATACCGCCGATGTCTACGCCGATGGCCAGTCGGAAATCATCACCGGGCAAGCGCTCAAGAATCTCAAGGTGCCGCGCGAGAACGTCGTCGTGGCGACGAAGATTCTCGGGGAAGCGGGCACGAAGAGCGTCAATTCGCGCGGCGCGTCGCGGTTTCACATCATCGACGGCGTGAAGGCGAGTTTGTCGCGCCTGCAGCTCGATCACGTCGATCTGTACCAGATTCACGGCTTCGATCCAGCCACGCCGATCGAGGAAACGCTGCGCGCGCTGGATACGCTCGTGCAGCACGGACACGTGCGCTATATCGGCGTGTCGAACTGGGCGGCGTGGCAGATCATGAAGGCGCTCGGCATCTCGGAACGGCTCGGCCTCGCGCGCTTCGAATCGCTGCAGGCGTATTACACGATCGCCGGCCGCGACCTGGAACGCGAACTCGTGCCGCTATTGCAGAGCGAGAACGTCGGGCTGATGGTCTGGAGTCCGCTCGCGGGCGGCCTGCTGTCGGGCAAGTTCACGCGCGAAGGCGGCAAGGAAGAAGGCAGCCGCCGCACGAAGTTCGATTTCCCGCCCGTGAACGTGGAGCGCGCCTACGATTGCATCGACGCGATGCGCCGCATGGCCGATGCCAAGGGCGTGTCGGTTGCGCAGATCGCGCTCGCGTGGCTGCTGCACCAGAAAGCCGTGACGAGCGTGATCGTCGGGGCGAAGCGCATTGAGCAACTCGACGACAACATCGCGGCGACCAACGTGAAGCTCAATGCCGACGAACTTGCCGCGCTCGACGAAGTGAGCCAGTTGCCGTCGGAATATCCCGGCTGGATGCTCACGCGCCAAGGCGAATACCGCCGCAACCAGTTAAAGGAAGCGGCGGGCGAGTAAGCGGCTCGTGAGTTTGCGGCGGGCCGGTCAGATGATCGGCTTGCCGCCCGTCACCGCGATGGTCGCGCCCGAGATGTAGCTGCCTTCGTCGGAAGCCAGCAGCACGTACGCGGGCGCGAGTTCGGCGGGCTGGCCGGGGCGCTTCATCGGCACTTGCGTACCGAAGTTCTTCACCTTTTCAGCGGGCATCGTCGACGGGATCAGCGGCGTCCAGATCGGCCCCGGCGCGACGCAGTTCACGCGGATGCCGCGCTCGGCGACGAGTTGCGCGAGACCGCCCGTGAAGTTCTGGATCGCGCCCTTCGTGCTCGCGTAGGCGATCAGGCCGGGATTCGGCGAGTCCGCGTTCACGGATGTCGTGTTCACGATCGCGCCGCCTGCCTTCATGTGTTCAAGCGCTGCCTTCGTGATGCGGAACATCGCGCCGATGTTGGTCGAATAGGTCTTGTCCCATTCGTCGTCGCTGATTTCCTCGAGGCTGTCGTAGGTCATCTGATACGCGGCATTGTTCACGAGCACGTCGAGGCGCCCGAACGCGTCCACCGTCTTCGCGACGAGATCGCGGCAATGCTGGCGATCCGTGATGTCGCCCGGCAAAAGCAGCGCCTTACGGCCCGCCTCTTCCACCCAGCGCGCGGTTTCCTTCGCGTCGTCGTGTTCGTCCAGATACGCGATGGCGACGTCCGCCCCTTCGCGCGCATAAGCGATCGCCACCGCACGCCCGATGCCGCTGTCCGCGCCCGTAATCAGCGCCGCCTTTCCAGCGAGTCTGCCGCTGCCCTTGTAAGTCTGCTCGCCGTGATCGGGCTTCGGGTTCATCGGCTCGGTGAGCCCCGGCGTGCGGTCCTGCTGCTGGTCGGCGAAAGGGGGCCGGGGATAAGCGCTTGCGTTCATGTCGTTGTCCTCGCGGTTGAGTCGGGATAACCCCTCATTCAGCAAGCACCGGACCCGATTTTGGCGGTTTTTCGGGCCTTTATCTCGAAAAGCGATAGGCCTTATCCGCCGTATCGCGTTGCGGCATATCGCCGCGATGCCGACACTGTACGCACAACATCACGACGCAACGGAGACAAGCATGCGTACTCAAGTCGGCATCATCGGCGCGGGCCCGGCGGGGCTTCTTCTTTCCCATCTGCTGCATCGGCGCGGCATCGAATCGGTCGTGCTCGAAGTGCGCAGCCAGCACGACATCGAATCGACGATTCGCGCGGGCGTGCTCGAACAAGGCACGATGGACCTCCTCAACGAAGCGGGCCTCGGCGCGCGCATGCAGGCCGAAGGCGCGCTGCATCACGGCTTCGAACTGGCATTCGAAGGACAGCGCAGGCGCATTGCGCTCACCGAACTGACCGGCCATTCGATCACGGTCTACGCGCAGCACGAAGTCATCAAGGACCTCGTGGCGGCGCGCGTCGCGGCGAACGGCGCGCTCAAGTTCAACGTGTCCGATGTTTCGCTGCACGACTACGCGGAGACGAGCGACCGCAAGCCGCGCATCAAGTATCGCCACGAAGGCCGCGACGAGGAACTGGAGTGCGATTACATCGTCGGCTGCGACGGCTCGCAGGGCGTCTCGCGCCAGTGCATCCCCGAGGCCGTGCGGCAGGATTATCAGCGCGTCTATCCGTTCGGCTGGTTCGGCATTCTGGTGGAAGCGCCGCCCTCTTCCGACGAACTCATCTACGCGCGGCACGATCGCGGCTTCGCGCTCATCAGCACGCGATCGCCCGGCGTGCAGCGCATGTACTTCCAGTGCGATCCGAAAGATTCCGCCGATGCCTGGTCCGACGACCGCATCTGGGCGGAACTGCACGCGCGCGTCGATACCGCCGACGGCTGGCAGATCACCGAGGGCCGTATCTTCCAGAAGAATATCGTCGGCATGCGCAGCTTCGTGTCCACGCCGATGCAGTCGGGCAAGCTCTTCCTCGCCGGCGACGCCGCTCACATCGTGCCGCCGACCGGCGCGAAGGGGCTCAATCTCGCGGTATCGGACGTGCGCGTGCTGACGGCGGCGCTCGTCGACTTCTACAAGGAAGGCGCCGTCGACAGGCTCGCGCGCTACACCGAGACGGCGCTCAAACGCGTGTGGCGCGCCGAGCATTTCTCATGGTGGATGACGCGCATGCTGCACAAGCTCGACGATACGTCGCCATTCGAGCAGCGCTTGCAAGTGGCGGAACTGGAGCACGTCACGACCTCGCGTGCCGCAGCCACGGCGCTCGCCGAGAACTACGTCGGCAGCGTCGCCGTCTGACGCGCCCGGCAGGTTCGCGGCGCTTCGTTGCCAGAGCGCCGCGCACCTTCAGAGCACGGCGACGACTCGCGCATCGCCCTCCACCGACGGCACCACTTGCCCGCCCACGCGCCGGAACGTGATGGTGACGTTTCTGTCGCCCATGCGCAGATCGCCGATCTCCAGCCAGTCGATGCCTTCGGGCAACTGCGGCCGGTCGACGCGGATTTCGTCGTTCGCGGCGTCGATGGACACGCCGAGACACGCTTCGAGAATCATGAAAGGCGCGCCCGCAGCCCAGGCCTGCGGCAAGCACGCGACCGGATACGCAATGGGCCGCTCACCGCGCTGGCGCGTGAATCCGCAAAAAAGCTCCGGCAGGCGCATGTCGAACGTGACGGCTGCTTCGAAGAGCGACTGCAACAGGCCGACCGCCGCGCTGCGCTCGCCGTAGCGCGCCAGTCCCCGCGCGCAGATGGCCGTATCGTGCGGCCACACGGACCCGTTGTGATAGGACATCGGATTGAAGCGCGGCTGGCCCGCCGCGAGCGTCCGGACGCCCCAGCCAGTATGAAAGAGCGCCGATTCCAGTTGCCGCGCGACGGCCTCGCCGCGCCTGCGTTCGACGAGATCGAACGCAAGCAGATGCCCCGCGTTCGACGAAAGCACGCGGCACAGTTCGCTGCGCCCGTCGAGCGCGATGCCATAGAAGTCCATTTCCGGCATCCAGAATAGCGCTTCGACGCGTTCCCGTATGTGCTCCGCGCGCCGCTCGAATTCGACGGCGCGCTCGTTCTCGCCGCGCTCGCGGGCAAGCCGCGCCATCGTGGAGAACGCCTTCGACGCATATCCCTGCACTTCCACGAGCGAAATCGGCCCGATGGGAAACTGGCCGTCCGCGTGAAACACCGAATCGTGGCTGTCCTTCCAGCCCTGATTGGCGAGGCCGTATTCCGTGGCCCGTTGATACTGCAACAGGCCGTGCGGATTCTTGTCGCAATGGCGCGCGACCCAGTCCGCCGCGAGTTGCAGCGCGGGCCAGATTTCGTCGATGAGCGCGCGGTCGCCGGTGCGTTCCGCATACGCGCCCGCCAGCACGATGAAAAGCGGCGTGCTGTCCACTCCACCATAGTAGAGGGCGAACGGCACTTCGCCTGTGGCGGCCATTTCGCTCTTGCGCGTCTCGTGCATGATCTTGCCGATTTCGGCGTCGCGGAAGGCCGAGTCCTCGCGCGCCTGATGCGCCGCGAGAAAGCGCAGCACGCCGCGCGCGAGCGTCGGATGCAGCCACAGCATCTGCAGCGACGTGATGATCGCGTCGCGTCCGAACGGCGTCGAGAACCACGGGATGCCGGCATACGGATACGGACCGGTTTCGAGATCGGTCGTGAGCAGGCCGAGATCCGCGAGCGACCGGTCGATCCACTCGCTGAAAAGCGGATTGCTCGACCTGACGCGAGCGCTCGCACGACGCTTGTCGCGCATGCGGCGGTGCGCGTCGACGAGCGCCTCGCGGATGGCCGGCCGCCCGGATTCCGGCGCGCATTCCGCGGCTTCCGCGGCGTTGCGCTTGCTTTCCTCGCTCGCGTCGTTGAGCGCGCGCGTGACCGCCGTCACCGACAGATAGATGGAGATGGCCGTTTCCGACTGGATGTGCAGCGCATAGTCGGCGCGCGTGGGCGAGAGCGCGTCGGGAGCGGGCGTGAACTGGATGCGCGCGGTGCGCTCCACTTCGTCCAGACCGATATAGCGCAGCACGACTTCGCCGTCCTCCACGGCGGGCGGGCGCAGCGTGCCGCGCTTCGGGCGGATGGTGCCGCGCACCTCGAACATGTCGAGGAAATCGGCAGCGAACGAGATCGAGAGTGGCACCGTGGACGGCTCGGTGCCGTAGTTCGTCAGCACGATGCTTTCGTGCAGCACGTGCCCGGACAGCACACGCTTGCGCTCGACGTGAATGACGCCCTCCGGCGTGCGCGCCCCGCCGATGGGCGGCAGCGGCTTGTTCGTCAGATGCGCGGTGAACACCGCGTTGTCGCTGGAAACGCTGCCCGACAGCAAGGAAGGCGCGCGGCCGCCGAAAGACAGCACGAGTTCGGACAGCACGCGGGTATCGTTGACGAAGAGGCCGTCGTCGCCGCCGCGTATGTCGCCGTTGGCGTCATAGACGGCGAAGGTATTGCCGGACTTCAGGACGAACTGGCGTTCGCTCGGCGTGCTGGCGTGCTCGGTCGGAATGAACGCCTCGTCCGCCGCCGGGAACTGCTGCTGTTGTTGTTGCTGCGTCGGGTCCTGCGTCTGTTGCTTCGTATCCATTGCACCTTCCTGAAAGTAACGTGAAAGGGCGCCGACTGGCGCTCGATCGCAAACGTTGCACTTCGCGTCCTGCCTCTCGCCCACGCCGATGGCCGGCTGGCCACGGCTCCTCGTGCAGCAGGTGGATCACTTACCGGCTATCATCGACGGTTTTTCGACTCGACCACGCCCGACCGGTTCTCACCCGCGCATGTCATTTCCGCACATCGACCTACTTTATTCCGCCTCCGGGCTCGGGGTCGGCTTCCTCGTCGGCCTGACGGGGGTGGGCGGCGGCTCGCTCATGACCCCGCTTCTCGTGCTGCTGTTCGGCATCCATCCGGCGACGGCCGTCGGCACCGACCTCCTTTATGCCGCCGCAACGAAAAGCGCGGGAACGCTGGTGCACGGCCTGAAAGGATCGGTCGACTGGCGCGTCACAGGCCGACTCGCGGCAGGCAGCGTGCCCGCCGCCGCCATCACGCTCTACTTTCTGCATCAGAACGGCGTCACGTCCGCCGGCACGGCGCGGCTCATTCAGTCGATACTCGGCACGGCGCTGCTCATCACCGCCGTTTCGCTCGTCTTCCGCCCGCAGCTCGCGCGATTTGCCTACAGCAAGGGACGCAGCCGGCCCGAAAACCCCGCGCGCACGGCCGCCTGGACGGTTCTGACCGGCGCCGTTCTCGGCGTGCTGGTTTCGATCACCTCCGTGGGTGCGGGCGCAATCGGCGTGACCGTACTTCTGCTGCTTTATCCGCGCCTCGCGACGGTGCGCATCGTCGGCTCCGACGTGGCGCACGCGGTGCCCCTCACGCTGATTGCCGGCGCCGGACACTGGATGATCGGCTCCGTCGACTGGGGCCTGCTGCTTTCGCTGCTAGTGGGGTCCATTCCGGGCATCGTCATCGGCAGCGCGCTTTCGTCGAAGGCGCCCGAAGCGCTGCTGCGCCATGTGCTCGCCGCGACGCTCGTTCTCGTCGGAATAAAGCTCGTGTTGAGTTGATGTTAGTCACGCCGCCCGGCGGTTTCCAGTCGGCCAAATCGCATAGGCAAATTCGCATGCTGATGTAAATTTCGCCTATGCCGTTCGGCCAGGTTTTCGCGGGCGGGCCGATACGGCATCATGCGCTGTCAGTTCACCGGGACGCAGCGTATAGCGGGCGTCATCTTCCGGCGCCGATAGCCTTAGCTCGTCGGCGCATGCGCTTCACTTCGGAGTCACGCGATGAAAGAGAACGAAGAACTGCATCACGAGCTTCCCGCCAGCAGTGACGCGCCCGCCGATCCCGCGCGGCGCCGGCTGCTCGCGGCGGGCGTCGGACTTGCCGGTCTGTCGTTCGGCGGCTGCAATCTGTTCGACCACAAGCCCGCGACGCCGAAGACCGCAGCCGACATCGCGCTCGACCGCACGCTCGCGGCGAAGGTGCGGCAGATCGTCGTGATTTATGCGGAGAACCGCAGCTTCACCAATCTCTACGGCAACTATCCGGGCGTGCAGTATCCGCTTTCGGCGGCGCCGGCCTCGCAGTACACACAGCTCGATCGCGATGGCGTCACGCCGATGCCTACCTTGCCCAAAATCTGGGGCGGCCTCGTGCCGCAGGCGCAGGACGTGGACGGCAAGCGCTACGCGATTGCGGAGCAACAGATCGAACGACTTGCGAACGGGCCATTTCGCCTCATGGACGCGCACGGCGAACCGCTGCCGAACAGCGTCATCACGCGCGATCTCGTGCATCGGTTCTACCAGAATCAGATGCAGATCAACGCGGGGCGCAACAACCAGTTCGCAGCGTGGGGCGACTCGGGCGGTCTGGTAATGGGCCATTACCGGAATTCGGCGGATACGCTCAAACTATGGGGCCTCGCGCAGCAATACACGCTGTGCGACAACTTTTTCATGTCCGCATTCGGCGGTTCCTGGCTGAACCACATCTTTCTGATCTCGGCTCAGGCGCCCTACTATCCCGACGCTCATAACGGGCCGGCCGCAAAGCTGCTGGCCGTCGTCGAGGGCGACGATCCCGCCGGCTCGCGCCTGAAGCTCGCGCCGGATTCGCCGCGATCCGCTCTGGACGGCCCACCGAAGTTCGTCCGCGACGGCGCGCTGACCGCCGACGGCTATGCCGTCAACACCATGTTCCCGCCGTATCAGCCGAGCAACGTGAAGGCCGCGCCCGGCGGCGACCCGCGTCTCGCCGATACGTCGAACGCGCTCGTGCTGCCCCCGCAGTCCTACGCGACCATCGGCGACCGCCTGTCGGAAAAAAGCGTCGACTGGGCGTGGTACAGCGGCGCGTGGCAATACGCGCTGGATCATCGCGATACGGGCGCGGTGCCCGACTTCCAGTATCACCACCAGCCGTTCAACTACTTCCGCAATTTCGCGCCGGGCACGGCCGCGCGCGAGCGGCATCTGCGCGATGCGGGCCTCGGCGACGATCCTTCCACGAACAGGCTGCTCGCGGACATCGACGCCGGCCGTCTGCCGCCCGTCACGTTCTACAAGCCGCAGGGCAATCTCAACATGCACGCGGGCTACGCGGACGTCGCCTCGGGCGACCGCCACATCGCGAACGTCATCGACCATATCCGGCGCGGACCGCAGTGGGAGAACACGGTCGTGATCGTCACCGTCGACGAAAACGGCGGCTGGTGGGACCACGTCGCGCCTCCGAAGGGCGACCGCTGGGGCCCCGGCTCGCGCATTCCGGCGCTCGTCGTTTCGCCGTTGGCGAAGAAGGGCCACGTCGATCACACGGTGTACGACACCAATTCGATCCTGCGCTTCATCTCGCGCGTGCACGGCCTCGCACCGCTCGACGGCGTCGCCGCGCGGGACCGGGCGTTCGCGGCGAACGGCGAAGCGCCGCTCGGCGATCTGACGAGCTCGCTGGATCTGGCCTAACCGCGCTGCGCCGGCTCTCGTTCAACCCACGCGCGCGCCGATATTTCGAGCAGATAGCCGTAGTGCAGCGCGCCGACGGGCACGACGGCGCGCGCCGGCTTCCACGCGCCGAAGTGCCGCGCGTAGATGTCGTTGAACGCCTTCCAGTGCTCGACGCCAGCGAGATAAACCGTCACTTCGATGCAGTCGGCGAAGCTCGCGCCCGCCGCTTCGAGCACGGTGCGCAAGTTGGTCAGCGTCTGTTCGGCCTGCTCTTCGAACGGGAGGTCGCCGGTGTGCGTGCCGTCCGCGCGTATCGGCAACTGCCCCGACACGCAGACGAGATTGCCCGCGCGCGTCGCGTGACTGTAATGGCCGGCCGGGATCGGCAGGCCGGGAGCGTTGATGGCTTCGATGGATGGCATCGTCGGGTCCGTTTGGGTGGAAAGATGCGGGCGCGGTCCGCGTCAAAGCGCGAGCCTGCTCGCGAGAAAGTCGAGGAATGCGCGGGTGCGCGCGGCCATCGATTCGCTCTGGTAGAACACCGCGCTGATCGGCTGGCGCACGTCTTCCAGCGCGTCGTCGAGAATCGGGCGCAGGCGTCCTGCTTCGATGTCGGCGGCGGTCATGAATTCCGCGAGACACGCAATGCCGCCGCCGTCGAGCGCGAGCTGCCGGATCGTCTCGCCGCTCGATGCGCGGACAGCCGGCTCGATCGTGACGAACGGCGAGCGGCCGCGACGCAGCGGCCAGTCATTGAGACTCTCCGGCGCCGTGAAGCCGATCAGCCGTGCGCGCATCAGTTCGTCGGTATCGCGCGGCTCGCCGTGTTCCGCAAGGTAAGCCGGGCTCGCGAGCACGCGCAAGCGGCTGCTGCCGAGCGTACGCGCGTGCAGCGTGGAATCCTGCAGCGCGCCGATGCGTATGGCGATATCGACGCGCTGCTCCAGCAAGTCGACGATGCGCTCGTTGCTCGTCAGTTCGAGCGAGATGTCAGGATAAAGCGACGCGAACGCCCTCACCTGCGGCACGACGCAATGGAGCATGAACGGCGAAGCCGCATCCACGCGCAGCCGCCCGGCCGGGCGCTCGCGGCGGCGCGAGATGGCTTCTTCGGCGTCGTCCATCGCGGCGAGAATCGCACGGGCGCGCGCGAGAAAAAGTTCGCCCTCGTCGGTCAGTTGCAGGCGGCGCGTCGTGCGGCGAACGAGCGTCGCGTCGAGTTTCTTTTCGAGGCGCGTGAGCGTCCGGCTCACGCCCGAGACGGTCTGCTGGAGCGCTTCGGCCGCCGCCGTCATCGAACCGCTGTCGATTACGGTGACAAAAACAAGCAGTTCGTCGGTATTTGTCTTCATGGCCGCGCGGCGATTGTTGATTTGGAGTCAAGGCTTATTTGAGACTACCACCGTTTATGCGAAAGTCTAAGCGAGCCATACTCTGCCCACCTCATTCTCTTGGAGCAGGACGATGAATGTTTTCGTGACAGGCGCGGGCGGTTTTATCGGCGGCTCGATTGCGGCGGGGCTCGTGCGCGACGGACATCGCGTGCGCGGACTCATCCGCCGCGCGGAGCAGGAAGAAGCGCTGAAGCGTGCGGGCATCGAACCGGTCGTCGGCAGCCTGGACGACGCCGCGCTTCTCGCCACCGAAGCGCGCGCCGCGGACGCGGTCATCAACGCGGCGAGCAGCGATCATCGCGGCGCGGTCGAAGCGTTGATTGCCGCGCTCGAGGGCTCGAACAAGCCCTTCCTGCATACGAGCGGGTCGAGCATCGTCGGCGATGCGTCGGGCGGCGAAGCGTCGGACTCCGTCTATACCGAGGACAATCTCCCCGAACCGACCGCCGACAAGGCGCCGCGCGTCGCCATCGACAATCTCGTGCTCGAAGCCGCGAAACGCGGCGTGCGCTCCGCCGTGCTCTGCAACACGCTCATCTACGGTCACGGCGCGATTCCGCAGACGGCCAGCGTGCAGTTGCCGCGGCTCGAGCGTCAGGCGAAGAAAAGCGGCGTCGTGCGGCATGTGGGGCGCGGGATGAACATTTGGTCGAACGTGCATATCGACGACGTCGTCGATGCCTACCGCCGCGCGCTCGAGAAGACGCCGGCGGGCACGTTCTATTTCATCGAGAGCGGCGAGGCGCAGTTCCGCGACATGACCACCGCGATGGCGCAGGCGCTCGGCCTGCGTGGGCCGGAAGACTGGCCGCTGGACGAAGCGATCAAGGAATGGGGCTACGAAATGGCGTCCTACGGTCTCGGCTCGAACAGCCGCGTGCGCGGCGAGCGCGCCCGCACGCTGCTCGGCTGGCAGCCGAAGCGCGATTCGGTCATCGAATGGATCGAAAAAGAGATGGTTCGGTGACGTGGACGCGGCTCGGCGCGGCGAGATTGGCTTGACCAATTCGCCGCCCCCGCCGCGCCCGACGCGCTTACTTCAGCGCGTCGGCGAAAGGCACGATCTCGGCCTCCGTCATGCCCGACTTCTGCGCGGATTCGCGAATCTGCTTCCACGTGGTCGGGTCGATCGGCACGCCGTTCGCGCCGCGTTCCGCGCGTCGCGCTTCTTCCGGCTCGCCGGGCGCGTGGATCGCATCGACGCCTTCCGCGCGCGGCGAAGCCTTCATCCATTCGAGGAATGCTTCCGCTTCGGCTTGCGCGGCGGGCGCATCGAACGCGTTGGGATCGAGGATCACCGAAGTCATGCAGTTGAAGATCGCGCTCGACTTCTCGAGCGTGCTTTCGTGCGTCGTGTAGCCGCCCGAGAGCGCACCGCCGAAAATCTCGCACAGCGCGGCGAGACCCGAGCCTTTGTGCAGCCCGAACGCCGTGAGCGATCCGAACGGCTCCTCGTGCATCACCTTCGGCTCGACGGTCGGGCGGCCTTCGTGGTCGAGCAGCATGCCCGGCGCGACCTGCACGCCCTTGTTGTACGCAACGCGCGTCTTGCCGTAAGCGATGCCCGCCGTCGCGAAATCGAGTACCAGCGGGCGCTTGCCGTCGCGCGGATACGCGGCGCAGAACGGGTTCGTGCCAAAACGCCGGTCGATGCCGCCGAACGGCGCGACGAGCGGATCGCCCGCGACGTTCACGAAGTGGAACGACACGAGGCCCGCGTCCGCGCACTGCTCCGCCCAATGGCCGATGCGCCCGATGTGATGCGCATTGCGCAGGCCGACCGCCGCGACGCCGAATTTCTTCGCGCGCTCGATGCCGAATTCCATCGCCTCGTAAGCGACGACCTGCCCGAAGCCCTTGCGTCCATCGACGGTCAGCACCGCGCCCGCGTCGCGGACGATTTCGGCGTGCGTGTTGAGCGTGAGCTGGCCGTCCGCCAGCGACGCCACGTAGCGCGGAATCATGCCGACGCCGTGCGAATCGTGGCCCGACAGATTCGCCATCACGAGGTGATTCGCGACCAGTTCGGCTTCGCGCGGGGTGCTGCCGGCATGTTCCCAGATCGCGCGGACATAGGCGTTCAGCGTGTCGGCGTTGATGCGCAGCTCGGGTTTGCTGATTTGGTTCATTGCGACTCTCGTCTCCTAGGTCGATGGCTGGCGCGTTCCCTTATTCGAGAAGCATGAAAAACGTGAGAAACGCGCGCGGGCTTAACACTTTACAGACGATCAACTGGCCTTACCAGTTGGTTTTCGAGAAAAGGCTGCGGACGGGCAAAGAAAACGCCCGCGAGAGCGGGCGTAAGCAGGAACTTCGACGAAGCCAGAAACCGCTCAGGGCGCCGCCGCGATGACCTCCGCCACCGCCGCCGTCAGCTTGCGCGCATACGGCACATGCAGGAATTCATTCGGTCCGTGCGCGTTCGACTTGGGGCCGAGCACGCCGCACACCATGAACTGCGAGCGCGGAAAGCCTTCTTTCAGCGTGTTCATGAGTGGAATCGTGCCGCCCTGCCCGATGTATGCGACGTCGGCGCCGAAATGACGGCGCGACGCGTCGTTGAGCGAAGAGCCGAGCCAGGGCGCAAGCTCCGGCGCGCTCCATCCGGTCGCCGCGCCCGCTTCGGGCTTGAACGTCACCTTCGCGTTGTAAGGCGGATCGAATTCGAGCAGCGACTTGAGCTGCGCGACCGCCTCCGTCGCTTCGACGAGCGGCGGCAGACGCAGCGACAGCTTGAACGCGGTGCGCGGCGCGAGCACGTTGCCGGCATCCGCGAGCGCCGGCAGGCCCGACGCGCCCGTCACCGTCAGCGAAGGGCGCCACGTCGAATTGAGCAGCGCTTCCTTGGGATCGGTCGTGGTCGGCAGGACGCTGCCGCCGTCCTGACCGCAGCTCCACGGCAGCTTTTTCCAGACATCGTCGCCGAGAATGTGCGCCGTTGCTTCGGCTTCGCGCAGGCGTTGCGCGGGAATCGTGCAATGGAAGTCCTTCGGCAGCAGATTGCCGGTCGCGGCGTCTTCGAGGCGCTCGAACAGTTGCCGCATGATGCGAAACGTGGACGGCGCGATGCCGCCGTAGCCGCCCGAATGCAGCCCTTCTTCGAGCACCTGCACTTCGAGGTCGCCCGCGACGAGGCCGCGCAGCGACGTGGTGAGCCACAGTTGATCGTAGTTGCCCGCGCCCGAATCGAGGCAGATGACGAGGCCGACATCGCCCAGGCGCTCGCGCAGCGCGTCGATGTACGGCAGCAAGTCGTAGCTGCCCGACTCCTCGCAGGTCTCGATGATGCCGACGCAGCGGGGCCGCTCGACGCCCTGCGCATCCAGTGCCGCGAGCGCGGTGATGCTGGCGTAGGTGGCGTAGCCGTCGTCGGCGCCGCCGCGTCCGTAGAGCTTGCCGTCTTCGAGCTTGGGCGTCCACGGGCCGAGGTCGCTGCGCCAGCCTTCGAACTCCGGCTGCTTGTCCAGATGGCCGTACAGCACGACGGTTTCGGCGCTGCCCGAGCGCGTCGCGGGCGCTTCGAAGAAGATCACCGGCGTGCGGCCCGTGAGCCGCACGATTTCAACCTTCAGGCCCTTGACCGGCTGCGCCTTGACCCAGTCGACGGCGTCCGTCACCACGCGCTCGATGAAGCCGTGCCGTGCCCAGTCCGCGTCGAACATGGGGCTTTTCGCGGGCACCGCGATGTAGTCGGTGAGCGCGGGAACGATTTCGTCGTTCCATTTGCGGTCGACGAATTCCTGCAGCGCGGCGGAATCGAGCCGTACCGCTTCTTCGTGTTGAGTGCTGTCGCCAGTAGTCATGAGAGGGTTCCGTGCGGGCAAACCTCCATCATAGACGGCTTTTTTTACTTCGCCCGACGCTGCGCCGCCTTCAGACTTTTTTTGCGCGCACGCGGATTTTCGTCAGCGCGCGCCGGTGACGACGACGCGCGTCATGGCCGGATCGGCGTCGATTGCTTCGTCGGTGAACGGAAAGCGCTGCCAGCGCTTGGCGGCGAAGAGACGCGTCGCGTCGCCGGAATGCGGCGAGGCGGGATCGTCGGATTCGGACGGCGCGAGCATCGTGTCCGCCTCCACGCCCTGAGCGCCCTGAGCGCCCTCTGCGTTCCCCGCGAACGTGACGACCTGCATGTAACTGTCGCCCTCGCCGCTCGCGTCCATCGGGTAGCCCTTCGCGTCGAGCGGCCGTCCCGCGCAGACGACCGTGAAATAACCCGCCTCGTCGCAGCCGCCGAAAAGCGGCACGCGCGCGCCGTTGCGCGTCGTGTAAAGCAGGTCGCCGCGCCGCGAATCGAGCGCGAAGCCGTTCAATCGCAGCGAAAGCGCCGCGCCGCTCAGCGCCTGCCGCATGTCCTGCACGACGGCTGGATCGGACACCTTCAGGCCGCTCGGCGTCGCCAGCGGGCGCGACGGATCGAACGGTGTCGCAAAAAGACGCTGCGGCGGGATGCGCGCGAGGCGCCGCCACAGCTCGTCCCATAGATTCGCGCCGCGCGCGTCGATCTCGGCGGTGCCGTGCCATTTGCGCAGCACGTCGCAGGCATCGTTGAGCGTGCTCGCCATATCGCCCGGTGTGCAAACCGCGTCGAGGAGCGGCTGGCGGTACAACTCTTCCGACATGGAACGCGATTCCAGCACCGCCGATTCCACCGCCTCGCGCGTGATGCCGCCGCGCTCGCGCTGCAGCCGCGCGGCGAGCAGATGCCCGTAACGCGTGCGCAAGGACTGCTCTTCGCGCGTCGCGCCGAGAATGCGCGGGTAACCCGCGAGCGGCACGTTCGCGTTCGTGAGCCAAAAGCTGTCGTTGAAATTGCCGACGTAATCGCCGCGCAGCAGGCTCGGCAACCGGTCGACGGGCAGCGTGCCCGGCGTCACGCTTCCCGCCGACGTGCGCCAGACGCACGCGCTCTTCGAGCCGTCGAGGAACGGCACGCCCGGCATGCGGCCCGCGACCGCGCGTCCCGTCTGCGTCGTGCAGGCATCGGCGAGCGCGTCGGGCACGCCCGGAATCGGGCCGATGTCCGCGAACCACACGCGCGCGTCGCCACGGCCTATCGCGAAGGTGTTCGCCCACGGAATCGCCGCGTAGCGCTTCTGAATCGCGATGAAATCGTCCAGCGAGCGCGCCTGATTCCACGCGAAGAAGTTCTCGAAGCTGCGCACGTTGTCCGCGTTCACGTCGGCGAGCGCGTAGGCACGCTGCGCGTTCCAGCCGAGCGTGCGGTTCATCGCGGACAAGTCGACGACCGGCCCGAAGCGCGTGCGGTACAGCGTGCGCGACACGGAGTCGAGCGCGCCGTCCGCGCGGCGCACGCGCACGGTGAGCGGCACGGGCGTCATCGGCTGGCTTGCGCCGTCGAACATATAGCGCGTCGGGTCAGCGGGATCGAGTGTTATCTCGTAGATGCCGAAACGCCGCCCGGTGGACACCGTATGCGTCCACGCAATGTTCTCGTTGAAGCCGAGCACGACGAGCGGCACGCCGAGAAACGACACGCCCGCCACGTCGAGCCGGCCGGGAATCGTGAGTTGCGCCTGATAGAAGCGGTCCGGGCCGCGCCAGAACCAGTGCGGATTGCCGAACAGGATGCTGCGCTTGTCGCGCGTGATGGGCGCGCCGAACGCGAGCGCGTTGCTGCCGATGCCCGCGACATCGCCGACGCCGTGCCGGAGGTCATTCGAATCGAGCGATGCGGCGCTCGCCGCCTTCGGTGGATGCGCCGCCGCGATTGCCTGCACGAAGCGCGCCGAACCGCCCGCGAGATTCGCCGCGATCAGCCGGCGATAGATGTCGTCCGGGCCGATGTCGCCGATCCACGGCGCGCCGCGGCATGACGCGTGCGCGCCGGGAGAGCCGCCGGCCTTGAGGTCCGCGACGTAGCGGTTATAGCCGCTCGCGAAACCGTCGATGAGTTCGCGCAAGTCCGGTGGCTGCGCGGCGCGGTAGCGGGCGACGGCGGCATCGTCGTCGACGAGGCGGAAGAAAAAGTCGGCATCGAGATTGCGCGGCTCACCGAAAATCGACGGACTCGACGCGCGCGCGTCCGCGCCGAAATACGCTGAGCGCTCGCCGCGATAGGTGACGAAGCCATCGGCGAGCGTGCAGAGATTGTCCTCCGCCTGCGCGTAGCCGTATCCGAAGCCGAGACTGCCCCAGTCGGCTGCGCGGACGTGCGGAATGCCCGATTGCGTGCGGCGGATTTCCGCGCTGTACGGCGTCTGGTTGCCCGGCGCGTTCGCTTCGGGGCGTGAGGCGCAGCCAGCGAGGATGGCGGCGAAGAGCCCGCCGAGAATCGCGAGCCTGACGGTGTGGTTCATCGAGCAAGTTCCTCAAGTCCGGGCGGGTTTGATGGCTTCTTGATGCCTTGAAGCACCGGCGGCTTCTCGCGCAGTATCGCATC
Source organism: Caballeronia sp. Lep1P3 (assembly GCF_022879595.1). Lineage (NCBI taxonomy): Bacteria > Pseudomonadati > Pseudomonadota > Betaproteobacteria > Burkholderiales > Burkholderiaceae > Caballeronia > Caballeronia sp. Lep1P3. The sequence goes on along the minus strand of NZ_CP084266.1, from coordinate 598,712 downwards.
GCGCGTTTTGCGCGCCCCGCCAAAACTTAGTCGCATGCAGGTGGCCGAGCGCGCGTGACGGCCAGACGGTTCGTCCAGTCTCAGGCTACGCTTGTCTCATGACCCATCCCGACGACAGCGCGGACGATCCGCGCCCCACTCCGCCCGAGCGTCCATCGCCGGACGATTGCTGCCGATCCGGCTGCGATCCCTGCGTGTTCGATCTCTATCACGAAGCGCTGGAACGCTACGAGCGCGCATTGCGCGAATGGCAAGCGCGGCATGCGCGCGACCGTGACTAACGCTCGCCGGCTGCCATTCGAGCGCACCCTTCTGCGCGGCGCTATGCTTGTCGGCCCTGTCGCTGAGACCGCGCTTTCGCACAGGCTTCCGGCGGCGGCAGTCCATACAATCTCAAGGAGCGCAAGACCATGTCCATCTCGATGTATCGCGCGTCGATTCCCGTGTTTATCCGCGGGCTGGAAGTCTGTTCGTCACTGCTGGAGAAAGGCGCCGCCTTCGCCGATGAAAAAGGCATCGCTCACGCCGATGTCATCGCCGCGCGCCTTGCGCCCGACATGCTGCCGCTCGCCGCGCAGATTCAGCGCGCAAGCGACACGGCGAAGCTCTCCGCGCAGCGTCTTTCAGACGTGGAAGCGCCGCGTTTCGAGGACAACGAAGACACGTTCGACGCGTTGCAGACGCGGATCGCGAACACGATCGCGTATTTGAAGAGCATTCCAGAAGCGACGCTTGCGGGCAGCGAAACGCGCACCGTCACGCTCAAGTTTCCGGAATTTTCGCCGTCGTTCTCGGGCGCGGATTATCTGTTCGGATTCGGGCTGCCGAACTTCTACTTCCATGTGGCGACGACGCACGACATCCTGCGTCACTTGGGCGCGCCGATCGGCAAGCGCGATTATCTCGGGCCGCTCAAGTGAGAGCGGGATCGGCGCTGACTGTCGCAGCCGCTCACGCGCCCTGCCGCGCCGCGATCTGCCTGCGCCAGCCCGCCAGAATGCGGCGCGCGAGCGCGTCGTAATCGCCGCCGAAGTGGTGATCGCCCGGCAGCTTCACCACTTCGATGCCCGTTTTCGTGAGCGCCGGGCAGAGCGTGTCTTCCTCGTTTTCGCCGTAGATGCACTGAACCATCGCGGGCGGCAGTTTCGCGAGTTCGGGCTTGACGTTGAGCGCCTTTTCGCTCGCCTTCATGCCGAGCCAGCCCGTCACGCGAATCTGGAAATCCGCGTCGGGCGCGAAGCCCATCAGCGAGACATACGACACCTGCGCGCGCACCGCGTCGGGCAGGCGGTTGTAGGCGAACGGCATCACGTCCGCGCCGAACGAGTAGCCGACGAGCGCGACGTGGCTCGTATGCCAGCGCGCGTTATACGTGCGGATCACGCGCGCGATGTCCGATGCCGTCTGCTGCGGCGACTTCTCGCTCCAGAAATAGCGCAGCGAGTCGATGCCGACGACCGATACGCCGTCGCGTTGGAGCGCGAGCGCCATCGTCTTGTCGAGATCGCGCCAGCCGCCGTCGCCGGAAATGACGATGGCGAGCAGATCCGTCGGCTGCGCCGCGCGCAATTCGATGAGCGGCAGATCGGACACATCGCCTTCGAGGGCAGACGCGCTCTTCTTCGGTTGCGATGCCGCCGTCGCCGTGGCCGCCGTTTCCGGCTTCTTCAGATGCGGCGCGGTCATCCCGACGATCGCATCGGCCTTCGTGCGGCCCGCTTCGAGCACGGCGGTGTATTCGAAGAAACCCGGCAGGCCCTTCGCGTGGATGATGGTCGTATCCGGTGCGCACGGATTGAAACGCGCGTCGAGCATCGGGTCCGCGCCGAGCGACACCGCACCCGCGACGGTATTGTCGGGCGCCTGCTTGAGCGAGCTTTCCGCGACGATCGCACCCTGCCCCGTGCCGATCAAAATCGGCGCGAAGTAGTGATCGGACTGCACGGTGCGCTCGAGTTGATGGCTCATGTTCTCCGCGTCGCCAACCAGGTTGTGACATTCCTTCTCGGACTTGTCGGCCTTGAGACGCTTCGCGTACTGCATCGTGTCGACGCCGATCACCATCGCACCTTTGGCGGCGAGCGCGTCGGCGGCCTGCTGATCGGCTGCGTTCCAGCCGCTCTTCTCCGAAAACAGCACGACGAAGCCGGTCATGTCGCCCGAGGGCTTCACGAGCGTGACTTGTCCGTAGCGGCCGCCGGGAATGGTGCTGGCGTGCGCCGCGCCAAAGAAGGAGACGCCGCAGACGGCGGCCGCCGCGAGTTTCTTGCCGAAAGAGATCATGAACGCCAGCCTCCCGCCAGCAGCGAGAGATCCGCCAAAGTGAAAAACACGCCGACCGAACCGGACGCCGCCAGATAACGCGGCTCCCAATGCGGCTGGAACTTGCTCTTGAATCCGCGCAGGCCGCGGAAGTTGTAGAAGCGCCCGCCGAAGCGCCAGATAAGACCGGCGAACCGATGCCAGTGCGACGCAAGCGGCGTCGGCTCCATCCCCGACAGCGGCGCGATGCCGAGCGAGAGCGACCTGAAACCCGCGTCCTTCAGATGCAGCGCGAGTTTCGTGAAGAGGTATTCCATCGCATACGACGACGCACTCGCGACATGGCGCATCACGCCGACGGTCGCTTCGGTGTTGAGATCCGTCGTCATGAAGGTGACAAACGCGACGGGCGCGCCCGCCTGACGCACGAGCAGCACCGACTGCGCCGCCAGATATTCCTCGTTGAAGGCCGCGACCGAGAAGCTCTTCTCCCGCGCGGAGCGGCTATCGAGCCAGTCGTCCGAGATTTCGCGCAGCATCGGCATGCTTTCGGCGATGCGCTCCGGCCCGATCAGTTCCGTGTCGAAACCGTCGCGTTCGCCGCGCTTCAACGCATAGCGCAGATGCGCGCGATGCGAGCCCTTGAGATCGAAGTCCGACAGCGCGACGTGCGCCTCTTCGCCGAGCTTTCTCAGCGTGAGACCGGCGTCGAGATAGAGCGGCAGCGCGTCGGCGCGGACCTGATAGAACGCGGCGCGGCCGTTGTGCGAATGCGCGAGTTCGACGAAGCGGCGAATCAGCCCCGGCCACTCGCTGCGCGGGCCGACCGGATCGTGCAGCGCGGCCCACGTCCGGCCGTGCTTGGCATACATCAGGAACGCCTCGCGCGACTCGGAGAAGAGGAAGCTCTTGTCGCCCATCATCGCGAGGCCGGCGTCGCTGCGCTCCTGCGCGCGGAAGATGCGCGCGGCATCGGCGAGATCCTGCGGCGCGGGCTTCTCGAAGCGGCCCGCAGCGGGACGCAGCAGTTGCCAGACGGCGAACGCACACGCGAACACGCCCGCTGCGAGCGTCGCGCGCAGCGCACGCGGGGCGCGCTCGTCGAACGCGAACTGCCACCAGAGATCCGTGTTGTACGGAACGTCGCGAAACGCGAAGAACATGATCCAAACGGCGACGGCCATCACCATGCCGACCGAAAACAGCCACGTCGCCGTGAAGCGCTCGGCAAAGAGCGACGCGCGGCGGCTGAAGCGATCGCGCGTCAGCACGAGCAGCCCGATGAGAAACGCGAGCACGCCCGCTTCGACGAACGCGAGACCCTTCGCGAGCGACAGCGCGAAGTTCGCCACCGCGAGCACCAGCGCAACCCACCACGCGGCATCGAGCCGGCGCATCAGGCCGCGCGCGACGAAAAGCAGCATCACGCCGAGCACGCTGCCGAGCAGTTGCGAGCTTTCGAGCACCCAAAGCGGGATGACCGTCTGCAACAGCGCGATACGCATCTTGAACGCGGGTGTCGCGCCGGAAATGACGAGCATCGAGCCGGCCGCGAACGCGACGATCGCGAGAAAGAGCGGCGCGAGCTGCGAGACGCGCTGCGGGCTCAGAAACGCGAACCGGCCCTTGAGCGCGCGGCCTTCGAACGCGGCCATCACGGCGGCGGAAAGAATCAGCGGCAGGCCGAAGTAGATCGCGCGATACGCGAGCAGCGCGGCGAGCACGTCGGGCGTCGCGACGTTGCCGCCGAGCGCGAAGACCATCGCCGCTTCGAACACGCCGACGCCGCCCGGCGTGTGGCCGATCATGCCGAGCAGCATCGCCGTCGAGAAGACCGTCATGAATTCGCCGAAGCCGACGTGCGCGCCGGGCAGCATCGCCCAGAGCGCGAGGCCCGCGCCGAATACGTCGACCACCGCGAGCGCCGTCTGCGCGATGAAGTCGCGGCGCGACGGCACGGTGAACGCGAGCCATGTCACGCGTGCGCGCAACGTGCGCTGCTCGCGTCCGCAAAAGAGGAGCATCGCGGCGAACGCGATGAGCAGCGCCGCGCCGATCGCGCGCAGTGCCACCGGCGAAAGATGCAGCATGCCGGCGAGCGTGCCCGCCGAGGCGACCGTGCCGAGCGCGGCCATGAATGCGAGCGACAGCGCGAGCGTCACGCCTGTGAAAATGGACAGGCGGCCGACCTGCGTCGGCGTGACGTCGGCGGCGCCGTAGACGCGGCAGCGCACGGCGCCGCCCGTCAGCGCGCCGAAGCCCGTCACGTTGCCGAGCGCCGAGCCGACCGTCGCGCCGACCCACAGCAGCGAGCGCGGCACGCTCGCGCCGATATGCCGCAGCCCGACGGCATCGCGCCCGACGAGCGCCGCGAAGGAGAGCGCCGTCGCGAAGAGCGCCGCGCCCCACGCGCCGGGCGTGAGCATCCGCAGCGAGCGGACGACCGACTTGTAGTCGACCGCATGCGACAAATGCTGGAACACCACGAGCAGCAGCGCGCCCACGATGACCGTGAGCACGGGCGCGGCGAACCGCTGGAAATCGAAGGAAGCGCCAGACGAACGTCCGGGCAATGGAATGGCGCGAAGCCAGGCGAACAACTTTCTGCGAGACATGCGTTTTCTGAACTTGCTCGCGCTGCCGCTGGCGGTGAGACTGCCGGTTGCAGCGCTAATCGTTGTTATCGGGGGCCGCGCATGATGCACAGTGGGCGCGCGGCTTCGGCTTTCGCTGGCTGCGCTCGCGCCGTAGGAGACTTCTCAGTGCAAGAAACGCCTGTATAACGGCGGCGGTTGACCCGACTTGACTGTTAATCGGCGATAACCTCGGGCGATAACCCTCGGGCGCAATGGCCGCGCGGGCCGGGCGCGATCGCTGCTGTCAGTCAATGGAATCCACGCAACAGCGCGTGCAAGACTAAGCGGATACCTGGACCAAGGGCATCGGAAAGATGAGAAAAATCGTTGCAACCCTGATGGCGGCGTGTTTTACCGTGGCGCTCACCGGCTGCGTCTCGACCGACGACGCACTTCTCAAGACCGTGCCGATCGGCTCGGGCACATCCACGCTCGCGACCTTCGAGTTCATCAAGTGCGTGAAAGCGAAGTGGATGCCGCTCGGCGCGCGCGTGCGGGAATATGGCCTCGGCGCGGATTCGGAAGCGGTGTCGGTGCCGGGACGCGGCGGCGCATCGACGGTACTGACCGTCGCGCAACCGTCCGCGCAGGGCACGGGCTACACGATCTACGGCGACATCGCGGCGGCGAGCCGCTACGTGACGGCCACGCACGCCTGCGACTGAGCGCTTACGACGGCTTGCCGCTGCGCATGTCGACGCCCGCGAGATGCGTGCCGACGACGCGCCCGATCAAATAGCCGTCCGAGGCGCACGCGTTCGCGCGCTCCTTGCCGTTCCACTCGATCTTGTATTGGTCGTCCTGCGAGTGGATCGCGGAGGGATCGAACTTGGCGAGCTTCGTTTTGGCGGGCTTGCCGCCGCTCGCCCGCGCCTCTTCGCCGACGAGCCGGTTCCACGTCAGCGCATAGCCGTAGCGCACGCCATCGGCGAAAGCGGTGTTGTCGCAGACTTGCGCGGGCGGCGTAGTCGTCACGGTGACGCGAAATCCGCTCGCCCCGCCGACAACGATGCGCTGCTCCGTCGGCCCCGGTGCGGGCGCGGCGGCCTTCGCTGCGGCTGCGGCAGACGCGGCCTGCGCCGCCGATGCAGCGGACGCGGCGGCGGCGGCATCGGCCGCGCTTTGTTGCTGGGGAAGCGGCGCGCATGCCGCGAGTACGAACGCCGTTGCGGACGCGATCAACGTCCCGGCGCCTTTCATTCTGATTAACATCGACCTGCTGTTCACCTGCGCGTTTCCCGTCTCGAAATAAACGGGCTCTACCTTACCATCTCGGCGGAAATCGTCAGAATTTTGAGAATTTCGTGAGAAACGAGGAAAGTGTCGAACGGCCGCTTAGGACGCCGACGACGCATTCCCCATCGGCATCTCGATTCCTCGCCGCGCCATTTCGACGATCAGAAACGTCCGGCGCGTGACGTGAAAGCGCGCAAGCAGATCGCTCGAATATTCCTTGGCGGTGTTTTCGCTGATGTTCATCTTGCGCGCGATGGCCTTGTTCGACAGCCCTTGCAGCAGATAGCGCAGCGTCTCGGTGAGACGCGGCGGCAAATCGAGCGACTCGACGGTGACGCCCGCGTGCGTCGAAACCGGCTTCGGACTGTGGCCGCCCTTGCCGAGCACGGTGTTGGGCAGATAGACGCGCCCGTTGAGAATGGTCTTCAGCGCTTCGCGGAACACGCTCGCGCCCTGCTCGCTGCCCTTCGAGATGAAACCGCACGCGCCATTTCTGATGCATTCGAGCACGGTGTCCGCGGTCGTCCTGCGCGGACAGCATGATGGTCTGCACCTCGCGCTCTTCCTCGCGTATCCAGTTGAGCAGGTCCATGCCGGTGGCCTGTCCGCGCAGGTGATAGTCGAGGAACATCAGATCGTATGATCCGGCGGCGAGCTTCGCTTTCGCCTGTTCGACGCCGTCGGCTTCGTCGATCTCGAGCAACGGCTCGTTCGCGAGGATCAGGCTTTTCATCGCGCTCCGCGTGAGCCCTTCGTCCTCTACCAGCAATACTGTTTTGAAGTAGCCGTTTTCCATTGCAAGCCCCCGAGAACGCCTTCGATGTTACGCGCGGCGCGCATGCCATCCATCCCTCCATTGGCAGGGATAGGTTCAGCGGTCCCCGAAAATTCCCCCGCGTCCCCACGCGCGCCGGGTTCAGGACACGGCACGAAGCGCCGACACTGGCCGCATTCGAATCGACACGCGATCCGCTCACGACGAGGAGGACGACATGGCGAGCCGTCTCACGGACAACGAGCGCGAGTTCGCGCTGTGGCGCATCAAGCGGGCGCGCGCGGGCGATTGCGCGCGCCGCGTGTTGATCGCGCACAAGGACAAGTCCATCGGCGATACGCTCGCCATGCAGCTTCGTCTGAAGGGCTTGCAGGTCATCCATTCGCAGGACCTGAAGTCGGTGCGCGCGCTCGTGCTTGCGTGGCAGCCGCAGGCGCTCGTCCTCGATACGTGTCTCGACAGCGAATCGGGTTATGTCTTTCTGCGCACGCTGCGCATGGATGCGGACGCGACGGGCCGCCTGCTCGTCGCGATGAGCAACGTATGGCCCGCCGATCCGGTGCAGACGCTCAAGGATGCCGGCTTCGACGCGCACTGCAGGCGTCCCTGCTCGACGTGGCGCATCGTCGATCTGATCGATGCGTTCTTCTTCGCGCCCGTCGCCCGCTGATACGCCGGGCGCGTCACGCGCCTCAGACGCCGGCCGTCACCGTCATCGCGAGCGACGCCGCGATTTCGCCACCCGCCGGCACGACGACGACGCCCGTTCCCCGGATGCCTTGCGCATCGAGATTGAAGCCGTCGCTCACATGCGAGACCGGCTCGACGCAGAGATACGCGCCACCCGCGGGGCAATGCACGATCGCATGGCCGAGCGCGGCATCGGCGGTCAGCGCGAGCGTGCGGCCGTTCGCGTAGGAAAGCGTCGCACGCCCGACCCAGCCGCTCAGATAACGCGTATAGCCGCCCGATTCCTTGACATGGCGGCGCGGCGGCGCATCGTCGGACGGTCCGAGCGCGATTTCCGCTTCGTGCCGCCAGAGCGTGGACGCGTCGAGTTCGGCGCGCTCCGCCGCGAAGTACGGATGAAAGCCGAAGCCCGCGGGCATCGGCTGCGACGACCGGTTGACGACGCGCATCGACATGTGCGCGCCTTCGGCGGTCGCGCGAATCGTCTGGATGGCGTCGAACGCCCACGGCCAGCCATGCTCGCTCGCGCGATGGACATAGCGCATCTCGATGCAATCCGCGTCGTGACGCTCGACGCTCCACGGCGCGTACTGGCCGAAGCCGTGCAGCGCGTGCGCCATGCCGGGAAACGTCGCCAGTTCGATGCGCGCGCCGTCGGGCGCGGGAAACCGCGCGTCGCGCACGCGGTTGGAGAACGGCACCAGCGGATAGCTGCCGCCCTTCGGCCACGCATCGCACGGCCAGTTCGAGGCCGTGATCGGCACGAGCCAGTCATGCACGCCACGATCGTCTCGCGTCGAGAAGCGCGTGATGCGCCCGCCAGCCGCCGGCGCGAGTTCCAGCACATGCGCGCCGCTCGCGATGCGCAACAGCGGCTCGGCCTTCAGATCGATCACCGCGCGCATCACTGACGCTGCTCCTTCACGCGCGAAACGAGCTGCGTCGGACTCACGAACTGCAGCGCGATCAGCACCCAGACGAGCGTGATGGCCATGTAGATCATCGCCATGGCGTCGATCGATTGCGGCGCGCGCACGCCCGTCGAAAACACGGCGTAGTACAGCGCGACGACGAGCGTCTGCGTGGTCGGCCCGGCGGTGAAGAACGTCAGCTCGAACATGCCGATGGTCCGCACCAGCACGAGCAGCCCCGCCGCGAGCATGCCCGGCACGAGCAGCGGCAGCAGCACGTAGCGGAAATAGCGCGCCGTGTTCGCCCCGAAAATCCGCGCGGCGGATTCGAGATTCGGATCGATCTGCTCGATGAACGGCGTCATCACCAGAATCACGAACGGCAGCGCCGGCACGAGGTTCGCGAGGATCACGCCGGTCAGCGTGCCGGCCAGATGGAACTTGTACATGACGGTGGCCATCGGGATGCCGTAGGTCACGGGCGGCACCATCAAGGGCAGCAGAAAGACGAGCATCGCGAAACGCTTGCCCGGAAACTGCACGCGCGCGAGCGCATACGCGGCCGGCACGCCGAGCAGAATGGACAGCAGCACCACCGCGCCCACCACTTCGAGCGTGACGAGCAGCACGCTCGACAACTGGAAGTCGCTCCACGCCTGCGCGTACCAGTGCAGCGTGAAGCCTTGCGGCAACAGCGTGCCGAACCAGCGCGTCGCGACGGAGTTGACCGCGACCGTCGCGATGAGCAGCAGCACGTTGACGAGGAAAAAGCCCATCGTGATCCAGACGAACGTCTTCCACAGCCTGTCGCGCAGGCTCGCTTGCTGTTTCATTTTCTTGCCGGAGCGTTGAGTCGGCGCTTCTGCCTGCCAGCTCGACGCGGCTCGGTTGTCGGTAGTCATCAGCCTTTGCCTCCCGTCACCGGGCCGGTGTAGAAGAAGCGGCGCGCGCCCAGCATGCCGCCCACGACCAGCAGTTGCACGAAGCCCATCACGATGGCGATCGTCGAGGCGAGCGAGTAATCGTAGCTCTCGAACGCGGCCTCCGATGCGGCGATCGAAATGACGCGCGTGGGGCCGGCCGGCGCGCCGAGCAGCACCGCCGACGGAAACACCGAGAACGCCTGCACGAACGAAAGGCACGCGGTCATCGTGAGGCCGGGCAGAAGCAGCGGCAGATAGATCTGGCGGAACTGCTGCCACGGACTCGCGCCGAGCGTCGCGGCGGCGCGGGCGAGCGTCGGATCGATGCCCGTCACATACGAGAGCGTGAGCAGGAACGCGAACGGAAAGCCCGACACGATCAGCGAGATCAGCACGCCCCAGTAGTTATGCGTGAGCCGCACTTCGTCGCCGTACAGATGCAGCGCCTGAATCGCCTGCGGAAACCAGCCGTTCGGACTGAAGTACGTGAGCATGCCGTCGGCGATCAGCACGGTGCCGAGCGTCACCGGAATGACGAGCAGCGTCGTCGCGAACTTCTGATACGGCGACGAGCGCCGGAGCGCGAACGCGACCGGCACCGACACGCCGACGTTGATGATCGTCGCGGGCACGGCGAGCTTCAGCGTGACGATGATCGTCGGCCACATCGACGTGTCGGTGAAGAACGTTACGTAGTTCGCCCATGCGCCGCCGCCGTTCATCGGATTGAACGAGAGCATGAGCCCGTAGGCAAACGGATAAATGAAGAGCGCGATGATGAAAACGAGCGCCGGCGCGACGAGCCAGCCCTTCGCGTCGCGCTGCGCGGGAAGCGCGATCATTTCTCTTCTCCGCGTTCTTGTCCATAGACGAGCGCCTTCGACGGCGCGACGCGCAACGCGATGCGCTCGCCTTCCGTGCATTCGCCCAGGATGCGCGCCCACAGCTTGCCGAACGCGGTGTCCACGCGAATCAGCGAATCGCGGCCGCCGTATTCGACGGTTTCGACGCGCGCATCGAATGCATTCTGATCGCCCGGCGAGGCGCGCTCCAGGTCTTCCGGACGCAGCGCGACACTGACGCTCTTGCTGTCGAAGCCTTCCATCGGCGTGCCGAGAAGACGCACGCCGTTCGCACTCACGGCCACCGTTTCGCCCTGCGTGCCTTCGAGCGTGAACGGCGCGACGTTGCGAAAGCCCATGAAACGCGCGACGTGCAGGTTCTTCGGCCGCGAATAGACTTCCCTCGGCGACGCGACTTGCTGCACGACGCCCTCCTTCATCACGACGATGCGGTCGGCCATCGAGAGCGCCTCGTCCTGATCGTGCGTCACGTAGATGGTCGCGCGCTCCAGCTTGCCGTGGATGCGGCGGATTTCGGCGCGCATTTCGATGCGCAGCTTCGTGTCGAGATTGGATAGCGGTTCGTCCATCAACACGAGCGGCGGCTCGATGACGATCGCGCGCGCAATCGCCACGCGCTGCTGCTGGCCGCCGGAAAGCTGGCCGGGCAGCTTCGCGTCGTGTCCGATCAACTGCACCAGATTCAGCGCGGCCTTCGCGCGCTTCGTCGCTTCCGCCTTCGACACGCCGCGCATCTTGAGTCCGAAGCCGACGTTGTCCAGCACGGACATGTGCGGAAACAGCGCGTAGTTCTGAAACACCATGCCGAAGCCGCGTTTTTCGGGCGGCAGGATGTCGATGCGTTTGTCGTCGAGCCAGATGCCGCCGCCCGTCAACGGCTGCAAGCCGGCGATGCAGTTGAGCGCGGTCGACTTGCCGCAGCCCGACGGCCCGAGCAGCGCGATGAACTCGCCGCGCTGGATGTTGAGATCGAGGCCCTTCAGCGCGGCGAGCTGATGCCCTTCCGCGTTGGTGAAGCTGCGCGAGACCGAGTCGAGGCGCAACTGCTCAAAAGTGTGCTTCATGACGATTCCCTGTTGCGCGAGCGGCGGCGTTCCGCGAGGAACGCCGCCGCCAATTGCCAAACCCGAGCGATGTACCGACTTCGCTTACTTCGTCTTCGCCGCGCCGATTTCGCGGTCCCATTTCTGGAACGCGGCGACCATCGCCTGCGCATTGAGCGGCACGACGTGCGGCCGGTCGGCCAGCAGCTTCGCGTATTCGGGGCGACCGAACTTCTGGATCACTTCCTGGCTCTTGGCGGGCGCGGCGGACAGCGGCACGTCCTTGACCGCGGGGCCCGGATAGAAGTAACCGTCGTCATAGGTCATGGCCTGCTGCGCCGGCTCGAGCATGAAGTTCATCAGCTTGTAGAGCACGTCGAGCTTTTCCTTCGGCACGCCCTTCGGGATCACCATGTAGTGCGCGTCGTTCACCCACGTCATGTTGTCGAACGCCTGAACCTTGAAGTCCGCCGGCACGATGCCGAGGGCGCGCGGATTGATGTCCCAGCCCGTCACGGTGACGGTCATGTCACGCGTGCCTTCGCCCAGTTCCTTCATGACCGCCGAGGTGCCACCCGGATAGTAAGGAATGCAGTCGTTCAACTGCTTGAGGAACGCCCAGGTCTTGTCCCAGCCGTTGACCGGGTCCATCGGATTCTTGTCGCCGAGGACGTAAGGCAGGCCCATCAGGAACGTGCGGCCGGGGCCGGAGTTGGCCGGGCGCGCGTAAATCAGCTTGTTCGGATGCGCCTTGCACCACGCGAGGAGCTGATCCGGCGTCTTCGGCGGATCGCCGACTTTCGCCGGGTTGTATTCGAGCAGCGGGCCGGCGGGCATGTACGTCACTTCGAGGCCGTAGCCCTGCGCGATGTCCTGCATCTTGCGCGGACCGGGCGCGTATTTGTCGAGCACGCCGGGGAACACGGCGGCGTGATCCGGCAGCAGCTTCTCCCACAGACCTTGCTGGATGCCGGCAGCGAGCGCATCGGTGCCCGTCACGACGAGGTCGATGTCCGAGCGGCCCGCCGCCTGCATCGCCTTGATCTTGCCGGGCAACTGCGGCGCCGGCGCGTTCGTGAACGTGATGCTGGAAACCAGGTCCGGGTACTTGGCCTTGAACGCCTCGAAACCCTTTTGCGTCAACTGGAGATTGCCCGCGACGTCGACGATGTTGATCGACACCGGGTCCGCCGCCTGAGCGCTCGTCGCGAACGCCGCGCTCACGGCGACGCACAGCGCCGCCAGTTTCACTGACAGTCCTGCCTTGAAAGCCATTTTGTCTCCTCACTTCTCGCAACCACTATTGGGACGAGGTCCGGTCGCTTGTCGATTCGTCTCGCTATGTCGATCGCCGGCCTGTTCTTGCTTCGTGCTTCGTTTTGGTTTGCTCGGTGCGCGGTGTTTTCGTCTTTCGGTCTGCGTCCCTCGCGTCCGTTATTAGCTCACGAAGCTGAAAAATATCCAAGCCAATCATCGTATGTCAAGCAAATCGGAAGGTGCTCCGCCTGTTACCTAAACAGGCGGAACAGCCCTTTTCCGCTGCACGATATGGGCTTGCGCCCGATGCTCGGGATATACCCGAAGCGCTTGTTACCCGACTTGTTTTACTTCTTTTAACCCGGGTTTCCTCGGCGAAGCGCGTCTTTCTCAGGCGAGCGAGCGGTCGAATTCCAGAAGCGCGCGCGCCTCTTTCTCGACGGCGGGCAGCGCGTCGGCGGGCGTTCCGGAGAGAAGCGGCAGAATCGGGCCCATGTCGGCGATGCCGGACAGCGTGACGGCGTCGTGCAGCACGCGAATCAGCGAGATCTCGTCGCGCAGTGTTTCCAGCGGAAGGAAGCGGTCGTAGAGGCGCTGCGCCTCGTCGATGTTGCCCGACTTCGCGGCGCGCAGCAGCGCCATGACCGCCTTCGACGCGATGCAGCCCGAGCCGGTCGTCCACGCCGCCAGCCCGAAGTCGCGCGTGTGGACCAGCGCGGGGCGCTCGCCCATGCCCGACACGACTTGCGCCGCCGGAACGCTCTCCAGCAGCCGACGCAGATACGGGTCGTCGGCGGGATCGGCGCGCGGAATCGCGTATTTGACGGCGAACAGCGTCCCATCGCCGACGAGCGCGGCGAGCGTGTCCACGTCGACGTAGTTTTCGCTCTTGATGTAGAGCGTGAACGGCATCCCGGCGATGTCGACAAGCCGTCTAAGACCAGTGGCGACGCCTTGCGGCGTCGTGAAGCCGGCGAGCGGCAGGACCATCGCGGTGCGGTAGTTCGTCTGCGCAAGAATGCGAGCCTGATCGAACATCTTGCCGTAGTCGGGCCCGATCGCCGGGATCACGCGCGTCTGCGGCGCGGCGCTTCCGGCCAACATGTCAAGCAACTCGCGATATTCGCTGACCGCGACGTGATACAGGTTCGCGTTGCCGCCGTACAGGACGGTGCGGACGCCGCCCGCCTCGATATGGCCGATCAGCGTGCGGTTCTGATCGGCGTCGAGCGTGAAATCGGCGCGTCGCGCGAGCGGCGGCACCGCCATGACACTTCCCGACAATTCGTTGATGGATAGGGGTTCGACCTTCATGACGCCTCGCCTGGCTGACTGGATGTATGGCGAAAGTAGCAAGGCGCGCCGATGTTGTCAAACAACTTGGCACCACAAGATGCCTGTCGCCGCTTACGGTCCGAAGTCGTATGACAACTAGTTGCCGAACATCCGGTCGAGCGCGCTTTCGAGGTGCGTCTTCATCGCATGCGCTGCGCGGGCTGCATCGCGGTCGCGGATGGCTTCGAGTACGTCGAGATGTTCGCGCTGGACGAGGCGTTGACGCTCGAGCGTCTTCACGAGCGAGAGATTGCGCGACAGGTTCATGCTGAACACGACCTGCTCTTCGATGAACGACATCACGGTGATGAAGAACTGGTTCTTCGACGCGCGCGCCACCGCGAGATGGAACGCGAAGTCGTCTTTGGCACCGATGCCCTGCTGCGCTTCGACGACGCGCTCCAACTGGTCCCAGGCGTCCTGAATGGCGCGCAAGTCGTCGGCATCGGCCTTCTGTGCCGCAAGCGCGGCCGCGCCCGCCTCGGTGACGATGCGAAATTCATAGCAGCGCCGGATGTCGGACAGCGTTTCGAGCGGCGCGAAGCGGCGCACATCCGGATCGGGCCGGCGTCCGACCGTGGTTCCCGAACCGCGCCGCGTAACGATGATGCCGTCGGCGCGCAGACGAGCGAGCGCTTCGCGCACGGTCGGGCGCGAAGTGGCGAAGCGATCCGCGAGCGCATGCTCCGTCATGAGCCGGTCGCCCTCCTTGAAGTCGCCCTCCATGATGCTGTTGAGGATCTCGCTGTAGATGCGGTCGGCGAGACCGGGCGTTTTACGCTCGTTCATGTGCGCTGCGCGTGCTTGTCAGGGTGGAGACCGATTGTAAGGCAGATTCTGGGGCGAACGCCGCCGGTGCTGGCCCCGACACGCGGACGGTGGTCATGTCGGCGACGCGCCGTTAACCCCTGATGCCCCGCTCCGACCGTAAAGTCGACGTTTGCTGAACTGCTCGGCGCGCCCACGGATACCGTGCTCGAACGATCGGCGATGAAACCCGAACCGATCGCGACGGATTCGGCGCCTGTCGCGGACGAGTCAAGCGTCGCGTTGGCGTGGAAATATCTGATTCCGCCGCCCGTCTCGATGTTGCTCAGCGTCGAGTTGATGTTCGTGATGTCGGCCGTGTTCCGCACGACGCGACCGTCGAGGTTCGAGAGCGCGTCGCCGACGGACGGGTACTGGGAACCGTCCTGGAAGCGATACGTCGGTCCGGCGGTCGTTCCATGCCGCCTCCCAACGCAGCCGCCGCGCTGCTTGCTGCGGCGTCAGATCGCGCACCGTTTACTGCGTGGGGACTATTGGGATCGACGGCTCCGGGCGCGACATTCGTGAGCGTGACGGCCGGCGCATTCTTGCCGCCGAGCGTGATGCGGCTCGGGCTCGCGTCGTCGTACTCGACTGTGCTTTCGCGCGCGCGGACAGTGAGTCGATTCCCGTTGACCTGGAGACCGCGCCGCACGTTTCGTGCACCGTTCGTGATCCGTAGTATCAACTGCTTGCCCGCAGGCAAATAGCCCGAAGACGTGAGAGATGCGAAAACGCCGTCTGACGCACGGCGAAAAAATAAGGCCGGCGGTGGACGCCGGCCCGTACATGAAACACGACGAGCGATGAAGTCGAACCAGACGCGGCACGTCGACTTCATAACGACAGCAGCCTGCGCGCCTCCTGCGCGCTCGCGACAGGACGTCCAAATTCCTCGCACAGCGAAGCCACACGGCCCACGAGCTGCGCATTGCTCGTCGCGAGCGTGTCCTTGTCCCAGCGCACATTGTCTTCGAGACCGGTGCGGCAGTGCCCGCCCAATTCGAGACACCAGCGATTCACTTCGAGCTGATGCCGACCGATGCCCGCGGCCACCCACGTCGCATCCGGCAGATGTTTCCTCAACTGCTCGACTTCGAATTCCAGTATCTCGCGACGCGCCGGCAACGCGTTCTTCACGCCCAGCACGAACTGAACGTGCACGGGACGCTTGAGCAGCCCCTGATTCACGAGATCGACGGTGCTGTAGAGCATCGCCAGGTCGAAGACTTCGATTTCCGGCTTCACGTCGTGATCGAGCATGAGCTGCGCGAGCGAGCGCACGAAGTCCGGCGGATTCTCGTACACGATGGTCGGAAAATTCACCGATCCCGTCGCGAGCGACGCCATATCAGGCTTCAGATCGAGCATCGCGCCGCGCTGCTCGAACGACCGTCCGCGCCCGCCCGTCGAGAACTGGATGATGATGTCCGGACAATGCTTGCGGATTCCCTCCTGAAGCTCCTCGAAGCGATGCCGGTCCGAACTGGACCGTTCGTCTTCGTCGCGCACATGGAGATGGACGAGCGTCGCGCCGGCCTCGTAGGACGCGTGCGTGCTCTCGATCTGCTCCGAGATCGTGATCGGCACCGCCGGATTGTCCTTCTTGCGCGGCACGGAGCCGGTGATGGCGACGGAAATGATGCAGGGTTCGGTGGATTGGGCTTGCGTCACGCTCGTCTCCTATTCGGGTTCGCCCCGATGCTCGATGCAGAAAAGGTCTAACGCCGCTCTGCCGCCTGCGCGAGCAGCTTGCCGGCCTGTTCGTCCGTCATCGCGGGCACGATGTCGAGCGTGAAGAGGTCGGCCCATTCGTGCGCCCATAGCGCCATCGGCTCGATGTCGCTCGCTTCGCAGACGGCGAAGCCGCGTATCGACCCGATGCCATGCCAGCGTCCCGTCAAGCGGACGCCTTCGGGCGGCGCACCGCCGCTTTGCAGGAAGCGTTCGGCTGCCCGGTTTCGAACCTCGGGCAGCGCGGTCCAACTGACGATGAACAACATGGCTCGCCCCTCCTTCCGAAAGTCGCCACGCGATCCGGCATGCGCCGGAGGTGGTTCATCCAGTATAGAAGCCGGGGATGCCGCCATTGCAAGCTCCCCGCAAAGCGCGGTCCCGGTTTGCGCGCGACGCCGGTGGGCGTGCGCTGCCGACGAAATGCACTATGCTCGATTCAGCGCGATCAGTGCATCACGACGACCGGTGCGGCCAGCACCGGCTGCGCATACGTGATGCGCACGGCAGGCGGCGCCGCGTAGACACGCACCGGCGCCGGAACGACGACGACCGGCGCGCGTGGCGGCGGAGGCGGCGGCACCGGTGCGGCGACGGGCACCATGACCACGGTCCGCGCGGCCGCGAAGGCGTAAGGCGGCGCGTAGTAGACGGGACGCGGCGGCGGCGCATAGACCACGGCGGGCGCGGCGTAGGAGACCTGAACGGTCGTTCCCGCCGACGCAGTCTGCGCGCAGGTCAGGGCGATGGCGGCGATGGCGGAAGCACTGAGCAGATGGATCTTCATCGTATGTCCTCACTGGGTTCGATCGAGCGCCGACGATTCGGCGGCCAGCGCAACGATAGCGAGACACGGCCCTGAGGCGTTAGCGCAAACCTGTGTCGCCGGATGTCGCAAGGCCGTTCGCGAACCGGCCATGAAATACGCCGACATGTTTCGTAGCACGCGGGAAATTGTCTTCGGCGCGCGGCCCACTAGAATCAGTCCGCCGAAAGACTGCGCCGCGCCATTGCGCCGCCTATCAAAGAAGGAAGAACGTCATGCAAAAGATCGCCGCCCTGCTCGCCTCGCTTGTCCTTTCCGCCGCGCTCGTTTCCGGCACGGCGAACGCGCAGACCGCCACGCAGCCGATGGGCGCAAGCCCGCGCGTCGAACAGGGCATGCAGAAGCTGCAGACGCGCTTCGCGCATGCCAACACCACGCACGACGGCAAGCTCACGCGCGATCAGGCGGTAACGGGCCTGCCGGTGGTCGCGAAGCATTTCGACGAGATCGACACGCTCGGCAACGGCTATGTGACGCTCTCGCAGATCGAAGCCTTCCTGCGCGGACACACGGCCCAACGCTGAAACGGAGCGCCGCATGGACGCTTTGCCGAAGATCATCGTGCTCGACGACGAAGCCGAGCTGCGCAACATGCTTCAGCGCTTCCTGAGCTCGCAGGGGTTTGCCGTGCGCGTCGTCGAGAATGGCAAGCGGCTCGACCGCTATCTTCAGCGGGAACCGTATGACGTGCTCGTGCTCGACTGGATGATGGAGCCGGAAGACGGTCTTTCGGTATGCCGCCGCCTGCGCGCCGAAGGCCACACGCTGCCGATCCTCATGCTCACCGCGAAGGGCGATCCGGTCGACAAGGTCGTCGGCCTCGAAACCGGCGCGGACGATTACCTCGCCAAGCCCTTTCTGCCGCAAGAACTCGTCGCGCGCGTGCGGGCGTTGCTGCGCCGACAGAAGATCGCCGCCGGCGACCCCACGCTCACGTCGCAAGTAATCCGCTTCGGCGACTTCCGGCTCGATCTCGGCAAGCAGCAGCTTTTTCGGGGCGGCGAGCCGTTCGAGATGCATTCGGCGCAGATGCAGTTGCTGAACGCGCTCGGCTCGTCGCCGAATCGCGCGGTGAGCCGCGACAACCTGATCGCGCGCACGCGTGGCCGCGATCATGACGCGCTCGATCGCAGCATCGACGTGCAGGTGTTGCGGCTGCGCCAGCTGATCGAGGACGATCCCGGCAAGCCGCGCTTCATCAAGACCGTGTGGGGCGTCGGCTATATGCTGCTCGCGGACATCGAGCCGTGAGCCTCGCGCCGCGCTCGCTCTTCGCTCGCAGCGTGCTGCTGCTCGTGGCGCTCGTCGCGCTCAGTCAGGTCTGCGCGCTCGCGGTGTTGCTGCACTTCATCCAGACGCCGCGCATCGAGCGGGCCGCCGCGACCTTCGCAAGCTATATCCGGACGCTCGACGCCGTCCTCGGCGCGACGCCGGACGATCGCGCCCGCGCCGTCACCGCGCACCTGGACGTGCGCGCGGCATTGCCCGCAGGCGCAAGCAGCGCATCGCCGCAATCGTGGCTGCGCTTTTATCGGACATATCAGCGCGATACGTTCACCGAGCGTCTTCGCCGCGATCTGCCTGACGACATGCCGGTGCGCTGGCAAGGCAGCGAAACGTCCGGCGACGGCCAGCAGCGCCTCTGGATTCGCGTGCATCTGTCGGGCGAGCCGCGCTGGATCGCGCTGCCGGTGCCGGAAGCCGCGCACGACGACGGCGTCGCCACGGCGCTGCTGCTCTCGCTCGGTCTCGGCGCGCTTGCCACCGCGACGGCCTATGCGATCCAGCGCCATCTCAACCGCCCGCTCGCGCGTCTCGCCGATGCCGCGCGCCGTCTCTCCGCGGGCGGCGAGCCGCGCGTGCTGCCGACCGACGGCCCGACCGAGATCGCGCAAGTCAGCGACGCGTTCAATCACATGACGGCTGCACTCGCCGAATCCGAGGCGACGCGCGCGCTGATGCTCGCCGGCATCTCGCACGACATTCGCACGCCGATGACCAAAATGCGGCTCGCGCTGGCGATGTCCGCCGTGCCATCGACGGACGCGGCGTTCGCGGCATCGGCCGAGGGCTATCTCGACCAGATCGACAGCATTCTTCAGCAGTTCATGGACTACGCGGGCAGCGGCGCGAAAGAGACGCCCGTCGTCGGCGATTTGAATGCGCTCGTCGCCAATCTCGCCGCGGATTTCGCGGGCCTCGGGCACGAGTTTGCGCTGTCGCTGGGCGACATCGAGCCGTTCGCGTTTCGTCCGATCAGCGTCATGCGCATGCTCATGAACGTGATGCAGAACGCGGTGCTGTATGGCGTGAGCGGCCTCGAAGCGCGCACATGGACCGATGCGGGCGCGAACGCCGCCTGCATCGTGATCGCGGATCGCGGGCCGGGGCTTCGCGGACAGGACCCGGAAGCGCTCAAGCAACCGTTCAGGCGCGGCGGCGAAGGCCAGCCCGAAGGCCACCCGAAAGGCACGGGACTCGGACTCGCGATCGTCGAGCGGATAGCGAAGCTGCACGGCGGCACCCTCGAACTGCGCGCGCGAGACGGCGGCGGCGCGGAAGCACGCATCGTCCTTCCGATGGTTCGCCGTCCGCTCGACTGACTTGCACGACTGACATGCACGTTTGGCCGCGCGTGAACCATACTGTCAGAGTAGAAGTCCTGGAGACGCGGCCATGCACCCCGCAAGCGATCCCGGCGTGCCAAGGCCGGATCTCGCGCTACACGTCCATTTCGCCGATACCGACGCCATCCCCTTCCCGACGCGCTCCATCGTCCGGGGCGACGCGCTCTATTGCGCGCACGAGCCGCTACGAAGCCTGTACACGGTGCAAAGCGGCTGCTTCAAGAGCGTGGCGGGCTATCCCTGCGCCGATGACGATAGCGCCCCGCACACGCAGATCACGGCGTTTCATCTGCTGGATGAAACGCTCGGGCTGGATGGCATCTGCACCGGACGTCACGAAAGCGATGCCGTCGCGCTCGAGGACAGCGTCGTGCGAATCATGCCGGTGGGCATTCTGGAGCCGCTGTGCCGCGAATATGCGCCGATGCAGCATGCGCTGCTCGCGATCATGAGCGCGGAAATCGTGCGCGCGGCGCGCCTTGCGCTGATCCTCGGCACCATGCCGGCCCGCGAGCGCGTCGCGGCGTTTCTGCTCGACTTGTCGAGCCGGCTCGAAGCGAGCGCCGCGCGCGCCGGCGAAAAAAGCGAGCTTACGCTGCCGATGACGCGCGCCGACATCGCCAGTTATCTCGGCCTCGAACTCGAAACGGTGAGCCGAACATTGTCGAAGCTGCAGCGCGAAGGCGCGATCGGATTGAACGGACGGCACTTGCGCATCGTGGACCGCGCGCGCCTCGCGCACGCATGACGATCGTTCGTTCTGCGAGGTTTCGGCTGCATCGCGCGTAATGCGTGCACGGTGCACCGCTCGCGACGAAAATTGCCCCAGCGCGGCGAGCGGCCCATTCAACACAATTTCCATTGGACGATGACGGTTGTCGCCAAAGCGTCAACGTAGAAGGACTAAGCTGGACTTTCGCGCGCGTGTTCACCGCTCGTCGGCACCGGATTTGCTTTGTCGATCGACCATCGCCGATGCGGTGCAACACGCGTTTTCACCGCTATCCGAGAACCCGGAACAAGCCACATAGTCGAACCATTTTCGCGTGTGGCGTTCGTCATGCGAGCCGAACGCCGGGCGTAATGTTCCTCAAAACCGTTGCAATGGAGGAGGATGTCATGCGTATCACCGTCAAGCTGGATGGATTCGAAGGCATGCAAGCCGCCGCCTACGCCATCCTGTGGCTCGACAAGGAATCGCGCCGCTGGTCCCGCGAGGGCCATCAGTCGATCGACGTGCCGGACTGGGGCGGGCTGCGCGCCGCGTCGAACGGAACGATGATCTACGATCCGCGCGCGCAGCAGCCCGTTTGCATGCTGGAACAACTGGATGTCGACGCGCCCGGCGGCCCGAGCGAAGGGCTTGCGGGCCGCGTCCTGTGGTACGCGGACGGCGCCGCGCAAAGCGTGGGCCGGTGGCATGTGCAGTGCATCGACCGCGCGCAGATCAAGGCCGAACACAGCGTGTTCGCGGGCGAGGAAGACAGCTGGCGCGTCTGAAGCGCCTCGAAGCGGGAATTCAGGCGCTGTCGCTCGGCATGGGAATCAGCAGCACCGCGAACGACGCGACCCCGAGCAGCGTCGCGAAGGCGCCCCAGTCGAGCACGGCGGCCTTGTCGAACACGAGGCCGTGCAGCGCCACGACGATGCCCGCGAGCGCAACGAACACGGCAACCGCCGCCGCGACGATTCGCGTTTCGCCCCTGATCATGATGTCCTCCTGCGGCGCATTGCACAGCGCCCTTCACTTTCATCGTCGTACCTCTCGCGCGCCGCGCCTTGACCTGCGTCAAATCGGCAGCGCCGCGTTCATTGCGGACTCTGGTGTTTTCCCTTGCCCCATTTCGGACACCAATATTGGTAGTATCAGGGGCCGGCTGCAGCGGTTGCGGCTGCGGCGAACGGCGCACACTGCCGCGCGAAGACGTGGTCATCGAACACACGCTCGCGCTTGGTCCGAATGAACCTGGGAGGCAAGATGAATCAATCAAAATTCAGCGATCCGTTCAGCCAGTTTGCCGCCATGTTCCAGCAGTATCAGCTACCCGGATTCGACGTCACCTCGATCATGGAATCGCGGCGCAAGGACGTCGAAGCGCTCGCCGCGACCAATCGCGTGGCGTTCGGCGGAATCGAGGCGTTGCGCGACAAGCAGCTCGAAATCCTGCGCCGCACGCTGGGCGAACTGGAAGGCATCGCGAGGCAGTTCGCATCGTCGCAGGCGACGCCGCCATTCAATGCGAACGAAGTCGTGCAGCGTGCGCTGCACAATGCGCTCGCCGACATGCAGGACATCGCGCGCACCACGCAGCAGACGCAGGCCGAAGCGTATGCGCTCGTCAGCAAGCGCATGGAAGAGGCGCTGCAGGAACTGAAGGCCGCCGTCGAGAGGCCGCAGGGCTAACGGGCGGCTCGCTCAACGTTTCGGCTGCGTCGTGATCTGAGACAGATCGACGGCGACGTGCTCGCGTCCATAACGGGCCGTGAGCGCGGCGAGCCGCTTGTCGAGCGCGCGCAGATACTGCGGCTTCGGTTCGCTGTCGGGGCGCGTAGCGTCGAAGAGCGGCGCGGGCGCGACGATCAGCGCGATCATCTCCGAGCCGAACGGCTTGCCGACCACCCAGTCGCCCATCGTGCCGATCGTTGCGGTGTAGCCCGGCGGCGCCTGATTGTCGCGGGAACGCTCGTTCGGCAGCAGATGCACCGCGCTGCCATCTAGCATGAAGTAATCGACGTTCACGTATGAATCGAACGCGGGTGTCATCAGTTCGACGATCAGCGGATCGCCTTCGGTGAGCCGCGTCTGGTTCGAACGCGTGTGCACGGACGCGGGCCGGCCCGACTGCCGGTTCGCGCTCCAGTATGGGCCGAGGACCTTGAGCAGATCGCACTTGTCATCGGCGACCTGCTGCACGCCGAAGTTCGTCGTCTTCACGCCCGGCACGCGGCCGAGCGCGCTTTTCAGGCGGGCCAGCCCGTACTTCTCCGACACGAAGCCCTGCACGTCCACGGTCTGATCGTGCACCGAGGCGACGAGCGCCGAACACGGCACGCTCGCGAGCACGGGCGTGACGGCGGCCATCGTGAGCGTCGGCGCGGGCGCGGCGGGAAGGGCGGGCGTGATCGCGGGCCTTTCCGGTGTGGGAGCGGGCGTCGGCGCGACCGCAACCGGTGCGCTTTCGCGATTCCCCGCCGTCCGATGCTTCGCGACGTAGTAAGCGCCGCCCGCCAGCGCCACCGCCGCGACGGCGACGGCGAGCGCGCCCAACCCGCCCTTCCGCGCACGCGCGTTCGTCGTTTTGGTTTTATCGGCGGCGGCCGGCCGCTCCTCGCTGATCTCGTCGAGAAGCTGCGCGACGCTCGGCGTTCTCGCTTCGCGTTCGAACGCGAGCGCGGCCCTGATCGCCTTCCATTGCTTGTTGCCGAGACCTTCGGGGCGCTGCGGCTTCATGCCGGCGCTCCTCGCCTGCGTCGCCGGAACGCGGTCGAACGGATGCTTGCCCGTCAATAGCTCATACGTGATGCAGCCGAGCGCGTAGATGTCGTCGCGCGGGTCCGGCTCGCGATGTTCGAGCATCTCCGGACTCGCGTAAGCGGGCGTCAGCGCGCCGAGACTGCCGGGATCGAAGACGGTGGCTTCGGTCTCTTCCTCGGGGCGCTGAATCACGCGCGCAATGCCGAAGTCGATGACTTTCACCTCCGACGCATCCGTCATGAACACGTTCGCCGGCTTGAAATCGCAATGCACGAAACCTCGTTCGTGCGCGTAGGCGAGCGCGGTCGCCATGCCCCTGAAGATCGGAAAGACTTCGCTGAACGGCATGCCCTTGAAGTTCGGCGTCCGAAGTATTCGGGAGAGCGGCTGTCCTGACAGATACTCCATCGTGAGATAGACGACGGCACCGTCGCGGTCGAAGTCGTACACGGTCACGATGTTGCGATGCGCGAGCTGCTGCGCCTTGCGCGCCTCGCGCTGCAGCGCGATCAGCGATTTCGGATTGCCGCGGAACTGCAGATTCAGGACCTTGATCGCCACATACGGACGCCGGTCCGACGCTTCGAGCTTGCGCAGGTCGAGCGCCTTGTACACGGTGCCCATTCCGCCGATGCCGAGACATTCCTCGAGCACGAAGCGATTGTTGAGCGTATCGCCCACGCCCTTCATCTGATCGACGTCCGTGAGCACTTGCGTCGCGTGGCCCGACGTAGGGCCGCTCGCATCGCCGCCCGCCCCGACGGTGCTGGCCGTGCTCGCGGTGCTTGCCTTGTTGGTCATGCGCGGCGGCAAGGGCGGCGGAAAGTCCGGTGCGGCATGCAGGCGCGTTTCATCGCGGCGCGGCTCGAACGCGGTGCCCGGCTCCGCATCGAAACGGGTGCGCGCCGTATGTTCGATACGGCGGCGAATGGCGGAATAGATATCGGGCGGGAACGGCTTTTCCGCGTTTGCCTCGTCGAGCATGTGCATGAGACGCGCGGGCGGCGTGCGTTCGGCGGCCAATGCGCCGTCCACCTTTGCAAAGAACGCGTCGCGCGACCCGCCTTCGCCCCGATATGCACGAAGCGCTTCCTGAAAGCTAGTCATCTCGGCGACTCGATGCGGCTTCAAATCGACGTAGGCAACGTGGATCGCGCCATGAACGTCGCTGGCCGGCGGTTCACTTGTCGTAACAAAATCCGGTGCTCGTTCGATACTAGCCTTCGTGTGCAGCTTAGGCAAATGGCGTTTTCGCCGATGCGCGGCATCGCGCACATGTCTTTCGGATACCGACACATCCGCGCCCGATGTTGGCCGCGACGCGGCATTGCGCGAGCGGCATCGCACGCCTTCATGCGTGCCGATTTCCATGCGATCGGCACGAAAAGCCCATGAATAAAGGCCTCTCGCGCAGTTTTCACGAAGTTCGACGCGATTGGCATGGCTCGTGCGTTTAACTGGCCCGAGCAGACAAGTTGCTCGATCCATCATCCGAACGCCCCTGCCATCCAAGGAGAACTGCCATGAAGACGCTGACCATCAAAGACCTGTCCCTCACCGAAGAACTCGATCGCCGCGCCATGTCCGCCGTGCGAGGCGGCATGAACACCTTCCTGCCGAGCTTCGATTTCTCGAAGACCTCGCTCTCGTTCAACACGCAGCAAATGGCGCAGCAGGAACAGAACACGTACAACCAGAACGGCATGAACGTGGCTTTCGCGGGCGACATCGACTCTTATGTCGACCCGAAGCAGACGGCGCGCAACACGAGCAACATCAACATCGGCGGCGGGCTCGGCCCGCTGCGCGCCTGATCCACCATTCGGCACGCGAGGAGCACCAACATGTCGTCCATCATCGTCCGGGACCTGTCCCACAGCAAGGAACTCGACCGCCGCGCGATGTCCGCCGTCTCCGGCGGCCAGAGCTACGGATACGGGCCGTATGCCAATGTCAACGTGAACGTCGGCATCGTGCAGAACATCGCGCAGTTGCAGAACGTGGAAGTGAACACGCTCGATAACGTCGGAAGCATCGGCGCGAATTTCGTGGCGCCGCATACCGATGTGAAACCCAAGCAGATCGGGCATCTGAACGCATCCGTGTTCTGACGCCTCGCAAGCAGCAAGCAGCAAGCAGTGCGGGCGGCGAAGGCTTCGGCCTTTCGCCGCTCATTGCGTTCGGCGGCTTGGCCTAAACTGGATGCGTCCCGCGCGGACGCGACCTCATCACGCAGGAGGAAACGATCATGGCTGTCATCAAGATCAGGGATTTGGCCGACAGCGTCGAACTGGACCGGCAAGCGATGGCGAGCGTCTCAGGCGGCGCACGCGATGCGGCGCGGCCGTGGTTTCGCGTTCGGCCGAAGGACGCGGCGCGCGTCGTCGATTACCCCGGCGTGCCGGTGAACGACGTGCCGGTGCAGCAGCCGGGGCCGTTCAAAAACAAGCTGGTCGCGAAATAAGCGAAATAAGCATCATTGAGAAACGGCGGCATCGCGCGAGTGCGATGCCGTGAGCGAGCGCGCCGTGCGCTTGACGAGCGCAAGACGCAGGCGCTCGCGCGCTTCGCCGTCCACATCGCCGAAATAGCGCGTCTTGCCCGCGATGACCGCGCCGGCCGGCACGCCGTCCAGATACAGCACGCGATTGCCCGCAAGCGCCGGCACCTTCTCGCCGGGCAACAACGTGCCGACGAGATTGAGCGGGTCCACCGCGCTCAGCGCAATGAGCGCGCCCTCTTTCGGCCGCCTGCGCATCTCGCGCAGAAGCGGCACCGCGTCGGGCAGCGCGAACTGTTCGCCCGCGAGTCCGGCGACGAAACGTCCGCCGCGAATCTCGCCGCGCGCCTCGAGCCGGTGATAGACGCGCAGCAGATCGCGCCACGGCGGAAGCCATTGCGCCTCGCGCTCCAGCAGCCGCCAGAACACGACGCCATACCGCCGCAGAAGTGTCGAGGCGACATGCTCGATGTCGCCGTCCTCGTTGCCCGGACTCGCGCGATGCAGCAGCGCCCAGCGCCCGGCATCGTCCATTCCGCCGATGAAAAGCCCGCCGCCCGGCCTGCGCGTTCGCCGCGACCATGCGTTGCGTTTGGCGGCGGGCGTAAGCAGCGCGCGCAAGCCGGCGAAGCTGTCCGCGTTCACGAGACCGAGCGCGACGAGTTCGCCGAGCGCGTCTTCGAGTTCCGTGCGCAGAAGGCGCGTGTCGGCGAGGAGTTCGTCGAAGAACATGGCGCCGTGCGTCGTCAGCGCTTCGTGGACGCGTCCCGCGCGCGACGAAAGTTCGGGCGTGCCGTCGGGCGGCATCAGCGCGTTCCAGGCGGCGAGGCGGCGGCGCGGCAGAAGCACGATCGGCGTGCCGCGCACCGGGCCGCCCGCCGCGCGCGATCTCCCTGCCGGCCGAGACCACACGATCTTTCCGGCGCGGCAGATTTCGTCGAGCCAGATGCCCGAATAATCGGCGATGCGCGCGGGCAGGATGTCGTCTTCCCACGCGACGGCGGGCGCTTCGAAGCCTTCGAGCTGCTCGAGCACCGCGAAAAGCGCGTCGCGGCCCTCGCCGCGCGTGTCGGGCGCAACGCGCTGCCAGTCCAGCAGAAAGCGCATGAAGTCCTGCCGCTCGACCGGCTCGATTTCGCGTTGCAGCCGCCGCACCGTGTAGCGATGAATCCGCGCGAGCAGATGGCGCTCGCACCATTGCTCGTCCGTGGCCGGCGTGCCGGGCGTGAACCGGCCGCGCATCACATAGCCCTGCGCTTCGAGCCGCGTCAGGGCAAGCGCCACCGCCGACGCCGGCAGCGCGAGCGGCCGCGCGATCTGCGCGACCGTCACCGGCCCGAAACCCGAAAGCCGCGCGCGCACGATCTCGAGGAGCGCGTCGTCCGCATCCCAGGCGTCGTCGAAACCGGGCGGCGGCGTGAGGCGCGGGTGCATCGGCGCGCCCGCGTAGACGGCGCGCACGCACGCGAGACGCTCGAGTGGAATCCACAGCGCGTCGGACCCGGCGACTTGCAGCCGCGTCGCGCGGCCCGCGTGCGCGAGCGCGTCGAGCCAGGCGGACCAGCCTTCGTTCGCGTCGGCCTCCGCATCGGCGATGCACGCGAGGCCCATGAGCGCCTCGTGCATTTCGTCGGCGCTCGTGACGGCAGGCCACGCTTCAGAGCGCACGCTCGCAATGGCGTCGGGATCGAGCGCGCCCATATCGTCCGCCGATTGCGGGTCGGACCAGCGGCGCGCGAGCACGGCCTGCGTGCGGCGTTCTTCGAGCGGGGCGTCGTCGAGGAAGGCATAAGGCCGCGCCGACAGAATCTCGGCGGCGAGCGGCGAAGGCGCCGGCAGATCGCGCGCGACGAGCCGCACCGCGCCTGTCTCGATGCGGCGCAGAAGCGCGAGCCACGCGGTGCTGTCCATCGCGTCGTGCAGGCAATCGTCGATCGTCTGCTCGACGAGCGGATGCGCCGGCACCTCGCGCTCCCCGACGACGTTTTCCGCGCACGCCACCTGATCGGGAAACACGGCGGCGAGCAAATCCTCGCTTCGCATGCGCTGCAACTGCGGCGCGACCTTGCGCCCGCCGGCGTAGCGCGGCAGCGCGAGCGCGTTGGTCGCGTTCCAGCGCCAGCGCACGCCGAAAAGCGGCGCGTCGAGCAGCGCCTGAATCAGCAGATGCTCGGCCGTCGCGGACTTCAGATAGCGCCAGACTTCGTCGAGCGCAAAGCTGTGACTGCCCGTGAGCGACAGCACGATCGCGTCTTCTGTCGCGGCCGCCTGAATCTCGAAGTTGAAGGTGCGGCAAAAACGCTTGCGCAGCGCGAGGAACCACGCGCGGTTCACGCGGCTGCCGAACGGCGCGTGAACGACGAGCTGCATGCCGCCCGCTTCGTCGAAGAAGCGCTCCATGACGAGCGTGTCCTGCGTCGGCAGCACGCCGAGCGCGGCGCGCGCGCGGGCGAGATAGTCGACGATCTGACGCGCGGAATCGATGCCGATGCCGGTTTCGTCGGCGAGGCGCGCGGCGGCGGTATCGACGGATTGCGCGAGATTCGGCCGCGCGCCGTCCGCGTCCGCTGCGAGCGATGCATCGATTCCCGCCCGCAGCCGCGAAATGGCGAACGACAGTTCCGCGCTGCGCCCCGGCGCTTCGCCGAGCCAGAACGGGATGTTCGGCGGCTGCCCGTTGGCGTTCTCCACGCGCACGCGCCCGCCTTCGACGCGCAAAATTCGGTACGACGTATTGCCGAGCTGGAAGATATCGCCGGCAAGACTTTCGACCGCGAAGTCCTCGTTGACGGTGCCGATCTGCAAGCCTTGCGGCTCCAGAAGCACGGCGAAATCCGCGTTGTCCGGAATCGCCCCGCCCGATGTCACCGCCGTGAGCCTGCCGCCGCGCCGCGCGCGCAGCGTGCCGCTGACCGCATCGCGATGCACGTAGGCCGCGCGCACGCCCTGCCTGCCCGTATAGCCTTCCGCGAGCGTGCGCAACACGGCGTCGTAGCGCGCGCGTTCGAGCGTCGCATACGGGAACGCGCGCCGGATGCGCTCGAAAAGCGCGTCTTCGCGCCATTCGCGGCACGCGACTTCGGCGGTGATCTGCTGCGCGAGCACGTCGAGCGGCGCGCGCGGAATCGTCAGGGCGTCGAGTTCGCCGCGCCGCACGCAGTCGATGAGCGCCGCGCATTCGATGAGATCGTCGCGCGAAGTCGGAAAGAGCCGTCCTTTCGGCATGCCGCCGACGTGATGCCCCGAGCGCCCCACGCGCTGCAAGAACGCGCCGATCGATCCGGGCGATCCGATCTGGCAGACGAGCTCGACATCGCCGATATCGATGCCCAGCTCCAGCGACGCCGTCGCAATCAGCACGCGCAGTTCGCCGCGCTTCAGCCGCTGCTCCGCGTCGAGCCGCTGCTCGCGCGCGAGACTGCCGTGATGCGCCGCGACCGATTCCTTGCCGAGCCGCTCGGTCAGATGCCGCGCCGCGCGCTCCGCCATGCGGCGCGTGTTCACGAAGACGAGCGTCGTGCGATGCAGCGACGACAGTTCCGCGAGACGGTCGTAGACGCGCTCCCACATGTCGTTCGACATGATCGCTTCGAGCGGCATCGGCGGAATTTCGAGCGCGAGGTCGCGCGCGCGGACATGGCCGACATCGACGATTTCGCACGGCCGCCCTTCGCCCACGAGAAAGTTCGCGACGAGCGCGATCGGCTTTTGCGTCGCCGACAGCCCGACGCGCACGGGACGCGCCGCGCTGCGTTCCTCGCATAGCGCGTCGAGCCGTTCGAGACTCAGGCTCAGGTGCGAGCCGCGCTTGCTGCCGGCCACCGCGTGAATTTCGTCGACGATGACCGTGCGTGTCGTGGACAGCATCGCGCGTCCCGAATCGGACGACAGCAGCACGTACAGCGATTCGGGCGTCGTCACGAGGATGTGCGGCGGACGCTTGCGCACGGCGTTGCGCTCCTGCTGCGTCGTGTCGCCGGTGCGAACGGCGGCGCGGATTTCCGGCGCGGCGGCGCCGCTCTCACGCAATGCGCGCGCGATTCCGGCGAGCGGCTCTTCCAGATTCACGCGGATGTCGTTCGACAGCGCCTTCAGCGGCGATACATAGACCACGCGCGTCTCGTCCGGCAGCGCGCCCCCGCCCGCGATGCCGTCGCGCACGAGTTCGTCGAGCGCGGCGAGGAACGCGGTGAGCGTCTTGCCCGATCCGGTGGGCGCGGCGACCAGTGTGGACCGGCGCGCATGGATGAGCGGCCACGCGCGCGACTGCGCGGCGGTGGGCGCGGGAAAGTGCGCGCGAAACCATCCGGCGACGGCGGGATGAAAGCCCGCGAGCGCGTCGGCGGGCGAGGAAGGATGCGGGGTCATCGAAACATTCTAGGGGCGGTTGGAAAACCGTGTTTTGTATGTTGCATGCAGATTTCGGATACGTCCCATGCGAAGTCGTCCTGCTTGCGGCGATGCTTGCCGGCTTGTCGCTTTGCCGCCGCGTAACCTTCATCTGCATATTGCATTCAATGATCGTCATCAGCCTCCTCTTCGACCACGCGCCGGGTGCGCTCGCCAATCACCGCCGCTATGCACGCACGCACGGTTACCGCCACGTCGAGATCGACATGCGGGAACTGTCGGGCAGCAACCCGAACGTGCAGTGGATGTACAAGTACGAAACGCTGCTGCACTGGCTAGACCGCCTTCAGCCCGGCGAGATGGCGATGATGCTGAGCGAGAACGTCGCGATTCTCGGTTCCTTGTCGCTGCCGCAATTGCTCGAAGACCGCGACTGGCTGCTGGCGTGCGTCGAATCGAATCGTCCTCAAACCGACATGCAAGTGTGGCGCAATACCGAAGACGTTCGTCGCAGGCTGCACGAAGTAGTCTCGCGCTGCCGCTTCGACGTGAAGCTGCCAGCCGAAGAAGCGCTGCTGCTGCGCGACTTCGAGATGCTCGCGTGGCCTCACCAAATCCGCGACACGTATGTCGTCGTGCCGGCTGCAGCGGCTCTCGAATCGGTGTGGACGACATGGCGCGCGTTCGCCGTGTGCATCCGCGACGAGAAGCATCATCGGCGCTTTCGCGCGGCCCTCTTCGCGCACGTCAACGAACGCACGGCGCGCAACCTGCCGCTCTCGCCGATCTCCAATGCGCCCGCTTTGGATACTTCGGCAAGGGTCGTCTATCACCCAGGCCACGCGATCGCCGTGGTGACGCTCTATACGCCGAATATCGCGTGTTATGGACGCTTGGCTGAAGCCAATTTCAGGCGTTATTGCGAACGCCACGGCTATACGCTTTACGTTCACCGCGAGATTCCCGCGCATCTGAACGACGGCAACATCGCGGGAAACTGGCTCAAGCCCGCGCTCTTGCGCGAATGCATGGCGAATCACGAATGGGTCTTCTGGATCGACGCCGATGTCCTCATCAACGACATGAATCGCAAGCTCGAATCGATCATGCATGCAGGCGACACCGTCTTTGCGCGCGACGTGGGCACGTGGGCGTTCAACTCCGGCATCATGGGATTCAGACGCACGCAGGCCAACTACGACGGGCTGAATCGCATCCTCGATGCATGCGCGCAACTCGACGACCGATCGAGCGTCTATGCGAACAAGGGCGACCAGTACTACTTCACGCGCGAATTCGGCGAGCGTGCGGAATACGACCCGACGCGCGTGGCGTCTCTCGTCGACTGGAACACTGCGTGGATCTATCGGCGGCCCGACAGCTTCACGGTGCATTACATCGGCATCTGGAACGAGCACAAGGCCTTGCTGATGGATTACGACCTCGCGCGGTCCGCACGCGAATAAACGCATTGCGTCTGCATTTTTGTCAAAAACGCGTCGCGTGATCCAAAGTATGATGGGCGCGACGTTCATATCCTTTCGCCTCTTCCAGTGACGCGCCCGAACGCGCGGCGCACGTTCACATCGAAGCCGCATCAAGCCGCAAGACCGACGCTCGACCCAAGACTTTCACCGCAAGGAGAAGCAATTGAACGACGACGTCCAGCGCAAGACCGCGACGCAGGCTCCGCTCTCCCCCGACCTTCTGCGTAAGATCGACGCCTACTGGCGCGCCTGCAATTACCTTTCGGCCGGCATGATTTACCTGCGCGCCAATCCGCTATTGCGCGAGCCGCTCGAACCCGAACACATCAAGCGGCGCCTGCTCGGGCATTGGGGCTCGGACCCCGGTCAATCGTTCGTGTGGGTGCATCTGAACCGGCTCATCAAGCGCGACGATCTCAATGTGATGTTCGTCTCCGGCCCCGGCCACGGTGCGCCCGCCACGCTCGCCAATTCATATCTGGAAGGCCATTACTCCGACATCTATCCCGATCGAAGCGCCGACGAGCGCGGCATGCTCAGGCTCTTTCGCGCGTTCTCGTCGCCGGGGGGAATCGGCTCGCACTGCACGCCGGAAACGCCCGGCTCCATTCACGAAGGCGGCGAACTCGGCTATAGCCTTTCGCATTCGTTCGGCGCGGCGTTCGACAATCCCGATCTGATCGTCGTCACGATGGTGGGCGATGGCGAAGCCGAAACGGGGCCGCTCGCGACATCCTGGCATTCGAACAAGTTTCTGAATCCCGCGATGGATGGCGCGGTGCTGCCCGTGCTTCATCTCAACGGCTACAAGATCGCGAATCCCACGATACTCGCGCGCATCCCGCATGACGAACTCGAAGCGCTGTTCAAGGGCTACGGCTACGAACCGCATTTCGTCGAAGGCGATGAACCCGAAGCGATGCATCAACGGATGGCCGCGACTCTCGAACGCTGCATCGCGGATATTCGCGCGATCCAGCAACGCGCCCGCGCGAATCCCTCCGATGCAAAGCGCCCGCGCTGGCCGATGATCGTGTTGCGCTCGCCGAAAGGCTGGACCGGCCCGAAGGAAGTGGACGGTCACAAGGTCGAGAACTTCTGGCGCTCGCATCAGGTGCCGGTGGTCGATCCCGCGACGAACCGAAAGAATCTCGCCGTGCTCGAAGACTGGATGCGCAGTTATAAGCCCGAAGAACTCTTCGATGAAAACGGAAGGCTCGTCGAGAGCCTGCGCGAACTCGCGCCAACCGGCGCACGGCGCATCAGCGCGAATCCGCATGCGAACGGCGGCGTGCTGCGGCAATCCCTCGATCTTCCCGATATCCGCGAGTACGCGGTGGACGTCAAGCGCGCGGCAAGCGCGTATCAATCGCCCACTGCTGTTCTCGCGACGTTTCTGCGCGACGTGATACGTCGCAACACGACGACGTTCCGTCTCTTCGGCCCCGACGAGACCGCGAGCAATAAACTCGATGGCGTGTACGAAGCGTCGGGCAAGCGCTGGCTCGCCGAAACCAGGCCCGAAGACGCGGACGGCGGCGCGCTGTCGCCGGATGGCCGCGTAATGGAAATGCTTTCCGAACATACGCTCGAAGGCTGGTTCGAAGGCTATGTGCTGACCGGACGCCACGGCCTCTTCGCCACTTACGAAGCCTTCGTGCATGTCATCGATTCGATGTTCAACCAGCATGCGAAGTGGCTCGAAAAAGCGAAGAACGAACTCGACTGGCGCGCGCCCGTGCCGTCGATCAATCTGCTCATTACGTCGCTCGTCTGGCGTCAGGACCATAACGGCTTCACGCATCAGGACCCCGGCTTTCTCGATGTCGTCACGAACAAGAGTCCGGGCGTCGTGCGTATCTACTTGCCGCCCGATGCGAATTGTCTCCTGAGCGTGGCGGACCATTGCCTGCGCACGCATGACTACGTGAACGTGATCGTCGCGGACAAGCAGCCGCATCTGCAATACCTGAACATGCAGGACGCGATGGTGCATTGCGCGAAAGGCATCGGCATATGGGATTGGGCATCGACGGATCAGGGCCACGAGCCGGATGTGGTGATCGCGTGCGCCGGCGACATCGCCACAATGGAAGCGCTCGCCGCCGTCGAGATACTGAAGATGCAGTGCCCCGATCTCAAGATGCGCTTCGTCAACGTGGTCGATCTATTCAGGTTAATGCCCGATACCGACCATCCGCACGGTCTTTCCAATCGGGACTTCGATTCCATTTTCACGCGCGCCAAGCCGGTGATCTTCAACTTCCACTCGTATGCGTCGCTCGTGCACAAGCTCACGTATAACCGCACGAATCACGACAACATGCACGTACATGGCTATCGCGAGCGCGGCAACATCAATACGCCGTTCGAGCTTGCGATCATCAACGGCGTAGACCGTTTCAGCCTTGCCATCGATGTCATCGACCGCGTGCCGGGCTTGTCGAGCACCGCCGCGCATACGAAGGAAGCGCTCAAGAACCGCATCATCGAAAGCGTGCGATACGCGCATGAAGAAGGCATCGATCATGACGAGATCCGCGAGTGGACGTGGAAGGGTTGACGCCATGAAAGAAGGCATTCTGGTGTTGAACAGCGGGTCGTCGTCGCTCAAGTTCGGCGTGTTCGTTCCGCGCGACGGCGACGAACAGGCGTGGCTATCGGGAAGTGCAAAAGGCATCGGATGCGAGGACGGTTCCCTGTCGATGCGCGCCTCGGACGGCAGCATCGACATCGCGCAAGATCACTTGATGGAGTCGCAGCACGACGCATTGCAGCGCGTCGCCGATGCACTCAACGAGCATTTGCACGAACCGCTTGCGGCGGTGGGGCATCGCGTGGTGCATGGCGGACCGCATGTGAGCGCGCATTGTGAACTCACGCCGGATGTGAAAGACGCATTGCGCGAGGCCGTTGCCTTCGCGCCGCTGCATTTGCCGCAATCGCTGGCGTTGATTGAAGAAGCGCAGCGCATATTCAACGGCGTGCCGCATTTTGCATGCTTCGACACGGTGTTTCATCGCACGATGCCCGAGTGCGCCACGACGTTCGCGTTGCCGCGCGAATATGCGCGGCGCGGCATCGTGCGTTATGGCTTTCACGGACTATCGTATGAGTCGATCGTCAACGCGCTCGGGGATGCGCTTGCGTCGCGGACGGTCATCGCGCATCTCGGCTCGGGCGCGAGCCTGTGCGCCGTGAAGGATGGGCGCTCGGTCGATACCTCGATGGGTATGACGCCCGCAGGCGGCATACCCATGGCCACGCGCAGCGGCGACCTCGATCCCGGCGTGCTGATTCATCTGATGCGTCATGAACCGCTCGACGCCGATGCGCTCGAAACGTTGGTCAACCGCGCGAGCGGCATGAAGGCGCTGTCCGCATCCGACGACGACATGCAAGCGCTGCTCGCGCGCCGCGATCAGGGCGACGCCGACGCGACGCTTGCCATCGATGAGTTCTGCAACGCGGTCCGCAAGACCATCGGCGCGTATGCGGCGGTGCTGGGCGGCGTCGATCTGATCGTGTTTAGCGGGGGCATCGGCGAACATAGCGAGGCGATACGCGCGCAAGTGCTCGATGGACTGAGCTTTCTGAATGCGCGGCATCGCGTCGTGGCCACCGAGGAGGAAAGGCAGATCGCGCGGCATTGCCGGGAGCTCGTTGTGGGCTAAGCGCATGTTGCATGTTGCACGTTGCATGCCGCATTTTGCATGCAGCATGCAACACACCAAACGCGCTCAGACTTGCGCCTCCGCATGATCCCGTTGCCGCAGCGCTTGCGGCAGCCCAAAGAGCAGGAGCAGCGCGCACAGCAGGCTCATGGCGGCGATCGCATACAGCGCCGGCGTCGTGCTGCCCGTAAGATCGCGGATGCGCCCGACCATCACCGGACTGACGATGCCGCCCAACTGCCCGAGCGTATTGATCAACGCGATGCCGCCCGCCGCGCCCGCGCCTGTCAGCAGCTTCGGCGGAAGCGCCCAGAATGCCGGAATGGATGCAATCACGCCCGCGCCCATCACGCCGAGCGCGACGATCAACAGCGAAGTCTGTTTGTCGAACACGCCTGCGGCCAGAAATCCCGCCGCCGCCATCACCAGCAATACGCAGACGAACTTGCGGCGCTCGCCCGAACGGTCGGACAAACGACCGACCACGACCATGCACACTGCTCCGCACACGTAAGGCACGGCGGTCAGCAAGCCGATGATCGTCGGATTGTGCGTGCCGGCCGCGCGAATCAGATGCGGCGCCCAGAAGTTGAGCCCGTATGACGCAATCTGAATCAGGAAGTAGATCAGGCCGAGCATCAGAAAGCCGGGCGTCCTGATAGCACCCGCGAGTGAATGACCTGTCGACGTGTGCTGTACTTGCGTCGCAATCTGACTCTTCAGATACGTTTTCTCCGCGCCCGAGAGCCATGCGGCATCGTCGATGCGATCCTTCAGCACCTTCAGTACGAGCACGCCCAGCAGCACACACGGCAAGCCGCCAAGCAGAAAAAGCCAGTGCCATCCCGCGATGCCGAACGCGCCGTTGAGATGACCCAGCACGAGACCGGAGAGCGGCGCGCCAACGAGTCCCGAGAACGCCGATGCGAGAAACAGCAGCGACGTGATACGCCCGCGATAGCTCGCCGGGAACCACAGCGTCAGGAAATACAGCACGCCCGGCGCAAAGCCCGCTTCCATCGCGCCGATGATGAAGCGCAGCCCGTAGAACTGCCACTCCGTCTGCACGAAGACCATGAGCGCAGTCGCGATGCCCCATGAAATCATGATGCGCGCGATCCATCGGCGCGCTCCGACCTTGAATAGCAGAAGGTTGCTCGGCACTTCGAACAGCACATAGCCGATCACGAAGAGGCTCGCGCCGAGGCCGTACGCCGTATCGGTGAAGCCCAGCGAACTTTGCAACTGGAACTTCGCGAAGCTGATATTGATGCGGTCGAAGAACGCGAACAGATAGCACAGCATGATGAGCGGCATGAGCCGCCACGCCACCTTGCGGATGATTTCGCTCGTGTTCTGAAGTGCCTGCGGCTTGTCCGCGGCGGATACGCTTAGATCGCTCATGCTTGTCTCCTTACATCGCCGTCCGGCTTTGATTGTTATCGGATCGGCTGGCTTAGATGGTTCGAACGTAGTCGGGAACGGGATGCAGATCGCAATTACGGCCTGCCTTGGCGACTTGTCCCGGCACTTCATGGCCGACGAGTGCTGGCAGCGTGCGCGACAGCGCAATGAGCCTTTGCAGGTCGATGCCTGTCGGAATGCCCATTTCATCGCACATATTCACGACATCTTCGGTGCAGATGTTGCCCGACGCGCCCGGCGCAAACGGACAGCCGCCGAGCCCGCCTAGTGCCGCATCGAAGCGGCGTGCGCCCGCACCGTAGGCGGCAAGCACGTTGGCGAGTCCCAGGCCGCGTGTATCGTGAAAGTGCAGCGTCAACGATGCAG
The DNA here is from genome assembly GCF_022879595.1 of Caballeronia sp. Lep1P3. Classification (NCBI taxonomy): domain Bacteria; kingdom Pseudomonadati; phylum Pseudomonadota; class Betaproteobacteria; order Burkholderiales; family Burkholderiaceae; genus Caballeronia; species Caballeronia sp. Lep1P3. The sequence continues at coordinate 561,510 of NZ_CP084266.1, read as the reverse complement.
CGGGAACGTGTTCGAGCACGCGCGATACGAGGCGCTCGACCTGACGCGGATTCGCCATGCCGGTGGTGTCCGCAAGCGTGACGCCTTCGACGCCCATCTCGCGATACGTCCGCGCAATCGATACGACGCGCTCCTCGTCGATGCGGCCTTCGAACGGGCACCCGAACGCGGTGGCAACCGTAGCGTTCAGCTTGACGCCTCTTGATTCATTCGTTATCCGTATTATTTCTGCGAACCCCGCAAGCGACGATTCGCAACTCATACGCATGTTCGCGCGGTTATGCGTCTCACTCGCGGACATCACGAGATTGAGTTCGTCCGCGCAAGCCGCGAGTGCGCGCTGCGCGCCCTTCACGTTCGGCACGAGCGCGACGTAAATCACGCCCGGCGCGCGTGCGATGCCCTGAAATACGGCCTCGCCGTCACGCAGCGCGGGAATGGCCTTGGGCGATACGAACGAGCCCGCCTCGATACGCGTGAAGCCGCACGCCGAAAGACCGTCGATCAACGCGATCTTGTCCTGCGTCTCGACCCATTTCGCCTCGATTTGCAGGCCATCGCGCGGGGCGACTTCCTGCACGATCAATTGCTCGCTGTCATCGCGCGTCATTGCACGGCTCCTTCGGTACGCAGCCGTTGAACATCGCTTTCGCCGAAGCCCAGCGACTCGAGCACGCTTTGCGTATGCTCGCCGAGCGCCGGCCCTTGCCATTGCACTCCGCCGGGCGTGTCCGAGAGCTTCGGCACGATGCCCGGCATCTTCACCGATGCGCCGCCCGGCAACTCCGCCGTCAACAACATGTCGCGCGCCTGGTAGTGTGCGTCGTCGATGATGTCGGCCACGGAATAGATGCGGCCCGATGGCACTTGCGCGTGCTCGAGCGCGGTGAGCACTTCGTCCATCGTGCGGTGCGTCGTCCATTCGGCAATCGCTTCGTCGAGCATCGCGCTCTGCTTCACGCGGCCATCGTTGTGCGCGAGCGCGGGATCATCGGCGAGATCGGGACGGCAGATCACGTTCATCAGCCGCCTGTAGATGGGATCGCTATTGCCCGCGATCACGACGAAGCCGCCGTCTTCCGTGCGATACGTGTTCGACGGCGCAATGCCCGGCAGCGCGCCTCCGCTTCGCTCGCGCACATGGCCGAGCAAATCGTATTCGGGGACGAGACTCTCCATCAGATTGAAGACGCTCTCGACCAGCGACACATCGACCACTTGGCCGTCGCCCTGACCGGTCTTCACGCGCAACAGCGACATCAGCGCGCCAATGACGCCGTGCAGCGAGGCGAGCGAATCGCCGAGGCTCACGCCGACGCGCGCAGGCAGACCATCGGCGTCGCCGGTTGTATACCGAATGCCACCCATCGCTTCGCCGATCGCGCCAAAACCCGGACGGTCGCGATACGGGCCTGTCTGCCCGTAGCCGGAAATGCGAACCATCGTCAGTTTCGGGTTTATTGCATGCAAGACGTCCCAGCCGAGGCCCAGCTTTTCGAGTGCGCCCGGCCGCATGTTTTCGATGACGATGTCCGCGTCCGCAGCGAGACGCTTGATGAGGTCCGCGCCTTCGGGCGACTTGAGATTCACGCAAACGGATTTCTTGTTGCGCGACTGGAGGTACCACCAGAGCGACGTGCCCTCATGGAGTTTTCGCCATTTGCGAAGAGGATCGCCGCCGTCGGGCGCTTCGATCTTGATGACTTCCGCGCCGAACTCGCCCAGCATGCGCGCGGCGAACGGCGCGGCGATAAGGGTGCCGATCTCGATCACGCGAATGCCCTGAAGGGGTCCGCTCATGGTGCTCGTCTCCGTAGGTGTTTCGTTGGAGAGGAGCATATGAGCGGCACGCGCGCCGCGTCCAACCGCATTTCGGCAAGCACCGTTCGCGAAACGCGAACGCTCGCGCATCGTTCAGGGCTGCGCCGCTTCTATCGACCGAAGATGATCGAACAGCAGCCTGCTCACCGGCGACAAGGCCGCCACTTCGCGCGCCACGATGATGAGACTGCGCGCGGCCCATTCTTCGTCGAGCGTGACGGCCGCAAGGCCGAGTTGCCGGCCCATCGCTTCGAACACCGCGAGCGGCAGCACGCCGACGCCCATGCCCGCCTGCACCATGCGGCAGACGGCATCGAAACCCGGTACGTGAATGCGCAGCCGCAGCGGCTTGCTGGCCTGTCGCGCGGCGAGATGCGTGCGCGCGTTGATCGAACTCGCCGAATGCAGGCCGACGTGATCGAAGTCGAGAGTTTGCGCGAACGCGACGCTTTCCCGCGTAGCGAGCGGATGATCGCCGGGCGTCACGATAACGAGCCGGTCATGCCGATAATGCGTGCTTTCGAGGCCGCGCGTGTCCGCGTCGCCCGAGCAAATGCCGAGATCGACGAGGCTGTCGAGCACGCCCTGCACGATGCCGCCGCTCGGCCGCTCTTCGAGGTCGATCTTGATCTGCGCGTGCATCGAGAGAAACGCGCGCAAGTCTTCCGGCAGGAATTCGACGATGGCCGAAAGGTTCGCCATCATCCGCACGTAGCCGCGCACGCCGCTCGCATGTTCCGCCAGTTCGATGCCGATGTTTTCGACATCGCGCAGGACACGGCGCGCGTGATGCAGAAGCGTTTCGCCCGCAGGCGTGAGTTCCATGCCGCGCGCCTTGCGCTCGAAGAGCGCCGCGCCCACCGCCTGCTCCAGTTCGAGCAGCCGCTTGCTCGCGGCTGACACCGCGATAGCTTCGCGCTCCGACGCGCGCGTGAGCGTGCCTTCCTCGAAAACCGCGAGAAAGAGTTGGAGCGTCGTGAGATCGAGCCGTCGCAGCAGGTTCCTCGGCGCCATGTCGAATCAGCGCGCGTACTTGAACGTGCCCTGCGCGCTCGCGATCATCACGCGACCATCGACCCACGCCTCGCCGCGCGCGAAATACACGGAGCGTCCTTTGCGTTCGAGGAAGCCTTTGGCGACGACCTTGTCGCCGATGCCACGATCCAGATAGTTCACCGTGAGCGAGAGCGTGAAGCCGTGGATGGGCGTCGCGTCGGTCGCGAAGAGACCTGTATAGCCGCACGCCGCGTCGAGCAGCGTCGCGATGGCGCCGCCCTGAAGAATGCGCTGGCGGTTCAGATGTCCCGCATGGATCGGCATCGTGAATTCAGCGTAACCGGAACGCCATTCCGTGAGCGTCGCGCCGAGCGCTTCGAGGAAAGGATTGTCGAGAGCCAGGTTCGGCAACTTTGCATGCTCCATGCGTCGAAGGTTCATGTCGCGATGAAGCGCGCCGCGATGCGGCGCGATACGGATCGCGATTCGGTGCATGGAATTGTGCCATCGCAACGTGAGACTTGCCCGCGCCTCACGCTTTATCTCAATTGGAACGCGGTTTCAGTTGCAGCGCAATGAGCACCAGCGTCACCAGCTTCGTCAGGCATTCGACGCTCGATAGCACCGCGAGCCACCACGCATGCGCGAATTCTCCGGGCAACTCGGGGGCGACGGCAAGCATGCTCGTGAGGCACACGAAGAGCAGAAGATAGCGTGCGGTACGCCGTCCTCGCAACGAAAGCGCCGCAATGAGCGTCAACATTGCCTTCGCCGTTACGACAGCGGCGACTTCTTCGCGTGTGCTGCTCGTGTCGAGTTCCCATGGGACTTCGAAGAGGGACCACGCGACCATGACGCATGTGGAGGCGGCGAGCGCGCGCCGCAGCCGGGCGGCATCGGCGCGCAGGTCGCCGAAAGCCCGCGCGGGCCTTTGCATGGTCGCGCGGTTCAGGCGATCGTCGCCTTCGGATAACACCGTCGAAAGCGATGCCGGCAAGCCTTGTTCCAGCGCCGCGCGTTCATTGAAGCGCATCATGCGGCGCTCCCTGTCGACAGGCACGCGCAAATCCGCGCACCACGCAAGCCAAAGAATTTCATGGCGCTTTCTCCCAACGGCCAATCGCATGCAAAATACATTCGAGCGCAATTCAGGACACGGCGTTGCGCGCCTCGCGTCGGCAGAATTCACTGCGATGGAATGAGAGAGTTGAAGCCCGACGCGACGAATTGCAGCCGCGGATTCGCGACGTTGAGACACGATACGCAAATCCGCTTTTTCGTGCGAATTGACTTTTACTATCGGCGATGCTTAGCTGCGCCCGCTTCAAACGTCAATCGCGCGCGCAACGAATCGCCGTGTAAAACGCCTAGTTATATCCGCGAACCACACACGACTTTTGTTCCTCTTCGGTTTTCTCGCCTGCGAAACGGCCGCAGATTTCGGCAATATATTCCGGTTCGGCGCATACCTGACTGGAACGATGCGATGCGGGAGCCGGCGTAACGCTGTTTGCCTCGTGATCGTCCATCCATTCGGCGAAATGCGCGTTCGGGGTATCGAATCGAGCGTCCATCCCTGTTCTCCTGTCGACGTGAACGGCTTCGTGAGCCATTTCAGTCCAATGCAAGTTGATCTGTTTAGCCTGGATTGCCAGACACATTTCCAGAATGCACTTACTCGGGCCAACTGGCCCTAGTGGATTTCATCGATGGACGAATGCAAAAGCGATGACGAATATAAAAAGAATGCCCTGAGATTAATGCGCGATTGGCGCGCGGGCTTCATACGACGTTTTTCTCGACGATCGGTTGTCCCTCTATTACGCGCGCCCATCCGAGCGGTGAAAGATCGAGCGTCGTGTATCGTCCTTGCAGAATAAGTTCGCTCACGCCGCGCCCCGTCGCCGGACCGTGCTGAAGGCCGTGTCCGCTAAAGCCGCTTGCGAAGATGCAATTGTCGATATCCGGATGCGCGCCGATGATCGCGTTCTGATCCAGCACGTTGTATTCATAATACCCAGACCAGCACTGCTCCACGCGTAAGGCCTCGAATTGCGGCACGCGATGCGCGAGCGTCGGCCAGATGACTTCGTCGAAAAGCGCGTGATCCACTTCGTCGAGCTGGAGATCGTCCGGATCGTTATCGGCGGTCGGCGACGTGCCGCAGATGTACGTGCGCCCTTCGGGGCGGAAATAGACGCCGGTCGGATCGATGAGAAGCGGACAGCCATCGAGCTTCGCTGGCGACGACACGTTGAAAATGCTGCGGCGCCGCGCATGCACGGGAAGGTCGATGCCGAGCATGGCCGCGACGGAGCGCGACCACGCGCCCGCCGCATTGACGACGATGTCGCATGAATACGCCTCGCCGTTCGACGCACGCACGCGCGTCGCGCGCCTTCCTTCGCGATCGATGCCCACGACGTCCGCGGCGACATAGCGCGCACCGAGTGCCTGCGCCTTGCGACGCAATGCCTGCACGAGCCCGTATCCGTCGAACCAGCCTTCGCCGCTTTCTCCGAATGCGCCGGCCGCGAGATCATCGGCATTGAGCCAGGTGAAGCGTGCTTGCAGCGCCGTGCGGTCGAGCAGCGCGATGTGGGCGCCGAGTTCGCGCTGCATCGCGTGGTTCTCGCGCAACGTCGCCTCGCCCGGAGCCGTCGCGAGAAAGAGATAGCCGCCCTCGTGAAGATCGATGGACGGCCGCTCACCGTTCACTTCCAGTCGCTCGCCGATAGAACGCAGGAACTCGATTCCGAAAAGCGACATCCGCACGGAAAGCGGAGTGGAAAACTGTTGCCGAATGGAAGCCGCCGACAAGGCCGACGACGAGCGCGCGTAAGTCGGATCGCGCTCGATCACCGTTACCTGCACGCTCGGGTCCGACGCCCGCAAAAAGTACGCGACCGAACTGCCGATCACCCCGCCACCCACGATCACCACTTGTGAAGCCACGCCGCCCCCGTCGTAGTCCGATGCGTTAGAAGTGTCAGCCGAGATTGAAGTCGATGCCCTGCGCGAGCGGCAATTCCGACGAATAGTTGATCGTGTTGGTTGCGCGCCGCATGTAAGCCTTCCAGGCATCGGAACCGGATTCACGCCCGCCACCCGTTTCCTTTTCGCCGCCGAATGCGCCGCCGATTTCCGCGCCGCTCGGTCCGATGTTGACGTTCGCGATTCCGCAATCGCTTCCCGATGCCGACAGGAATCGCTCGGCCTCGGAAAGGTCGGTCGTAAACGCGCACGACGACAGGCCATGCACGGCGGCGTTGTTCGCGGCGATGGCTTCGTCGAAGTCGGCGTAGCGCATCACGTAGAGAATTGGCGCGAAGGTTTCCTTCAAGACGACTTCCGTTTGCGCCGGCATTTCGACGAGCGCGGGGCGCACGTAATAGCCGTTTTCGAAACCTTCCACAGTCACGCGCTCGCCGCCGAACACCTTGCCGCCCTCGCCCTTCGCCTGCTCCAGCGCGTCCTGCATGCGCGCGAACGCTTGAACGTCGATGAGCGGTCCCATCAGGACGCCTTCGTGCAATGGATTGCCGACCGGGACCTTCGCGTACAGATCCTTGAGGCGCGCGACGGTTTCGTCGTAGATGCTTTCGTGGATGAACAGACGCCGTAGCGACGTACAGCGCTGCCCCGCCGTGCCAACTGCCGAGAACAGGATGCCGCGCAGCGCGAGATCGCGATTGGCCGCTTGGGACACGATGCCCGCGTTGTTGCCGCCCAGTTCGAGAATCGAGCGCCCGAAGCGGCGCGCCACTTCCACGCCGACCGCGCGGCCCATCTCCGTGCTGCCGGTCGCGCTGACGATGTCCGAGCGCTTGTCCGCCACGAGCTGCGCGCCGACTTCGCGTTCGCCGATCACGATGGAGGCGAGGCCCGGCGGCGCCGAGCCGAATTCGTCGATGGCTTCCTGAAGGATGCGATCGACGGCCAGCGCGGTGAGCGGCGTCTTCTCCGACGGCTTCCACACCACCGCATTCCCACACACGAGCGCGAGCGCCGCGTTCCACGACCACACCGCGACTGGAAAATTGAATGCGGAAATAATCGTGCAGACGCCCATCGGATGCCACGTCTCGGCCATCCGATGCCCCGGACGCTCCGAGGCGATCGTAAGCCCGTATAACTGCCGCGATAGGCCCACTGCGAAGTCGCAGATGTCGATCATTTCCTGCACTTCGCCGAGCCCTTCCTGAAGGATCTTGCCCGCTTCGAGAGAAACGAGCCGTCCGAGCGCGGCCTTCTTCTGACGCAGCCGATTCCCGAGCAGACGGACGAGTTCGCCACGGCGCGGCGCGGGCACGGTGCGCCAGACGGCGAATGCGGTGCGCGCCTGCGCGAGCGTTTGGTCGACCTGAGCCGCGCTGTGGCGCTTCACGCGCCCGATGACCTGCCCCGTAATCGGCGACGTGACGGCGAATTCGCCATCGTCGACGAGGCTTGCGATGCCGAGGTCGGAAAGAATCGATTGAGCGTCCACAGTGGAATCCTTTTCGATGCTGCTACATTGGAAGGCGTTTCTGATCAGAAACTTTTGTCCTGCCGGAGACTATACGCGCCGATGCCGTCGCTCACAACGCTCGTCAAAATAAGCGTTTTCACCGATGCGGGTGCGCGCAAAGCAACCGCTGATCGCGATGTTATTATCGGAAACATGATTCCAGCCCGCATCCCTGACGCGTCCGAACCGTCGAGCGTCGATCTCGGCCGCCGCGTAAAACAGGCGCGCATCGCGCATGATCTGACGCTCGAAACGGCAAGCCGCCTTTGCGGCGTGTCGCGCTCCGCGTTGTCGAAGATAGAAAACGGCTTGATGTCCCCCACCTTCGACGTGCTTCAGAAAATCGTGCGCGGTTTGCAGATCGATCTGGGTGCCCTCTTCGGCAGCACGAGCGTGCCGAGCGCAAGCGGACGACGAGCGCTCACGCGCCGCGATCAGGGACAGCGGCACGCCTATCGCGGGTATCAGATGGAACTGCTCGCAACGGAACTCGCACACAAGGCGATGCTGCCGTTTCGCATCCGCATCTCCGCTCACACGCTCGATGCCTTCGACGACTGGGGCCGTCACGAAGGCGAGGAATTCCTTTATGTGATCAGCGGCAGCGTGTGCCTCTATTCCGAACTCTACGCGCCGACGCATCTCAATGCAGGCGACAGCATCTACTTCGACAGCCGCACCGGGCACGCCGCCATTTCGACGAGCACGGAAGACGCGGAAGTGCTATGGATGGCGACCGGCGGCGGCGAAGAGCGTCAGTAACGCTTTGCGTTCGTGCGTCCCTCGGCGTTCGTCGCCGCTTCGATCGCTTCGAGATTTTGCGGATACGGATAGTGCAGCCCGAGCAATTGCCGCATTGTCGTGCTGGCGCGCTTGACAAATGCGTCGCCGACCATCGCGCGCAGGTCTTCCATCGGCTTCACGAACTTGGGCAAGTATTGGATGAGCACGGCGCTGCGGTCGTGCGCGCTGTGGTTAGGCATCGCGCAGTGCCATGTTGCGCCGAAGAAGACGATGGCATCTCCCGGCTCCGCTTCCATGCGCTCTGCGCGCTCGTAGAAGCCGTCATTTTGATTCGGATACCGAAGCATATGCTGCGTATTCGGCACGAACGCTGTCGCGCCGGTTTCAGCCGTGAACGGGTCGAGCGGAATGGTCACTTGCGCGTTGAGCGGAAAGCTCGCGTTGATGCCCACGGGAAATGTGCCGGGCATGTGATAGTCCCAATACGGATAGTCGATGTGCGGCTCCTGCCCTGGCCCGCCCGGCAGAATGCGATTGGCCGCGATCGATCCCATGATGAAGTCTTCGCCCAGGAAGCGGCGCATGACGGCGACGATGCGTTCCTCTTCGGCCATCTGCGAGAAGACTTCGCCTTTTGCAAGAAGATTCCACACGCGCCTCTGCAAATGCAGCTTCGCATCCTGCGCGGCCTGCCCCTGAAAATGCGTGACCGTTTCGGCGCGATCGTCGGAATGCGCCATGACGATGCGGCGCGCCTCATCGATTTGCGCCGCGCTGAAGACTCCGCGCACGCAGATGGCGCCCGGCCCGCGCAAGAGCGCATCGACGGCGAGTTCGGGCGTGAAAGAAGCGGGATCGACTCGTTGCACGGCTGTCTCCTCATGGTCCTTTTGATGGACAGCATATGAGACGCGGCGCTCGTATGCAATTGCGTGAATCGCGGATTTCGCGCCGCCTGCTAACTCACGGCCACCGCGCGCTTGCGCTTCTTCGGCGCGCGCATGTCGGCAGGTTCGCTGGAAAGTCCCTCGCGCGCCGGCCGCCTGAATCAAACCGAGGAATAGGAACAGCGCATAGTTATTACTTCGATATGCGTAGAAAACGTTACCTATCAACTGGAGCCGCTCGTGTCCGGCGATGAGCGCCGCCTCCGATTCGAAACTTCATTGTCAACAGCGCTCGGCTCCGCGTCGACAGGAATACCGTTAGCGTTCGGAACGCTATTCCAGCGCAAAGTGAGATTCCAGATGCAGCCTCAATATTCCGGCGCAACGGAATGTCTTTCCAGCGCCGACCGATGCACAGCGAGCGTCACCGCAAGCGTCCGCGCGCCGTCGTCGCCGGAACAGAGCGGCGCTTCCTTGCCATCGATCACGGCCGCAAAGTGACGCAGTTGCTCGTGATACGGATCGCCGAAGTGCGGCGCGGTGCGCTCGACGGTCAGCGGATCGTGCCAGCCCTTCCCGCCGCGATAGTCCCAGATTTCGAGGAGCGGCAAGCTCAGCGATGCGTCCGTGCCCGAGAGAAAATGTGTATTGACGTTCTGTCGCGGGTAATGCGCCGCCTCGCCAGCGGCGAGGTCCCAGTTCCACGGCGAGACCGCGCAATCGGACACGGTGAGCGTGCCGAGTGCGCCGTTCTCGAAACGCAGCAAAACGGCGGCGGTGTCTTCGACGTCGAAGCCGCGCACCTTGTTCGACGTCAGCGCCTGCACTTCGACGATCTCGCCGAGCAGAAACCGCATCATGTCGATGTCGTGGATGAGGTTGATGAGCACCGGACCGCCGCCGGGCTTCCTGCGCCAGTCGACATCGAAATAGGCAGCGGGCTTGTAGAAGGTCGCGAGTGCGCTCGCCGAAACGGGCTGGCCGAGTCGCCCGCTTCGAACGATGTCTCTGGCGCGCTTGAGAATCGGGCTATGCCGCCGTTGATGACCGACCATCAGCGGCACGTTCGCATCCCGCGCGGCATCGACGAGCTCGCGAGCCTGCACGACGCAATCCGTAATCGGCTTCTCGACGAGCAGCGTAATTCCGTGCGCGATGCAAGTGCGCCCCGCTTCGAGATGCGTCGCGTTGGGCGTGGCGACGATAACGCCATCCGGTTGCGCGGCGTCGAGCATTGCTTCAACGGTCGCGAACCAGCGCACGCCCTGCGCTTCGACCCACGCCCGCGCCTCCGACGACGGGTCCGCCACCGCGACGACTTCGCAGTCGGGATGAAGCCGCGCGCGTTCGACGTGCATGCGTCCGATGGCGCCTGCCCCGGCAACTGCCAAGCGTTTCTTGCTCATTCGTTTGCTCCTTGTCTGTTCGGGTGTATGAAAAAAACAAGACCGTTAGTTGCTTGCGGAAAGAGGCATTTGTTGAATGCTATTCCAACCTCAACTACAGTTCACGGACCTTATCGACAACGCGCTCGCGCCATCCCGCGAGCGTCCAGGGAGGCGATCGACGCATGACGCAGGACACTTCCTTATCCGCATCGCTCGATGCGGGCTTGAGCGGCGCAACGCGCGTCTATTTCATCGTCGGCGACCCTATTGCGCAGGTGCGCTCTCCGTCGGGCGTGACTGCGGCGATGCGCGCCGCCGGGCGCGACGCGATCGTCGTTCCGGCGCACGTCGCGCCCGCCGATCTCGATGCGTTCTTCGCGGGCATTTCGGCGATGCGCAATGTCGATGGCGTCATCATCACCGTGCCGCACAAGTTCAGCGCGACGCAGTATTGCCGCACGCTAGCCGCCGAATCGGCGTTCCTCGGCGCGACCAACATGCTCAGGCGAAACGCGGACGGCACATGGCACGGCGGCATGTCGGATGGCGTCGGCATGGTTGCCGCACTGCGCGACGCGGGCTGCGAGCCATCGGGGAAGCGCGCGTTGCTTATCGGTGCGGGCGGAGCGGGGTCGGCCATCGGTCATGCGCTGATCGGCGCGGGCGTGGCCTCGCTCGCAATCCGCGACGTCGATGCCGCGCGCACCGACGCCCTCGCCTCTCGCCTTGCGTCGCTGGGACGCGGGACCGTTGCCGTCGCGGACGATGCCGGCGCGCAGACCTACGACATCGTCGTGAATGCGTCTCCAGCGGGAATGCGGCCGGACGATGCGTTGCCGATCGACGTATCGCGGCTTGCGCCTGCCACGTTCGTCGGCGATGTCGTCACCAAGCCGCCGGTCACGCCTTTCATCGAAGCCGCGCGTGCGCGTGGTTGTCCAACCGTCACCGGAACGCAGATGTTCGGCCGCGTCCGTGACGCGATGGTCGCCTATCTGCTCGAAGCGTGAGCTCCTCGCCGCGCGTCGAATAGGACCCGTCTGGTTCAAAGGCCCGCCGCGTTGCTGCACCATACCGCCGCGCTTCGCTCCCCTCCGCAGCGCACGCCGGCCGCGGGCCGCGGCTTCGTCGCAAATGCAAGTGTGCACGACGCGAGCTTGCAGCCGGCAACATAGCGAGCGCCTCTTTAGCTCGCCATCCGATCGAGGGCCTAAATAAAGGCTTCAAATGGCTGCAATCAACGCGGGTCAACACTCTCTCAAACGCATTCTTCTTCACGCCGCGCGCGCAAGCGCCACGCTCGCCGCAGTTACGTTTGTCGCGGCGTGCGCCGCTGGCGGTGGCACATCGGCTTCCATTCCGGCCGATGCCCGCATCGCCAGCGGACGCATCGCGAGCAAGCAATATCTGACCACGGTCACGACCGATGCGGCGTCATCTTCTGCGCCGGGAGTCGGCGTAGGCGTGGGCGGCATCGGCGGCAGTGGATGGAGCGGCGTCGGGGCGGGCGCCGGACTGAGCCTCGATCTGACGAGCCTCTTCGAAAAACGTCCCGAGCAAACCGTCAAGGTTTATCGCTACGGCGTGCAAACGCGCGATGCCGGCCAGCGCGCCATCGACAGCGCGCTGAACGTCGAGCCTGGCGCGTGCGTGACGATCATCGATTCCAGCGGACCAGGCTATCCGCGGTTGATGGCATCGAACGATTGCTGAATCACGTAACGTCGCGGAACAGCATTTCACTCGGGAACGCGGGTTCCCGGAGGCTAACGCGCGATCGCGCGCGCGCATCGTCATAATCCGGCCAAGTCGAAATGCAGTGCTTCCAAATGCAGGTTGAGACGGACGACGAGGGCGGCGATACTGAGTTCCGTGCAGTTGTCTCCTCACGCGTCCGTTCCCCCGAAAGGGATTGTCTCGCAACGGACGCGCTCTCGCCGCCTACCCCGGGCGGCTTTTTTTTGAGCGCGCATAGAACCGGTATCACCCGGCGGCCCTCGTCGTCGCAAAACAAAACGGGCGGCGTTCTTCGAACGCCGCCCGTCTCGTCAACGCGCCCTGCTAGCGCTTACTGCGGCTCATACCACGAATACGTCGGCAGCGCGGTGATCGGCGCGCCGATCTGGAACGTGATGTCGCGATGCGACGTCAGCACGATATCGCGCGGATCGCCCATATAGCGGCGCACGTCGCCATTGTCGTTGATATAGACGACGATGTTGCCGGTATTGCCCGCGACGTTCGTCGTCGAAAGCGGCTGCCCCCAGATATCGAAGAACTCGCCGAGCGTGAACGTCTTCACGTTCGGCGTTTCGATGTGGATGATCCCGGTCTCGTCATGCGTATGCATCTCGTAGTTGCAACTTCCCGGAATGCCGACCTGCTGCGGCAGCGCGAGCCATTGACCATCCTTGAAGATCGCCACATGCGAATGCACATGGAACGTCTCGCTCATGCCCGCGCCGCAGATGATGCCGTCGATGGTCGAACCGGTCGCCGTGCCGCCATTCGGCCAAGCGGGCGTGCCGACGACGCCGCCATAAACCAGCGTCACGGGCGTGGTGTTGAACGCGGGCGGATCAGTCCATGTGTAAGTCGCGACCTGCGCGGGCGGCGTGCCGATCGCAAGCGTCACTTCGCCGTGCGCCGGGAGCACGAGGCTCGCGAGATCGCCGGTGTATTGCGTGAGCGTGCCGCCCGTGTTCACCCATGCCGTGACCGGCCCGCTGATGCCCGCGACGTTCGTCGTCGAGAGCGGCTCGCCCCAGACGGCGAAGAACTGGCCGAGCGTGTACGGCGTGTTGTTCGTCGCGTCGATGCGGATCTTGCCGGTCGAATCGACGGTATGCACCGGATAGACGCAGCCGCGTTGCATGGCCATCGTCGGCGCGACCGTGCCGATGTTCGTGGGCAGCGCGAGCTGCTTGCCGTTCTGATAGATGGAAAGGTGCGAATAGGTATAGGTGTTGCCGACGTCCGTGCAGCTGAGTCCGCTCACCGGCTGGCCGGTGCCTCCGCTCGATGTCGAGCCGCTCGGCCATTGCGACGCGCCGAGCGCGGTGCCGTCGAGGACCGGCGTCGCTGCGGCGAGCGTCGGCGTGACGGTCGACGAACTGCCGCTCGAACCCGACGATGTCGTGCCGGTGCCGCCGGCCGATCCGCTTCCGCTGCTGCTTCCGCCACCGCCGCCGCCGCCGCAACTCGCGAGCATGACGACTGCGGCAGCCGTTGCCAGTGCGCCCATCCAATAAGTATGCTTTCCTTGAACCATGTCTCAACTCCGCTGCATCGTTAAAAGAATTCGTTTCGAGTGCGATTTAAAGCGCACAACGCTACGCGACGGCATGTCCGTGCATGCCTGTCTCTTGCGTGAATCGAGCATCGACAAAACGTACTGACGACATGAGACAGGGCGAAACCGAGTGGTTTCGTCCGGGCGCTGGTCTCATGCGCAAGTTTTGCCTTGTGTGGCTTCGCATGCGGTCGATATGGCCGAATGTATGCGAATCGCCACTGACTACGCCGCGACGGGCGCAGTTCTTTTTATTGCTCACTTATTCGTGAGCGAGGGAAAAGCGTGATCCGGCGCGTTAATCGCCGGTGACACGAAGCGTAACGTTCAAGCCACGTCGTCGCAAGCGGAAAGTCACTCGTTTTTAGCGCGCGCGTTAATTCGGCGTCAATCTAATAATCCGATACTCAGACAAAAGCATTCCGGACGACAAAACAAAGCATTTATCCGCAATCCCGCGCTCAATGCCAATTGACATTAACGAGGGCGGCATGAAAGCATCGCGAGCGCATCCTCACGTTCATCGGAGCGCTCCATGATCTTTCATGCGTCCATCCCCGCCCGCGATCCGCGGCATGTCGCCCATGTGCTCGCCGAACTGTGGGACGGCTTCGCCGCGCCGTTCTCGCCGTTCCCCGATGCGTGGATGGCCGTCGCCGGCGACGATCGTGGCAGCATCATCGAAGTCTATCCGGGCGACCGCGTCATCACGCCGGGTGGCGGCCACGAAACGAGCGTGAGCTACGGCGCGGGCACCGTCGAACGTCCGCCCTACAGCGCATTTCATATGGCCATTGCGACGAAGCGCTCGGCCGAACAGGTGCTCGCGATTGGCGAGCGCGAAGGCTGGCGCGCGGTGCGCTGCACGCGCGGCAACGATTTATTCGACGTGATCGAGTTGTGGATCGAGAACTCGACGATGCTCGAATTTCTGACGCCGGAGATGCAGGCCGACTACCTCGCGTTCGCGACGCCCGCGAACTTCAGGGCGATGGCGGCTGCCGCGCAACAGAGCGCCTGACCGTTTCAGCGCGCCTTCACCGGTTCGGTGCCCATCACGCGGATGGCCGGAAAGCGGTCGGTCGGCTTCGCGATCTCGTCCTGCGAAGCGACGATCTCCAGCTCGTAGCGGCCGGCATCGTAAGTGGTCTTGACGACCGCGTTCACGGCCGCGAGCGTATGTTCTAGCGCGGTGCGCAGAGAGTCGCCGAGCAGCGTGCGCGCGACGAAGACCGCGCTCGTCAGGTCGCCGACGCCCACCGGCTGACGCGCGAACGGATAAAGCGGCCGCTGCGCGAACCACGCTTCGCCGGCGCTCACGGCGAGCATGTTGAACGTATCGGCGCGGCTGTTGCGATCCAGCAGATGTTTGACGAGCACCGTGCGCGGCCCGCGCGCGATCACTTCGCGGCATGCATCGACGGCTTCTTCGACGGTCTCGATCGTGCGGCCAACGAGCCTCTCAAGCTCGGTGTGATTCGGCATGATCGCGTCGGCGATTTCGGGCATCGTCGTAACGAGGAAGTCTTCGATGCCGGGCGCGACGATGCATCCGCCGGCTGCGCCCATCACCGGATCGCAGAAATAAAGTGCGCGCGGGTTGACCGCCTTCACCATCTTCACGATTTCGACGACGGCGCGCCCCTGCTCCGTCGCGCCGAGATAGCCGGAGAGCACGGCGTTGCAACGCGCGAGCACGCCGATGGCGCCGATGCCTTCGATGACGTTCTGCAATTCCTCTGCATCGACCACGCTGCCGGTCCAGCGGCCGTATTGCGTATGGTTCGAGAACTGCACCGTATTGAGCGGCCAGACGTTGACGCCGAGCCGCCGCATGGGAAAGACCGCCGCGCTGTTGCCCGCATGTCCGAATACGACATGCGACTGGATACTCAGGACATTGTTCATGTTGTGATTCCCGGGTGATGCGAATGCGGACGGAGAGGAAGACGCTTGCGGCGCGCGGCAGCCGAAGCGTGTCTTGTATTGTGCCGCGCTTCGACGCACTGCGGCATGGAGCGCTCGTTATAAATTGCGCCCGCCCGTGTTGTCCAGTCGCGCGCGTGCAACAGCGCCGCTGCGTCGCATATGCGTTCGGCACGTTGTTTGCTGATCGGCTCGACGACAGCGCTCGGCAGACCGAATCGACAGGGGAATAACGCCGCCGGACGAGAATGCATCGCGATGAAAAAATCAAACCGCGCGAGTACACGAATGGCGACGCGCGCCGGATAATGCTTCGACGATCAACGACCGGACGACCGACCGACCAACCGACTCACGAACGGACATTCCGACGAACGCGCACCGTCCGGGCCGCGCACGGCCATCAGCACGAGGACCCCGCACCACACGACATCAACAAACGCAGGTCAAACAGGAGCCGACATGGAGACGCCGTCCAAGAATCGCACCGATTTGCAGAAGTCGACCCTCGCAATCGTCCTCGCCGGCGGGCGCGGCACGCGTCTCGGGCCGCTCACGGACAAGCGGGTCAAACCCGCCGTCCACTTCGGCGGCAAGTACCGCATCATCGATTTCGCGCTGTCCAATTGCCTCAATTCCGGCATCCGCCGCATCGCCGTCGTCACGCAATACAAGGCGCACTCGCTGATTCGCCATCTCCAGCGCGGCTGGGGTTTTCTGCGCGGCGAGTTCAACGAGTTCATCGATATCTGGCCGGCGCAGCAGCGCGTCGATTCGAGCTGGTATCGCGGCACGGCGGACGCCGTGTATCAAAACCTCGATATCGTGCGCTCCATCGGGCCGGAGTTCGTCATCGTGCTGGCGGGCGATCACGTCTACAAGATGGACTACACGCGCATGGTGCTCGACCACGTCGAGAGCGGCGCGGACTGCACGGTCGGCTGCATCGAAGTGCCGCGCATGGACGCGGTCGCGTTCGGCGTGATGCACGTCGACGAGAATCGCCGCGTCACTGCGTTTCTCGAGAAGCCCGCCGATCCGCCACCGATGCCCGGCAAGCCCGATGTCGCGCTCGCGAGCATGGGCATTTACGTGTTCAGCGCGAAGTATCTGTACGAGATGCTTCAGGAGAACATCGAGACGTCGAACACGGACCACGATTTCGGCAAGGACATCATTCCGCGCGTAGTGATGAGCGGAAAGGCGATCGCGCATCCGTTCGGCATGTCGTGCGTCACCTCCGACGCCGATCCGAACGCGCCCGCTTACTGGCGCGACGTCGGCACGGTGGACGCGTATTGGGCCGCGAACCTCGATCTCGCCTCGACGATTCCGCAACTCGATCTTTACGACCGCCAGTGGCCGATCTGGACCAACCAGGAGCAATTGCCGCCCGGCAAGTTCGTGCGCGACCTCAACGGTCAGCAAGGCGCGATCACCAATCTGCTCGTCTGCGGCGGCTGCGTGATTTCCGGCTCGCAAGTGTCGAAGTCGGTGTTTTCGTCGGCCGTGCGCGTGCACTCGTTCTGTAACATCAATGAGGCAGTCTTGTTGCCTCAGGTGACGGTCGGGCCGAGTTGCCGCCTGCAGCGCGTCGTCGTGGACCGCGGCTGCACGGTGCCGGAAGGTCTCGTGATCGGCGAGGATCCCGACGACGACGCCGCGCGGTTCTTCCGCACCGAGTCGGGCGTCACGCTCGTCACGCGCGAAGCGCTCGCGCGGCTCGCCGAACGTTAGCCGGCGCGAGCGGGCGCCGAACCGCACCCGCGCGCCGCCTTCGCGCGGCGCCTGAAAACGAAGTCAACCCTCGATCGACGGGAGCGCCGATGACCGTATGCGTGCTGCATGTCGCAGCAGAGATGTTTCCGCTTCTCAAAACCGGCGGCCTCGCGGATGTCGCCGGCGCGCTGCCGCCCGCGCAATCGCGCGTGGGCACCGATGTGCGCGTCGTGCTGCCGGGTTTTCCTTCTGTGCTCGCCGGGCTTTCCGATCTCCAACCGGCCGCCGATCTGGGCGCGGCCTTCGGCGCGGGCGAGGTGCGGCTCGAACGCGGCGTGCTCAAGCCGCACGGCGTCGTGGTGTATGTCGTGCGCGCCGATTCCTTCTACGACCGCCCCGGCAATCCGTATCTCGATGCCGCGCATCGCCCCTACGCGGACAACGATCGCCGCTTCGCGCTGCTCGGCCTGTGCGCGGCGCGCATCGCGACGGGCGCGGACCCGGCGTGGCGGCCGCACATCGTGCACGCGCACGACTGGCACGCGGGTCTCGCGCCCGCTTATCTGCGCGCATTCGAGCGCTCGGGCGCGCCGCGCGTGCCGAGCGTGATGACGGTGCACAACCTCGCGTATCAGGGCGTGTTTCCGGCGTCGCATTTCGGCGCGCTGCATCTGCCGCCCGACTTCTTCTCGGTGGAGGGCGTCGAGTTCTACGGCCAGATCTCGTTCCTCAAGGCCGGCCTGTTCTACGCGGATCGCATCACGACCGTCAGCCCGACCTACGCGCGCGAGATTCAGACCGAAGCGCAGGGCGCGGGGCTTCACGGACTGCTGCAAACGCGCACGCACGACATCAGCGGCATTCTGAACGGCGTCGATTATTCGATCTGGAGTCCCGCCGCCGATGACGTCATCGCCTCGCGATACACCGCCGCGAAGCCGTCCGCGAAGAGCAAGTGCAAAACGGCGCTGCAGGAACGCATGGGCCTCGCCCGCGACGACGACGCCCTGCTCTTCGGCGTCGTCAGCCGGCTCACCGAGCAGAAAGGGCTCGATCTGCTGCTCTCGGCGGTGCCGGACATCGTGCAGCGCGGCGGACAGCTCGTCGTGCTCGGCACCGGCGACCCGGCGCTCGAAACCGGCCTCAAGAACGCGGCGGCGGCGCATCCGGGCGCGGTCGCGGTGGAACTCGGGTTCGACGAAACGCTGTCGCATTCGATCATCGCGGGCAGCGACATCGTCATGGTGCCGTCGCGCTTCGAGCCGTGCGGCCTCACGCAGCTCTATGCCCTCGCGTATGGCTCGCTTCCGCTCGTGCATCGCGTGGGCGGGCTCGCGGATACGGTCGTCGACTGCTCGCTCGAAAATCTCGCGGACGAAACGGCAACGGGCTTCGTCTTCGAGCGATTCGAGCGCGCGGGCATCGTCGCGGCCATCCGCCGGGCGTTCGCGCTCAAGTCGCGCCGCACGGAGTGGAAAACGGTCGTCAAGCGCGCGATGTCGCAGAACTTCGGATGGGAAGCGGCGGCGCAGCGTTACGCCGACGTCTACGACGAACTGCTCGCATAACTGCGTGAAGCCCGCGCTCGCGGGCGCGCACCTTGCTCCGATCGAACCGTTCATTCGAATCGGGAAAGCTCAATGCAAAAAGTTCTCGCAGGGCAGATCGCGCTCGTGACGGGCGCGAGTTCGGGCATCGGTGCGGGCGTGGCGAAGGCGCTCGCGGAAGCCGGCGCGCACGTCGCCATCAACTATCACTCACACGCGGAGCCGGCTGAAAAACTCGCCGGCGAAATCTCCGCGCTCGGCGGCGAAGCCTTTCCAGTCGGCGCCGACGTGTCCGACGAGAACGCCATCGACGCCATGTTCGACGCCGTCGTGAAACGCTACGGCACCGTGGATATCGTCGTCGCGAACTCGGGGCTGCAGCAGGACGCGCGCTTTGCCGACATGACGCTCGCGCAGTGGCGTAAAGTGATCGACACCAATCTGACCGGCCAATTCCTCACGGCGCAACGTGCCGTGCGCGAATTCGTGCGGCGCGGACCGCGGCCGGTGTCGAAGGCGCTCGGGAAAATCATCGCGATGAGTTCGGTGCACGAAGTGATTCCGTGGGCGGGACATGTGAACTACGCGGCGTCCAAAGGCGGCATCCAGATGCTGATGAAGTCGCTCGCGCAGGAAGTCGCGCCCCAGCGCATCCGCGTCAATTCGATTGCGCCGGGCGCGATCCGCACGCCGATCAACAAGGACGCGTGGGACACGCAGGAAGCGCTCGACCGGCTTCTGACGCTCGTGCCGTATGGACGCATCGGCGAAGTCGAGGACATCGGCCGCGCGGCGGTGTGGCTCGCCTCCGACGAGAGCGATTACGTCGTCGGCACGACGCTTTTCGTCGATGGCGGCATGACGCTCTATCCGGGGTTCGCGGACAACGGCTGATACGACATGAAAACGATCGAAGTGGACGTTGCGGTGATCGGCGCGGGCACGGCGGGCATGGCCGCCTTCCGCGCGGCACGCGAGGCCGGTGCGAACGCCGTGCTGATCGAAGGCGGCGAATTCGGCACGACGTGCGCGCGCGTCGGCTGCATGCCGTCGAAGCTGCTGCTCGCGGCGGCGAACGGCCTGCACGACGGCCGCGCACTCGCGCCGCGCGGCATCGAAGGCACGCATGCGCTCGCAGCGGATTCGGCCCGCGTGCTCGATTACGTGCGCCGTGAGCGCGACTATTTCGTGAGCGGCATCATCAAGGAAACCGAAGCATTTCCGCAAGACGCGATTCTGCGCGGACAAGCGCGCTTCGAGGCGCCGGGGCAACTCGTCGTCGGGAACGAGACGCGCGTCGCGGCAAAGCGCGTCGTCATCGCGACGGGCGCGGCGCCGCATATTCCCGACGAACTCAAGGTATTCGGCGACAGGCTCATCACGAGCGACGATCTCTTCGAGCTTCGCGCGCTGCCGAAGCGCATCGCGGTGTTCGGCACCGGGCCGCTCGCGCTCGAATTGGGTCAGGCGCTGTCGCGGCTGTCGGTCGAGGTCTCCATGTTCGGCAAGGGCGGAAGCGTCGCGGCGCTCAAGGACACGCCCGTGCGCGAGGCGCTCGCCGCCTCGCTCGCCGACGAGTTCCATCTTGATCCCGATGCCAGAATGGAACACCTTTCCCTTGAGGACGGCAAGCCCACGCTGCGCTTCGTTTCGCGCGATGGCGAACCGCGCACCGAACAGTTCGACCTCGTGCTGGCCGCGACCGGCCGCGCGCCGAATCTCAAGCCGCTCGCGCTGGAGAACGCGGGCATCGAACTGAACGACAAGGGTGTGCCGCTCTTCGACGAATCGACTATGCAGTGCGGCGACAGCGCGATTTTCATTGCGGGCGATTGCGACGGCACGCGTCCGTGGCTTCACGACGCCGCCGACGAAGGCAAGCTCGCCGGCGACAGCGCCGCGCGCTTCCCCAACGTGCAGCCGGTCAAACGCAAGGTTCCTTTCTCGATTGTGTTTTGCGAGCCGCAAGTGGCGATCGTCGGCGCATCGTATGACGCGCTCGACAGGCAGATGACCGTCACCGGAGAAGTGTCGTTCGAAACGCAGGGACGCAGCCGCGTGATGCGCGAGAACCGCGGCCTGCTTCATGTGTATGCCGATGCAAAGACCGGCAAGCTGCGCGGCGCGGAAGGCTGCGGTCCGGCGATGGAACATCTCGGCCATCTGCTCGCGTGGGCGCTGCAACTCGACCTGACGCTCGACGACATGCTCGAGCTGCCGTTCTATCACCCGGTCGTCGAAGAAGGCTTGCGCACGGCGCTGAAGGATGCCAACAGCAAATGCTACGCGGAGCGCGCCGCCACGCCGCCCGCCTTGCCAAGCGCCGCCGGCTGTTGAAGGCTGAAGGCGCTCATCTAACGACAAAGGCCGGCTCACGAAGCCGGCCTTTGCGTTTTGAACCTTCTGTTGCGATCAGCTTCCGCTCAGGCCATATTGCAGCGCAAGGTCGAAACCGAGCACGACCATCGAGCAGAAAATGCCGAGCAGCAGATTCGCCAGCCGATGGCCGACATCCTTATGCCGCGTCAGCACGGCGCCCGCGAGAAACGCGATTTCCACGATGACCTGCATGGCGAACACGGCGATCATCAACGCGAACTCATACCCCATCGAGTTGAAGTTCATGAAGTTGAAGCCGTTCACCGCGACCCAAGATCCTACTCGCCAGGCTTCGTATGCCAAAAGAAGCAACGGGAAGAAATAGCTGGCTACATAAGTCGGCACCGTGGCGTGCCGCAATTCCATATTGAAATGACGTGTAACTTGCATCGCGTGCTCCTCGTCTGATCGCCCGAAAGACCGGGCTAGTCGCCTGCATCGGAGGCGCGCGCGACACCGTTTTAACTGAACTAGTTTCAACGGCACACGCGCGTCGTGCTTTCAGAATAGGACATTTTTTTGGAAAGCGAATCATCGTAATCCCGATGACTCCGCCGCATAAGCGAATGCGCGATGCATTGTGCAGTGCAGCTTAATAAAGCTGTTATTTTCCGCGCTCCGAATCGCACGAATGTGCGTGCGGAGCGCAGCGCTTCATTCCTTGCCGTACAGCTTGATAATGCCTGAAAAATCCAGTCCACCTAGACCTTGCTGGCTCATCGATTGATACAACTGCTGCGCGAGCGCGCCCATGAAAACCGGCTGTTTTGCACCACGCGCAGCATCGACGGCGAGGCCGAGGTCCTTGAGCATGAGGTCCGCGCCGAATCCGCCGCTATATCCGCGCGACGCCGGCGCGGTTTCCACGATGCCCGGATACGGATTGCAGGTTTCCGAACTCCAGCAGCGCCCCGTCGACGTGTTGAGAATCCTCGCGAGCTTCGTCGGATCGATGCCGAGCGTTTCGCCGAGCTTCATCGCTTCCGCCACGCCGATCATCGACACGGCGAGCAGCAGGTTATTGCAGATCTTCGCGATCTGTCCGGTGCCCGTTTCGCCGCATCGCACCATATTCTTGCCCATGCCCGAGAGTACCGGGCGCAGCGTTTCGAACAACGCTTCGTCGGCGCCGACCATGAACGTGAGCGTGCCGGCCTGCGCGCCAACGACGCCGCCCGACACGGGCGCATCCGCGAACGGATTGCCATGCTTCGCGGCCGCCTCGCCGATGAGCTTCGCGGTGGCCGGGTCGATCGTGCTGCTATCGACGAGCGGCACGCCCGCGCGCACGCCGGCAAGCACGCCGTCGTCGTTCAGATAGACCGCTTTGACGTGCTGCGCGGCGGGCAGCATCGTGATGACGACATCGGCGCCCTGGGCTGCCGCGCGCGGCGAAGCGGCGAGCGTCGCGCCCGCGGCTTTCGCGGCATCGAGCGCGGGCGCCGAAAGGTCGAACGCCGTGACCGCGTGGCCGGCTTTGAGCAGATTCGCCGCCATCGGGCCACCCATGTGACCCAGTCCGATGAAACCGATTTGCATGGGCGCTTTCTCCTTTGTGTGCCTAGCGAAGCGCGATGGTCGTGTTGACGCCGTCGTTCACGGTGGCGTCGTCGAACCAGCGCGAGGTGACGGTCTTCGTCTGCGTGTAGAACTGCACGACCTGCTTGCCATACGGCCCGAGGTCGCCGAGCTTCGAGCCGCGCGAGCCGGTGAAGCTGAACGACGGCACCGGCACTGGAATCGGAATGTTGATGCCCACCTGACCGATATCGATCTCGCTCTGGAACTTGCGCGCCGCCGCGCCGCTTTGCGTGAAGAGCCCGACGCCGTTGCCCATCGGATTGCGGTTCACGAGCGCGATGGCTTCGTCGAGCGTCGCCGCTTCCAGCACGCACAGAACCGGCCCGAAAATCTCCGTCTTGTAGATGGTCATGTCGGTGGTGACGTCCGAGAAAATCGTCGGGCCGATGAAGTTGCCGTTCTCGTAACCGCTCACGGCGATGTCCCGCCCGTCGAGCGCGAGCGTCGCGCCCTCGTCCACGCCCTGTCCGATCAGCCCGAGAATGCGCTCCTTCGCCGCGCGCGAGACGACCGGTCCCAGGTCCGCGCCCGGCTCCGTCCCGGCGCTCACCTTCAGCCCGCGCGCCCGCTCGACCAGATCGGGCAGCCATTCCCGCGCTGCGCCCACAAGCACCACGGCGGAAGTCGCCATGCAGCGCTGTCCCGCCGCGCCGAAGCCCGCGCCCGCGAGCGCGTTGAGCGTCTGCTCCTTGTTCGCGTCGGGCAGCACGACGGCATGATTCTTCGCGCCCATCATCGATTGCACGCGCTTGCCGTGCTGACTGCCAAGCGTATAGACGTGCGTGCCGACGGCGGTCGAGCCGACGAACGAAATCGCCTTGATGTCGGCATGCGTGCAGAGGGCATCGACCACGTCCTTGCCGCCGTGCACGACGTTGAGCACGCCGCGCGGCACGCCCGCTTCGACCGCCAGTTCGACGAGTTCCATCGTCGAAAGCGGGTCCTGCTCGGACGGCTTCAGCACGAACGTGTTGCCGCAGACGATCGCCATCGGGAACATCCAGAGCGGGATCATCGCGGGGAAGTTGAACGGCGTGATGCCCGCGCAGACGCCGATCGGCTGGCGCAGCGTGTAGGTATCGACGCCGCCCGCGACGTTCTCCGCGAACTCACCCTGTTGCAGCGTGCCGATGGAGCACGCGTGCTCCACGACTTCGAGGCCGCGGAAGATGTCGCCCTCGGCATCCGCAAGCGTTTTGCCTTGTTCGGCCGTCAGCGTCTGCGCGATGCGCTTCATGTTCTGCCGGATCAGGTCCTGATAGCGCAGCATGAGCCGCATGCGCGTGCCGAGCGGTGTCGTGCGCCACGTCACGAACGCTCTTTGCGCGGCGGCGACGGCGGCGTTCACTTCGTCCATTGTCGCGAACGGCACGCGGCCGACGACTTCCTGCGTCGCCGGATTGACGATGTCGCGCCATTCGCCGCTCGTCGAATCGACGAATTCGCCGTCGATCAGCAGTTTGGCCGTGCGCACGGACGCGTCCGCGCGAGCGTCCCGCGCCGGATGTTCATGAGCGATGTTCACGGATGACTCCTCGTTGGTCGATGCGGAATAAAAGGAGCGAAGACGCGCGAACAGCGTCGGCTGGAACCGGCATGTCGTCTCCGTTTGATAGTTATCGCCGGCGCTGAGGCAGGCTTGTGTCTCTGAGTATAGTTATGCAAAAGTCCATCGCGGCACTAGAAAAACACCCGATCGATATGCAAAAAGACACGCACAAACGCACCCCGTTCGACGCGGCAAAGCTCAACTGGGACGACCTGCGCTATTTCCTCGAAGTGGCGCGCACGCAGCGCGCGAGTGGCGCGGCGAAGCGTCTCGGCGTCGATTACACGACCGTCGCGCGGCGCGTGCGCGCGCTCGAAGACGCGCTCGGCACGCTGCTCTTCGACAAGTCGCGCAGCGGCGGCTTCGTCCTGACCGCCGAGGGCCAGCGCCTGCTCGCTTTCGTCGATGCAATGGAAACGACGGTGCAATCCGCGACCGAGCAGATCGCGAACACGGGACACGCGCTGTCGGGACACGTCCGCGTCGGCTCGACCGAAGGCTTCGGCTGCTTCTTTCTCGCGCCGCAACTCGCGCGATTTCAGGACGCGCATCCGAACATCTCCATCGATTTGCTGCCGGTGCCGCACTTCGTGAGCCTGTCCAAGCGCGAGGCGGACATCGCGGTGACGCTCGAGCGGCCCGAACACGGCCAGTACGTCTACACGAAGCTCTGCGATTACCGCCTGAAGCTCTACGCGACGCCCGGCTATCTCGACGCGCACGCTCCGATCCGCACGAAGGACGATCTGCGCGGCCAGCGCTTTGCGAGCTATATCGACGATCTCGCGTTCAGTCACGAACTGCTGTATCTGGAACGCGCGGTGCCGGGCGCGGTGTCGCACTGGCGCAGCACGAGCGCGATCGCGCAGTATCACGCGGCGCTGCAAGGCCGCGCGCTCGCGATTCTGCCGTGCTTCATGGCGTCGCCCGACGCGCGGCTCGTGCCGGTGCTGCCCGATGAAATCGTGGTCACGCGCGCGTTCTACCTTTCCTGCCGCGAAGACCTGCGGCGCCTGAAGCGCATCACCGTCGTCTGGGACCATCTGCGCGCGGCGGCGGAATGCAACCACGCGTTTCTGATGGGCGACGCCGCCGACATGCGCTGGGTCGATGTCCGCGCTCCCGACGGCCAACGCTGATGCCCGAGCGCCGGCGTTTCGACGGGTTACGACGCTTTTTGACGTTGTTAGCGCGCACAGGTGTTTAAATTGCCGTTTCGGGCGATGCGGCTCGACATGGCGCGAGCCGTCCGCATCGGACAAGTACTAATTTGATTGGCTATCCCGACGAATCGCCGGCGCGCCGCGCATCGTGCGGCATAATCGCCGGCCCGTTTGATCGCGTCGCCGCTCGGCACGCTTCTATCTCCGTGGATCGATTGCGTTTTCTCCTGAACCTGCCCCGTCCGGCCGCCCGCGACGGCTCACCGCTCGCTGCTCGCTGATGTCGTTCGTCATCTGGTCAAGGCGGTCGATGTCGAGCCAGCGCATCCGCTTCGTCGAGGCGCGCACGGCGCGCACCATCGCCGTCATCGCACTGATCGCGCTCCTGATCGCGGCGCTCGCGCTCGGCATGGCCATCGGAACGACGTTCGGGCGCAGCGATCTCGGGGAAGAACAGGCGCTCGCGTCCCGCCGTTCATATGAGATCGACCAGCTCGGGCGCATCGACGCCGATCTCGCCGCGCTTACGCCCCGCGTCGCGGCGCTGTCGGCGCAGGTCGGCGAACTGCGCGACTTCGACAACCGGCTGAAGGGCGTTTCGGGCGCGACCAGCGCGCAAGGCGTCCACGATGTCCCGCCGCTGCCGGACGGCGAGGAATCGGCCACCTCGCTCGATGGCGCAGGCGGCCCCGAACTGCCGCCGCGCCTGTGCGATACCGCACGCACGCATCAAGGCGCACCGACGCAGCGCCTCAAGAGCGTTTCCAGGTCGATCGAATGCCTGAGCGATACGGTCTCGCAACTGCAGACGCAGACGATCGCGCATTACACCGCTTATATGTCGTTTCCCGGCCGCGATCCCGCGCCCGGTTCGCGCTTCGGCTCGCCTTACGGCAACCGCGTCGATCCTTTCACCGGCCACGTGAGCTTCCATCCGGGACTGGATCTCGTCGCGCCGACCGGCACGCCGATTCTCGCGAGCGCGGGCGGCCGCGTCGTTCAGGCGGGCGAGCGCAACGGCTACGGCAACGCCGTGGACATCCGTCATGCGAACGGCACGGTCACGCGCTACGGACACGCCTCGCGCCTCCTCGTGACCGAAGGCCAGTACGTGATGCCGGGCGACGAGATCGCGGAAGTCGGCTCGACGGGCCGCTCCACCGGGCCGCATCTGCACTTCGAGGTGATTACCGGCGGCGCGCAGGTCAATCCCAAGCCCTATCTCATGCTCTTCAGGCAGAAGCCCAATGCGCAAAGCTGATTCGAAACGGATCTCGCTGCGGCTCACCCAGCACACGTATTCGCTGACGCCCAAGCGCAGCGCCGCGTACCTTCCGGGCGTGATCGCCGCCATCTGCGCGATCGGCGCGCTGGTCGCAGCCGGCTTCGCGCTCAAGAACTCGCACGATCAGGCGCGCAAGCTCGACGTGCTGTGCGCGCCGCCCATCTCCGAGCAGCAGCTGCGCGAAGAACTGGCGCATGCGCAATTCGCGCTGCAGCAGGAGGCGGCGACGCGCACCGCGCTCGAACAGCGCGCGGTCCAAAGCGCCGCGCAGATGCAGCGTTTGCAGACCGACCTCGCATTTCTCAAGAAACAACGCTGAACTTCCTTTCTTTTTCCGACAGACGGATCGCGCCATCGCGCGTGACCGCTGCACGTAACCTTTCATCGCATCGCAAGGATTCGCCATGTTTTCATCGAAGAAAGACTCGCAAGGCGTCAAGCCGGCCAAGCTCTCCACCCTCATCTCGCAAAGCGTCCACATTTCGGGCGATCTCGAATTCAGCGAAGGACTGCGCATGGACGGCCAGGTGACGGGCAACGTCACGGGACGCCCCGGCGACGAATCGCTGCTCGTCGTGAGCGACCAGGGCGCGATCCACGGCAACGTGAGCGCGTACGACGTCATCATCAACGGGCGCGTGATCGGCGACGTGATGGTCGCGCACTTCGTCGAACTGCAAGCCAACGCGCATGTGGTCGGCAATATCTATTATCAGAAGCTGCGCATGGATGTCGGCGCGACCGTCGAGGGCAAGCTGACCAAGCTCGAATCGATGCAGTCGAACGTCGTCGGCCTGCCCGCGCCCGAGCCGGTCCCGCAACTCGACTACACGGCGAACTGACGGCGCGGGTGCGTGCGAAGAGCCGACCGCAGCGGCAGGCAATCCGCTAAGATTTCGACGATGAGAAGCCACGCATTCGCGCCTGCAAGCATCGAAGTGAAAGTGAAAGGCGCGTGGTCCACGACATCGACATAACAAGGGCGCCCCATGCTGGTCAATTGCGCGGCTTACCAGAACGGCCGAAAGCTCGCGGACGTGGAAATCGACGATATCAACGCCTATCGCGATCTGCCCGACTCTTTCATTTGGGTTGCACTGAAGGAACCCGGCCCCGGCGAACTCGCGCACATGGCGCATCAGTTCGGCCTGCATGAGCTTGCCATCGAAGACGCGCAGCATGGTCATCAGCGGCCGAAGATCGAGGAATACGGCGATTCGCTTTTCGCGGTCTTTCACACGGTCGAATTCGACGAAGAAGGCGAACTGCTGGTCGGCGAGATGAACGTGTTCGTCGGCCGCAACTACGTGATCTCCGTTCGCAACCGCACGACGCAAGGGTTTCAGGAAGTGCGCAAGCGCTGCGAGCGCGAACCGCAGTTGCTCAAGCACGGTCCGGCCTTCGTGATGTACGCGCTCGTCGATGCCGTCGTCGATCGTTATTTTCCCGTGCTCGAAACGCTCGGCGCGGACCTCGATGAAGTCGAAGAGCGCATCTTCGAGCACAACGGCTCGGCGGCGTCGCGGGAGATCATCGAGGATCTGTATTCGCTCAAGCGCCGCATGACGCTTTTGCAGCATCACACCGCCCCGCTGCTCGAGGCGGTGAGCAAGCTCTACGGCGGCCGGCCGCCCGGCGTCTGCGCGGGCATGCAGGAATATTTCCGCGACGTCTACGATCATCTGCTGCGCATCGTGAAGACGATCGAAGGACGGCGGGAAATGATCGTCACCGCCATCCAGGTGAATCTCGGTCTCATCGCGCTTGCGGAAAGCGAAGTGACCAAGCGCCTCGGGTCGTTCGCCGCGCTCTTCGCCGTGCCGACGATGATCGCCGGCATCTACGGCATGAATTTCCACCGCATCCCGGAACTGGACTGGGTGTATGGGTATCCCGCGTGCATCGGCGTGATGCTGATCGTCGATCTCATGCTCTTCTGGCGCTTCAAGAAGGCTGGTTGGTTATAATGGCGGCTTCGGTGCAAAACTTCGCATCGATGCACGCACCGTCCATCGGAGACGCGCGCAGGAACTTTTGCGCGGTTTCCTCTGTCTAATCCGGTATATGTTGCGAAGTGCAGCCTGCGTTCGGGGCCAATTGCTTGTATTCTGGTCATCTGAGCGCACTTGCAAGTCACGGCACATCCATCACCGCATCAACCCGCACGTCGGTCGTGTCGTCCTCGCCCCGGATTTCGTCCGGAGCGCCGCATACACCGATGTCGCCGTCCCGGTCACGCCGGCCAGGGTTCGCCGCTGAAATGCGAGTCCAGTCGTTCCGGCCTATGCCGTCAAGCTCGCACGAGCCTGAAGAGAGACGTGGCGCGCTCACCCATCGAGCGCGCCGGACCACGCTTTGTATCGCTTCTGACGCATCGCGGCGACGACGCCTTCGGGGTTCGGCGCCCAGGCATTCATTGGCGAGCGCTTGCGTGCATGAGGCGACGCGGCACCCCTATTACCTAAACAGGAGCTTAAATGGCGAAAGAAGAACTGATCGAACTCGACGGCATCGTTGACGAAGTGCTTCCCGACAGCCGCTATCGCGTGACGCTGGACAACGGTGTGGTCGTGGGCGCTTACGCCTCGGGCCGCATGCGCAAGAACCACATCCGCATTCTGGCCGGCGATCGCGTGACGCTGGAATTGTCGGTCTATGACCTGACCAAAGGCCGCATCAACTTCCGTCACAAGGACGAACGCGCGAGCGGCGGCGCGGCGCGTGCGCCGATGCGCCGGCGCTAAAGCCTCGCCGTTCAAGCGCGTTTGGCCGGCGGCGTCCGGCCTTCCCGCTCATGCACGCGCCGACAAGAGCGCGTTGATTCCCACCGCAAATCCATCCTCGTCGTTCGTCGACGACACCAGGCTCGCGCGGCGCTGCACGCCCTCCGACGCCTGTCCCATCGCGATCGAAACGCCGGCGATGTCGAACATCGCGATATCGTTGGTCATGTCGCCGAGCACGGCCACGCGCTCGAGCGGCACGTTCCTGCGCCGCGCCAGTTCGCGCACCGCGTCGCCCTTGTTCGCGAGCAGGTGCGTGATGTCGAGGTAGTAGCTCTGCGAGCGCGCCGCGTTCGCGCGCCCTTCGAGCTGCGTCTGCAACTGCTGTTCGACGCGTTCGAGCAGCGGCGCATCGGCGGTCGAACCGACGATCTTGTCGACCGCATCCAGATCCACGTCGTCGAAACGCTGCACGAGCACGCCGTCGTACCCGACCGTGCGACGCTCGCGCGGCACGTAGGCGCCATCCGGATTCGTCAGATACCACACGTCGCCGACGAACACCCACGCATCCACGCCCGCCGCCGCGAGCGCTTCCAGCGAAGTCTGCACGGCATCGCGCGGCAGCTTGTGCGCGGCGAGCACTTCCCATGTGCGCGGCGCGACGAGATTGCCGCCGTTGTACGACGCATAGGGCATGTCCACCGCGAGCGTCTCGACGATGTAACGCATGCCCGCGCTTGGCCGGCTGCTCGCGACCGTGAACGCGACACCCGCTTCGTGCAGGCGGCGCACGGCGTCCTTCGCGGGCTCGCTGATCGACTTGTCCGTATGCAGCAGCGTGCCGTCGCAATCGGAGACGACGAGCTCCACGTTCGCGAGCGCATCGAAGGCGGCGGCGCCGTCGCCGTTCAGGCTGTGCAAACCAAACTGGCCATTGGCATTCATGAGAGCGCTCCTTCGCGCTGATTGAAGTGAGGCAGTTGACGAGTCTCGCGCACCGAGCGCGGATGCCACAGCTTCGCGCCGCCCTCGATTCCTGCTTCATTCGAGACGACCGCCACGTTCGGCGGCAAGTCGAACTTGAGATGCGCGGCATTGCCCCCGCCGATCCACAGCTTGTCGTAGTTCATGAGCGTGTCGAGTATGCCGATGATTTTCTGCACGCGCCGGTTCCAGCGCTTCGCACCCGCCTTCTCGCGCGCCGCATTGCCAATGTATTCGTCATACGTGCGGCCCTTGTTCGATACCGGATGGTGCGCCAGCTCCAGATGCGGCATCAGTTCGCCGTCGCGGAAAAGCGCCGTGCCCGCGCCGGTGCCGAGCGTCAGCACGAGTTCGATGCCGCTTCCCTCGATCGCCGCGAGTCCCTGCATTTCCGCATCGTTGATCATGCGCGCGGGCATCCCGCCGAGACGCGCCGAGATCATGTCCGCGAGCGGCACGCCGCGCCAGTATTCGTTGCCGAGGTTGGGCGCGGTCAGCACGACGTTCTGGCGCACGACGCCCGGAAAGCCGATGGAGATGTGCGTCGGCGGCGTTTCGACGATCGGCTGCACGAGCGCGATCAGCGCCTCGACGAGCGCGTCGGGCATCGCGGGCTTGGGCGTCGGCACGCGCACGCGGTCGCTTTTCATCTCGCCGTCTTCCGACAGCATCGCGGCCTTGAGGCCCGTGCCGCCGATGTCGATGGCGAGAATGCGCTCGGCCTTCGCCGCGCCTTTGTCGATTGTCACGTGCGTTTTGCGCTTCGTTCTTGCTTCCGTGCTCACGTTTGTTTTCCTTATGTTCGAAGAAATTCAGGGCTTGTTCTTCGCATCGGTCAGCGGACGCCACGCGCGTCCGTCCTCGGCCAGCAGGCGGTCCGCTTCCTCGGGGCCGGCGCTGCCCGCCGCATAGCCATGCACCGGCAATTCGGCTTCCGGATGCAGCACGCGATCCACCGCCGCCCATGCCGTTTCGATGCTGTCCGCGCGCTGGAAGAGCGTCGGGTCGCCGAGCATGCAGTCGTAAAGCAGCGTCTCGTAGCCGACGTTCGCGCGCTCCGCGAAGAAGTCGCCGTAGTCGAACGTGGAACGCACCGCGCCGACCTGCATCACCGGGCCTGGCACCTTCACGTTGAAGTCGAAGGTCGTGCCATGCGCAGGATCGATGCGCAGCGTGTAGACGTTGGGCGTGAGCGCATCCACGGGCGTATCGCGAAAAAGCCGGAACGGGACCGCCTTCAGTTGGACCGAGATTTCGGTGCGCCGCTCGGTCAGGCGCTTGCCGGTACGCAGATAGAACGGCACGCCCGCCCAGCGCCAGTTCTCCACGTACACGCGCGCCGCCGCATAGGTTTCGATGCGGCTGTCCTTCGCGACGCCCGGCTCGTCGCGGTAGCCCGGGCCCGCCGGACCGGTTTCATACTGGCCGAACACCACGTCGTTCGGGCCGAGCGGCTGGATCGCGTCGAAGACTTCGGCTTTCTTGTCGCGCACGCTTTCGGCGTCGAACGAATTGGGCGGCTCCATCGCGACCATGCCGAGCAACTGGAAGAGATGGTTCGGCAGCATGTCGCGAAACGCGCCGGTCTGCTCGTAGAAACTGCCGCGCCCTTCCACGCCGATGGTCTCGGCCGCCGTGATCTGCACGCTATCGATGAATTCGCGCCGCCAGACGGGTTCGAACATCGCGTTCGCGAAGCGCACCGCGAGAATGCTCTGCACCGTGTCCTTGCCGAGAAAATGGTCGATGCGATACACCTGCGATTCGTCCGCATACGCAAGGATGCTGCGGTTCAGCGCCTGCGCCGATGCGAGGTCGTTTCCGAACGGCTTTTCGATGACGAGCCGCCTGAAGCCGCCATTCTCTTCCTTCAGCAGCCCCGCGCGCCCGAGATGCTCGGCGATCGGCGCGAAAAAGCGCGCGCTCACGGCGAGATAGAACACGACGTTGCGGCTCTTCAGCTCGGCGAGACGCTTTCCGAGCCTCGCGAAGGTTTCGTCTTCGGCGAACTCGCCCGCGAAATACTCGAGCTTCTGCGCGATGCGGTTCCACGCGTCCTCGTTCAGCTTCGACGTGTGGAACGTGCTGGCCTTGTCCGCGGCGAACTTGCGCAGCGACGCGGTCAGTTCATCGCGCCATTCGGATGTCTCGCGCTCGCCGTGGTTCACGCCGATGATCGGCATGTCGTCGTCGAGCAGGCCGTCGGCGGACAGGTTGTAGAGCGCGGGCATCAGGAGCCGTCGCGTCAGGTCGCCGCCCGCGCCGAAAATCACAAGCGTGCAGGGCGGCGCGGGGCGCTTGCCCGCCGGCGGCGCGGCTGTGTCCTTCGAGTTCTTTGCATCGTTTGCATCCTTTGCATCGTTCGGCATGACGTCGCTGTCCTTTTGCGTTGAACTGAAGCTGGAAAGACTTCGGGCGATGCGGCACAGTTCCATCGCGCGCGTTCCTCGCAGGCGCTTCGTAACCATGAGCCGTTCGTGCCGTAAACTAGCTGCAACTTCGCTGCACTGGCCGACCCGAACATGACCGCACACGACACTTCCCTCGATCTTCCCGCGTACTTCGCGCGCATCGGCTTCGACGGCGGCGCACATCCGCCGCCCACGCTCGACACGCTTCGCGCGCTGCATCTGCTGCATCCTCAGGCGATACCCTTCGAAAATCTCGACGTGCTGCTCGGCCGTCCGGTGCGGCTCGATCTCGCCTCCATCGAGCGCAAGCTCGTCCACAACCGGCGCGGCGGGTATTGCTACGAGCACAATCTGCTTTTTCGCAGCGTACTCGAAGCGCTGGGTTTTCGCGTGAAAAGCTACGCGGGGCGCGTGCTGTGGGGCCGCGACGCGTCCGCGACGCCGCCGCGAACGCACATGCTGCTCGTCGTGGAGACGGACGAAGGCGCGTTCGTCGCGGATGTCGGCTTCGGCGGCATGACCCTTTCCGCGCCGCTCGCGCTCGAAGCCGGACTGGAGCAGATCACGCCGCACGGCGCGTTCCGGCTCGAAAGCATCGGCGACGACGCCCGCGTGCCGCACTTCCGGCTCGACGCGCTCATCGGCGGCACTTGGACGGCCGTGTACCGCTTCGACTTCGATCCGCAATACGACGTCGACTACGAGATGTCGAACCATTTCGTCGCCACTTATCCGCAGTCGATCTTCATCCACAACCTGCTCGCCGCGCGTCTCGCGCCCGGGCGCCGCTACGGGCTTTTCAACCAGCGTTTTTCCGTGCACGACGACCGCGAAGGCACCGCGCAGCGCGAACTCGCGGATGTCGGGCAGATGCGGCGCGTGCTGAGCGACGAGATCGGCATTCGCCTGCCCGATACGGACGGCTCGGTCACTTCCGCCGAACTCGACGCCGTACTCGCGCGACTCACGCAGCCGAACCTCGCGTGACTCGCGTGACTCGCGCGGCGAACGCGGGCGCGCACGTTGCTGGCTTCCAAGCGAGAGCGGCCGTCGGCGAGCGCGCGGAACTGTAAGCGCGCTGTGCTCTAATGACGCGCTGCGCCGGACAACACGATCATCGGGAACATTATGAAGAAACTCGCCGCGGCCTTAGCGCTGCCTTTGCTCATCGCCGCCTGCGGGCGCTTTCATAACGAAGACGCGGGTCAGCCGGAAGTCGATACCGCATCGACGCAAAACCGCGTCGCAAGCATCGTGCAATGCATCACCGACGAAGCGAAGAAACACGACGCCACGTACAAGGCAACGTCGATTCCCCAGGGCACGATGCTCGAATTCGGCGATTCGAACGTCGTCAAGGTCCGCTACGACAACGGCGAAACCACGTACCGCTTCTATCCCGGCCAGCGCCACGTTTCGAACATGTGGATCGAAGGCGCGGGCAAGAAGTGCGCGCCGTGACGCGGCGAATCTGACGCCATGCGCTCGACCAAGGCCATCGGCGCCGTCGAACGGCTCAAGACGCGCAGCGGCAATCCGCACTACGCCGCCGTCAGCATGCCGGGCGGCTTCTTCTATCTGATCGAGCGCTCGCCCGACGGCTCGACGAAGCTCTGCGATCCCTTGCCGATGGACGACTTCGTCGCGTTCGTGAACGCCCGCGAGCCGGCAAAGCCGCGCAAGGCGAGCAAGCTCGACGAGGCGCTCGAAGCGCAGATCGGGCGCAGCGGCAGACGCGCCGCGAAGCCTCCGACGGACGACGCCGAGTAAGTGCATCCCTCGCCGCGCCTTTCCCGCGTGGCGCGCCGCAGCATCGAAAGACGCTCGCGCGCACAGACAATGTGCGTT
This sequence comes from Caballeronia sp. Lep1P3, assembly GCF_022879595.1. NCBI lineage: Bacteria > Pseudomonadati > Pseudomonadota > Betaproteobacteria > Burkholderiales > Burkholderiaceae > Caballeronia > Caballeronia sp. Lep1P3. The sequence continues at coordinate 526,754 of NZ_CP084266.1, read as the reverse complement.
GACAGACTGAGCCTGACGCTCCCCGTTGCGTACATTTTGGTCAACGGTCTTACCGTTGGCTGGCAAAAACGTCCGCCCGCGGTCAATCATCGAAGAAAACAGAAAACGAGCAAGGGCCACCTGTGACGTTTCATCAGAAAACGCGCGGGTGAACGGGGTGCCCGGGCGCGGCGAGCCGGATCGGACGTTGCTGCGCGCGGCTGAGAGGAAGACCACAGATGAAGAAGAAGAAAGGCGAGACCAAGGGCAGTCTCATGCCCTCGGCATTGGCTGACGTCGAACTTCAGCATATCGAACGCGCGCTCGCACAGCTTCGTGCGATGAAAAACCAGTCGTCGGGCACGCTCAACGTCGAGTACTGGCGCGAGCGGCTCGCGGCCGTGGTCAGCGGCTACGCACTCGTGCCCGCGCAGAAGCAGCGCATCGAAGCGCTGCGCATCGCGCTCGATGCCGTTCAGGATCATCCACGAGACGGCGGCAGCCGCAAAAGGACGACCAACAGGCTTTGGGCGAAAGCGGCCTGACCGCCAGACCGCTTTCGCCATGCGCGCGATGCGCGCGATCTCTCACCGCCCGCACGCATCGCCGTTGCGGGCAACGAAAAGCAGGACGCCAGTCGCAGCCGCATTTTCGGGCGGATAACGAGACGCGGGGCTGCCAGGCATCGTTCATGCTCGATGTGCTTCTCCCGGAACCGACTGGAGAAGCCATGTCCGCATCACAACGACGAATCGCCGCCGCGCTGCTCGCCGGTCTCGCGGCCGCTTTCAGCACGTGCGCGAGCGCGCAGATCACGAAACCCGAAGGCTCGGATCAACAGGAGAACCGCACGTCGGACTCGACGGCGCGGGCCAATCCATCGGGTGTCACGATGGTCGAATCGCAAAAGCCGCAATCCAAGGACGCCGCGGGCAAGGCGCGCGGCCCGACCGTCGGCAAGGAGCATAAGACCGACGGCGCCGGCGGCTTCAACAACGGGCTGTACGGCACGGGCGCCGGCAACAACAAGTAGCCGGCGCGGGCTATAACGCGAAGGCGCGAGGCCCGGCATCAGTCCGCGCTTTGCGCCGCCCCCGACCCGTTGATTTCCGGCGCGATGGCCGCGTGATTGACGATCGCGACGAGCGACACGCCGCCGAGGATATTGCCGATGAGCGTCGGCACGAGGAACACGGCGAAATAGTCGGATACGCTCGCCGCGCCGGACATCACGCCGTAAGCCGCTTCCACCGATCCCGCGATGACGTGCGAGAGCTTGCTCACCGCGACGGTGTAAGTGACGAGCAGGATCGTGAGCAGCCGCGCCGAGCGCGCGCTCGGCAAGAGCCAGACCATCAGCGCAATCAGCCATCCGGCGAAGAGCGCCCGCGCGACCGTCACCCCGAACGTCCCTGAATACGGCACCTTCGCCACCTTCCCGAGCGCTTCGGTCACTTCGGGCGAGAACACGCCGGGAATTTGCAGCAGCGCGGCGAAGATCGTCGTGCCGATCAGATTGAAGATGAGCACGATCACCCAGAGCCGCAAGGTCTTTCCGACCGTCTCCATGTCGCGCCGCGTGAGCACGGGCAGCACCGCCGTCAACGTGCTTTCGGTGAAGAGCTGCTGGCGTCCGAGGATCACGAAGACGAAGCCAATCGTATAGCCGAGACTCGCGACGAGATGGCTCCAGTCGGTCTCGGGCAGCGCGCTTTCGAGAATCGCCTGGACGAGGAAAGAAAAGCCCATCGAAAGGCCGGCGGCGAGCCCGGACCACATCAGCGCGGCGAAGGTGCGCTCCATGGCCGCCTCGCCCTCTTCGCGCACGATCTCGTGAATGACGAGCGCGTGCGGCGTCGAGTGCGCGGCGGCCTGTTCCTGCTGTGCGTCGTCGAGGTGAGGCGAGTCTGCGCCCGCCGATTTGTTGTCGCCGGACGCCCCGTTTTGCGGTTCTGCCATGATCGTTCTCCTGAAGGCCGCTCGATGCCGGAATCGCTGAGCGGCGGGCGCAGGTTCACAGCACGAACGATGCCCGCATCAGGCAAACGAAAGCTAGCGCGCCGTGCGGGCGCGGCTCGCGCCGGGCGTGACGGGCGCCGCGTCGCAGGCATCGCAAGCGTCGTAGTTGCGCCACTTATAGACGAGCGCGGACACGAGCCAGCATACGGCGAAGACGCCGACGATCGCGAAGCCGAGCGCGCCGAAGTGCTCGGACAGCATGCCCGCGAAGTCCCAGACGCCGCCCTTTAGCCGCAGGCGATCGGCGAGCAGTCCAAGCGCCTCCACGCCGCCGACGAAAAGCGCGATCAGCACCGAAACGAGCGTCACGGTCAGGTTGTAGTAGAGCTTGCGGATTGGCTTCATGAACGCCCATCCGTAGGCGCCGACCATGAGCAGGCTGTCGGCGGTATCGATCAGCGACATGCCCGCCGCGAACAGAACGGGAAACACGAGGACCGACCAGACCGGCATGCCGCGCGCGGCTTCCGACGCCGCGATGCCCATCAAGCCGATCTCCGTCGCGGTATCGAAACCGAGTCCGAAGAGAAAGCCGAGCGGAAACATGTGCCAGCTTTTGCCGATGAGCGCGAAGAGCGGCCGCGCGACGCGCGCGAGCGGCCCGCCCGCGACGACGAGCATGTCGGCATCGCCTTCGTGCAACGCTTCGCCGCGCCGCACGCGCGCGAACGCGCGCCACACGCCGCGCAGCACGAAGAGATTCATCGCGCCGATGGCGAACAGAAAGAGCGCGGAAACCGACGTGCCGATCAATCCGCCGATGTCGCGAAACGCGCGGAAACGGCTCTCCACGGCAAGCGCGGTCGCCGCGATCGACGCCGTCGCGAGCATCACGACGGTCGAATGTCCGAGCGAAAAAAAGACGCCGGCCGCGAGCGGGCGCTTGCCCTGCTGCATCAGCTTGCGCGTGACGTTGTCGATGGCGGCGATATGGTCGGCATCGACGGCATGGCGCAAGCCGAGCGAATACGCGAGCAGCGACGTGCCGATGAGCAGGGGAAAGTGACGAAACGCGATCAACGCCCACAACCAGGCGAGCACGTTGAACGCGATGAGTCCGGCAAACAGACGCGCGGACGCGGGAGACAGCTTTCGGGGCACTTCGGTGACTGACGCGGTGACGGCTTCGGAAGGTCGGGTCATGGGCGCGCCTGAAGGCAAGGGACGAATGGCTCGAGTTGCGGATGGCCGCAAAGCGCCAAAGGATACCGCGCTTCGTGGCGTCGCCAATATTCGCGCCTGCGTAGGCTCGCATGGACACCGCGCCCTGCCACGACTCTCATTTCGGATATCTAATGTTTCGTTCCAGACCAGAATCGGATTCCGCTATAGAACGCCCGTACAAAACGACCGCAGCCGTGAATGCTTTGCGCTGTGCTAGAAAAAGATAGGCGGATTCGTTGTTTGGGCGCGGCAAGGCGCACGGCTACCATGTCCCCTCGCCTATTCCGAATCCGCCATGCCACGCTATCTCGACGACGCCCAGCGCGATGCCATCCGAAATCTGCGCGCGTCGTGGCGCTGGCGCACCGAATGGCCGACATGGATCGTGATCGTCGCGGTGCACGGCGGCTGGTTCGGCGTCGCGCTCAACGCGCGTGCCATCGGGCTGCCGCTCGCGCTCGCTTTGCTCGCCGTCTTGTCCTGCTGGTATATGTCCCTTCAGCATGAACTGCTGCATGGCCATCCGACGCGCTGGCCGCGCGTCAACATGCTCTTCGGAATCGCGCCGCTTGCCGTGTGGTTCCCGTATGCGGTGTATCGCGAGTCGCACTTGCGTCATCACGATGACGCGCACCTCACCGTGCCCGGCCGCGATCCCGAAAGCTACTACGTGACGCCCGAACAGTGGGCGAACGCGGGCGTCGTGCTGCGGGCAGCCATCGCCGCGCGCAATACCTTTGTCGGCCGGATGCTCGTCGGTCCGTGGTTCTCGATCGCGGCATCGTGGCGGGAAGCCGTGCAAGCGTTGATAAAGGGCGAATGGCGCATCGTCGCGAGCTGGATCGCGCACATCGCGTCGCTCGCCGCGCTCGCGTGGTGGCTCGACGCGCGGTGCGGCATTCCGTGGCGCGCGTTCATCTTCGGCGTCGGCTATGCGGCGCTCGCGCTCGCTTCGGTGCGCTCGTTCCACGAACACCGCGCGATGGACGACGAACGCGAGCGCACGGTCATCAACGAGGCGGCGTGGCCGTGGCGCCTGCTCTTTCTCAACAACAACTATCACGCGGTGCATCACGACCTGGCCGGCGTGCCGTGGTTCGCGCTCGGCGACATTTACCGGCAATGGCGCGATGCGTATCGGGCGGGCAACGGCAATTTCGTCGTGCGCGGATACGGCGAATGGCTGCGCCGGCATGCAATCGCGCGCGTGACATCGCCGGTGCATCCGTTCTCGCAGCCCGATTTCGAACGCGCGCCTTCCGGCGTCACGCATTCGAAGGAATCGGAGCGGCTCGTTCGGATCGTCCACTAGAAGCCCGGTACGATGCATGCATCTTCCTTCCGGACGCCCTCGATGCACTGGACCGCCGCCCTGCCGATGTACGACGTCACGCCCGCGCTCGCCGCCGACTGGCGCGCCTTGCTCGACGGCGTGCGCGCGCGCATCGCGGATCGCCTGAATGAGCGCGGCGATACGCTGGATATCGTCGATGCCGGCGCGGATCTCACCGCGTTCTGGCTGCGCGACGACCTGCTGCTTTCGCAGACGTGCGGTTATCCGCTGGTGAACGCGCTCGATGGCCGCGTGCAGTTGATCGCGACGCCTCTCTTCGACGTACCCGGTTGCGAGAACGGCGGCTATCGCAGCGTGCTCGTCGCTGGGGCGCATGTGAATGCGGCATCGCTCGAAGCGTGCCGGGGACTGCGCGCCGTCTACAACAGCGACGACTCCAACAGCGGCATGAACCTGTTTCGCCACGCCGTCGCCCCGCATGCGCGCGGCGGCCGGTTCTTCGGTTCGGTGACGAAAAGCGGCGGGCATCTCGCGTCGCTGCGGGCCATCGCCATCGAGCGCAGCGCAGACATCGCCGCAATCGACTGCGTGACGCTCGCGTTCGTGCAGGCGCATCGGCCCGAACTCGCGGCGGGCGTGCGTGAAATCGGCGTGACGGCGAGCGCGCCGGCGCTACCGTTCATCTCGTCCAAGCACACGCCTGCAGCGCTCACCGATGCGCTCGCCGTCGCGCTGTCCGATGTGATACGGACCGACGAACCGCTCGCCGCCCGGCTGAAGCTGAAGGGCTTCGTCCGGCTCGCGCAAGCCGGCTACGCGCCGATTGCGCGATATGAGCGCGAAGCCGTCGATCGGGGGTATGCGGTGTTGGCGTAGGGCGCGGACGGACGCATCGTGGCTGTGTCTGCTGCGGTCATTCATCACTTCGGATTCCGAATCCTGTGACATTCGATGTGAACGACGCAGAAACGCGCATCACCGTGACGACGCGCGACGCCCCCGCCCGCTTCGGCAAACTTCGCCGACTTTCGGCACAATCGAATCTTTCCGTGCGCAGGCGCGCCGACGCCGCCACGTCATCCGAAAGCCAAGAATCCGTAATGATCCCCTTCTCGCTGCTCGACCTTTCGCCCATTCCGCTCGGCTCGACCGCCGCCGATGCCTTCGCCCACTCGCTCGATCTCGCGCAGCACGCCGAACGCTGGGGCTATCTGCGCTACTGGCTCGCGGAACATCACAACATGACGGGCATCGCCAGTGCGGCGACCTCGGTGGTGATCGGGCATATCGCGGGCGGCACCAAGACGATTCGCGTCGGCTCGGGCGGCATCATGCTGCCGAATCACGCGCCGCTCGTGATCGCGGAGCAGTTCGGCACGCTCGCGTCGCTGTTTCCGGGCCGCATCGACCTCGGCCTCGGCCGCGCGCCCGGCACCGATCAGACCACCGCCCGCGCGCTGCGCCGCGACCTGCAAGGCAGCGCGGATTCGTTCCCGGACGACGTCGTCGAATTGCAGCGCTATTTCGCCGATCCCGTCGAAGGCCAGCGCGTGCGCGCGGTGCCCGGCGCGGGGCTTCAGGTGCCGATCTGGCTGCTCGGCTCGTCGCTCTTCTCGGCGCAGCTCGCCGCGGCGCTCGGCTTGCCGTTCGCGTTCGCGTCCCATTTCGCGCCCGACTATCTGCTGACGGCGCTGCATGTGTACCGCTCGCAGTTTCGCCCGTCCGCGACGCTCGACAAGCCCTACGCGATGGTGGGCGTCAACGTCTTCGCCGCCGACACCGCCGACGAAGCGCGCTTTCTCTTCACATCGCTGCAACAGCAATTCATCAATCTTCGACGCGGGACGCCCGGACAACTGCCGCCGCCCGTCGAATCGATCGCCTGGACGCCGGCCGAGCGCGCGGGCGTCGAGCATTCGCTGTCGTGCTCGGTCGTCGGCGACCGCGCGGACGTCGAAGCGGGGCTGCGGTCGGTCATCGACCAGACGCGCGCGGACGAACTCATCGTGACCGCGCAGGTTTTCGACCACGCGGCGCGCCTGCGCTCGTTCGAAATCACCGCCCAGGTGCGCGACGCGATCGGCGCGAGCGCGTAGGCTGCGGGGCGCGCGGCGGAATTTCGCCCGCTGGACGCGCGCGCTTCCCACAGGCAATAATGAGACACCGGAGCGGCGGCGCGAGGACGCCGCGCTTCGCGTCCGTTTCATCCGCCATGCATCGCATTCTTGAGCGCGCGCGAGCTTTCGGGCGCGCGGGCCGCCGATGCGGCGGAACAACAACAAAATACGTCGCAAGACCGGAGGAAGGATGTCGATGCCGAGAAGCGCTGCCACCGGAGCCATGACGCTCCTGACCGAATACGACGACGCCACCGGACAGGAAGTGCGCTCGCTCAAGCTGGAACCCGCCGCCGACGGCAAAGCCGTTTTGCTGATCGAGATCGACGAGCGCAAACCCGGCATTCACCGTGAAGTCCGTTACGAAATCACGCCAGCGGAGTTGATTGCCGCGATTCGCGCGCACGGTGCGGAATTGCCGGGAGAACAACATAGCCGTTAAAACTTTTTAATAGCCGCTGCAAAGCATACAATGGAGTTCAAGCGAGCTTTTAGCCGTCGCACCCTGTTTGGCGGCGCGGCTCGCCCATCTGCGGATCGTGGCTCTCGGCGTGACTTCCCGCGCGCACTCTTGTCGTGCGTCCGTCGCGATGATGCCCAAACCGGTGAATCTTCCCCGACAGTTCAAATCCGGCTATTCGATCAACGAGTCTGGCGGATTTAACCAGTTTCAAGGTGAATTCACTAATTGACGGGCGGCAATTGCTGCGCCACCCTTTGCGATAAACACATATTCAAGTCTTCGAACCGCCCCGGTCCGCGCGGGGCATCGGTTCGTCTTCTGCAAATCAAAAAGCTGAATCAGGAAAGCCGTGGACGAAAGAAAGCGAGACAGCATCATTGCGTATTTGCGCAGCCGCATGGCCGAATTCGGCATTACCGAAAGCGCGCTGGCCGAGGCATTGGCTGAAGCGCCGCCGGTGGCTTCCCCGCCGCCCGCATTCACCAAAACCAGCGCAGCGAACGGCGCGCAAAAACCCAGGCGGCCGATGCCGCAACTGCCCTCCATGCCGCAAGGCAATGGTGCCGAACCCATTTTCCGCAACGCGAGCGGCGACACGTGGGACGGCGTCGGCGACATGCCCGAATGGCTCAAGCGCGCCGTGCATGCAGGCCAGGACATCGAGTTTTACCGCGTCTGACGCGGCGCCGGCACCCTTATTCGAATCGGTTCCCATTTATCGACGTCAAGAATTTTTCGGCGATGCATCGCCATCGCGCCGAAAAGCGTTTATTGGTATTTCCCTGTAGCCGGCTCCTGTAAGCAAGCCGCGTATCCGCATTGCGCCGATTTGCGCCTGCGTGAGCCGGCCGTTGCCGATGCGATGGCTGCGCCCGACGCGCCCGCTCCGCTCCACGGGATTCACCGATGAACCGACACGGACGCCTTCACGCCGCGACCACGCCGGACCCTCGCTCGTCCGCGCCCGCGCGCGTGCCGGCGATCCCGCGCGCTCCGCGAAGCGACTGAGCGACGAACGCGATGCCATCCCGCTCCGCCACCCTCCCGAGCGTCGAGCGGCGCATGAGCGCCGGCCGCAGGCTGCTCGACGGCGCGTCGGTCGAAACGGTGGCGGACGAGCTGCATCTGTCGGTGCAGACGGTGCGCCGCTACAAGGCGATCGTTTCGGAAGGCGGAATCGACGCGCTCGCGGCGATGAGCGTCGGCGGACGCGCATCGGTGCTGGACCGCGCGGCGCTCGACTGGATCGCCGACGCGCTCAAAGGCTCGCCGCGCATGCACGGCTTCGAGAGCGACGCGTGGACCAATGCGCGTCTGCGCGAACTCATCGAACGGCGCTACGGCGTGCGCTATTCGCGCGTTTATATCTGGCAGATCGCGACGAATCTCGGCCTCGGGCATGTGCTTTCGAAGTCGCGACGGTGACTCCACGTCGCGTCGATCGTTTGTCATCCTAACTATATCTGCGCGCATAAAAAAAGACGGAGCGACTGCCGCTCCGTCAATCTCTCAGGCTCTCTTTGTTAGAAATTGAAGCGGTCGATGTTGCTTGCGTCGAACGTGGTCGGCGGTCCGAGAATCACTTCTCCGCTCTTGCCTACTGTCCGCTTGCCGAGCTTGCCGGCATCGAACGAATCGCCTTCCTTGCCCGTGATCGTCCCCGAAGCGAGATTGGCCGCCGCGAACGCCGCGAGATAGCCCAACTGACCCGGGTCCCACAACTGGAACGCCTGCACCGTGCCATTTTTCACGAACGCGCGCATTTGGTTCGGCGTGCCGAGACCCGTGACCGCGACCTTGCCCTTGGCAGGCGAACTCGAGATATAACGCGCCGCCGCTGCGATGCCGACCGACGTCGGCGCCACGATGCCCTTCAGGTTCGGATACGCCTGCAACAAACCCTGCGTCTCGACGAACGACTTCTGATCGTCGTCGTTGCCGTAGGCGATCTTCACGAGCTTCATCTTCGAGTACTCGGGCTTCTTCAACTCCTCCTGCATCCACTTGATCCACGTGTTCTGATTGGTCGCGTTGGGCGTGGCGGACAGCACCGCGAACTCGCCTTCGCCGCCGATCAGCTTCGACAAGAGTTGAATCTGTCCGCGCCCGATCGCCTCCGATTCGGCCTGATTGACGAAGATCTGCCGGCCGTCCGGCGCGGTATCGGAATCGAACGTCACGACCTTGATGCCTTGCGACATCGCCTTCTTGAGATACGGCACGACGGCATTAGCGTCATTTGCCGCGATCACGATGGCGTTCTGTCGCTGCGTAATGAGCGTGTTGATATAACTCACCTGCGACGACGCGCCCGCATCCGACGGACCCACGACCTTGCCGTCGCCCTTCATCTCCTTGATCGCGGCCATGCCGCCATCGTCCGCGATGACTTCATACGGATTGTTGATCTGCTTCGGCACGAAGGCGATCTTGAGGCCGCTCTTCACCTCCGCCGCGCTCGCTGTCAGCGCGACGGTCACGGCGAGCAAAGCCGCCGCGAGCATGGGCCCGCGCATGAGTCGATAAGGTTGTTTCATGTCGGAAAGTCTCCTGTCATTGCGCAGGACTGCGCTGGTTATCTACGGGCACGACACAGGCTTGAAGCACGCGCCATCAGGCGCTCATCAGTCTTTTCTCTCGCGCGGCGCGCCAGCGCGCGACGAGATTCGGTATCAGCACCGACGACAGCAACAGCGCGCCGGTGACGATCGTAAGTGTTTCGCTCGATACGTCCGCGAGCGTCAGCGCGTTACGCAACACGCCGATGATGAGAAGCGAGAGCAGCACGCCGATCATCGAGCCGCGCCCGCCGAAAATGCTCACGCCGCCGAAGAGCACCGCCGCGATGACGGACAACTCGAAGCCTTCGCCGTTATCGCCGCGCGCGCTCGTGAAGCGCAGCGTGTAGACGACGCCCGCGAGCGCGGACATCGCGCCCGACATCATGAAGAGCTTAGGTTTCGTTCTTGCGACATCGATGCCGGAGAACTGCGCGGCTGTCGGATTCGCGCCGATGGCATAGAGGCTGCGGCCGAAGGGCGTCGCTTGCAGCAGCACCGTGAAGATGATCGCGCCGACGATGACGAGAATGAACGGCATCGGCAGGAACGTCCCCGCGACGGTGTCGATGCCGAAGGCCGTATAGGACGTGGGGAAATCCGCAATCGCCTGATCGCCGAGCAGCACGTAAGCCAGGCCGCGAAAAAGCGCGAGCGTGCCGATGGTGACGGCGAGCGAAGGCAGACCGAAGCGCACGATCACGAAGCCGTTCAGCAGCCCGGCAAGCGTGCCAGCGCCGAGCACGATCGCGATGACGAGCGGCATCGGCAAGCCCATGTGCCACAGCACGCCCATCAACGCGCTCGATGCGCCGAGCACCGAAGCGACCGACAAGTCGATTTCCGCCGCGACGATCACGAGCGTCATCGGCAGCGCGATCAACGCGATCTCGGTGAAGTCCGCGAGCATGTTGGACAGATTCGCGGACGACAGGAACATCGGCGAGAGAACGCGCCCCGCCACGAGCGATACGGCAAGAACGACGACGAGCATCGTTTCCCATTGCACATGACGTTTCTTCGTCGAAAGCGTGTTCAAAGTGGAATCTGGTTTAGCCATGATCGCGTTTCCTCATCATGCGCCGCGCGACGGAACGCGCGAGCAAGGTATCGAGCGTGATCGCGGCGACGATCAGCGCGCCCTGAATCGCCTGTTGCCAGAACGGCGAGACCCGCAGCACGACCAGTGCGATGTTGATGACGCCGAGCACGAGCGCGCCGAGCGTCGCGCCCGCGACGGTGCCGACGCCGCCTGTGATCGCGACACTGCCGACCACCGCCGCCGCGACCACTTGGAGTTCGATGCCTTTCGCCGTGCTTGCATCGACGGTGCCGAAGCGCGCGAGCCACAACACGCCCGCAAGCCCCGCGATAGCGCCCGACAACAGAAAGCCGATCATCACGCGACGATCCACGCGAATGCCCGCGAGACGCGCGGCTTCTGGGTTCGAGCCGATTGCATAGTGCTCTCGCCCGCCGCGATAGTGCCTGAGATACACCGACAACACGATCAGCACGGCGAGCGCGATCAACACGAGATTCGGCACGCCGAGCAACGAGCCGGTCGCGATGCCCGCGAATGCGTCCGGCAGGCTCGTCGCGTTGATCTGTCCGCCGTGGACCCACGCGTAGTCCGCGCCGCGCACGATATAGAGCGTCGAGAGCGTGGCAACGAGCGAAGGCACGCGACCAAACGTGACGAGCGCTCCATTTAGGAACCCGATTAGTAATCCGATGCCTATTCCGGCGATCATCGCGGCCAGCACCGGCATATGCGGGAACGTCACGAAGAGACTGCCGACGGCATACGCGCTTACGCCGACGATCGACGCCACCGACAAGTCGATGTGCCGCATCAACATTACGATCGTCATGCCGGCGGTCAGCAAGCCGATGATCGACACATTGAGCAGTACGTCCCGCAGGTTCTGCAGGTTCAGGAAGTCGGGCTTGACCGCCGCCGTCGCGCCGACGAGCGCGAGCAGCACGATGAAAAGCGTCAGCTCGCGGCTTTTCGCGATGGATGCGGCAATGCCGTCGCGTCTCGCGCGGTCCGCGTGCATCGCGGGCAAAGTGGGAGAATGTCTCGTCATCATGCTGCGCGCCCCAATGTATGCGGCGATGCGCCCAACGCCGCGCTCATCACCCGTTCCTCGTTCGCATCGGCGCGAGGAATATCCGCGCTGATACGGCCCTCGTGCATCACCAGCACGCGGTCTGCCATGCCGAGCACTTCGGGAAGCTCACTCGATATCATCAGCACGGCCATGCCTTCTTTGACGAGTTCCGCGAGCGTGCGATACACCTCCGCTTTCGCGCCGACGTCGATCCCGCGCGTCGGCTCGTCGATGATGAGCACTTTCGGATGCGTCGCGAGCCATTTGCCGAGCACGACCTTTTGCTGGTTTCCGCCCGATAGCGTGCCGACGGGCGCATCGAGATCGCTCGCCTTGAGGCGCAGCCGCTTGCCCCAATCGGCGGCGAGCGTCGATTCGCTGCGCGACGAAATGAGGCCGTGCCGCATCAGCCGTCCGAGTACCGTCAGCGATGTATTGCGCGCAATCGACAGTTCCATCGCAAGCCCTTGCGCGCGGCGGTCTTCCGGAACGAGCGCCAGCCCCGCGCGCACCGCGGCCGCCGGCTTGCCCAGTCGCAGCGTCTTGCCGGCGACGCGCACTTCGCCCGCATCGACTGGATCGATGCCGAAGATCGCGCGGGCGACTTCGCTTCTTCCCGCACCGACGAGGCCCGCCAGCGCGACGATCTCGCCCGCGCGCACATCGAACGAAACGCCCTTGAACACGCCTTCGCGCGTCAGGTTGCGCACGGAGAGACGCACGTCGCCGGGCGTCACATCGGCCTTGGGATAGAACGTATCGAGATCGCGCCCGACCATCTTGCTCACGATCGCATCGATGCTCATCTCGGCAGTGAGCGCGTCGTGCACTTTCGCGCCGTCGCGCATGATCGTCATGCGCTGCGTGAGCGCGAAGACTTCGTCGAGACGATGCGTGATGAAAAGAATCGCGGCATTGCGCTCTTTCAGCGCGCGCACGATTGCAAAGAGACGCTCGACTTCGGGAAGTGACAGAGCGGCGGTCGGCTCGTCCATGATGAGCACGTTGGCATCGAGCGAGAGCGCTATTGCAATCTCGACGACTTGTTGATCCGCGATCGAAAGTCCGCGAACGAGCCGCTGTGCACGCAGATTGACGCCGAGCGACGCAAGCAGTGCATCGACTTCGCGATGCATCTCGTCGTAGCGAATGCGCCCGAATCTGTCGCGCGGCTGTCTTCCCATGTAGATGTTCTCCGCGATGGAAAGGTCCGCGAAGAGCGTCGGCTCCTGATAAATCACGGCGATGCCCGCATCGCGCGCTTCAGCAGGATTTGCAAAACGCCGCGCGATGCCATCGACGAGCAGTTCGCCGGCGTCGGGCTGATAGACGCCTGCGAGCAGCTTGACGAGCGTGGATTTGCCCGCGCCGTTTTCGCCGAGCAAAGCATGCACTTCGCCGGGAAAGAGTTGCAGGCTGCCGTCGCCGAGCGCGCGCACGCGCCCGAATGCCTTACTCGCGTGACGCAGTTCGAGCCTTGGTGTCATGAAACGCCCTCCAGCCTATATGCGATAGATACGTTCTGCATTCCGAACGAAAAGCGCCTGCTTCTCGCTTTCGCTTGCATCCGCGACGATGCCTGCATACGCGCGCCAGATAGCCGTGTAGGAACCGAACAGGCGGTCCACCGGAAAGTTCGACGCAAACATTGCGCGCTCGCAGCCGAACGTGTCGATGGTTTCGAGCACATAAGGGCGAAAGCTGTCGACGGTCCATTGATGATCGAACATCGCAAGCCCGCTGATCTTCACGGCGACGTTAGGGCACGCGGCCAGCTCACGCATGCCCTCGCGCCATGCGCGATAACCGGCAGGCGATGCGCGATCCACGAACATGCCCGCGTGATTCACGATGAACTGCGTGTCGGCGTGTTCGCGCGCAAGGCGCGCGGCATCGTGCATCTGCGACGGATAAAGCTGCAAATCGAACGACAGGCCAAAGCGCTTGAGCAACGCGAAATGCGTGCGCCATTGCGATTCATGCATGTAGTGGCGCCCCACATAGTCGTAGAGCGGATTGTCATGCACATTGAGAATCTGGCGAATGCCGCGCGTGTTTGCAAAGGCGGCATGTTCTTCGAGCACGCGCGGCGCATCGTCGGCCGACAAATCCGCGCCCGCCACGATGCCATTCGGCATGGCACGACCTTCTCCATCGGCGATGCCTTGCAGCCAGCGCGTTTCCTCGACAGGATCGGCGGGATCGTGATTCGCGTCGACATGCACGATCTTGAGCACTTCGATGTCTTCTGCATCGCGCAGCAAGTCGCGAAGAAGATAGTCATGCTGCAAGTCACGCGCATCGCCGACGAACGATGTCTGCGGATTCGCAAGCCAGGGATAGTGATGCGTTGAGAGGTCCCACAAGTGAATATGCGGATCGACGACCTGCATGCTGTTCTCCTCGCGGCTGGAACGCGCGTTCACGCAAGATGAAAGACCGGTGCAAGCGGCACGGCGACGGGCGCGTTGTCCGCATGCGTATCCATGAGTTCGGCCATGTAGTCCCACCATTTGCGCATGATGGGCAGCGCCGGCAGCGTGTCGGTGCTGTGCGTGTCCGTGCGCTTGTAGCTGGCGAAGAGATGCCCGGTGCTTTCGTCGAGGAAGATCCAGTAATCGCGAATGCCGGCCGCGCGCAATGCGTCGGCCAGTTCGGGCCATAGCTCGCGATGGCGCCGTTCGTATTCCTCGCGCATGCCCGGCTTGAGGGTCATGCGAAATGCCACTGTCTCCATGGCGGCCCGCCTTTTTATGTTCGATGCGCCTCTTTCGATGCCGCGAAGCGCGTTGTGCTGCGACTATAATTCGCCACCGATAGCAGGACAATCCGAAAGCAGGATTGGCCGATCGCAAAACCGTATCGCGCGAACATCGTTGCGTTGCATCACGCGGATTGCCGAATGAACCAGAACGTCTCACAGGTGGCGCTCGTCAACCGCCTGAAATTCAAGCATCTCGCGTTGCTCGTCGCGCTCGACGACACGCGCAATCTCCATCACGCAGCCGACAGCATCAACGTCGCGCAGCCGAGTGCCAGCCGCATGCTGGCGGACATCGAAGAGGCCTTCGGCTTTCTGCTCTTCGAGCGCAACGCACGAGGCATGCACCCGACGCCGCTCGGCACCGCCGCGCTCGCTTACGCGCGCCGCTCGCTCGCGGACCTCACGCGCTTCGCCGACGATCTCGACAACAAGCGGCGCGGCGGACACGGCCAGCTCACGGTCGGCGCGATCATGGGCGCCGCGCCCGACGTGCTCGCGATGGCCGTGACCGAACTGAAATCCGAGCGTCCGCTGCTCAACGTTCGCATCCTCGGCGAGACGAGCGATCAGGTCGTGCAACTGCTGCATCGCCGCGAAGTGGACCTCGCGCTCGGCCGACTGACCACGCCGCTTCAACACAATGACTTCGACTTCGAACCGCTCGCGCGCGAAGCGATGCGCCTCGTCGTACGCGCGAAGCATTCGCTTGCCGCGAAGACTTCGCTCGCGCTCGATAGGCTCGTCGGCTGGCCGTGGATTCTTCAGCCGATCACGAGCCCGGCGCGCGGTCTCTTCGAGGAAGAACTCGCGCGCGCGGGACTCACGACGCCCGCCGATATCGTCGAATGCGCGTCCATCTTCGCAACGCTGCAACTGCTGCAAAACAGCGACGCCGTGGCGATGCTGCCCGAGTCCGTCGTGCGCGACTACCTGCGCGCGCAATTGCTCGTCGCGCTTCCCGTCGAAATCGGCAAGAGCCTGTCGGGGTTCGGCCTTCTGCGCCGCAAATACGAAACGCTGAGCGAGCCGGCCGAGTACTTCATCGCGCTATTGCGCAAGTATTCGTCGGCGTCGCTCGCGCTCACTGCAAGTTGACGAAGAGGCCGCCGTCCACCAGCAAGGACGCGCCGGTCACGTACCGCGCGCGGTCCGACGCGAGAAACACCACGCATTGCGCGACGTCGTCGGGCGCGCCGAGCCGTCCGAGCGGGATGCGCTTTTCCATATAGGCACGCTTGTCCGTATCGGAAAGGTCTTCCGCATTCAAATCCGTTGCGATAGTGCCCGGCATCACCGAATTGCACCGGATTCCAAAAGGTCCGAGCGCGATCGCGCAGGATTGCATCAGCGAATGCACGCCCGCTTTGGTGGGCGTGTAATGCGTCTGCATGCCGCCCCCGACGAGCGCGCTGATCGAACTCGTTGCGACGATGGCGCCGCCCGTGCCCTGCGCTTTCATCTGGTTTGCGGCGGCCTGCGTCGCGTAGAACGCGCCGTTCAGATTCACGGCGACCGTCGTTTCGTAGACGGAAGCGGGCATGTCGAGAAACGCATGAAACGGACAGATTCCCGCGTTGCTCGAAAGCACGTCCACACGCCCGAACGCCTCCACCGTGCGCCGCACGAGTTCGATGCCCGTCTCGCGCTCCGCGACGTTGCCTTCCACCGCAATCGCACGACGCCCGAGCGACTCGATTTCGCCGACGATCGATTCCGCCGCCGATGCCTTGCCGTAGGACTGATCGTTGTCGCGCCAGTAATTGATCGCGATGTCAGCGCCTTCGCGCGCGCTCGCGAGCGCAATCGCCCGGCCGATGCCGCGCGAGCCGCCCGTCACGATCACGACCTTGTTTTCCAGCAGCATGTGACGCCTCGTCAGTGGGTGTAAGGCCGCGCAAGCGCGCATTCGGGATTGAGCCGCACGCCGAAGCCCGGCGTTTCCGGCACTTTCATGCGGCCGTTCACCGGAACCGGCTCGTCGAGCAGCAAGGGCGTGAACATCGGCACGACCTGATCGGCTTGCGGGGCCATCATCAGGAATTCCGCGAATGGCGAGTTGTGCCGCGTCACGACGAAGTGATAGCTGTACACCGACGACCCATGCGGCACGACCAGCACGTTATGCGCGTCCGCAAGCGCGGAAATCTTGATGAGTTCCGTGATGCCGCCGCACCAGCCGACGTCCGGCTGCACGAGATCCGCGCAGCCCATCTCGAAGAGCATGCGAAAGCCCCAGCGCGTGGCTTCGTGTTCACCCGTCGTCACCATCATGCCGCGCGGCACCGATCGGCGCAGTTCGGCGTAGCCCCAATAGTCGTCCGGCGGAAGCGCTTCTTCGATCCATTTCAGCCCGAATTCGCGCGCCGCCGTCGCGAGACGCTTCGCGTAGTTGAGATCGAGGCTCATCCAGCAATCGAACATCAACCAGAAATCGTCGCCCACTTTGGAACGCATGTCCGCAAGTTTGGCGATGTTCGCGGCAAGCCCTTCTTCGCCTTCCGCCGGGCCGTGCTGCAACGGCATCTTGCCGCCGATGAAACCCATCTGCTTCGCGAGATCCGGGCGCGCGCCGGTCGCATAGAACTGCAATTCATCGCGCACCGGGCCGCCGAGCAACTGAAACACCGGCTCCTTGCGCACCTTCGCGAGCAAGTCCCACAACGCGAGATCGACGCCCGAAATCGCGTTCAGAACGATGCCCTTGCGTCCGTAATAGAGCGTCGCGAAGTACATCTGATCCCACATCTTCTCGATGTCCGTCACGCGCTGCCCTTCGAGGAAACGCGCCAGATGCTTCTCGACGATGAACGCGCCGATCTCGCCGCCCGTCGTCACCGCGAAGCCGACTGTGCCGTCGCTCGCTTCGATCTCGACGACGAGCGAACCGAGCACGTTCAGGCCGAACGACTGCCTGCTCTGCCGATACTCGGGATAACGCGCCATCGGCGTCGCGACGTGATCGTCGATCCAGTGATCGGCGCCCTGATCGTGATAATCCGCGCCGCCGCCGCGAACGGTGAACGCGCGAACCTGGCGAATGGTGGGCATGGACATGGTTTTCGTCTCCTAGTTGTCAGGATGCTTCGACGGGCTCACCGCCCGAAATCGGTTGACGTTGCGGCACGCGCACCAGCGCGACGATCACGAGCGCGGCCAGCACGCTCGCCGCGCCGAGCAGCACGAGGCCGGCGCTCGTTGAATGGAAGGCGGCGTCGGCGGCGGTGCGGGCTATCGGCGCGAAGAATCCGCCGAGGCCGCCGAGCGAATTGATGAGCGCGATGCCCGCGGCGGCGGCCGCGCCCGTCAGATAGCGCGTCGGGAAAGTCCAGAAGAGCGGCTGCGCGGCGATGAATCCGCTGGCGGCGCAACACAGCGCGATGAGCGAGACGAGCGGCATGCCAGCCAGCCCCGACACCGCGATCGCCACGCCCGACATCACGAGCAGCGCGACGGCGCATGCGCGATGCTTGCCCGTCCGATCGGCGTAGCGCGGCACGATCCACGTCACGACGAGCGCAGCGATCCACGGCAGCGCGGTCACGAGTCCCACGCGAAAGCCGACCTTCGTGCCGAGCAACGCCGACACCTGTTGCGGCAGATAGAAGACGACGCCGTACACGGCCGCCTGAATCAGGAAATAGACGCAGCACAACACCAGCACGCGGGCATCGACGAGCGCGGCGAGCACGCGATGCGGCCCATGCGACGAAGCGGCGCGCGCGTCATCCGCGAGGCGCGCGACGAGCCACGCGCGTTCATCGTGCGCGAGCCAGCGGGCGCGGGCGGGATCGTCGTCGAGATACCAGAACGCGCACACGCCGACGATGGACGCGAGCAGCCCTTCGACGAGAAAGAGCCACTGCCAGCCCGCAAACCCGAGCGCGCCGTGCAGATCGAGCAGCAGCCCCGAAAGCGGCGCGCCGAAGATGAACGCGAGCGGCGCGCCGAAGTAGAAAACGCCGAGCGCGCGCGCACGCGACGCTTGCGGAAACCAGCGCGTCAGGTAATAGACGATGCCGGGAAAGAAGCCCGCTTCCGCCACGCCGAGCAGAAAGCGCAGCGTGTAGAACGCGGTTCCAGAATGCGCGAAGGCCATCGCCGCCGAAACGAGGCCCCATGTGACCATGATGCGGCACATCCACAGCTTCGCGCCCACGCGATGCAGCAGCAGATTGCTCGGCACCTCGAAAATCGCGTATCCGACGAAGAACACGCCCGCGCCGAACGCAAACGCGGCGTTCGTGAGCCCCGTATCCTGCTGCAACGCCTTTTGCGCGAAGCCGATGTTCGCGCGGTCCAGAAACGCCAGCACGTACATGAGCAGCAGGAACGGCAGCAGCCGGCGCATCACGCGGGACGTGACGGCGCCTTCCGCGAAAGCGGATCGATCCATGTCTCTCTCCAGTGAAACGCGCGGGAATCAGTAGGTCGCGCGTCCGCCCGACAAGTCGAACACCGCGCCCGTGCTGAACGCGCAGTCTTCGGACGAGAGCCACAGGATGAGCGACGCCGCTTCCTCGGGCATGAGGAAACGGTTCATCGGAATCTTGGAGAGCATGTAGTCGATGTGCTGCTGCGCCATCGAATCGAAGATTTCGGTCTTGGCCGCGGCGGGCGTGACGGCGTTCACGAGGATGTTCTTGCCCGCGAGTTCCTTGCCGAGCGACTTGGTGAGCCCGATCAGCCCGGCCTTCGACGCGCTGTAGTGCGAGGCGTTCGGATTGCCTTCCTTGCCCGCGATGGACGCGATATTGACGATGCGCCCGTAGCCCGCCTTCAACATGTGCGGCACGATCGCGCGGCACGTGAGATATGGTCCGATCAGATTGACGTCGATGACGCGGCGCCAGACTTCGGGCGCGAGTTCCCACGTCGCCCCGTTGCCGCCGGTGATGCCGGCATTGTTCACGAGCACGTCGATCTTGCCGTGCGCGGCGAGCGTCGCTTCGACGGCGGCGTTGACGGAAGACTCGTCCGTCAGTTCGACGACAGCCTCGCTGACCGTGCGCCCGTCGTATTTCGACGAGAGTTCGGCGCGCGTGCGCTGGAGCCGCTCCGCGTCCACATCCCACAGCGCGACGCTTGCGCCCGACGCGAGCGCGCGCTCGGCGACCGCAAGGCCGATACCCCGCGCGCCGCCGGTGATGACCACACTGCGATCCGCCAGATCGATCCGGTTCATGCCCTGTCTCCTTGTATTGTCGTGTCGGTGAGATGCCGTGACGGGCACTATAGACCGGCGCCAATAGCGGAACAATTCGAAAGGGCCATCGTTCGATAACGAAAGCGGATCGCCGGTTTAGCGACGGCGCTTGAGTGTCGTGCGTGGCACTTCGGGAACCGTCAGCGTGGGCGCTTTTTGCAGATGCGTCCGGCGAAAAGTCCTGTCGGCGAACAATGCGAACGCGAAAAGAGCCGCGATTCCAACAGGGCAAAGCAAAAGAGTGGCAACGAACATGATGGCATTCCGAGGTCTGTGTTGCGACCGAGTATATCGGTGCAACGTCGCGCAACTGAACCCGAATGTCGTCAAAACATCGTTCAACGCCGTGCAACGCGGATTAGGATAGTTGCGATGTCCACCGCCCTCGCAGCGCGGGCTTAACCGCCCTGGCACGCCCATTGCTCATTGGCTCGCACTGTCGACCAGAGCGCCACGCGCCGCGTCCGGCGACGACCACTCACCCAACTAAAAAAGCATGTTCACACCGAAACCTTGTACCGCAACCTGCGTCCTCGACGGACTGCCCGTCACCCTCACCTACTACCCCGACACGGCGCTCCTGCGCATCACCGACGCGAAAGGCCGCTGCGTGCGCGAAACGCGCTGGCCGGCTCCGTGGCGCACCTTGCTTGCGACGCTGCGCGAATTCAGCGGCCGGGAAGCGAACAGCCAGCTTTCGACGCTGCTCGACGAGATGCCGGACGAAGCCGCGCTCGCCTGACGCATCGCGACTGACGCTCATAACAATCGATCCACCACGCGAGGACGCCCCCCGTTCCACGCTGCAAAAGAAGAGGAAACAATGGCAATTGGCACTGTGAAATGGTTCAACGACGCGAAGGGGTTCGGATTCATCAAGCCGGATGACGGCAGCCCCGACCTGTTCGCGCATTTCTCGGAGATTCGGGCGGACGGTTACAAGTCGCTGCAGGAAAACCAGAAGGTGATGTTCGAGGTGCGTCAGGGTCCGAAGGGCTTGCAAGCGGCCAACATTCAGCCGCAGTAAGCCGCAGTAAGCCGCAATAAGCCGCAACAAGCCGCGAATGCGCAAAGCCGTGAGGCCGTATCGGTCTCGCGGCTTTTTTTCATCGGCAATCAAACGCGACCGAACATCGCCGCCGGCGCCGGGCGCAGCGCGAGCCAATAGACCAGGAAGCGTCCCGCGAAGATTCCGGCGACCACGCCCGACACGAGACCGTTCAGCACGACGAACATCGAATCGACGCCCGCCGCTCCGCCCGTCGCGAGTTCGAAGCCGATCCAGAATTTCGAGGCGAACGTCGCGAGAATCAGCAGCATCGGCACGATGGACCCCGGCACCGTGACGGTGCGCTGTGCGCGATCCACCGTCAGCCCGCTTCGCTTCGCCAGCGCAACGCCGACGCCCGCGCCGGCCAAGCCGCCGACAAGCCACATCGCAGCCGTTTCCCAGCCGGCCGCCGGCCCGGTGACGATGTGCAGCACGCCCCAAGCCGCGAACACGGCGGGCACCACCGCCAGTTTCGAGAGCGGCGCGGTGCCGCCTTTCATCGCCTTCAGGCCGCGCGACACGAGCACCGCCAACAACACCCAAACCCAGACCGGCGTGCCGGCCAGAATCGCTTGCAGAGACATGATCGTTCTCCAGTTGATTGCGCAAGTTCCGTCGATCGACGAATCTTTACGTTGGAAAGATTTTGACTTTCGAGTGCGGCTGGGTCAACATATTTTTACATTGTAAAGATTGATCGACCAGAGGGTTTCCATTCCTATGCAGAACGCCGAAACGCCGCGAAAGCGCGGCCGGCCCGCGACGAAGAACCCCGCGCCGCACGCCTACCACCACGGCTCGCTCCCCGATGCGCTGCTGCATGCGGCCGAGACGGTGCTTCGGCGCGACGGCTTGCGCGGGCTGACGCTGCGCGCCATCGCGCGGGAAGCCGGCGTGTCGCACACGGCGCCCCAGCATCATTTCGGCGATACGGCCGGCGTCCTCAGCGAACTCGCGGCGAGCGGCCATCGGCGGCTCGCGGATGCCATGGCGAAGCGCGCCGCACGAGCGCAGAGCGCGGCGCAACGCAATCGCGCGATCGCGCACGGCTATATCGACTTCGCGGCGGACAATCCCGACCTCTTTCGCCTTATGTCGCGAAACGAGTTGCTCGACGCAAGCCGCCCGTCGCTGATCGCGGCGCGGCGCGTGTCGGCGGGCGCGCTGTCCGGCATGTTCGATACTGCGCAGCCCGCGCCCGCCGCCGACAGCGCCCACCCATTTGCCGAAATCGACGCCGCGCGCGCCATCGCGATGACGTCGGCGTGGGCGCAGGTTCACGGGCTCGCGTCGCTTCTCGTCGACAACCGGCTTGCCGGACTCGCCAGAGCAGCCAGCGCATTCGCGACGCCGCGCGACCTCGTCGACGCCGTCATCGACGCGATGTGACCGCACAGCGCGGCATCGGCGATTGCAGTTTTGAATACGGCGAGCGCCGGCGTTTACAATGAGTGATTCGCTGCGCATCGGCAGCGGCATCGGCATTTCGAAACGCGGTACGCAATATGCGGTACGCCTCGCGTTTTCATGCCTTCACGTGAGCACCCGCTGGCAGTATGGTCACTGAAACCTCATCTCTCGAATCGCTCGCCGTCGCGGAGCGCGTGCGCGAGCTCATGAGCCGGCACGGCATCGGCAAGCGGCAGCAGACAGCCGAGTTGTGCCGCATCCTCGATCTGAGCTTCTCGCAGGGACATCGCAAGCTGCGCGGCAACAGTCCGTGGACGCTCGCGCAGATCCGCCGCGTCGCCGATGCCTTCGACGAACCCGCGCTCAAGCTCTTCGACAGCATTGACACGCGCCCCGACGAAACGGAAGGCATTGCGCACGAAGCCGTCTTCAAGCTCGGCTCGGTCGAGATCGCGTGCACCGCGTGGGTCGGCAACGCGCTCGATGCGGGCAGCCGGCCGGATTTCATCGCGCAGAAGGTGAACGGCCGCTGGATCGTCATGCGGCACGAGGGCGTGCTGCTGCAACAGGCGTGCGACGTCCACAAGATCGAGATTCAGCCGCGGCGCGCCGATACGGAAAAGCCGGTGATCGCGGTCGTCGACGACGATCACGCGTCCGCCGACAATCTTCACGATTATCTCGAGATGACCGGCTTCACGGCGATGGCCTTTTACGGCCTGGACGCATTTCTCGACGCGCTTCAGTCGCAAGTGTTCGACGCCGTGGTCATCGACTGGCTTTTCGGCGCACATACGTCGGCGGGCGCGATCGCGGCGGTGCGCGAGTCCGACAATCCCGACGCGCCGATTTTCGTGCTCACCGGCGAGCTGACGACGGGCAAGGCGAGCGAATCCGAAATCAGCCAGATCATCCGCGATTGCAACGTGACGTGCTTCGAGAAACCCGCGCGGCTCGGCATTCTCGTGGCCGACCTGTCGAAGCGTCTGCTGCGCGCGTGAACGCGCAATACGCGGCTCAGGCCGCGCGCCGCCGCGCCGTCGCCGCGCGATGCACGGCCGCCTTAAGCACTTCGTAGCGCACCGGTTTCAACAGATAGTCGAAAAAGAGAATGGTGGCGCTCGGGTCCACGCGTTCGGGCGCGTAGGCGCTCACCGCGATGATCGGCACGCTCGCGCCCGGCGCCGTCCTCGCGCGGTATTCGTTCGCGAACGAGTAGCCGTCCTTGCCCGGCATATGCAGATCCGCGAGGATCACATCGGCGTCGTTGGCGCGCAGCCACGCGAGCGCACTGTCCACGTCCGGCATCGCGACCGCCGAATAGCCGAGATGCGTCAGCATTTCGCTGAGCGATTCGCGGATCGACTCGTGATCGTCGATCACGAGCACGCGAGACTTCCGAAAAGCGGACACGTCCGCGTCAAGCGCCGCGCGCTCCGGCATCCGCTCCACCGAAATCACCGGCAGGCTCACGCGAAACGCCGCGCCCTGTCCCACTTCGCTCGACACTTCGATGCTGCCGTTGAGCAGATCGACGAGTCCGCGCACGACCGCGAGGCCCATGCCCGCGCCGTCGAAACGCCGCGTGCTCGACGAATCGAGCTGCATGAATTCTTCGAAAATGAGCGGCAGTTGCTCGCGCGCGATGCCCGGTCCAGTATCGATCACGGAAACGTGAAGATGCTCCTCGGCGCGCGCGAAATGCACATCGATGCTTCCGGCGTCCGTGTACTTGATCGCGTTGGTGACGAGATTCGTCACGATCTGCCGCACGCGATGCGGGTCCGATTCGATCGGCCCGCGCACGCCTGCATAGTCGCCGCGCAGCCGCAGACCTTTTGCGCTCGCGGCGGGCGCGTTCGCATCGACGATGGATTCCAGCAGTTCGACCGGATCGAACACCGTCATGCGCAATTCGAGCTTGCCCGCGCCGAGCCGCGCGTAGTCGGTGAGATCGCGCATTTGCGCTTCGAGATGGCGCGCGCCCGTTTCCAGCCGCTGAATGATCTTGCGGTCCGCCTCGCCGCGCAGATTGAGCCCGAGCAGTTCGATGGACGAAACGATCGCATGCAGCGGCGTGCGCAGTTCGTGGCTGATCATGCCGAGGAACGTGTCCTTCGCGACGCCCGCTTCGCGCGCCGAGCGCGTCGCCTGATGCTCGGCGGCGAGCGCCGCGCGTTGCTGGTCGATGAGCCGCGTGCGCCGGTAGCCGTTGAGCAGAAGCAGCGAAGTCGCCCCCGCGGACAAAAGCCCGAGAAGAATGCCGGCGTAGACCAGATAGCGCCGCTTGGCCTCGAAGTCGCGCACCACCGCTTCGTGCTCGGCGACATCCATGAGCCGACGCCCGCTCGCCAGTTCCGCGACCGCCGGCGCGTTCTGCCGCAGCACGCCGATCACGCGCAGCGTGTGCCCTTGCGCGCGTCGCGCGTCTTCGAGGTCGAGCCGGATCGAATCGAGCGCCGTGCGCAACTGCCGCAATATCTCGTGCTGACGATTGCGCAGCGCCTCGTGGCCTTCGAGCGTGACCGTCGATTCCGAGACCTCGTCGAGCCGCGCGCGCAGCCGTGCATAGCTTGCGCGCACCGCGTCCCCGTCCTCGTCGATGCCATCGCGAAAGAGCAGCACCTGGCTCTCGAAACGCTCGTAGGCGATCTGGAACTGCGCCGCGTCCCAATAGAGGCCGTCGTAAGGCACGACGAGCCGATGCGTCTCCCGCGCGATGACGCCGGAATACAGCATGTAGCCGACCGCGCCGATCGGCGGCGCGACCGCGAGCGCGATCATCGCCACGTACCAGAGGCGGCGAAACCACGGGCGCGTGAAACGAGCGCGACGCTGAGGTTGGCTGGGCGAGGCTGTCATGCGCGTGCGTCGGAGGGAACGCGGCGGCTAGCGCAGCGCCTCGATCTCGCGCGCGGCGCGTTCCGACGCGACGACGATCAGCTTCATCGTCGCCCGCGTCGCGCCGACGAAGATCTTGCGCGCGGCCTGATCGTCGAGGGTGTCGAAATCGACTTCGGTCAGCACCACGCACGGCGCGGACTGCCCCTTGAAGCGATAGATCGATTCGAGCAGCACGTCGCCCTCGCGATACTCCGGGTTGCCGAAGAGATCGTAAGTGCCGGTGAACGCGCGCAGCCGATGCGGGCCGAGATGATCCACCGCCGTGAGCGCCGAGCCTTCGCGCCCGCGAAACGACAGCACCGCGATGTCCTGCTTGCGGAATCCGAGCGACAGCGCGTGCGTGATGGCGCGCTTGGTGGCTTCGATGACTTCCTCGGGATGGCCGTCCTCGTAGGTCGAAACGGTGACATCGGAGCCGTCGAACGGGCTGCCCGCGTCGAGCCGCACGTCCGGCCCCACGATCTTGCGAATGAAGCCGAGCAAGTCGCGCGGGCTGCGATAGTTGGTGGTTTCGCGCAGGATCGTCCAGCCGGGCAGCGGCACGGACTCGCGCAGATACAGGTTCTGCATCGGGTCTTCGAGCCACCACCACGCGCCCTCGGGATTGAGCAGCCGCTCCAGCGCGCCGACCCACGCGGCCTGAAAGTCCTGTCCTTCGTCGACGATGAGCACATCGGTCTTCCACTGCTCCGGCACCGGCACCGCGGCGAAACGTTCTTCGAGCGTCGTGAAGACGTTGGGCTGGCTGAAATCCGGCGGACTGCCCGCATCGCGCGCGACCGCCGCGCTCAGTTGATGATAGTTCGCGATCTTCGCGCCCTTCGGCGCAATCGCGCGGATATGGTCCGCGAGCGGCCGGTTGAAGCAGACGTACAGCACGCTTTTGCCGGCGGCGAGCGCATCGCGCATCACGCACACTGCGAGTTGCGTCTTGCCCGCGCCCGCCGTTGCGATGACGCGCAGGCGAAACGGCGCGAATTCGAGCCGCCGCGCCCACGTCGCGAGTCCGCCGGAGAGCCGCGTGACGAGCGTGTTCGCCGCGCCGACGAGCGCGTTCGTGTCGGGCGTGAGCGAGAGTTCGTCGGCGAGAAAGTGATGGATGCGCGCCGCCGCCTCGAAACGCGGCTCGTCGGGCGGAAGAATGTCCAGCACGACGCGCGCGAGCTGCGCCTTGCGGCTCGCATCGACGATACGGCCCGCCGGCACGCCGGCGATCGCGGCGTCTTTCACCGTGTAGTCCGGGCAAAACAGCAGTTCCTCGATGCGGTACGTCCCCGCGCCGAACGCCGCCGTGAAGCGCCGATGCAGGTTTTCGAGCGTGCGTGCGAGCTGGATCGCGACGTTGCGTTCCTTCTGCAGATACACCTTCACGAGGCCCGCGCCGGTTTCGCGCAGGAATCCGGCTTTCATTTCGATCATCAGCACGCGGCCGGACGGCGCGACGACGACGAAATCGGCCTCGCCGAAAACGGAGAAGCCTTCGTTGATGCGCGTCCAGTGAACGCCGTGATAGACCGTGTAATCCTCGGGCAGCTTTTCGAGGAGCGCGAGCGTTTCCAGTTCGCGCGCGGCGGCGCCGGTCGCGTCTAGATTCTTCCAGTCGTCAGGAACGATTCGGGCCATGCGATGCCTTTGAGCATGAGGGACGTGACGGAGATGATGCGGCGTGATGCGGCGTGCGAATCATTGTACGCAACGCGCCTCGCGTGGCCGAAGCTCTGGCGCCGGCGTCGTCAGTCGGCGTAGTCAGTCGGCGTAGTCGTAGCGCCCGCCGCGTTCGAGCGCGCGCCGGTACACGGGCCGCGCGTGAATGCGTTCGAGAAACGCGTGGATATGCGCCAGGTCTTTCGCCCCGGCGCGCTGGCTCGCGGCTTCGAGCGGAAAGCTCATCTGGACATCGGCGGCGCTGAAGGTATCGCCCGCGAACCAGGCGGATTTCGCGAGTTCGGCGTCGATATAGCTCAAGTGCAGCTTCAGTTGCGGATCGATAAAACTCGCCTGCAGCGTCTCGCCGATGCGTCTTGCAATCGGCTTCGCGAAGAACGGCATTTTCGCCTTGCCGATTCTCGACGCGACGAGCTTGAGCAAGAGCGGCGGCATGGCCGAGCCTTCGGCATAGTGCATCCAGTAGTTGTAGCGCACGCGCGCGGGCGACGCGCCATGCGGCGGCGAGAAGCGGCCTTCGCCATAGCGGTCGACGAGATACTCGATGATCGCGCCGGACTCGGCTATCGCGAGCGCGTCATCGGTCAGAACCGGCGACTTGCCGAGCGGATGCACCGCGCGCAATTCGGGCGGCGCGAGCATGGTCCGGGCATCGCGCTCGTAGCGCCTGAGTTCGTAGTCGACGCCGAGCTCCTCGAGCATCCACAGCACGCGCTGCGAGCGGGAATTGTTGAGATGATGGACGGTGAGCATGGCGTGCTGTCGTGTCGTGCTTCGTGATGATCGGCCGCCGAAGCGCTTTGCTCCGACGGTATGCATCTTGCAGGCGTAAGCCGGAGCGAAAGCGAAAGCGAGACCGAACGCGCTGGAAGTCCGCTCGCCTCGCTCACTTTTCACACGACTAAAAGGAGAACCCGATGACGCTGATCATTTATCTCGTGGGCTGGCTTATTTTCATCGGCGGCGTGTCGTGGGCGCTGGTCGCCATGCACGTCTCGCAGCATGTGATCGCGATCGTCGCCGTCATCATGCTCGGCGTCGCCGTCATTACGGGCGCGACGCGGGCGCGCAACCGCGACCGTTCCTAGCAGCGCAAGCCTTGAAGAAGCGCCGCGCGGACGCGGCGCTTCGCGTATCGGTCGCGATCAGGTCACGACGCGCGCATTGAGCGAGTCCTGAATGAGCGTGACGAGTTCGTCCGGATGCGCGGGCTTCGTCATGAAATGCTGGAATCCCTCGCCGATGCTGCGTAATCGGTATTCGTCGCCGTTGTGTCCCGTCAGCGCGATGGCGACCGACGGCGGCAGATTTCCGCGTATTTCGTGGTCGCGCAAACGTTGGATGAGATAGAAACCGTCCATGCCTGGAAGGTCGAGATCGCAGATCACCGCATCGGGGAGCACGCGCGTCGCGGTTTCCGCGCCGTCTTCGGCGTCGGCCACGGCAACGACTTCCGCGCCCTCTTCTTCCAGCAACGTCTGCAGTGATGCCCTGCTTTCCGGATCGTCCTCGATGAGCACGATCCGCGCATGCCCCAGTCTTGCCACTTCGTTCATCATTTTGTTTTCAACAGCCTAAAACGGAATTCTCGCGCTCGGTCTCCACGGGTCGCCGCTTCATCCTCATCTGCCGACCTTCGCGCGGTGCGTTCTGGTGGACAGAAAAACGCGGCGGGAATTCCGGACGCACCGTGTTTTTTGCCGCGCGTGCGCCGGTGCGGAACGTCTCGCGGTGTCCTGGACGGCGCCAGCACGAAATTTCTGCAAGTCGCCACGAGTCCAGCCACCTGAATCGAGCAAAATCCGGACCGGCGTGCACTTCTGCCCGGAGCGCCGCGCGCCGCGCCGCATCGCGCTCTTCCGGTTCTCGCCCGATATCGGCTCTGCTCGCGCACGACCGTGTAATTCCGTTATGGTCCACGCTCGGATTACCGTCAGACGCCGTTCGCATGACAATCGGCGCGGCGGGCGGGCGACTGCTTGGACGACTGCTTGGGCGACTGCATCGGCGACTGCAGCGGCGACTGCAGCAGCGCACGATATTCGGTCGGCGTAATGCCGACGGTCGCCTTGAACTGACGCGTGAACGCGCTGTGGTCCGTGTAACCGCAGAGCGCGGCGACATCGGTGACTTTGTCGTGCGTGACGAGCAGCGTCGTGGCGGCATCGAGGCGCGTTTTCAGCAGCACTTGCCGCGGCGTCAGATGAAAGACCTTGTGGAAGTAGCGTTCGAGTTGCGCGATCGACATGTTCGCCCGCTGCGCGAGGTCGCGCATATTGAGCGGCTGCACGTAATTTTCCTGGATATGCTGCACGACCGCCGCAAGCCGGCTGTACGCGGGATGCGTGCTTTCGGCGGCCTGCAGATCGCGCGAAATGCCCGCCAGCCCGGCGATTGCGCCGCGCGCGTCGCGCAACGGCTCCTTACACGTCATGCACCAACCGGGCTCGCGTCCCGGATAGAGATGCAGTTCCAGTTGGTCGACCAGTTGCACGCCCTGCGCGATGATCGCCTGATCCTGCGCCGTATAGATGCGCCCGAAGCGGCGCGGGAACACGTCCTCGGCCGTCTTGCCGAGGAGCGCGGTCTTGTCGTCCTTGTGGCCGCAGCGCCGCGCGAGCGTGCGGTTGACCATCGCGTAGCGCGCGTCGCGGTCCTTGACGAAGAACACGATGTCCGGCATCGCATCGAAGACGGGCGCAAGCAGCGCGAAGTGCGCGAGCATCGCGTCGAGGCTTTCGGCCGGTTGTGCGCCGATGCCGAACGCGAGAGGCGAGGCGCTGCCGGCAGTGACTGCGGTCGTGCTCATCGTGCGTTCGAGAAATCGCGGTCGGGTCAGAATGGCGCCGATTATAGGGGCGCGAAAACGACGCCAATATTGGCGCTGTCCCCACTATGTTTTCGTTCTTACGTATCGTCCAACGAATCGCACGCGGCGAGAAGCGTGTCGATTCGAACGGGCGCGAACGGTTCGCGCGCCGCCGCGCGCGGCCAGCCGAAATAGAGCGCCGCCGCTTCGCCGCAGATTCGGCCCTGGCACGGACCCATCCCGCAGCGCGTGAGCAGTTTGGCTTCGCGCCAGCTCGCGTGCGCCGCCACTTCGCAGATAGTCACGTCCTCGCAGCGGCACATCGTCGTGTCGGCGGGCGGCATTGCGCGGGCGGCTTCGCCGAGTTCGAACGCGCGCTCGACGCGGGCCGCGAACGCGCGCCACCGGTTGCGCTCGCGATGCCAGCGCGCGTCGATGGGTGCGCCGAGCGCCGCGTGCGCCGCGCACGCGCCCTCCGCGCGCGCGAGTTCCATGCCGCCGACGCCCGTGCATTCGCCGGCCGCGAGAACATCCGCGAGCGACGTGCGCTGCCGGTCGTCCACGCGAATCGCACCGTTTTCGTCGAGCGCGCAGCCGAGCGCAAGCGCGAGCGTCGTGTTCGGCACCAGCCCGTAGCCGCACGCGACGCGATCCGCTTCCATCGTTTCTTCGCCGTTTCGCGTGCGAATCGTGACACGCGTGACGCGCTCGACGCGCGCATCGCCTTCTGCTTTCACGACGACGCTTCCCGTCCGATAACGCGAGACGCCGAGCGCACGCGCAAGCGCCACGGCCTGCGCGAGCTTGGCGGGCGTGGCCGCGAGCGAGCCGAGAAAGCGCGCGATGCGTGCCATCGGCGCCTGTTCGACGACCGCGCGGACATCGGCGCCGTAGCGGCGCGCGGTATCGGCGGCGGCGAGCAGCAGCGGCCCGCTGCCCGCCACGACGATGCGCTCGCCGCGCACCGGAAAACCGCCCTTGATGAGCGCCTGCAAGCCGCCCGCGCCCGTCACGCCCGGCAGCGTCCAGCCTTCGAACGGCAAAAGCCGCTCGCGCGCGCCGGTCGCGAGAATCAGCGTGCCGTACCCGATGACGGCCGCCACGCCTTCGCGTTCGAGCAAGAGGCGCTTGCCGCCTTGCGCGGCGGCGACTTTCGTCGCGGTCATGACGTCGAGGTCGACGCGCGCGGCGGTCGATTCGAGCCAGCCGCGCAGAAGCGGCGAGATGTCCGCAGCCGGCCCTTGCCGCCAGATTTGCCCGCCGGGGCGCGGATTGTCGTCGATGAGCGCGACGCGCGCCCCCGCCGCAACCGCGATGCGCGCCGCCTCCAGCCCCGCCGGACCCGCGCCGACGATCGCGATGTCGAAGCGCTGCGCGTTCATCGCATGGTCTCGATCACGAGTCCATCGCGGCAGAGCGTCTGACAGCCGAGCACATGCGCGCGGCCATCTACGCGCACGCGGCATTCGTGGCACACGCCCATGCCGCAGAACGCCGCGCGCGCCTCGCCGCGAACCGAGCGGCGCGTCGCGGTCCGGCCGTTCAGCGCGATGGCGGCGGCAACCGTCGTGTGTTCGGGAACGGCGAGCGTCACGCCGTCGATGGTCACGCACACGCGTTCAGTCATCGACATGCGCCCCCGCGAAGCGTTGCGCCGAAAACGCGGCGGCGTCCGGCAGCGGGAACGGCATCGGTTCGCCGAACATCTGCGCGGCCAGCAGCTTCGCCGTGCCGAGCGAAGTCGTCACGCCGAGTCCTTCGTGGCCGGTCGCGAGCCAGAGGCGGTCGTCTGCGGGGCGCGCGGGGCCGATGACCGGCAGGCCGTCGGGCGTCGCCGCGCGAAAGCCGGTCCACGCGCGAATCGCGTCGAGCGCGCCGATGCCCGGCAGGTAATGCGACGCGCGCCGGAGCATCGCGCCGAGCACGTTCATGTCGACGGCGGGATCGAGCGTGCCGAACTGCCGCGACGAGCCGATCAACATCTGACCGGTTGGCCGCGGCTGCGCGTTGAACGCGACGGACGTGCCTCGCGCGTGATGCGCGCTCTTGATATAGCCGAGTTCCAGCACCTGATGATGCAGCGTGCCCGGATACCGGTCCGTAATCAGCAAATGCCCCTTCTTGGCTTCGAGCGGCACGCCGTCGATGAGCGCGGACGCGGCGAGCCCGTTCGCCACCACGACATGCGCCGCCGTGCGCCGCTCGCCGTTCGCGAGCGTCACGCAGGCCGCGCTTTCGCTTGCATCGACGGCGGCGACCGCGCATTGCGTCGACACGCGAATGCGCGCCGCGCCGGGCGAACGCGTCAGGAGAAATTGCGCGGCGGCGGGCGCGTAGACGATGGCGTCGTCGTCGATCAGCAGGCCGCCCTGCATCGCGTGACTGAGCGCCGGCTCCGCGTCGCGCAACGCGGCGGCGTCGAGCTGATGCGCGCGCACGCCGCCGCTCGCGAACGCCGCGTGCATCGCGCGGGCGGCGGCGAGCTCGTCGTCGTCCTCGGCGATCCAGAGCGTGCCGCAGCGCGAAAACGCGTCGATCTCGCGAAGATGCGGCGCGAGCGCGAGCCACAGTTCGCGCGAATGGCGGGCGAGCGCGAATTCGGCGGGCGAATCGTTCATCACGACGATATGGCCCATGCCCGCCGCCGTCGCGCCGCCGCCGATGCCACGCGCCTCGATCACCTCCACCGACATGCCGCGCGCCGCGAGTTCCGCCGCGCACGCCGCGCCGACGATGCCCGCGCCGACGACGATCGCGTCCGCGCTCATGCAGGTTCGCCGGGTTCTATCCCCCACGCGAACGGATCGCGTTCGTCGATGACGAGCCGCCCTTCGCCCATCACATGCGCGTAGCCGGTGATGGTCGGGATCAGCCGGTCGCCGTCCATCGCGTAAGCCGCGTCGAACACGCTGCCGATGATGCTTTCCTGCCGCCACGCCGCGCCGGGCGCGAGAAGGCCGTCGGCGGCGAGGCACGCGAGCTTCGCGCTCGTGCCGGTGCCGCACGGCGAGCGGTCGTAGGCGCTGCCGGGACAGAGCACGAAGTTGCGGCTGTCGATGCCCGCGCGCGGCGAATCGGCGAACAGCTCGATATGGTCGATGTACGCGCCGTCCGCGCCCGTGACGCCCTGTGCGTGCAGCGCGTCGCGGATGGCGTCGCAGAACACCGTCAGCTCGCCGATGCGCGCGGGCGTCAGCTCGCGTCGATGCTCCGTTTCGGCCACGAGGAAGAACCAGTTGCCGCCCCACGCGACGTCGCCCTTCAGCGCGCCGTGCCCCGGCACGTCCACGCTGACGCCGCGCCGATGCCGGTACGCCGGCACGTTGCGCACGCTGACGCTGCCGTTCGCATTGAGCGTCGCATCGACGGGGCCGACCGGCGTATCGATCCTGTGCCGCCCCGGCGCGATCCTGCCCGCATGCGCAAGCGACGCGACGAGCCCGATGGTGCCGTGCCCGCACATGCCGAGGTAGCCCACGTTATTGAAGAAGATGACGCCTGCGGCCGCCGCAGGATCGTCGGGCGCGCAGAGCAACGCGCCTACCATCACGTCCGAGCCGCGCGGCTCCGTCACGATGGCGCGCCGCCAGTCGTCGAAATGCGTGCGGAACGCGTCGCGCCGTTGCGCGAGCGTGCCGCCGCCCAGTTCCGGCCCGCCCGCGACGACGAGGCGCGTCGGTTCGCCGCCCGTGTGCGAGTCGATGATGTCGATGGTTTTCATGCCGCCTATCCTAGAAATGCGCGCGGCGGGCGTCTTGGCGCGGCTAGGCGGTTTTGATGACGAAATCGGCATAACGGGGCTATGCCGAAATCGGCGTCGGTCACGCGCGAAACGCGCAAGACGCGCGCATTTGCGCTGCCTACACTCGGTCCGTTCAATCACTTTTGGAGAACCGCCGTGGCGCATATCTGGGAAGGCGTGATGCCCGCCGTCACCACCAAGTTCAACGCCGATTTCAGCATAGACCGCGCGTGGACGAAGAAGAACATCGAAGCGCAGATCGATGCGGGCGTGGACGGCATCATCGCGTGCGGATCGCTCGGAGAAGCCTCGACGCTCTCGCTCGACGAAAAGCTCGACGTGCTCGACATCGCCGTCGATGCGGCGCGCGCGCGGGTGCCGGTGCTCTTGACCATCGCCGAAAACAGCACGCTCGACGGCTGCCGGCAGGCGGAGCGCGCGGCCAATCACGGCGCGTCGGGCTATATGGTGCTGCCGGGGCTGCGTTATCTCTCCGACCGGCGCGAGACGCTCAACCACTTCCGCATGGTCGCCGACGCGAGTCCGCTGCCGCTGATGGTCTACAACAATCCGCTTGCCTACGGCGTCGACGTCACGCCGAGAATGTTCGCGGAACTGGCCGAGGACGCGAAGTTCGCGGCAATCAAGGAATCGAGTGGCGACGTGCGGCGCATCACCGATCTCGTCAACGAGGTCGGCGAGCGTTACGCGCTCTTTTGCGGCGTCGACAATCTCGCGATGGAAGCCATGCTGATGGGCGCGCACGGCTGGGTGGCCGGGCTCGTGTGCGCGTTTCCGCGCGAGACCGTGGCGATCTACCGGCTGCTGCGCGCGGGACGCATCGAGGAAGCGCGCACGATCTATCGCTGGTTCGCGCCGCTGCTCGCGCTCGATGTCTCGCACAAGCTCGTGCAGAACATCAAGCTCGCCGAGGCGATCGTCGGACTCGGCACGGAGCCGGTGCGCCCGCCGCGCTTGCCGCTTGCCGGCGACGAGCGCCGCGAAATCGAGGCGCTGATTCGCCGCAGCATCGAGACGCGGCCCGAGTTGCCCGCGTTTTGAAGCGCCGAAGCATCGAAAAAAATGCCGTCTTTCGACGGCATTTTCATTTGTGCGGCCCGAAGACTTACGCCGCGATACGCGCGTGTTCGGAATCGACGCGCTCGTCGCCGGAATCCTCGCCGTCGTCGTACAGATGAAGCAGGCGGTAGCCGCTCTTGTACACCGGCTGCAGGCGGAAGTGATTGACCGGCTCGATTTCCAGCGCGAGCCGCAGACGCGACACATGGCTATCGATGGTGCGCGTGGTTTCGCGGAACTCGCGGCCCCAGACCATCGCGAAAATATGATCGCGCGACAGCACGCGGCCGATATTCGAGAAGAAGAGCTGTGCGAGCCGGAACTGCGTGCCGCTCAGTTGCACCGGACGCCCGCGCACCGTGACGGTCTGCTGGCGCGAGTCGAAACGATACGGGCCGATTTCGAGGCAAGCGCTCGACGTGGCCGGATACGCGCGGCGCAAAAGCGCCTCGATGCGCGCGCCGAATTCGCCCGGCCGGATGGGATAGACCACGTAATCGTCCGCGCCCGCGGTCAGCGCGCAGACGACGTTGTGCTCGGCGCCATCCGGCGAGGCGAACAGGACCGGCACGCGCTCGCCGAAACTCGAACGCACGGATTTGAGCAGATCCAGTCCGCACAGTCCGGACGAATTCCAGTCGAGGATCAGGAGATCGACCGTCGAGCGCGACAGCGCCTTCGACAGCAGGAGACCGTCGCCGAACGTCACGCAGGTGTGACCGAGTCGTTTCACGACGTCGCTGATGAGATTTCTGTAACTTGAGTCGGTTTGCAAAACGGCGACGCGCATAGTGAAGCCTGATGGGTCCAAGGAACATGGGCGATGCCGCGTCGAGCGGCACCGTCCCGGGCGTCTCGTTACAAAAAGAGACGGGAAACAGGCGGCATTCTGGTCAGCGCGCCATTCCTTTCCCATCGGACTCGTCCGAAAGTGTCAACGCATGTAATCACTTGTTCGCGATGGCGGCGCGCTCGCGCGACAGCAATCGTCATATTTCGTGTAGCAGCGGCTTACATCCTGTAACATGCCGCCTTCGGCGCAAATCCGCCGAAAAGTCCCCGCTTTCGCCGTTTTACCGAGACGCCGTGAGAGCAAGCAGCGACGCGGCGTTGCACCGCCGTGCGCCGCGCGGTCGACTCACGCCGGCTTCGAACCGCGCCCGAGTCGCTCCCTGACGCGCTCACCCGCGCGCCTGACATCCCGCAGGGCATCGCTTCGTCCCATGCGCCGCTTTTCGCCGCGCGTGGCTTCTCTCATTACGGGTCCTTTTTCGATGCAGGCAACACCTCTGAACGGCGCATCGCACGCCGCCGGCCGCGCCCTCACGCGCGGCGACTACAAGACGCTCACGCTCGCTGCCCTCGGCGGCGCGCTCGAGTTCTACGACTTCATCATCTTCGTGTTCTTCGCGCCGGTCATCGGCCAGTTGTTCTTTCCGGCGGCCATTCCCGAATGGCTGCGGCAATTACAGACCTTCGGCATCTTCGCGGCGGGCTATCTCGCGCGGCCGCTCGGCGGCATCGTGATGGCGCACTTCGGCGACCTGCTCGGGCGCAAGCGCATGTTCACGCTCTCCGTGCTGCTGATGTCCGTGCCGACGCTCCTGATGGGCCTTCTACCCACGTATGCGTCCATCGGCCTGATGGCGCCGGTGCTGCTGCTCGTCTTTCGCGTGATGCAGGGCGCGGCCGTCGGCGGCGAAGTGCCGGGCGCGTGGGTGTTCGTGTCCGAGCACGTCCCGGCGCGTCACGTCGGCTATGCGTGCGGCACGCTCACGGCCGGGCTGACGGCGGGCATCCTGCTGGGCTCGCTCGTCGCGACGTTCATCAACAAGACCTTGACTACCGCCGATGTCGCCGGTTTCGGCTGGCGTCTGCCGTTCCTGCTCGGCGGCGTGTTCGGGCTGTGCTCCGTCTATCTGCGCCGCTGGCTGCACGAGACGCCGGTGTTCGCCGAGCTGCAGAAGCGCAAATCGCTCGCAGCCGAGATTCCGCTCAAGGCCGTGCTGCGCGACCACGGCCGTGCGGTCGTCGTGTCGATGCTGCTGACGTGGATGCTGTCGGCGGCGATCGTCGTCGTGATTCTGATGACGCCCACGCTCCTGCAGAAGCAGTTCCACATTGCGCCCGCGACGGTCCTCCTCGCCAACTGCGCCGCGACGCTCGCGCTGACCATCGGCTGCGTGACGGCGGGCGCGATTGCCGGGCGCTTCGGCGCGGGCCGGACGATCTTCGTCGGCGGCATCGCGCTGGCGGTTTCGTACTACGCGCTCTTCCAGCAAGTGGCCGCCGATGCGTCCGTGCTGTTGCCGTGGTACGCGTTCACGGGCTTCACGGTCGGCGTGATCGGCGCGATTCCGTTCGTGATGGTCAAGTCGTTCCCGCCCGCCGTGCGCTTCTCGGGCATCTCGTTTTCGTACAACGTCGCGTATGCCGTGTTCGGCGGACTTACACCCATCGTCGTCTCGCTGATGATGAAATCGAACCCGACCGCGCCCGCGCTCTATGTCGCGGCGCTGTGCGTCGTGGGCGCGCTGACGACGCTCTTCATCAAGGACGCGCCGTCCGCGCGCTGACGGCACGCGTTTCAAACCTCGCTGCAATGGCGCGCCTTCGACGGTGCGCCATTTTCATTTCAGCCGACGCCGAAACATCCCGCCGACGCCGCGCCTACGATGGGCGGCATGAACTCGAACCTTTCCCTGCGTCGAATGCTGGTCGTTGCCGCGACGAGCGTCGGCTTCGTCGTCTCGCAACTGGACGTGTCGATCGTCAACGTGGCGCTGGCGAGCATCGGCCATGATTTCGGCGCAAGCGTCGCGAGCCTGCAATGGATCGTGGACAGCTACGCGCTCGCGTTCGCCGCGCTCATGCTCTCGGCCGGCGCGCTCGGCGACCGCTTCGGCGCGCGGCGTCTCTTCGCGGGCGGCCTCGCGCTCTTCGCGATCGCGTCGCTGGCGTGCGCCTTTTCCCGCGACGCCGCGCAACTGATCGCGGCGCGCGCCTGCCAGGGCGTCGGCGCGGCGGCCATGCTGCCGAACTCGCTCGCGCTGCTAAACGCCGCCTGCGGCCACGACCCGCGCGTGCGGGCGCGCGCGGTCGGCGCGTGGACGGCGGCGGGCGCGGTGTCGATTGCGGCGGGGCCGGTCGTCGGCGGCGCGCTGATCGCGGCCTTCGGCTGGCGCAGCATCTTCTGGGTCAACTTGCCGATTTGCGGCGCGGGCATCGCCGCGACCTTCGCGTGGGTGCGCGCGACGCCGTCGCAACGGCGTGGCGGCATCGATCTGATCGGACAGGCGCTCGCGATTCTCGCGCTCGCCACGTTCGTCGGCGCGGTCATCGAGATGCGGCCGCTCGGCCCGTTCCATCCGCTCGTGCTCGCCGGACTGATCGTCGCGCTGGCGACGGCGAGCGCGTTTGTCGCTTTCGAACGAAAATGCCGCGCGCCGATGCTGCCGCGCTCGCTGTTCGCGCACCGCACCTTCAGCGCCGCCGTGCTGTTCGGAATCGGCGTGAATTTCACCTACTATGGAATGGTGTTCCTGTTGAGTCTGTATTTGCAGCGCGTGCTCGGGCATACGCCGTTCCAGACTGGGCTCGCATTCCTTCCGCTGACGGGCGGCTTTCTCCTTTCGAATCTCGCGAGCGGGCCGATCGTGGCGCGCTTCGGCGCTCGAGTGCCGATGATGGCGGGCGCGCTCGTCGATGCCGCCGGTTTTGCCGCGCTCGTTTTCGTCGATGCGCACACGTCCACCTTCGCGCTGCTTCTGCCGTTCCTGCTGATCCCTTTGGGCATGGGCGTGGCCGTTCCCGCGATGACGAGCGCGTTGCTCGGCACGGTCGGCCAGGAACGCGCGGGCACGGCCTCGGCGGTGCTCAATACCGCGCGGCAGGCAGCGGGCGCGATCGGCGTCGCGGCGTTCGGCGCGCTAGCAGGTCATGGGGAAAGCGCGGCGGCATCGGCGCAAATCGTCGATGCGGTGCGCGCGTCGGCGGGTGTTTCGGTCGCGATGCTGGCGTGCGCGGCGATCATCGCGCATTTCGTGAAACCGGAACATCGCGACGAGGCGCAGGCGAGACATCCGCGCCGCGCGATGGAATGACGAACCGGGAACGGCCGTTGCGCGATCACGGCAAGCGCATACAGGAGAACCATTCATCATGTCGACGATCATGCCTCGCTCCCCCGAAGAAACCGTGGAAACCGTCGAACCGGACCCAGACAAGCTCCTTGATCCCGACGCCGCTCCGAACCCCGACGATCCCGACATGCCCGACGGCCCGGACTCCGCTACGCCGATGATCCCCGCCGATCCGAAGAACGGCGAGCCGCGCATGTAACACGGCGCGGCCATGAAGCAGTGCCCGCGAGGCGGTCACGCCAGCGCGGGCATCTTGCATACAGAACGCAAATCGAATCAGAGCGTCGTCGTCTGCACGGCGCCCGTTTCCAGCGCGCGCTCGATGAGCGCTTCCTGCTGTGCCTTGCGCACCGCGTCCGCAACGAACGTGTCGGGCGCCTCCACTTCGGCGCGAATCGTGCCGATGATGCCGTCGGCCTCCACGATCACCAGCGATTCCGCCGAATCGGCCTTGCTGATGATGACCCGCTGCGGCCCGCCGCCTTCCGCGATGCTCGCGCAGAACTGCATCCGCTCACCGCCGATCACCTGTTCGAATGTCTGAATCATGGCTGCCTTTCCGCGTTGGTTGAACAAGCTGTGAAGGGTGCATGCAAAATGCACGCACCCTACCTCCTCCACATTGATTCGCACATCGGAAGCAGGTTCCATTCCGTAAGCAACCGGCGTCAGCGGCGCGCTGTGGCAAGGGCGCGCAAGGTATCGGCGGTGAAGTCGTCGGCGGGAAGAAACGCCTCGATTGCCAGCTCCGACACGGTGATGTCCACGGGCGTGCCGAACACCGTCGTCGTGCTGAGAAACGAAAGCGGGCCGTGCGCAGTGCGCAAGACGAGCGGCACGATGACCGCATCCGGCACGCTGCGCGGCGCGCTCCTCGCATGCGGCGGCGCGGGATACGCCTTCAGCTCGCCGAGAAGCGCGGCGAGTGTGCCATCGCCCGATACGTCGACTTGCCGCCGCACGCGCGCAAGCAGATGCGCCCGCCATTCGTGCCAGTTCTCGATGACGTTCGCGAGTCCCTTCGGATGCATCGAGAGGCGCAACACGTTGACAGGCGGCGCGAGCAGCGACGCGTCCGCCGATGCCACGAGCGGTTGCAGCGCGGCGTTGGCCGCGAGCATCGTCCAGTGACGGTCCACGGCGAGCGCGGGATAAGGATCGTGACCATGCAGCACACGTTCGACGGCGCGGCGTGCCGCATGGAGTTCGGGATCGTCGAGTGGCCGCTCGCGATACAGCGGCGCATAGCCCGCCGCGAGAAAGAGCGCATTTCGTTCGCGCAGGGGAACGTCGAGTTGCCCGGCCAGACGAATCAACATGTCGCGGCTCGGCATGGAGCGTCCCGATTCGATGAAACTCAGATGCCGCGTCGAGACGTCCGCGATGCACGCGAGTTCGAGCTGACTCATGCGCCGGCGCTGACGCCACTCGCGCAGCAGCATGCCGACAGTGGCGGGCGGCGCGCGATGCGAACGCGGTTCGAGACATTCAAGTGTCGTATCCATGCGCCGATATTAGTCCAGGCGCCGACGCGCGCTCCATTACCTCGCGCGTAATCGGCTGCACCTTACCGGCTCGCGCAAAAGTCGAAGTAACATTTACCTCACGCCGTGGCGCTCCCAAATGTTTGCGCACGTCACCCTAAATCTACCGGTGTACCGCGCCGTTAAAAAGCCAGCATCAAGCAGACACTGCTTTGCGACCCATGCGTGTTTCGCCGTCTTCCGGTGAGCGCGCAAGGCTCGCCAAGCGCGGACATTTGCGGAGAAATCATGTTTGTCGTTATTGGATGGGTGCTCGTCATCGGCTCGGTGATCGGGAGTTTCATCGGCGTCGGCGGTCATCTCGCGGCGCTCGTTCAGCCTTTCGAATTGCTGTGCATTTTCGGCGCGGCAATCGGCGCATTCGTCGTGTCGAACCCTGTGTCGACGCTCAAGAAAACGCTTCAGGCGTTCCCCAAGATCTTCAAGAACGCGGGGTATAGCAAAGAGAAATACCTGTCGCTGATCGCGCTGCTCTACGAGTTGCTGCAAAAGGCGCGCAAGGAAGGAATGATGGCGCTCGAAGCAGACGTCGATGCGCCCGAAGCAAGCCCGCTCTTTCAGAAGTACGAGCACGTCATGGCCGATCATCATCTGCTCGACTTCATCGTCGATT
Organism: Caballeronia sp. Lep1P3; assembly: GCF_022879595.1. NCBI lineage: Bacteria > Pseudomonadati > Pseudomonadota > Betaproteobacteria > Burkholderiales > Burkholderiaceae > Caballeronia > Caballeronia sp. Lep1P3. Next base: position 486,116 of record NZ_CP084266.1, on the reverse strand, counting down.
ATTTGCGCATGATGTCGGCGGGCAACGTGAACGCGCTGGAATTGCAGGACCTGATGGACGAAGAACTGGAGACGCATCACGCGGAAAGCGCGGTGGCCGCCAATGCGATTCAGAAGATGGCCGATGGTCTGCCCGCGTTCGGCATCGTGGCCGCGGTGATGGGCGTGGTGCATACGATGGGCTCGGTCGGCGCCGCGCCCGCCGTGCTCGGCGAGATGATCGCCGGCGCGCTCGTCGGCACGTTCCTCGGCATTCTGCTCGCGTATGGCTTCATCGGGCCGCTTGCGGATCTGCTCAACGCCAAGGGCACCGCCGAGGCGAAGCCGTTCCAGTGCGTGAAGTCCGTGCTGCTCGCCTCGATGAACGGCTATGCGCCGACGGTCGCCGTCGAGTTCGGCCGCAAGGTGCTTTTCACCGCGGATCGTCCGAGCTTCCAGGAACTGGACGACGCCGTGCGCGCGACCAAGATGCCGAAGTCGGCTTGACGCAACGTTAGAGGCTTATCGCTCATGGCTGAAAGACCGTCACGCGACCCGCTGCAATCCGTGCTCGCACCCACTGTCGTCGTGCGCCGCAAGAAAAAAGGCGGCGGCCACGGCGGGCATCATGGCGGCGCGTGGAAGATCGCTTACGCCGACTTCGTCACCGCGATGATGGCGTTCTTCCTTCTGATGTGGCTGCTCGGCTCTACATCCAAGTACGACAAGGACGGCATCGAGCAATACTTCAACACGCCGCTTTCCGCGCTCTTCGGCAATGACGGCGGCGCTTCCGCGCATACGAGCATCATCAACGGCGGCGGCAAGGACTTGTCGAGTTCGCGTCCGGGCGAAGCCAACAAGAGCCAGACGCAGCCGGTGCCGCCCTCGATCGCGCGCGCGGCCGTCGCAGCCGACGACTTGCAGCGTTTGCAGCAGCTCAAGCAGAAGCTCGCCACACTGATCGAGAACACGCCCGCATTGCGCGCGTTCAAGGACCAGATACGCATCGCCATTACGAGCGAGGGCTTGCGCATCGAGATCGTCGATTCGCTCAAGCGGCCGATGTTCGCATCGGGCAGTTCCAGACTGGAAAGCTATGTCACGACGATTCTCTCGAACATCGGCGCATCGCTCAACGATGTGGACAATCGCGTGTCGATCGCCGGTCATACCGATGCGGTGCCCTATTCCGGAACTCAGGCGGGCTATTCCAATTGGGAACTGTCGAGCGAACGCGCGAACGCGGCGCGCCGCGCGCTCGTCGCAGGCGGCATGAAGGAAAGCAAGGTGCTGCAAGTGCGCGGCCTCGCCGATGTCTTGCCGCTCAACAAGGACGTCATCGACGAGCCGACGAACCGACGCATCAGTATCCTCGTGCTGAACAGGGCAGCCGAACTTGCGTTCTTCCGCGATGGCGGACGCACGACCGTCGATCAGGCGCTGCCCGCCGATGCGGCTATTCCCGCCGCGGTCGCCGCGAAGTCGAATGCGCCGGTTGCCGTCGTCAAGTAACGCACTCGAGTAAGCCACTCAAGTAAGCCACGACGAGGCCGTCTGCACCACTAGCCAGAGGTTCGCCGCGCTGATGACGAAGAACAGCAGCCACGCGATCGCCTTCGTATGCGAGGCGTTCGCGAAGCTGCCCATCAGCGCGCGATCGCTCGTCATGCGGATCAGCGGATAGAGCGCGAACGGCAACTGCAGGCTCAACACGACCTGACTCGCGACGAGCAGCTTGCCGACCGCGCCGTTGCCCATCGCATAGACGCCGATCAGCGCGGGTACGAGCGCGAGCGCACGCGTGATGAAGCGCCGCTGATAGCACGGAATCTTGAGGCGCAGGAAGCCTTCCATGATGACCTGCCCCGCGATAGTTCCGGTGAACGTCGAGCTTTGACCCGAAGCGAACAGCGTGACGGCGAAAAGAATCGCGGCAAGGCCGCTGCCGACGATGGGCGCAAGCAGCTTGTACGCGTCCTCGATTTCGGTCACTTGCGTGTGACCTGTCGCATGAAACGCAGAGGCCGCGAGAATCAGGATCGCCGCGTTGATCATCAGCGCGAGCACGAGCGACACGATGGTGTCGAGCCTCGACAATCGGATGGCCGATGCGAGGCGCTTCGGCTCGCGATCCACCACGCGCGTCTGCACGATCGAGGAATGCAGATACAGGTTATGCGGCATCACCGTTGCGCCGAGGATGCCGATCGCGAGATAGAGCGGCTCGCGCTGCGACAGCACGTTGAACGAAGGCACGAGCCCCGACGCCGCCGATGCCCAATGCGGCTTGACGAGCACTAGCTCGACGATATAGCCGAGGCCGATGGTCGCGATGAGCCCGAGCATGACCGCTTCGAGATCGCGGAAGTTCTTTCCTTTCAGGCCCAGCACGATGAGCGTATCGAAGGCGGTGAAGATCACGCCCCACATCAGCGAGCAGCCGAATAGCAAGTGAAACGCGAGCGCGCCGCCGAGCACCTCGGCGAGGTCGCACGCGATGATCGATAACTCTGCGAGTGCCCATTGCGCGCGGGCGATGGGCTTCGAATAGCGCTCGCGGGAAAGCTGCGCGAGATCGCGGCCCGTCACGATGCCAAGACGCATCGCAAGACATTGCAGCACCATCGCCGCGACACTCGATAGCACGACGACGAATAGCAGGCTATAGCCATAGCGCGAGCCTGCTTCGATGTCGGTCGCCCAATTGCCGGGGTCCATATAACCAATGGATATGAGCAGGCCCGGACCGGCGAATTGCAGCAGCTTTTTCCAAAGCGGCGCGCCGGGCGCAACGGCCACGGAGCCTTTGACTTCGGATGGACAAAACGGAGCGGTGGCGGTTGTCGGCAGTTTGAACGGCAATTTCCGGGCTTTCCTGATTCAATGATCTGATGCCTCTAGGCGATGCGCGAGCCGAGTCTATCACCGGCAGCGTGGCGTTTCATGCGGCGTGAGCGCCCTTCAGTCTGACGAGAGCGCCATGAGCGGGACAGCATCGCGTCACGGTACGACGAATAGAATTCGAGCGTGACCTGTGCATGCGGTCACCGGTTCTTCGCCGCTCGTCGCCCATTACCCGCAACAGGAGTTCGCCATGAAGCTAGTCATGCGTATTGCCGTCGCCGCGCTCATCGCATCGCCGCTCGCCGCGTTCGCGCAGCAAGGGCTTACGCGAGATCAGGTGAAGCAGGACTTGAAGCAGGTCGAAGCGGCCGGCTACAACCCTTCCGAACGCGATGCGTTCTATCCCAACAACATTCAGGCCGCCGAGGACAAGGTCCAGTCCGGAAGGGCGTATGGTTCGTCGTCGGATGGTGCGTCGGCTTCCGGGCATTCGATGTCGACGACGCCGCCCGGACAGACGCCGCAATAAAGCGCTTATTCTCGTTACATCGTTCGATACGACTGGCTCGATCAGGCGAATTCCGAGCACAGGCACGCGCCTACAATGAAGACGGACCCGGCTTGCCTGCCGCGTCCGCGCATTGCAGTACGTTCCCATCATTCGCATGAGGAGTTCGCCATGAAGCCAGTCACGCGCGTCGCCATCGTCGTGCTTGCGCTGTCGCCTGTCGTCGCGACCGCGCAATCGAATGGACTCACACGTCAGCAAGTTCGCGACGATCTGATCCGCGCCGAACAGTCGGGGTATTACCCCGGCGTCGACGATCAGCGTTATCCCGGCAGTTTCCTCGATCTCAAGGAAGGCATCTATACCGGCGCGAGCGTCTATCGCACGGCCGCGCCGCGCAACGTGTCGTCCAGCGATCGTCCATCCTTCAACTGACTTCACGCCGGGCGAGCGCACTCACGCGATCGCTCGCGTCTCGCGAAACATATGCAATATGGCGAAACCGCCATATTCGCGTCATATTGTCGTTGGCACGCGGCCACTACCATAGCGGCACCGAACACGAACCGTCCGCCTCTTCGCCAAGCACGCCGCGCGCACGAGCAGGCCCGCGCCCTTCCCTCGCCTTTCTCGAACGACTCAATGTGGATCGTCAACGTTGCGCTCAAGCGGCCTTACACGTTCATCGTGATGGCCATCATGATTCTGCTGGCCACGCCCTTCGTCCTCTTGACGACGCCCGTGGACGTGCTGCCTGAGATCGACATTCGCGTCGTCAGCATCATCTGGAACTACACGGGCCTGTCCGCGGAAGACATGGCCAATCGCATCACCTCGGTCAACGAGCGCAGCCTCACGACGACGGTGAACAACATCGAGCACATCGAGTCGCAGTCGCTGCCGGGCATCGCGATCATCAAGCTCTTTCTGCAGCCCACCGCGAACATTCAGACGGCCATCGCGCAGACGGTGGCCGTCGAACAGGCGCAGTTGCGACAGATGCCGCCGGGTGCGACGCCGCCGCTCGTCATCAGCTATTCGGCGTCGAGCATTCCGGTGATTCAGCTCGGCCTTTCGAGCCCGAAGCAGTCGGAGCAGGATCTCAACGACACCGCGCTCAACTTCCTGCGCCCGCAACTCGTGACGATTCCGGGCGCTGCCGTGCCTTACCCGTATGGCGGCAAGACGCGCCTCGTCTCCGTCGATCTCGACACGCGCGCGCTGCTTGCAAAGGGACTCACGCCGACCGATGTCGTGAGCGCGGTCAACGCACAGAACCTCATCCTGCCGACAGGCACCGCGAAGATCGGCCCGCGGGAATACACGATCAACATGAACGGCTCGCCGACGACAGTGGCCGGTCTCAACGACATCCCGGTGCGCACGGTGAACGGCGCGACCACCTATCTGCGTGAAGTGGCGCATGTGCGTGACGGCTTCTCGCCGCAGACGAACATCGTGCGTCAGGACGGACGCCGCGGCGTGCTCATCTCCGTGCTCAAGAACGGCAACGCATCGACGCTTTCCATCGTCAATACATTGCAGGGACTGCTGCCACAGGCGCGCGCGTCGCTGCCGCAGGACCTTAAAATCACGGCGCTTTTCGACCAGTCCGTTTTCGTGAAGGCCGCCGTGCAGGGCGTCGTTCGCGAAGCGCTTATCGCCGCCGCGCTGACCGCCGCGATGATCCTGCTCTTCCTCGGCAACTGGCGCAGCACGTGCATCATCGCGATCTCGATTCCGTTGTCGATTCTCTCGTCGCTGCTTGCGCTGCATGCGCTCGGGCAGACCATCAACATCATGACGCTCGGCGGTCTCGCGCTTGCGGTCGGCATTCTCGTCGACGATGCCACCGTGACGATCGAGAACATCGAGCGTCACCTGCACATGGGGACCGATCTGCACGAGGCCATTCTCGAAGGCGCGGGCGAGATCGCGGTGCCGGCGCTCGTTTCGACGCTGTGCATCTGCATCGTGTTCGTGCCGATGTTCTTTCTGACGGGCGTTGCGCGTTATCTCTTCGTGCCTCTCGCGGAAGCTGTCGTGTTCGCCATGCTCGCGTCATATGTCCTTTCGCGCACGCTCGTGCCCACGCTCGCGATGCTGCTGATGGGCCACGCGCACGCGCCCGATGCAAAGGCGAACTCGAACGTGTTCATACGGCTGCATCGCCGTTTCGACCGTGGCTTCGAGCGCATGCGCGGCGCGTATATCGTGATTCTCAGCAGCCTGCTCGTGCGGCGGCGCCGGTTTGCATCGCTATTTCTGGGCTTTTGCGTGCTGTCGGCAGGACTCGTGTTCCTGCTCGGCGAAGACTTCTTTCCAACCGTCGATGCGGGCGATATTCGCATGCACATGCGCGCACCGACCGGCACGCGCATCGAGGAAACGGCGCGTCTCGCGGATCAGGTCGAAAGAGTCGTGCGGCGCGTCGTGCCGCAAGACGAACTCGCCACGATCCTCGATAACCTCGGCTTGCCTTATAGCGGCATCAATCTTTCGTATAGCAACGCGGGAACCATCGGCACGCTCGATGGCGAGATACAGGTCGCGTTGAAACCCGATCACGCGCCGACGCAAGGCTACATCGACCAGTTACGTTCGTTGCTGCCGCGCCTCTTTCCGGGCGTCGAATTCTTCTTTCAGCCGGCGGACATCGTCACGCAGATCCTGAACTTCGGTCTGCCCGCAGCCATCGACGTGCAGATTCAAGGGCAAAACCAGCAAGCGAACTTCGAGGCCGCAAGCAAGCTGATGAAGCAGATACGCATGATTCCCGGCAACGTGGACACGCATATCCAACAGAAGCTCGATGAACCGGCGCTCAACTTGCAGATGGACCGCACGCGCTTGCAGCAACTCAACCTGTCCGCGAGCAACGTCGCGCAGAACGTGCTGATTTCGCTCTCCGGCAGTTCGCAGACTTCGCCGGGCTTCTGGTTCAATCCGCGCAATGGCGTCGAATACAACATGGCCGTGCAGACGCCGCAGTATCAGGTCTCGTCGATCGACGAACTGATGCGCACGCCCGTCTCCGCTTCGATCAACGGGCCGACGCAATTGCTCGGCAACCTCGTGCGTCTTTCGCCGCACAACCAGTTCGCCGTGGTCACGCACTACAACATCCGGCCCGTCATCGATATCTTCGTGAGCGTGGAAGGGCGCGATCTCGGCAGCGTCGCGCGACGCGTGAACCGACTTGTCGATCAGGCGCGCGGGACGCTTCCGCGCGGCAGCCAGATCACCGTGCGCGGTCAGGTCGAGACCATGCGAACGTCCTTCTTTGGACTGGGCATCGGCGTTGCGACGGCAATCGTGCTCGTGTATCTGCTGATCGTCGTGAATTTTCAGTCGTGGATCGATCCGCTCATCATCGTCAGTGCATTGCCCGCGGCGCTCGCCGGCATCATCTGGATGCTGTTCCTCACAGGCACGCATCTGTCCGTGCCCGCGCTCACCGGCGCGATCATGACGATGGGCGTCGCCACGGCCAACAGCATTCTGATGGTCTCGTTCGCGCGCCAGCGCCTCACGGCCGGCGCGCCGCCGCTCACCGCCGCGCTCGAAGCGGGCGCAAGCCGCATCCGTCCCGTTCTGATGACGGCCTTCGCGATGATCATCGGCATGATCCCGATGGCCCTCGGTCTCGGCGAAGGCGCCGAACAGAACGCTCCGCTCGGGCGCGCGGTCATCGGCGGCCTGCTCTTTGCGACCGTGTCGACGCTGTTTTTCGTGCCCATCATCTTCGCGGGCATCCATTCACGGCTTGCGCGCCGCGCGACGCGGCATAAAGAAGCCAAAGAATTTCATCGCGACGATCAACGCTAAACCGCATCACGCCTCGCGCCGAACATGACAGAAAAGAACCACGCCTCTCTCGCGATTCCCGCACGCGATCCGAACGAAGGACCCGCGCTGCCGCCGCGCAACCTCGAATGGAAGCGCGCAAAGATCGCGATCATCATCGTGCTCGCGTTGCTCGCGATAGGCGCGGCGCGCACGGTCGTGACCGACATGGTGCATGGCCGCTCCGTGAACACCCGCACACAACAGAACGCACAACAATATGTGAACGTCGTTTCACCGAAGCAAAGCGATGGCGGCGGCGACACGACCTTGCCGGGCAGCTTGCGCGGCTTCGTGGAATCGCCGATCTATGCACGCGCGACCGGTTATCTGCTGCACTGGTACGTCGATATCGGCGCGCGCGTGAAGCAGGGCCAGTTGCTCGCGGACCTCGATACGCCCGAGATCGATCAGGAACTCGCGCAAGCCGTTGCGCAACGCGATCAAACCGCATCGAGCCTCGGCCTTGCAAAGACATCGCTCGAACGCTGGCAGCAGTTGCGTCAGCGCGATGCCGTCTCGCAGCAGGAACTCGACGAGCGCCAAAGCACGTATAACCAGGGTGTCGCGAACCTTGCCGCCGCCGATGCCAACGTGAAGCGTCTGCGCCAGCTCGAATCGTTCAAGCGCATCGTCGCGCCTTTCGCGGGCGTCGTCACGCAGCGCAATGTGGATGTCGGCGATCTCATCGATGCAGGAAGCGGTGCGAGCCGCGCGCTCTTCGCGCTTGCGCAGTCCGACCCGTTGCGCGTCTATGTGCAATTGCCGCAGGCATATGCGCAGAACGTATCGGTCGGGCAGCAGGTCGTCGTCACGCAGGCGGAGCTTCCAGGCCAGCAGTTTCGCGGCAGGATCACTCACGTATCGGGGGCGATCGATGTGCCGACGCGTTCGCTGCAAATCGAAGTGACGCTGCCCAATCCCGATGGCCGCCTGCGGCCGGGCGCCTATGTGCAGGTCACGGTGCCGTCCGTCGCGCAAGCGCGCATGCTCGTGCCCGGCAATGCGTTGCTCTTTCGCGCGGAAGGTCCTCGCGTTGCCGTCGTCGACGACAAGGGACTCGTGCATCTGCGCAAGATCGTAATCGCAGAAGATCTCGGGCAATCGCTCGAAATCGAAAGCGGCATAGAGGCCAACGACAAGGTCATCATCAATCCGAGCGACTCGATTGCGGACGGCGATCATGTGGTGATCGCTTCACCGCAGAAGCAGCAGCAAGGTGAGACGGAAAAGAAGGCCGCATCATGAGACGCATCGCAGCCACCTTGATGGTGTCGATGCTCGCGGCATGCACGGTCGGCCCCGATTATCAGCGTCCGCTTGCGGACACGCCGCCGTCATGGAAAACCGATTCCTACTGGCGCGTCGGCGAGCCTTCGCATGCGCCGCTCGCGCTCGACTGGTGGCGCGGCTTCGACGACGACATCCTCGACGGACTCGAAGCACAGGCGCTTGCACAGAATCAGACGCTTGCCGCCGCGAGCGCGCATTATGAGCAGGCGCGCGAGACGCTCGCGCAGACGTCGTCGCTTGCGCTGCCCGAAGTGGATCTCGGCGTGCAGGCCGCGCGTTCGCGCACATCGCGCAATCGGCCCGTCAACAACTACACGACGCCGAACATGTCGACCGTGCAGAGCGATCTGAAGCTCGCGCCGACCGTCGATTACGACCTCGATCTCTTCGGACGTATCCGGCGCGAAGTGGAAAGCGCGCAGGCATCGGCGGATCAGTCGCGCGACGATCTCGCGAATGCGCGCCTCGTTCTGACCACGGACCTCGCAAGCGCGTACTTTTCGATGCGCGAGTTCGATGCGGAGATCGACGTGCTGAATCGCTCTGTCGCGCTGCAAGAGAAGGCGCTCGACTATGTGACGACGCAGCATGACCTCGGCGCCGTCTCGGGTCTCGACGTATTGCAGCAGCAATCGCAACTCGATTCCACACGCGTGCAGGCGCAACTGCTCCTTAATCAGCGCGCGCAATACGAACATTCGATCGCGGCGCTCGTCGGCACGCCCGCGCCGCAGTTCTCTATTGCGCCGATGCTCGGCGAACATCCGCTTCCGTCCATTCCGCTCGGCGTTCCGAGCGATGTGCTGCAACGCAGGCCCGATGTCGCTTCCGCCGAGCGCGCAATGGCCGCGGCCAATGCGCAGATCGGCGTGGCGCGCGCCGCGTTCTTCCCGAGCCTCACATTGAACGGCACCATCGGATGGGAAAGCACCGCGCTCGCGAGCCTCGTCTCTGCACCGAGCCTCTTGTGGACCATCGGCACGATGGCGAGCCAGGTCGTCTTCGATGGCGGCCGGCGCTCCGCCGCCGTCGCGTTTGCAAGCGAAGGGTATCGCGCGACGGAAGCCAACTATCGTCAGACGGTCCTCAACGCGTTTCAACAAGTGCAGGACGGCATCGTCGGGCTGTCCGTGCTCGACGGTGCGGCGAAGCAGTCGCATGCGGCCGTCCTCGATGCCGAGCGTCTGCTCTCCCTTGCCAATGACCGCTATTCGGGCGGCCTCGTCGCGTTCCTCGACGTCATCACCGCGCAGCAGCAATTGCTCACGACCGAGCGACAGGACGTTCAAATACGCGGGCAACAGCAGACCGTCTCCGTTGCGCTCGTGAAGGCGCTCGGCGGCGGATGGGACGCGCATGATGCGCCGCAGGAACAAGGCATGGCAGAGGCGCAGGCGAAGTGAAACGTCGGCAGCATGAATCCGACGCTCGTATAGTGTCGGCATCGATACGCCAGTCGCGACACACTGAACACACACAGGTGCAGGCATGAAAGTCCTGATAGTGGAAGATGAACACAAGGTGGTGGACTACCTGCGCTCGGGACTCACCGAGCAGGGATGGGTCGTCGATATCGCGATGGATGGCGAGGAAGGCACGCATCTCGCCATCGAATACGACTACGACGTGATCGTGCTCGACGTCATGCTGCCGCGCCGCGATGGTTTCGCCGTGCTCAAGGCGCTCAGAATGCAGAAGTCCACGCCTGTCATCATGCTGACCGCACGCGATCACATCAACGATCGCGTGCGCGGCCTGCGTGAAGGCGCGGACGACTATCTGACCAAGCCATTCTCGTTTCTGGAACTGGTCGAACGTCTGCATGCGCTCGCACGTCGCACGCGCGCGCAGGAATCGACGCTCATCTCCGTTGGCGATCTCTATGTCGATCTGATCGGGCGACGCGCGACGCGCGACGGTGTGCGCCTCGATCTCACCGCGAAGGAGTTTCAGTTGTTGAGCGTGCTTGCGCGACGTCACGGCGATATCCTGTCGAAAACGGCCATTACCGAACTCGTATGGGAAGTGGATTTCGAAAGCCATACGAACGTGGTGGAGACCGCGATCAAGCGTTTGCGCGCGAAGCTCGACGGACCGTTTCGCACGAAGCTGCTGCATACCGTGCGCGGCATGGGTTATGTGCTCGAAGTGCGCGAGCCGCGCGATGCGCGCGAAACGAGGGAAGACGCGAGGCCATCATGAACGTGCAAGGGGCAGCATTGCGCGAAGGTATGCAACGGTCGCAACGGTCGATTGCGCGGCGGCTTGCCGTGATGTTCGCGCTCGTCGCGCTCTTCGTGTTTTCGCTCGTCGGCTCCGGTCTCTTTCTCGTGCTGCGCGTGCAACTCGAGCAGCATTTGCGCGACTCACTCGACAATCGCGCGGAGATTGCGCGGCTCATCGTCACGCATGTCTCGAACGCGGACAAGTGGAAGATCGCGAACGAGAAGCTCGCGGACATCACGCCGCGCGATGGCTCCACGCTCTTCGCGGTGACGAGCAACGATCCGCGCTTCAACTATGGCGCGCCGCCCATAGGCCACGTCGAGAAGCGAGTGCTTGGCGGTTATGCGCGCTTCAGGCCTCAAGGCCGCGCCTACGACATGCTCATGACGACGCTCACCATTCCGCCCAACGCGGAGCGGCCCCCGCTGCAGTTGTTCGTTGCAGTGGATTGCTCGCCCAACGTTCGCACGATGCGCGTGTTCGGCGTCGCGCTGGCCTCGTTGATGGCGCTCGCTACGGTCGCCGTTTTGCTGTTGAGCTATTCGGTCGCGAAGCTCGGTCTCGCGCCGCTGACGCGCCTCACGCGCGATGCGCAGGACGTGAGCGCGAACAATCGCTCACAGCGGCTCAACACGCGCTCGCTGCCGTTCGAACTCGAAGACCTCGCGAAGTCCTTCAACGGCGCGCTGGAAAGGCTGGATCACGCGTATGGACGCCTCGAATCGTTCAACGCGGATGTCGCGCACGAATTGCGCACGCCCGTCACCATCCTCATCGGTCAGACGGAAGTGGCGCTCACGCGAGACCGTCCCATCGAAGAATTGCGGCATACGCTGCAATCGAATCTCGAAGAGTTCGAGCGCGTGCGCGCGATCATCAACGACATGCTGTTCCTCGCGCGCGCCGATCAGGGTGAACGCGCGACCGGACTCGTCGAAGTGTCGCTTGCTGCGGAAGTGCATCGCACGCTGGAGTTTCTGGAAATACCGCTCGAAGATGCACAGGTCCGCGCAGTGTCGAGCGGCGATGCGCGCGTATTCGTCAACACGTCGCTCTTCGGGCGCGCGTTGTCCAACCTCGTGATGAACGCAATCCAGCATTGCACGCCGGGCGCGACCATATCCGTTTCGATCACGCGCGAACCGGGGCGCGTTCGCATCGCGGTGGCCAATCCCGGCGAGCCGATCGCGCCGCACATCATGGAGCATCTGTTCGATCGCTTCTATCGCGCGGAAAGCTCGCGCACCAACAGCCGCGAGAATCACGGGCTCGGGCTTGCCATCGTGAAGGCGGTCGCGGAAATGCATCGCGGCACGGTGTCGGCGACGAGCGCGAATGGCGTCAATACGTTCTCGTTCTCCGTGGCGCGCTTTGGCAGCGAGCATCGTCCGGCCAGCGATATCCACACGGCACATGCGGTCGAGCCGTCCAAGCCGCGCGCCGACAAGATGGGCGTGCGGCCCGCCGGCTGACGCGCTTACTGACAGAAGTATTCGTCCGATGCCGCGAGCGGCGCTTCGGGCGTGGCGGGCTTGAAGCGGCTATACGTGCGATACGTTTTGCCGTTCGCCGTGACCGTCGCGGCCGATTCCGTCTCGCCGGATGCGAGCGCGCGGCTCCATGCGTCGGCACGCGTCGCGGTTTGCGCGATCGAGTTCGTCACCGGGTTGCCGAATGCTTTTGCGTCGAGCGTCGATTGCTGCGGACGATAACCCCACTTCGACGTCAGTGCGTTCATGTCGATGGTCTGCGGCTTCCATCCGATGACTTTCGCGCCAATCGCGAGCGGCGACAGTTCGACGGCAACGATGCGCGTGCCACGCCGCGCCACGAGCAGGCACTTTCCGCCTGACGTTCGCAGCGGCGCATAGCCGCCCGAAGGCAATAGCGAGAGCGCCTGCGCGTCGGGCATCGGCTGCGCGCCGACGGGATTCGCCGCCCAGATCGCCGCTCCGTTTTCCGCCGCATGCGCACGCAGTGGCAATAATCCGGCGATCGCGACACCGGCGCTCACGGCCAGCAACGCGAACGCCGCTGATTTGAACCGACTCTTCATTGCTTGCCCCAGACTGAACGAGAAAACGAGGGTTGGCCTTCCGGGACCATCGACACCAAAGCCAACCCTTAAGGGAAGAGACGCACGAGAGGGACGTCTCCTGTTCTTGCTGCTTCTAAACGTTTCGGTATCCTACTTTACAGACGATACGTCGATCTTCTCGCCAGCGGGCGCGGCCTGCGTCTTCATCTTGACGGCCGGATCGTTGGCCGAGGTGATCGGCAAGCCGAGACGCGCCCGGATGATCGGATCGCGATACTTCTCGTCATCGGACAGCACCGCGCCCTCGCCGGATTTCGCAAGCGGCGCCGTGGTGCCGGGGCACAGATGCCCGGTCGCTTCCACAGCGCGCCGGTTTGCGTCGCTCTGGCACAGGAGCGCGAGCGCCACGTCGGTCAGGCCCATCGCGCGGAATTCGCGCGCATCGAGGCGTCGCACGCACGCCTGATCGACGAGCGTCGTGCCGCCGGTCGCGCCGAAGCCCGTGATGGACAAGCCGAAGCTGGCCGAGCCCATGCATGTGTCGGAGAGCGTCGTCGTGAGGGCGGGCGCGGCAAGTGCCGGCGTGGTTCGCACCGAGTATGAGCTTTGGTTATAGTCGACGGTCGCACGCGTGTCGTAGGCGCTCGATCCCGGCGTCGATGCGGCTTTCGCCGTGCCGTCCGCTCCGGTGGTCGATGCAGGAAGGCCGCTGCCGCTTGCACCCGCCGACGTATTCGAGCTGGAACCGGACGACGCGAGCGACGGCATCGTGACCGAGATGTTCACGTTGGACGAACCTCCCGTGGCCCGCGCGCTGCCGACGCCGCCAACCGACGACGAGTTCGACGCGGTGCTCGCATTCGACGTCGCCGACGTGCCGATGTTGTTGAGGCTCGATCCCCCGCCCTGACCGATGCCGACCGAACTCGAGCCGGACGTCGAGCCGGAAGTCGAATTCGCGGATGTTGCCGCGTGAGCCAGTTGCGCCGCGCAGAAAAGGACCGCGCACGCCAGATTCAATGTGGTCTTGTTCATGATGGTTCTCCGGAAGAAACGGGAACGCCTGTGGCTAGGCAACGGCGTTCCCTGAACGACTTGATTTTTTTATGGTTGACGCCGACGCGCTTAGCGCCACCCGCCGCCCAGCTTGCTCCATGCGTTCGCGGCTGCGTCGGCGCCCGACGTGCCGCCCGCTTGCGACGTGCCGTGGCCGAAGCCGCCGACCGTCGACGTATTGCTGTGGCTCGTCGTCGCGTTCGTGAGATTGCCCGTCGAGCCGAAAGCGCCGCCGGCGAGCGCCTGCGCGTTGCCGTTGGAAACGCCGTAGTCGGTCGCGGTGAAGCGGCCGAAACCCGACACGGATGCGGACGTCGAGCCGCCCGACGTGGAGCTGGAGGTGGAGGTGGTCGTCGTGGCCATCGCAGCGGCCGAGACGATCGAGAGCAATGCAGCAGCGATCACAATGCGCTTCATGATATGGATTCCTTATCTATCAGTTTAGATTAGCTTTCGGCTTTTTCTTCGACACGTAGGTTTGAATGAGGCAGCGTTGCGTGCGAACGCTTAACGCCAGCCGCCGCCGAGCTTGCTCCACGCATTCGCGGCGGCATCTGCGCCGGAAAGCCCCGTTGCCGACGAACCGCCGAAGCCCTTGCCTGCCACCGACGACGTGTTGATATGGCCGGTCGTCGCGTTGGTCGTGTTGCCCGTCGAGCCGAAACCCGAACCGGCATTGGACGACGCATGGCCATTGGCGGCGCCCGCGTTCGTTGCGGTGAATGCGCCGAAGCCATATACGGCTGCGGACGTGTTACCACCCGAAGTCGAACTGGAACTCGAGTTCGTGCCCGTTGCAAAGGCGGTCACGGAAACAAGCGAAAGAACAGCAGCGATCAGTTTGCGTTGCATGATGAGTCTCCCGATTGGCGTGCGTGGTCGGCCCTGCTGCATGGACGCCGTCATGCAGCAGGTACAGCAATTAATGTTTTATTTAGCTATACGAACGACGCACGTCAGCCGTACGGGCGGCGTAGCGGTGCGCGCAATGTATGGGGTATGGTGCGGACCGGCGAGCGGTCGTAGAGGCGGCGGCCTGCCGCTCTATATGGTCGGTGTGCGTTCTTCATGGCAATCCCCGTATCACCTTTTCGATGATGTTTCCCAGGCCTGTCGTAACGATCGTGTGCCTGTGTTTTGAGGTGACTGTACGGAAGACGCGCCACGCTCTTCGTGGGCGAGACAACATTCGGGCGCACGTCGCGCCGAAACATGAGAGGAATAGTTGGAGAGCGCTCATTCGGGCTGCAGCGAGCCCGAAAGCGCCTTGTTTCCAGAGGTTTTTATCGACGAATCAGGTTGTGGCGAGCCGCGTCATTTCGGTTTCGACAATGAGTTTCCTGAGTTCTGGCACGCACGACCCGCAATTCCCGCCCGCCTTCACGCATGCGGTGATTTCGGCGGCCGTCGTGAGGCCTTTGTCGCGGATCGCGCTGCAGATGGTATTGCGGCCTACGCCGAAACACGAACACACGGTCGGCCCCGTATCTTCGCTTCGTCCCATCGGCTGACCTAGCAGAAGGCTCGCACGGTCTTCGTCGTTTAGGCGCTCCTTGTCGAAGAGGCTCGCAAGCCACGCGCGTGCGGGCAAATCGGGCCGCTCGGAGACGAAGACGCAACTCTCGATGCGATCGTCGAGCACATGCGCCGCGCGATATATACCCGCACTCTTGTCCTCGTATTCGATCCAGTCGGCACGTGGATCGTCGAGTTGAAAGAGGGAACGCGCCCACGCGCGATGATCGTCGTGCGACGCATCGAAGCGATTGCGTCCCGCGAGTTCATAGTGCACGAAGCGAGCGCCATGCACGCGCGTCCAGTGCGTGACGGTGTCCAGCGCGGGCGCTTGGCGCGATAGCGAAAAGCCATGCCATGTCACATGAAACTTGTCGACGGCAACCGGCGTGTGCTTGAACTCCGGTTCGCCCGACACAGGATCGACGGCGGGATTCACCAGCGCGCCCACGCGCGCATCGGATGCCACCTGGTCGTTCCAGTGAATCGGCACGAACACGCTGCCGCGCGGCATGCCGCCGCCGTGTTGCACGCGCGCGATCATCGAACCCCAGCGGCTCGTGATGCGTGCAAGCTCGCCTTCGCGCACGCCGCATGCAAGCGCATCTTGCGGATGCATGTCGATGAACGATTCGCTGATATGAGCCGCGAGCTTCGCGGAACGGCCCGTGCGCGTCATCGTGTGCCAATGGTCGCGCACGCGGCCTGTATTGAGCACGAGCGGATAGTCCGCATCCGGCGCGTTCACAGGCGCGCGCGGTACCGTTGCTATAAAACGCGCGCGGGCATCGGCGTGACTGAAGCGTCGCGCTTCGAAAAGACGTGCCGTGCCGCGCTCGCTTCTCGCGCGAAGCGGCCATTGCACAGGCTCCATTGCGTCGTACTGCGCGCGATCCAGCCCGCTCAAACCGCCGATATGAAATATACGATGCACGCCCGTTACGTCGTCGTTGCGATAGGCGGACAGACGCGCATGTTCGTCGAAGATCTCGTGCGCGCTCTCGAATTCGAAGCCATCGAAACCCATGCGGCGCGCGACATCGCAGATGATGCGCCAGTCCGCGCGCGCCCGTCCCGGCGTCGGCAAAAAGGCACGCTGCCGCGAAATACGTCGCTCGGAGTTCGTCACGGTGCCGTCCTTCTCGCCCCAGCCGAGCGCGGGCAACAGCACGTGCGCGAACGCATTGGTATCCGTCTTCTCGACGATGTCCGACACGACGACCAGTTCGCACTTCTCGAGCGCACGCTTCGCACGGTCGCTGTCGGGCAGGCTCACGACCGGGTTCGTCCCCATGATCCAGACGGCTTTCACGCGCCCGCTCTCGATTGCATCGAAGAGTTCGACGGCCTTTAGCCCCGCACGCGCGGCCATTCGCGGCGATGCCCAGAACGTCTGCACGATTTCGCGATGATGCGCGTGGTCGAGTTCGAGATGCGCCGCGAGCGTGTTCGCAAGCCCGCCGACTTCGCGCCCGCCCATTGCATTGGGCTGGCCAGTGAAGGAAAACGGCCCCATGCCCGGCTTGCCGATGCGCCCCGTCGAAAGATGGCAGTTGATGATGCTGTTCACCTTGTCGCTGCCCGCGCTCGACTGGTTCACGCCTTGCGAGTACACCGTGACCACGCGCTCGGTGCTTGCGAAGAGGCGATAGAACGCCAGCAGTTCATCTACGTCGAGCTTGCAATCCCTTGCGACTCGCGCCATATCGCCAGGCGCGGCTGCGGCGAGCGCGGCGGCGTATCCGCGCGTGTGGGCATCGACGAATGCGCAGTCCGTTGCGCCCTGCTCTGCGAGAAACGCGAACAGACCGTTGAAGAGCCGCACGTCGCTGCCGGGCTTGAGCGGCAGATGCAGGTCCGCCATCTCGCACGTCGCCGTATGACGCGGATCGATCACGACGATCTTCGCATCGGGCCGCGTCTCCTTCATCTTGACGATGCGCTGAAAGAGGATCGGATGACACCATGCCGTATTCGATCCAACGAGCACGATGAGGTCCGCGAGTTCGAGGTCTTCATAGTTCACCGGCACGATGTCTTCGCCGAATGCGCGCTTGTGTCCCGCGACCGACGACGACATGCACAGCCGCGAGTTCGTATCGATGTTCGCGCTGCCGATATAGCCCTTCATCAGCTTGTTCGCGACGTAGTAGTCCTCGGTCAGCAGCTGGCCCGACACATAGAACGCCACGGCATCGGGGCCGTGTTCCGCGACGATGCGCGTAAAGCCGCTCGCGACGGTGCCTATTGCATCGGCCCATGAAACATCGGCTAGCGCGCCCGTTGTCCTGTCTCGCAGCTTCGGACTCAGCAAGCGCCCTTCGAGGCCCACTGTTTCGCCGAGCGCCGAACCCTTCACGCACAGGCGCCCGAAGTTGGACGGATGCGCTTCGTCGCCTTCTATGACAACGTCAGCGGGCATGCGTGGCGTCGCCTTGACGCCGCAGCCCACGCCGCAATAAGGGCACGTCGTGCGGACGCTCGACGGCTCGCTCGGGATGATCGGGATGCCTGCTTTCATATTCATGCGTCTATGTCTCTGCTTCACGCGGCTGCTTCGCAAAGCGACTTGCCGAACAACAGTCGTCCGCGCAAGTGCGATACGTCCGTGCGGTTCTGAATCAGATCGAAGTACCACGCGCCGTCTTTCACATCGCCGTAAAGCACGGCACCGATCACGCGGCCGCCGCGCAGCACGAGACGCTTGTAGACGCCGCGCCGCGAATCGCGCAATACGATGTCTTCGCTATCGTCGCCGCCGATGAAATCGCCCGCGGAATACAGGTCGACGCCTGTCACTTTGAGTTTCGTCGCCGTTGCGCGTTGCACATAGCGGCGATGTCCCGCGCCCGCGAGATGCGCGCCCGCAACGCGCGCCTGATCCCAGATGGGCGCAACGAGCCCGAACGTGGCCGAGCGATGCTGGACGCATTCGCCCACTGCATAGACGCGCGGATCGAAGGTCTGGAGCGTGTCGTCGACGACGATCGCGCGCTCGCAATGCAGACC
Organism: Caballeronia sp. Lep1P3; assembly: GCF_022879595.1. Lineage (NCBI taxonomy): Bacteria > Pseudomonadati > Pseudomonadota > Betaproteobacteria > Burkholderiales > Burkholderiaceae > Caballeronia > Caballeronia sp. Lep1P3. The sequence goes on along the minus strand of NZ_CP084266.1, from coordinate 467,800 downwards.
GGCGTCTCTAGCGAGCGCGATGTTCGGGCGCACGCCCGCCGTCATCACGACGAGATCCGCTTCTATCTCGCTGCCGTCCGCGAAGCGCACGGCCCGCACGCGATCTTCGCCGACGATGTGCGTCGTCTGCGCCGCCATCGCGAAGCGCAGGCCTTTCTCTTCGAGAGAACGCTTGAGCAGCGCGGAGGCGCTTGCATCCAGTTGCCGGTCCATCAGGCTGTCGCTTGCATGCACCACCGTCACCGACATGCCCTGCCGCTGCAAGCCGTTGGCCGCTTCGAGACCGAGCAAGCCACCGCCGATGATGACCGCATGACGATGATCGCGCGCCGATGCGATCATCGTTTCGACATCCTCGATATCTCTGAATGCGATTACGCCGAGGAGATCGCAGCCGGGAACGGGGATGATGAACGGCGTCGAGCCTGTTGCGATCAGCAAACGATCGTAGCGCGCCTGAACGCCTTTCTCCGAACGCACGATGCGCCGCGCACGATCGATTTCGACGACGGCATCGCCAGCATGCAGCGTGATGCCGTTCGCGTCGTACCAGTCGCGCGTATTGATGATGATGTCGTCCATGCTCTTTTCGCCCGCGAGCACCGGCGAGAGCAGGATGCGGTTGTAGTTGCCGTGAGGCTCCGCGCCGAACACGGTGATGTCGTAGAGTTCGGGCGCAATCGCGAGCAGCTCTTCGACCGTTCGCATGCCCGCCATGCCGTTGCCTATCACGACGAGCCTTTGCTTCGCGACGCGAGCCGTGCCAGCGCAAGCCGCGAGCGCATATTCGGTTCTCATGCCTCGATCCACACCTTGCCGCCCGCCACGCGCGCGCGATACGCACTCACCGAACGCTCCGGCGCTTCAAGACATTCCCCCGTGCGCAGATCGAAGTGCTGCTTGTAGATGGGCGACGCGACGACGATCCGCTGGCCGAGACTGCCGACGATGCCTCGCGACAGCACGGCTGCCTGCGAATGCGGATCGAAGTTGTCGATGGCATACACGGTCTCGGATTCGCCCGCCACATGAAAGACCGCTACTTGTGCGCCGTTGACGAGCGCGCAAACGCCGGTGTCAGGGACGATATCGTCGAGATGGCAAACGGGGGTCCAGTCGAGTTCGATGCGATCGTTCATCCTTAGCTCCTCTCGTTCAAGCGGTTTCGACGACTACGGGAATATCGATGCGCCTCGTCTTGCGTTCTTGCGGCGTGGCAGGCCGAATCTGCCCGCGCTCTTCGACGAAGCTCACGTTATCGTCGTTGCTGTCGCTGTTGACGAAGTGACGGAAGCGCTTGCGCGTTTGCGGATCGGTGACGGCCTTCTTCCATTCGTCCTCGTAGGTATCGACGACGAGCTGCATCTCCGCTTCGAGTTCGCGCGCGATATGGAGCTTGTCGTTGAGGACCACATCGATCAGATAATCGAGGCCGCCTTCGAGGTTGTCGCGCCATACGCTCGTGCGTTGCAGGCGGTCCGCGGTGCGGACATAGAACATGAGGAAGCGATCGATGTAGCGCACGAGCGTCGCTTCATCGAGATCGGATGCGAGCAGTTCCGCGTGACGCGGCTTCATGCCGCCGTTGCCGCAGACGTAGAGATTCCAGCCCTTTTCCGTCGCGATCACGCCGATGTCCTTGCCTTGCGCTTCGGCGCACTCGCGCGTGCAGCCCGATACGCCGAACTTGATCTTGTGCGGCGTTCGCAGGCCCTTGTAGCGGTTCTCGAGCTTAACCGCGAGGCCGACGGAATCGCCGACGCCATAGCGGCACCACGTCGAACCGACGCACGACTTCACCGTGCGCAGCGCCTTGCCATACGCATGACCGGATTCGAAGCCCGCTGCGATCAGTTCTTCCCAGATGAGCGGCAATTGCTCGACGCGTGCGCCGAACATGTCGACGCGCTGCCCGCCCGTGATCTTCGTGTAGAGGCCGTACTTCTTCGCGATCTGTCCGACGGCGATGAGTCCATCGGGCGTCACTTCGCCGCCGGGCATGCGCGGCACGACGGAGTACGTGCCGTCGCGCTGAATGTTCGCGAGGTAGTAGTCGTTGGAATCCTGCAGGCTCGCGTGTTCCTTCTTCAGCACGAACTCGTTCCAGCACGATGCGAGAATGTTCGCGACCGCCGGCTTGCAGATATCGCAGCCTCGCCCCTTGCCGTGCTTCGCGAGCAAGGACGCAAACGTGCGATGCCCTTCCACGCGCGCAATGTGGTACAGCGCCTGGCGCGAATACGCGAAGTGTTCGCAGAGATGGTTGTTGACCGCGAGGCCCTGGCGCTGCATCTCCGACTTCATCACCTGCGTGACGAGCGGCACGCAGCCGCCGCACGACGCGCCCGCCTTGCATGCGCTCTTCACCGCGCCGATGCTCGTTGCGCCCGCGCATACGGCCGCGCAGATATCGGCCTTGCTCACGTTGTTGCACGAACAGATTTGCGCCGCATCCGGCAGCGCTTCGACGCCGAGCGTGGGCTTCGCGCGCCCGTCGCTTTGCGGAAGGATCAAGAATTCCGGCGCTTCCGGCAGTTCGATGCCATTCAACATCATCTGAAGGAGCGTGCCGTATTCGGCTGCATCGCCGATCATCACGGCGCCGAGCAGATACTTGCCGCACTCCGACACGACGAGCTTCTTGTACACCTGCTTGCGCTCGTCGCTGAACTGATACGAATGGCTGCCCGGCGTCTTGCCGTGTGCATCGCCGATGCTCGCCACGTCCACGCCCATCAGCTTGAGCTTCGTGCTCATGTCCGCGCCAGTGAATGCGGCTTCGATGCCGAGCAACTGCTTCGCGACGATGCGCGCCATGTCGTAGCCGGGTGCCACGAGCCCGAACGACTGCCCCTTCCACAGCGCGCATTCGCCGATGGCGAAGATGTCGGCATCGCTCGTGCGGCATGTGTCGTCGATGACGATGCCACCGCGCGCGCCGATCTCGAGCCCCGCGGCACGCGCGATGTCGTCGCGCGGACGGATGCCCGCCGAGAACACGATCATGTCCGTGTCGAGATGATTGCCGTCCGCGAACATCATGCGGTTCGCGGCGCCTTCTCCATCGACGATGGCAAGGGTGTTGCGGTTCGTATGCACGCTGACGCCGAGCGCCTCGATCTTGCTGCGCAATACGCGCCCGCCGCCTTCGTCCACTTGCACGGCCATGAGGCGCGGCGCGAATTCGACGACATGCGTCTGCAATCCCATGTCGCGCAGCGCCTTCGCCGCTTCGAGACCGAGCAGGCCGCCGCCGACCACGGCGCCGATCTTCGCGCGCGCACCGAAGGCTTGCATCGCTTCGAGATCGTCGATCGTGCGATACACGAAACATCCTTCGCGATCCTTACCATCGACGGACGGCACGAACGGATACGAGCCTGTCGCGATGACGAGCTTGTCGTAGCCAAGCGTTTCACCCGTGGATGTGGTGACGATGCGCGCGGCGCGGTCGATGGCGACGGCTCTCGCATTGAGCCTGAGCGCATAGCCCGAGCGCTCGAAGAAGCCTTCTTCGACGAGCGACAGCGCTTGCGCCGACTTCCCCGCGAAGAACTCCGACAGATGCACGCGATCGTAAGCCGCGCGCGATTCCTCGCACAGAACCGTGACGTCGAGCGCTCGATGGCCGCTTTCTGCGAGATATTCGAGGAACTTGTGGCTCACCATGCCGTGACCGATGACGACAATTTTCATGACAGGGACCTTCCTCAGTTGGCAACGCCGTTGTTGACTGCAAGCGCGCTATCGCGCAGCGCGGCTTCGCGAGCCTTGTGTTCGGGGGAGAAGCGCACCGCGATTGCGCACAGCGCCGTGCCCGCGACGAGCACGCCCAACAGCGAGAGCGTCTGCTGCACGCTGCCGACGCCTTTCATCAGAAGGCCCGCGGCCACCGCGCCGACATTGCCGCCCGCGCCGATCACGCCCGCCACGCCGCCGAGCGCCTTGCGGTCGATGAACGGGACGAGCGCATAGGTCGCGCCGCATGCCATGTGCGTGAAGAGACCGAAGGCCAGCATCGCGATGATGGCGAGCGTCACGCTGCCCGCATGCGCGAATGCATAGAGGCCGATGCCTTCGCCCGCGATCAGCACGAAGAGCAGCGTCGCGCGCACGTCGAGGCCTTTTTTTGCGGCGGCTTTATCGGAGAGATAGCCGCCGAGCGCGCGTGCGAAGAGCGCGAGCAGACCGAAGCTGCCTGCCGCCATGCCCGCTTCGCCGAGCGTGAGGTTGAAGCGGTCGACGTAATACACGGCCGCGATGTTGTGAATGAACACTTCGACGCCGAAGCACGCGCCATAGGTCACGAAGAGCATCCACACGCGATAGTTCGCGCATGCGGTGACGAAGCTCTGCCAGCCGCCCTTCTTGCCGCCATCGATTGCGATGCCAGCGCGACGCAGCTGCGCGAAGTCGCCTTGCGGACAATCCTGCGTGAAACGCCAGTAAAACAAGGCCATGACGGGCATCGCGATACCCGGCACGAGCAACGCGATACGCCATGCCGATGCGTCGCCCGCGCCGAGCGCGATGGCTGCCGCAACGATGAGCGGCACGATGGCCTGCGCCGCGCCCGCGCCTGCGTTGCCCCAGCCCGCTGTCGTCGCGTTCGCGGTGCCGACGACGTTCGGCGCGAACATCACCGACGTGTGGTACTGCGTGATGACGAAGCTCGCGCCGACCGCGCCGATGGCGAGGCGGCACCACAGAAAGCTGTCGTAGCCCGTGGAAAGCGCCGCGCCGATCACCGGAAACGCGCCCGCGAAGAGCAGCGCGCTATAGACCTTGCGCGGGCCGAAGCGGTCGCACATGGGTCCGACGACGAGCCGCACGAGAATGGTCACGGCCACCGCCGCGATGTTGATGTTCGCGATCTGGTCCGCATCGAGGCCATATTCGCGCTTGATGAGCGGCATCAGCGGCGCGCACGCGAACCACGCGAAGAAGCACACGAAGAACGCCATCCACGTGAGATGGAAGGCACGCATCGGCGCGCTGCGCATGCTGAAGAGATCGATTCTTGTGGCTTTGTCCATCGTCTTTTCCGCGAAAAAAGAAAGGCGTCCCGCGCATCCGGCCAGTGAGCCAAATGCAGGGGACGCCGTTGTCCGATGCCCGCTTGGATTCAAGTCCGCCGGGCGCTTTAGTCAGGACGGATCGCCGTTGATCCGATGGCAAGACATAAGGCAAGGCCTATGCCATGCGCAATGCATCGGCTGACAAGGCTTGCAGCGCAAGGCTCACCGCGATGCGCGCACCGCATGCAGGCACGCGCTCTTCGTCGCGTTTCGATGCAGCCCGGCACAGCGATGGTGCGACGCAGCACTGATCGCGTGCGTTCGCGTTCTCCTTCATGCCCCGACGTACCGTGTGAGCCTGATGCTGCGCGGGCCTGTTCGATCGGTGCGCTGTATCGCGCGCAAATGGCCCGCTTATTGCAGTAGTCAGCGCGACTCGGGCAACGGCGCTCGATGCATGCATGGAACAGGACGTGGTTTCGAAACGCGGACAATGGCGTCCCTCGTGCGCGGCACGAGCGGGCGCTTCTTGCGTTCGCCGCGCCGATCCGCTCCACACCCGAAACACAGGACTCGACGATGAACACCCTCAATGCGACGACGCCGCAAGGCAAGGTCACGCTTCTGAGCGCAGGCCCCGGCGATCTCGATCTACTGACGATCCGCGCCGCGAAAGCGCTCGCCGCCGCGGACATCGTGCTCCTCGACGATCTCGCGAATCCCGACATCGTCACGCTCGCGCCGCACGCACGCGTGATTCGCGTCGGCAAGCGCGGCGGCTGCAAGTCCACGCCGCAAGCGTTCATTCAACGCCTCATGCAGCGCTATGCACGGCTCGGGCTGCATGTCGTGCGCGTGAAGGGCGGCGACGCTTTGCTGTTCGGACGCGCGGGCGAGGAAATCGCGGCGCTGCGCGAGGCGCGGATTGCGGTCGATATCGTGAACGGCGTCTCGTCGGGATTCGCGGCGGCGGCGGGACTCGGCATCTCGCTCACGCATCGCGATCATTGTCAGGGCGTGACCTTCGTCACCGCGCACAGGCAGGATCACGGCGAACCGGACTGGCGCGCGCTCGCCGCCACGGGCATGACGCTCGCCATCTACATGGGCATGAGCCGCATCGCGGGCATCGCGGCGTCGCTCTCCGAAGCGCTGCCCGCGAGCACGCCCGCAGCAGTCGTGCAGCATGCCGGATCGCCCGGCGAGAGGCGTCTCGTCACGACGCTCGATCGTCTTGCCGCCGATGCAGGCGCGGCAGGTCTCGAAAGTCCGGCGGTGATTTTCGTCGGCGGCGCGATCGGCGAAGCAATGCAGCGCGCGGCGCATGGCGAACGCGGCTTCGCGCATGCGGCGTGACGTGCGGAGGCTGAGATCGTATAGGAAGCCGCCTATGCCATTCGGCCAGGTTTTCGCGCGTTGCCTGGCGCGTTAAAGTCCAACGAACCGATTCCCCGCTCAAGGCGAAACAAGCAATACGATGCTCCGCGTTCTTCTCGTCACCGACACCGACAAGCCCATCGGCGATCTGCGCGACAAGCTCGCGCGTCTCGGCTACGAGATGCTCGCCGAAGTCGCCGCGCCTGCTGCGCTGCACGCGGCGGTCGAAAGCCGGAAGCCGGATGTCGTCATCATCGATACCGATTCCCCTTCGCGCGACACGCTCGAACAACTCGCGGTGATGAACCGCGCCGCGCCGCGCCCGGTGCTGATGTTCAGCAACGACGCCGACCAGCAGTTCATCCGCGCGGCCGTCGGCGCGGGCGTGACCGCGTATTCGGTCGAAGGCCTCGCGCCCGAACGTCTCGCGCCGATCATCGAAGTCGCGCTCGCGCGTTTCGCGCACGAGACGCAGTTGCGCAAGCGGCTCGCGCAAGTGGAGAACGAACTCGCGGAACGCAAGGTCATCGACCGCGCGAAGCGTCTTCTGATGGAGCGGCGCGGTCTTTCCGAAAACGACGCCTACGCCACGCTGCGCAAGCGCGCGATGGATCAGGGCGCGAAAGTCGCGGAGATCGCGCGCCAGTTGCTTTCGCTTGCCGATTTGCTGCGCTAGTTGAGCTTTGACGAACACGCCATGAATTCATCCGACTCGCCTTCCTCTCCCGCACCAACGCCAGAACGTACACATGTGCGCGTCGGCTTCGTCGCGCTGTCGGACGCCGCGCCGCTCGCCGCCGCCGCGCTGCGCGACCTCGGGCGGCGTCACGGAATCACGATCGAACTGTGCCGCCAGTCCTCGTGGGCGGCCGTGCGCGACAAGCTGCTCTCGGGCGAACTCGACGCCGCGCACGCGCTGTACGGCCTCGTCTATGGCGTACAACTCGGCATCGGCGGGCCGCAGGCGGACATGGCCGTGCTGATGGTGCTCAACCGCAACGGACAGGCCATCACGCTGTCGAATGCCCTCGCCGATGCCATTGAACGCGGCGCGAGCGTGAAAGACGCGCTCGCCTCGCTCGGAAGGACGCCCGTCATCGCGCAGACCTTCCCGACGGGCACGCATGCCATGTGGCTCTACTACTGGCTTGCGGCAAACGGCGTGCATCCGCTCTCCGACGTGCGAAGCGTGGTCATTCAGCCGCCGCGCATGGCCGATGCGCTCGTCGAAGGCACGCTCGACGGCTTCTGCGCGGGCGAGCCGTGGCACGCGGTTGCACACGCGCGCGGCGCGGGCCGCACGGTGGTTCATACGAGCGAAATCTGGCCGGATCATCCGGAGAAAGTGCTCGCTTGCCGGCGCGATTTCGTCGCGCTGTATCCGACTACGGCACGCGCGCTGGTGCAGACGTTGCTCGACGCCTGCGCGTGGGTCGATGCGCGCGAGCATCGCGTGGAGATTGCAGAGGCGCTCGCGTCGCCGGAACTGCTCGGCGTGCCACGCGGGCTGATCGAAGCGCGGCTCGTCGCCACGGATGGCGCGCCGCCCGTGCGCTTCTTCGACGGCGGCGCGGTGAACTATCCGCGCGTATCGGATGGCGTCTGGTTCATCACGCAGTATCGCCGCTGGGGCATGCTCCCTGCCGCGCCGGATGCCGCAGCCGAAGCGTGGCGCGAGGCCTCGGCCGTCAATCAGGCGGCGCTCTACAGACAGGCGGCGCAGGCGTCGAGCGTGGACGTGCCGGACGAGCGCCGCACCGCGACCTTCTGCGACGCGCGCGTGTGGGACGGCACGGACGCGAATGCCTATCTCGCGTCGTTCGACATCCACGCATGACGCGCGAGCGCCTACCATTACCGTTGCAACCCTGCGCCCTTGCAACGGAGGCTCGCCATGCAGTTGATCGGGATCGCCGTGGAAAAGCCCGAGGAGACTAATTTCATCCTCGGCCAGTCGCATTTCATCAAGACCGTCGAAGACCTGCACGAGACGCTCGTCGGCGCGGTGCCGGGCATCCGCTTCGGGCTCGCGTTCTGCGAGGCGTCGGGCAAGCGGCTCGTGCGCATTTCCGGCACCGACGAAGCCCTCGTCGAGCTGGCCGCGCGCAATGCGCTCAACATCGGCGCGGGGCATAGCTTCATCATCGTGCTCGGGGACGGCTTTTTTCCCGTGAACGTGCTCAATGCGGTGAAAGCCGTGCCCGAGGTCTGCCGCGTGTTTTGCGCGACGGCGAATCCGACGCAGGTGCTCGTCGCCCAGACGGATCAGGGGCGCGGAATCATCGGCGTGGTGGATGGCATGCCGCCGCTCGGCATCGAAGGCGACGAGGATGTGCGCTGGCGGAAGGATCTGCTGCGCAAGATCGGGTATAAGGCTTGACGCTGCCGCTTGTGGATGCGTCCCTCAGCCGGGTCGCGCAAGGCGGTCGGGTTTCGGCTGCTGGATGGCGTGCTTTCGGCGCGTGCGAGCGCTGTCGCGGATCGAGAAGCGCTGGCGATCCGTCGCGAGTCCCGAGTCTTGCGCGCGTGAATGGCCGCCCAAAGCCGCAGCACGCCCGCAGCGCCTTGACTTGCCGACGCAAATCGCGAGAATGAGGCCCCGCCGCGAAAGCGGGGCCTTTTGCGGCGCGCCGATTCCCGCTTAGCGCGCATCCGCGAAAGCCGCGTCGAGCGAAGCCTCCTGCCCCTCGCGCTTCGCATGCCGACGCGCGCATGAGCCGTCCGCGAAGGCGTTTTCCCGCTGGATGTGCAACATCATGGACAATATCGGGATGCGGCGGGAACGTCGCTCGCATGCGCGCGTCGGCCACGATGCGAGGCGCGCCGCCGCACGGCATGCAATCCCGGCAATCGGCTCGTCGGCTCCATTCCCGCCGATGCGCCACCGAACACGGCCACACGCCGCCCGAGGATAGGGTCGTCCTTCGGCGCGGCTAACAAGAATCAGGAGCAAACGCTTATGACCGACATGAATCCGTCCTTTTTCGGCAGGCTGTCCATTGCCTTCGGCGCCTTCTTCGGCATCCTGGGCAACAGCGCCTTTGCTGGCCGCGTGCAGCGTCTGCGCGAAGCGCCTCATGCGCCGGAAGCGTCTCCGACGCCCGAAACGCCTCGAACGCCTCAAGCGCCCGAGAGACCCGTGCCCGCCGCCGCGCCCATCGCGCCCGCGCCGTCGGCGCTCAAGGAAACCAGCCCGGTCGCCGCGCTGCAATTGCTCGGCCTTCTCCAGCGCGATGCGCGCTTCATCGATTTCGTCGAAGAGGACATCGCCAATTACAGCGACGCCGATATCGGCGCGGCCGCCCGCCTCGTGCACGACGGCTGCCGCGCCGTGCTGCGCGAGCACTTCACGATCAAACCGGTGCGCAGCGAAGCCGAAGGCAGCCGCATCACGCTGCCCGACGGCTTCGATGCGAGCGCCGTGCGTCTGACCGGCAATGTCGTCGGCAAGCCGCCGTTCAACGGAAGCATCAGCCATCGCGGGTGGAAGGTCGAAGACACGCGCCTGCCGAAGCTCGCGCAGTCGCATGACGCGAGCATCGTCGCGCCCGCCGAGGTGGAGCTATGAGCGATTACCACGATCAGAACCCGGCGCGCTTCTCCATCGGCGTCGATCTCGGCACGACGCATTGCGCGCTGTCCTACGTGGACATGTCCGCGAGCGACGGCGAAAAGACCGCGCAAGGCGTGTTGTCGATCGCGCAACTCACCGCGCCCGGCGCGGCGGAAGAGCGCGAGCTCCTGCCGTCGTTTCTCTATTTGCCGCATCCGAACGAACTCGCGCCCGGCGATCTCACGCTGCCGTGGACGCAGGATCGCCCGTTCATCGTCGGCGAACTCGCGCGCAGCCGGGGCGCGGGCACGCCCATTCGCCTCGTGTCCAGCGCGAAAAGCTGGCTGTGTCATCCGGGCGTGGACCGGCGCGCGGCCATCCTTCCCGCCGATGCGCCCGAGGAAGTCGAGCGCGTCTCGCCGCTCGAAAGCTCCGTGCGCTATCTGACGCACTTGCGCGAAGCCTGGAACCACGCGCATCCGGACGCGCCGTTCGATCAGCAGGACGTCACCGTGACGATTCCCGCTTCCTTCGATCCCGCCGCCCGCGAACTCACGGCCGAAGCCGCCGCGCAAGCCGGCTACGCGCGCATGACGCTGCTCGAGGAGCCGCAGGCCGCGCTGTATAGCTGGATTCAGAAGTCCGCTGGCGGCTGGCGCAAGCAGGTGAGAGTAAGCGACGTGATTCTGGTCGTCGATGTCGGCGGCGGCACGACCGACCTTTCGCTCATCGCGGTGGTCGAGCGCGAAGGCAATCTGGAACTGCATCGCGTGGCCGTCGGCGAGCACATCCTGCTCGGCGGCGACAACATGGACCTCGCGCTCGCGCACATCGTCGCGCGCAAGCTCGCGACGCAGGGCACGCAGCCCGATCCGTGGCAATTGCGCGCGCTCACTTACGCGTGCCGGTCGGCCAAGGAAATGCTGTTGTCCGATCCGACCGTCGATACCGTGCCGCTCGTCGTGCCGAGCCGCGGCTCGAAGCTGATCGGCGGATCGCTGCGCACGGAACTCACGCGCGCCGAACTCACGCGGATTCTGCTCGAAGGCTTCTTCCCTCAGGTCGATGCCTCCGCGCGCCCCGTCACGCGTGCGCGCGTCGGCCTGACGCAGCTCGGTCTGCCCTACGCGCAGGATGCCGCCGTCACGCGGCACCTCGCCGCGTTCCTCGGCCGGCAAGTGAACGCGCTCGCCGAAGTGGAAGGCTTGCGGCACGAAGCACCGCAAGGCGCGACGCTGCTGCACCCGACCGCCGTGCTCTTCAATGGCGGCGTCTTCAAGTCGCATTTGCTGGTCGAGCGCGTGATGTCGACGCTCAATGCGTGGCTCGCCGCCGAGAACGCGCCCGCCGCGCGTCTGCTCGAAGGCGCGGACCTCGATCTCGCGGTGGCGCGCGGCGCGGCGTATTACGGCTACGTTCGTCGCGGCAAGGGCGTGCGGATTCGCGGCGGCACGGCGCGGGCGTACTACGTGGCGGTCGAATCCGCAATGCCCGCCGTGCCGGGACTGGAGCCGCCCGTGCAGGCGCTGTGCGTCGCGCCGTTCGGCATGGAAGAAGGCACCGAGGCCGCGTTGCCCGCGCAGGAATTCGGGCTGGTCGTCGGGGAGCCGGTGCATTTCCGCTTTTTCGGCTCGTCGGTGCGTCGGCAGGATCAGGTCGGCACGCTGCTCGATTACTGGCAGCCGGACGAACTGCAGGAACTCGAGGAGATCGAAGCGTCGCTGCCGTCCGAAGGCCGCACGCCCGGCGAAGTCGTGCCGGTCAAGCTGCATGCGCGCGTGACCGAAGCGGGCACGCTCGAACTCGAAGCGGTGCCGCGCGCGTCGCAGGAGCGCTGGAAGGTCGAGTTCGACGTGCGCGGCGTCGCGAGCGCGGATCACGGCGCGGGCCTGTAAGTGCCGACGCGCAAGAAGAAGGCGCCGGGCGCGCGGTATCGCGTCGGCATCGACCTCGGGACGAGCAACACCGTCGTCGCTTATGCCGAGGCCGGGTCGAACGATATCCGCGTGTTTCCGGTCGAGCAGCTCGTCGGTCCGGGCGAAGTGGCGGCGCAATCGCTCTTGCCGTCGCTGCGGTATCACCCCGCGCCGGGTGAACTCGCGCCGGGCGATGTGACGCTGCCGTGGACGTCGACGGACGAGTCGGCCGGACGCGACGAACCCGCCGCGGTCATCGGCCATTTCGCGCGCACGCTCGGCGCGAATGTTCCGGGGCGGCTCGTGTCGAGCGCTAAAAGCTGGCTCTCGCATGCGTCGGTGGATCGCGTCGCGCCGATTCTTCCGTGGGGCGGGAGCGCCGACGTCGCGAAGGTTTCGCCGGTCGCGGCGAGCGCGAGCTATCTCGCGCATGTGCGCGCGGCGTGGAATGCGCGCTTTCCGGATGCGCCGCTCGAAACGCAGGATCTCGTGCTGACGGTGCCCGCCTCGTTCGACGAAGGCGCGCGCGCCCTCACGCTCGAAGCGGCGCGCATGGCGGGCCTCGCCGCGTTGCGCCTGCTGGAGGAACCGCAGGCCGCGTTCTACGACTGGCTGTTTCATCACCGCGAGACGCTCGCCGGCGAACTCGCGGGCACACGTCTCGTGCTCATCTGCGATGTCGGCGGCGGCACGACCGATCTCACGCTGATCCAGGTCGAGATGGACGCAGACGGCGGCGAGCCGCGCCTCACGCGCATCGGCGTCGGCAATCATCTGATGCTCGGCGGCGACAACATGGACCTCGCGCTCGCGCATCTCGTCGAAGCGCGGCTCGCGGGCGGCGACGGGCGGCTCTCCGCGTCGCGGCTGTCGCAGCTCGTCGAGCGATGCCGCGCGGCCAAGGAACATTTGCTCGGCGAACGCGCGCCCGGATCGGCGTCGATCACGCTGCTCGGCGCGGGCTCGAAGCTGATCGGCGGCGCGCGTTCCGCCGATGTGACGCGCGAGGAGATCGAGCGGATCATCGTCGAAGGATTCTTTCCGCGCGTGTCGGAGAGCGAGAGACCGGGGCGGGCGCGCGGCGGCATCGTCGAATTCGGGCTGCCGTATGCGAGCGATCCGGCCATCACGCGGCACGTCGCGGCGTTTCTCGCGCAGCATGCGACGCAGGCGCGCAAGGCGTTGGGCGCGGTCCGAACGGGCGAAGGCGGTGCAGCAACGCGCGACCGCGAGAACGTGGCGGCGCGAAGCATCGAAGCGGGCAGCATCGAAGCGCGCGACGCCAATGTGCGCGATGCCAATGTGCGCGATGCCAATGTGCGCGATGCCAATGTGCGCGATGCCAATGTGCGCGACGCGACGGCCCGCGCGCGCCCGCGCGACGCCGCGTCAGCAACGTCCGGCGCCGACCCGCGCCAGACTGAAGCGGGCAACCCGCCCGGCACCGCAGACACCGCCAACGCCACCCTCCCCGTCCCCGACACGCTGCTCCTCAACGGCGGCGTCTTTCGCGCGGCCCCGCTCGCGCGACGCATCGCCGATACGCTCGGCAACTGGCGCGGCGAGCCGGTCAAAGTGCTCGCCAACGACAACCCCGACGTCGCCGTCGCGCGCGGCGCAGTCGCCTATGCGCTCGCGCGCGCGGGTCACGCGCCGAAGATCGGCGGCGGCTCGGCACGCAGCTACTTCCTCCTGCTCGACGAAGACGGCGACGCCACGCGCGGCGTCTGCGTCCTGCCGCGCGGCACCGAGGAAGGCCAGGCGATCCATCTCGCCGACCGCACTTTCGCGCTTCGCCTCGGCTCGCCGGTGCGCTTTCACCTCGTCTCGTCGGTCGCGGACACCGCGTACAAGGCGGGGGAAATCGCCGATGTGAGCGCATCGGCGGGCGACTTCGTGCGGCTGCCGCCGATTGCCACCGTCGTCGATCCGCGCGGCGAAGCGAGTGCGATCGCAAGCCCGAGCGCGAGTGCCGGCAAGCCGCGCGAGACGCCGGTGCAGTTGACGACATCGCTCACGGAAATCGGCACGCTGGAGATGCACTGCATCGCCACCGACGATCCTTCGAAGCGCTGGCTTCTCGAATTCCAGCTGCGCCGCGACGAACCGAGGGCCGATGCCGCTGTCGGCGGGACGCATCCGGGGCTGCCGAAAGCGCTGGAACTCATCGACCGGACCTTCGGCACGCGCGCGCAGGACGTCGGCCCGAAGGAAGTCAAGCGGCTGCGCGCGCAACTCGAACACGCGCTCGGCGCACGCGATACGTGGGACATCGCGGTTTTGCGCGAGCTCTTCGGCGCGTTCTGGGACCGCGCGAAAAAGCGCCGCCGCACCGCCGATCACGAGCGTCTGTGGCTCAATCTCGCGGGCTACTGCATGCGTCCGGGCTTCGGGCATCCGCTCGACGAATGGCGCGTCGAACAGTTGTGGACGCTCTTCGATCAGGGTATCCAGTACGTCAACGAAAGCCAGATCTGGTCGGAATGGTGGACGCTCTGGCGCCGCGCGGCAGGCGGTCTCGATGAAGCCGCGCAACTGCGCCTGCTCGACGACATGGCCTTCGTGCTGCAACCGCCCGGCACGAGCCGCTACCGGCGCGCGGCGGGCGCGGCGCGCGCGGGCTACGAAGACATGGTGCGGCTCGCGGCATCACTCGAACGCGTGCCGGTGGAACGCAAGATCGAGGTCGGCGAATGGCTGCTCACGCGCCTCAAGAAGCCGTCCGAGAACCTGCAAAGCTGGTGGGCGGTCGGACGCATCGGCGCGCGGCAGCCGTTCTACGGCAGCGCGCACGGCGTCGTGCCGCCCGACATCGCCGCGAACTGGCTCGATGCGATCCTCGCGCTCGACTGGAAGAAGGTCGAGCCGGCGGCTTTCGCAGCGGTGCAGATCGCGCGCATGACGGGCGACCGCTCGCGCGATATCGGCGACGACGTGCGCGCCGCTGTCATCGAGCGTCTCTCGACGATGGGCGCGGCGCAGTCGTGGATCGCGATGGTGCGCGAGACCGTCGCGCTCGATCGCGCCGACGAAGGCCGCGTCTTCGGCGAGACGCTGCCCGCCGGACTCAAGCTCATCGGATGAGCGCGGGCGGTGCGCCGGAATGATTCGCTGTCAGAAGCGTTCCGGCGCGCGCGGGCGGGGCATCGCTTGAATAGCGGCTACCCGCATCCTATGGTTATCAGTGTGTCGCTTCGACACTCATCGATACCGAAGGAGGTCATCATGCCGTCCCCACGCAAGGCTCAGGCGAGCCATCCCGCAGAAACGGAAATGTCGAGCCGCAAGAAAACCGCCGGCACGAAGGCGTCCCCCGCGAAGTCCGCAGGCGCGAAGGAAACGAGCGTCGGCAAGCGGACGACGAAGGCCAAGCAAAAAGCCTGACGGCGCGTCGAAGCCAACCGCGCTTCTTCGCGCGGGGCAACGGTTGTGGCTTTCCTTCGACACGGCGGCCGTATGCGATGCACGTCCGCCGTTCGCGCTCATCTCCTTCGGCGATGCTTCCTCGCGCCCGCCGGAACCGCCAAATCAGCATGCTTTGCCGCACCGAACGGCGCCACGCCCAAAAAAGCCGCTACGAAAGAGCGGGCGTGACCTAAAGTAGTTAACCCGCGAAGCTACCGCTTTCGAACCCGACATCCGACGATGGCCGTCCCGCCACGCGCCGCTACCGTGCGCACGCCAGGCATTCTTTCCGCGTCCGCGCGCGAGGCGGGCGCGAGCCTCGTGCGCAATCTCTCGATTCCCGCGCCGTTCGCGGATTCCGCGCTGGAAGCGCAGTTTCTCGAAGATCACAGCCAGCGTTTTTGCGCGTTCAGGCGCGCGTCGGCCCTGCTCGCGCTCGTCATCTGGACGTGCTTTCTGTGGTGGGACTTCAGCTTCGTGCGCGGCAACAAGGCGCTCAACGTGCGTCTCGCGGATATCCTCGCGCTGCGCTTCGCGGGCGTCGCGCTCCTGATCTGCGTCGGCTTTCTCGTGCTGCGGCCTTCGTTCCGCTCGCATGCGACGGCGCACCGCGTCATCGTCACCGGCATCTACGGCTTGCTGTGCCTCATCCTGACGATGGTCGCGATCACGCCCGCGCCGTACAACTACACGCAGTACTTCATCGGCCTCTATCTCGCGCTGTTCTTCCAGTTCAGCTTCTTTTATCTGCGCTCGCGCGTCGCGCTGACGGTCGGTGTCATCACGATGGCCTCGGTCGTCTTTCTGCAAATCACGGTGCGCCTGCTCAATCCCGAGGACTTCTTCGCGGGGCTGTTCTATATGTTCAACGTGGTCGTCGTCGGTCATGGCGTGTGCGCGCATGCCGAGCGCGTGTCGCGCGAGCGATATTTGGCCGAACGCGCGCTCGCCTCGCTCAACGACGAACTGCGCGCCGCCAACGGCTCGCTCGAACGCAAGAACCGCGAACTGGAAAGCTCGAAGCGCGACCTCGAGACGAAGACCAACGCGCTGCTCGCGCTGCGCGAGCAGCAGATGCTCGCCGCGCAGAGCGCGAGCCGCGAGAAATCCAACTTTCTCGCCGCCGCGACGCACGACCTGCGCCAGCCGATGCATGCGCTGAACCTCTTCCTCCAGGCCGCCGCCGAAGCCATTCGTAACGGCGAGTTCGCGCAGGCCGAGCGGCTCATCAACGAATGCGGGCGTTCGTCGGTGATTCTCGCGCGCCTTCTGAACGCGGTGCTCGATCTGTCGCGTCTCGAATCGGGGCGCGTCGTGCCGCGCTATCACGTCTTCGACGTGCGGCAGATCGTCGAGGAAGCGGCCGAGCAGTTGCGCCCGTTCGCCGCGAGCCGGGGCGTCGATCTGCGGCTGCGGCTGCCGAAGGACGATGTCGTCTGCGTGCGCAGCGACGCGCATTGGCTGGGCCGCGCGGTCGCGAATCTGGTGTCGAACGGGATCAAGTACGCGGATACCGGCAAGAGCGCGACGCCGACGGTGATCGTCGGCGTGGTGCGCTCGCCGACGCGCGCGCGCATCGACGTGCTGGACAACGGCATCGGCATTCCGGCCGACTGCTTCGACGCGATCTTCCAGCCGTTCTTTCAGCTCGACAACCCGGAGCAGGACCGCGATAAGGGTCTCGGGCTTGGCCTTTCCATCGTCAATGCGGTCGTGTCGATGCTGGACGAACACCGCATCGAGCTGAAATCCGCCGAGGGGCGCGGCTCGCGTTTCTCGCTGGAATTGCCGCTGTGCGGGCCGTCGCCGGACAAGCCGTCCGCGCGCGCGCCCGCGCGCTCGGCGGCGGCGGAAGCCGCGCAACTGAACGGGCGCTACGTGCTGCTCGTCGAGGACGACGGTCTCGTGCGCGCGTCCACCGAAGCGCTGCTGTCGCAATGGGGCGTGCTGTACGAATCGGCGGCGACCTTCGAGGAATACGAAGCCATTCTCGCGACCATCGAGCGCTTTCCCGATTTCATCATCACCGACTACCGCCTGCGCGATTTCAAGACCGCCCGCGAAGTCGCGATGCTCGGCGCGGCGAAGCTCGGGCGCGCGTGCCCGTGCCTCGTCGTGACGGGCGAGCCGGCGGCGACCATCGTGCCGCTCGCCTGCGAGCACGATGTCCTGAGCAAGCCCGTCAGCCCGGATGCGTTGCGGCGGGCGATGGTCTCGCTCATCAGCGGCGGCTAGCGCGCCGACGCCGCGAGCCGCGCGCCGAACCACTCGCGCAACGCCTCCACTTCTTCCATGCAGACGGTGTGCGCCATCGGATACGCGTGCCAGTCCACTTCGCAGCCCTGCTCGCGGGCGAACTCGCTGGCGTCTTCGCCGAGCCGCACGTCGAGCACATCGTCGAAGGTGCCGTGCGCCGCGAAGATCGGCGTGGTGCGGTTCGCCTCGCTGAACGATGCATCGATCAGTCCTTTCGACGGGATATAGCCCGACAGCACGATCAGCCCGGCGAGCTTCTCGGGATGCGTGAGTCCCGCGTGATACGTCATCGCGCCGCCCTGCGAAAAGCCCGCGATGAAAATGCGCTCGCTCGGAATGCCGCGCGCGTTCTGCTCGGCGATGAGTTCGCGCACGCGCGCCACCGACGCCTCGATGCCCGCTTCGTCCACCTTGCGGTTGATGCCTTCGAACGACAGAATGTCGTACCACGCGCGCATCACGTAGCCGTTGTTCGCCGTCACCGCCATCTCGCGCGCGTTCGGGAACACGAAGCGCACGGCGGGCGCATCGGCGAGGCGCAGTTCGGGCACGAGCGGTACGAAGTCGTTGGCATCGGCGCCCAAGCCGTGCATCAGAATGACGGCGAACTCGGGGTCCGGCGCGGTCTCGATTTCGACGCTCGACGGGGAATCGGTCATGCGTCCTCCTCTTTCAGATGATGGGAACGAGCATCTGGACGATGCCCACGATGGAAACCAGCCACACGAGCGAGCGCAGGAACGGCACGCCCGCCGCGTAGAGCGGCACATAGACGACGCGCGCGACGAAGTAAGCGAGCGCGCCATAGTGCGTGAGCGCGTTCTCGCGTCCGCTCACATGCACGATCAGCACGGCCACCGCGAACACCGGCAGCGTTTCGAAGAGATTCGCCTGGGCGCGCATCAGACGGCCGGTGAGCTTGCCGGGCGGCGGCGCGGGGCCATCGCGCGGGCCGGTGTTGTACTTGACGCCCGTCTCGCGGTTGCGCAGCAGCGCCGGCAGCAGAACCTGCACCAGCGCGAGAACCAGCGTCCAGGCCAGCATCGTCAATTCGAAACTCATCGCGTCTCCTGTGGTTGATACGTGTCGCGCGCGCGTGCGCAGAAGCGTCTAGCCCGCGGGCGCGGCGAGCGCGCCTTGCGCTGCGCCGTCCAGCGCGAGATCGTGACACGCCATCCGTTCGAAGCGTTCGCTCGTGTCCGAGTAGTCCCAGCGTTCGACGAGCGCGCGCCGCGCGAAAGCGTCGCTCGCGTCCGTCGAATAGCGAATCAGGTTCACCGAATTACCGATGCTCCTGCGCGTTCGCGACGACAGCGCCGTGCCCGCCTGCACCGCCCACACGCGCCGCCCGATGCCCGCGAACGCATCGTGCAGCGGCACCACGTAAGGCAGATGGACATGACCGCCCACGATCAGATCCACGCCCGCGCGCGCCCAGCATTGCACGGCGCGCGCCCGGCCATGCAGCAGGTTGTTCTCGTCGTGCACGCGCGTGACGGCGACCGGATGATGCGTCACCACGACGCGCAACTGCGCCGCGCTTGCCGCCGCGAGCCGCACGGCCACGCGGCCGATTTGCTCCGTCGACACTTCGCCGTCCGTGTGCCGATATGCACGCGTCGTGTTGACGCCGATGACGAGCACATCGCGCGATTCGAACGACGGCTCCAGCTCCGCGCCGAACGCCCGCGCGTGGTTCGCATACGGGCGAAAGAGCCGCGCGAACGGATCGAAGAGCGGGATGTCGTGATTGCCCGGCACGACGACCGTGGGCGTTGCGCCGAAGGTGTTCATGAACGCGCGCGCCTGTGCGAACTGATGCCTGCGCGCGCGCTGCGTGATATCGCCGGAGAGGATCACGACATCGGGCCGCATGGCATCGGCGAAACGCAGCAGCGCCGCCACGACGCGCGGCCGTTCTGTGCCGAAATGCGGATCGGAAATCTGCAGCAACGAGGTCATGAGCGATGCGCTTCTGCCACGGCGGGCTCGGGCTTGAGCAACAGAAGCCGCCGCTCCCGCACGCGGAATTCGAGCGGCATGTCGAGCCGGGCGACTTCGTTATCGGTTGCGCTCTTCGCGCGCCGCCGCTTGCCCGGCGCATCCGTCGGACGCGTCACCGGGATGCGGTCGAACGTGAAGGCATCGACATGTCCGGAATGGCTCAGGCGTCCTGTTGCGCCGCGCAGCATCAGGACGAGATGCGCGAGCCGGCCGATGGAGCGCGGCGCAATGGCGACGAGCAAGCCGCGTTCCAGTGCGCGGATTGCTCGATCTGCGAGCGGTTATTGCCGATGACAAGCGCGGACGCGCGCACTCCGCGCGTCACACGCAACAGCGCGACGAGCGCCGAGCCGAGCGCGACTATAAGAAAGCCCTACAACGCGAACGCGCCCGGACGGACGCTTACGTGTGCTCGCCGCGAATGTAGTACTCGAGCTGCTGAATGGTGAACTGCTGTTCGGAGATGATGTTCTTCACCAGATCGCCGATGGAGATCATGCCGACGAGCCTGCCGTTGTCTATCACGGGCAAATGGCGCATGCGCTTGTCGGTCATGAGAGCCATGCAGTCGTCGGTGGTCTGGTCGGGGCGCACGTAGCGCACTTGCGAGGTCATGATGTCGCGCACCGGCGTGTCCTTCGACGAGCGGTCCATCAGCACGACCTTGCGCGCATAGTCGCGCTCGGTCACGATGCCGACGATCTCGTCGCCCTCCGTCACGATCACCGCGCCGATGTGCTTGTCGGCCATCAGTTTGATCGCGTCGTACACCGGCGATGTTTCCGCGATCGTATAGACCGTGTGGTCGGGTTTGGAATTCAAAACATCTGCGACTGTTGCCATCGACCGCCTCCGTCTGGCTTCGCGCCGCCCGCCGGCGAGATGGCCGTCGATCGAACGCGCTGTGGTATCCGGAAAACGTAGCTGCGCTGGGTCGAGCGTAAGGCTTCCCGCGCGATGCCTTCATCGGCATTAACCCGACCATTCGAAAAAAGTATAGGACAGCGACGCCGCGCCCATGCGCGCTTTCCCCGCCTTCAGTTTTGCCGATTCCTGCCGCTAATCAGGCATCGCGCGGAACACACAGCAATCCGCGCGCACAACGCGGCGCTTCGCCAACCAACGAGGGAAAGACAGTGAGCAATTCGCAACAGGATATCGAGCAGCGCGTGCGGCTCGCGGGCAGCAACATGTTCGAGTTGCTTCTCTTCAGGCTCGGCGAGGCCGCGGGCACGGAGCAGCGCGACCTGTACGGCATCAACGTGTTCAAGGTCCGCGAGATTCTCGCGATGCCGGCGATCACGACCGTCGCCGGATCGAGCGAGGCGATTCTCGGCGTCGCCGACATTCGCGGGCAGATCATTCCGGTGATCGACCTCGCGCGCGTGGCCGGCTGTCGGCCGAAGAACGGGCCGAAGATTCTGCTCGTCACCGAGTTCGCGCGCACGACGCAGGGCTTCGCGGTCGAGGAAGTCGACGACATCGTGCGGCTGGAGTGGAATCAGGTGCTGTCGGCCGAAGCGCATTCGGGCGGTCGCACGGTGACGAGCTTCGCGCGGCTCGACGGCAACGTCGACGGGTCGCGGCTCGCGCAGGTGCTGGATGTCGAGCGCATCGTGCGCGACGTGCTGCCGGGTCAGGAGCCGGACATCACCGAGGCGAACACCGGCCGCCTGCAGCTGAAGCCGGGCGCGCGCGTGCTCGCCGCGGACGATTCCGGCGTCGCGCGCGCGCTCATCGAGCAAAGCCTGACGGCGATGGGCGTGCCTTTCGTGATGACGAAAACCGGCCAGGAAGCGTGGGACGTGCTCGACGCCGCGCGCCGCAGGGCGCAGAAGCACGGCACGGAAGTCGCCGACGAAATCGCGCTCGTGCTCACCGACCTCGAAATGCCCGAGATGGATGGCTTCACGCTCACGCGGCGCATCAAGGCGGATTCGGGGCTGCAGCACATTCCGGTGGTGATCCACTCGTCGCTTTCCGGCTCGGCGAACGAGCAGCATGTACGCAAGGTCGGCGCGAACGCGTATGTATCGAAGTTCGAGGCGTCGGAACTGGCGAGCGTGATGCGCGGCGCGCTCGTGGACGCTGCCTGACGCATTCGGATACCGCCGCGCAAAAAGAATCGGCGCCCGGCGCAGTCAGACCTCGTGAGTCTGGTGCGGCGGACGCCGAAAGGGTCGCGCGAGTCTAAAAGCCGGCGGGTAAGTCGAAAGACACGCCGGCGAGACCGGTTCGATCAGTGACCGAAGTAGACCGAGTTGGTGCTGTTAGCTGCCTGAACGCGGCTGCCGGACTGAGCCAGCGAGTCGCGCGAGCCGCCGAAGGCGTTCGCATCGACGCCGTGGGCGTGTTCTTCAGCAGCGAACGTTTGTGCGCTCGGGCCTTGCTGCGACGAGGGCGCGCCAACAGCCGGACGGTAGGACGGCGCCGGGCCGTAGCCGCTTGCGAAAGCGGGCGCGGCGAGCGTGGCGGAAGCGGCGATAAGAAGCGAGGCGAGAAGATTGCGTTTCATGGTGTGCTCCATAGACGGTTGACGTTCTTTCAGAAAGCGCCGCAGCGGTGTCGCGAGAAACTGTCTGCTACGTCGATGGAAAGCAGTGTATACCCCTACTATCGTTCTTTTATCCCGATATATTTCAATACACTTTTCACGCAGCGCCAACAATGGGCGTGGGCATCGAGGCGTGAAAACGGCGGCATCGCACGCCGCGTAAGGGATTGAGCGAAGCACGAGCGGGCGCGCAGCCAGTCATCGGTCGATGGGTATTTATCGCACGAACGTGCTTAATCGGGACGAACGCGCCCGAATTCATCGCCGTTCGGGACGTTATCAGTGAACGAGCCGTTGCATGAGGTGCACGAGCGTCGCCGGCGAATTGCCTTTCTGACAATAGGCGTCGAATCCGGCGTGCACGCCTTGGGTGCGCACCAGTTCCTCGCCGAGCGCCGTGAACGCGATGATGCCCGCGTCGCGCGTGCGGGCGATGCGCCGAAGGACGCGCGCGGTCGCGAAACCGTCGTGTTCGGGCATGCTGATGTCGAGAATGACGACGTGCGGCGCCCAGCCATCGACTGCGTGGAGCGCATCCACGCCTGAAAGCGCGACGCGCGTTTCGAATCCGTCTGCGGTGAGCGCCGCTGCGAGTGCCTCGGCGCTGGAGGCGTTGTCATCGATGACGAGAATGCGCCAGCTTCGAAGATCCACATCGATACTGCGGTTCGTCCACACGGCGCACTGAGGGGAATGCAAGGTCACGGGCATAGCGAGTCGGGAGATTCATCCAATCGCGTTTCAGCATGTTTCGCGCCCGAACCGGCGCCGCCCTCGTCCCGGCGTTCGCCAGCGCACTCAGGCGCTGGTCTCGCGCTTTGCCTTGCGCCGCTTGCCGGAGCGCTCCTCGCTCTCGCGCAGCCGCGCATTCGCTTCGACGAGCGAGGCGGCGTCGCGCTGGCGCAGCGCCACGTCCAGCTCGCCGAGCGCCGCGACGAGCGCGTCGCGGTCCGCGTCCTCGCACGCCGGTTCGCCGCGCGCCACGACGCGCCGCGCTTCCTTGTCGAGCCGCTTGAAGAGCTTCGCGGCAAAGCGCGTGTCCACCGCGCCGTCGCGCGCGAGTGCGGCGATCACCGATGCAAGGCGGATCAGGCCCGCCGCCGTCGTTTGCGTCGCGCCATCCAGATCGTCCAGGTCTTCCACAACGCCTCTCCCCAAGGTTGATCGACGGCGCCCGCGCCTTTCGCGGCGCGTCGGCCCGTCTCGCATCGCGCCATCATACGCCGTCAATGTGACAGTCATTCTTGCGCGGCACGCGACGAGTCCCGGTTTCGTTTCGCGCATTCGCGACACGCCAAACGCGCGCATGGCGAGCCGCGAGCGATGGCACACTAACGCCTGACGCCATCCGCACGGAGCGCAAACGCCCGCATGAACCCCGCTGCCCTGCAAAGACCGCCCTACGGTTCCGACTTTACCGGCCTCGTTTGCGGCTTTCGTTTTCGCGTCGATCAACCGGGCGAAGCAATCGACGCCGAAGCCGCCAGCGCGTGGCTGTCCCGCGACGACACCACGAAGGAATTCGTCTGGCTGCACTTCGACCTTGCGAACAGCGCATGCGAACGCTGGATGCGAACGCGCCTCGGCCTGCCCGACGCCTTCTTCGACACGCTGCACGAAGGCTCGCATTCGACGCGCATCGAGCATCAGGAGGGCGCGCTTTTCGCGGTCATCAACGACGTGATGTTCAATTTCGAGCTGACGCCTTCGGAAATTGCGACGCTCTGGGTCTACACGCATCAGAAACTGCTCGTCACGGCGCGCATGAAGCCGCTGCGTTCGGTGGATTCGCTGCGCGAGTCGGTGCGGCGCGGCGAAGTCTTCCGCTCGCCGGCCGAATTGCTCGCGCATCTCTTACGCGATCAGGCGGACTTGCTCGTGCACATCGTGCGGCGCACGAGCGCGGAAGTGGACGGCATCGAGGACCGGTTTCTCTCGACGCATTCGTCCACGACACGCTCGGACCTCGGCGCGCTGCGGCGCGTGCTCGTGCGGCTGCAGCGTCTGCTCGCGCCCGAGCCCGGCTCCGTGTTTCGCCTGCTCGCGCGGCCGCCGCGCTGGCTGCACGCACAGGACATTCAGGACTTGCGCGACGCCACCGAAGAGTTCTCGCTCGTTCTCAACGATCTCGCCGGCCTCGTCGAGCGCATCAAACTGCTGCAGGAAGAAATCGCGACGCGCATGGATGAGCAAAGCAATCGCACGCTTTTCACGCTGACGCTCGTGACCGTGCTCGCGCTGCCGATCAATATCGTCGCCGGTTTCTTCGGCATGAACGTCGGCGGGATACCGTTTGCGGAGAACCATCACGGCTTCTGGCTGCTCGTGTTCATCGTCGCGAGCTTTACCGTGCTTGCCGGATGGTGGGCGTTCAGGCGACGCCGCGATATGTGAGCGCGGCTGGCCGTTAAAGCCCGAGTTCGCTCAGGCCCGGATGATCGTCGGGCCGGCGGCCGAGCGGCCAGTGATATTTGCGCTCGGATTCGTTGATCGGGACATCGTTGATGGACGCATGGCGATGCGTCATGAGGCCGGCTTCGTTGAACTGCCAGTTCTCGTTGCCATAACTGCGATGCCAGTTGCCTGAATCGTCGTGCCATTCGTAGGCGAAGCGCACCGCGATGCGATTGCCCGTGCAAGCCCACAGTTCCTTGATGAGCCGATAGTCCAGCTCACGCACCCATTTGCGATGCAGGAACGCTTCCACTTCCGCGCGCCCATTGACGAATTCCGCGCGATTGCGCCAGCGCGTGTCCTCGGTATAGGCGAGCGCGACGCGCTTCGGATCGCGCGTATTCCAGCCGTCCTCGGCAAGACGAACCTTGAGCGCGGCGGTGTCTTTGTCGAACGGCGGGAGCGGCGGTCTCGTTTCCATGACGGTTCCTATCGGTTGGCATGCGTGCGGTTTTGGTAGACAGACCTGTCTACTTGCAAAGCACTCTAGCGCAGGTAGACAGGTCTGTCTACAATCGACAGCATGAAACTCATCGCTTCTCAAGCCGATCCTTTGGCGCTCACGCCGGATGCGCGCATTCTTCAGACGGCTCACGACCTCTTCTACCGCGACGGCATCCGCGCGACGGGCATCGACCGCGTGATCGCGGAATCGGGTGTGGCGAAGAAGACGTTCTACCGCTACTTTCCGAGCAAGGACGATCTGATCGTTGCGTTTCTGGAATATCGGCACGAGAACTGGATGACGTGGTTCCGCGACGCCCTCGCGCGTCATGGTGGCACGCTTTCCGCGCTCGTTCCCGCGCTCGCGGAATGGTTCGGCGGCGAGCGTTTCCGCGGCTGCGCGTTCATCAACTCGGTGGTGGAAGTGGGCGCCACGTTGCCACAAGCCGTCGAGATCGCGCGGCGGCACAAGCGCGACATGACCGCCGCCATTCGTGCGTTGATGCCGCCGTCGCGCACCGCGAAAGCGGACGCGCAGGCGCTCGCGCTGGCGGTCGATGGAGCGATCGTCGCGGCACAGTTCGCCGATACGCCCGCCGATGCGTTGAAGGCCCTCGCCCGCGTGGTACGGGCGGTCAAGCGTGCCGCCAACGCCGGATAAGCGGAGCTTGCACGCCTAACGCGCTTGCACGCCGAGCGTGCTGCTCATCTGATCGATATCGTCGGTGCTCAACGTGGCGGCGTCCGCCTTCAGTTGCAGGAACGCGACCACGGCCGCATAGCGCGAGCGCAGCAAGTCGCGGCGCGCCGTATAAAGGATGTCGATCGCGCGCAGCACGTCGCTGCCCGTGCGGCTGCCGACCTTGAAGCCCACTTGCGTTGCGTCCAGGGAATCGCGCGAGCTATGCACCAGATGCGCGAGCGCGTCGGTTCGCTGCCGTTCGCGCACGTACTTCGCGAAGTTGTCTCTCGCTGACGCCTCGGCCTGCACGGCGGCCTGAAGATAGCCCTGCTTCGCCTTGTCTTCGAGTGCGAGGGACTCCTTCACGCGCGCCTGAATCTCGCCGCCCGAAAAGAGCGGGATCTGAATCTGCAGCATGCCGGTGGTCGTCGTGGTCGGGCGCGCATAGCCGGAAGCCGCGCCCGCGGGCGTGTAGCTGCCCGTCACGCTGACGACGGGATAACCCGCCGCACGCGCCTTCGTCGATCCGAACTTCGCGATCTCCCAGCCGAGCTGCTTCGATTGCACCTCGAAGCCGCGTGTCTTCGCCTGCTCGACCCACGTTTCCTCGCCTTCCGCGAGCATCGGCAAAGCGACGTCGGGCGGCAAGGCTGCCAGCGCGGAAAATGGCCGACCGGTAACTTGCGCCACGGCGCGGCGCTTCACGGCGCGCTCCTGATCGGCGTCGACTTGCTGCAACTGTGCCTGTTCGCAGGCGGTATCGGCTTCGCGTTCGTCGATCAGCGTCGCTTCTCCCGCCGCGCGTTTGCGGCGCACCTGTTCGCGTTGAGCATCGATGGCCGCGAGATAGTCGGCGGCGCGTCTCACTTCTTCCTCGGCGGCGAGTTCGTCGAAATACGCGCGCACGGCGCGCAAGATCGCGGCTTGCTGCGCGCCCGCGAAATCCACGGCCCCTTGCGCGACGACGAAATCGGCCTGCCGATACGCCGTCCACTTGCTCCAGTCGAAAACCGGCTGCGAGACCGTCGCCATCCAGCCGTTCTGCCAGTATTTCTGGCGCGGAAGCCCGTCCATGTCGATGCGGTTGTACGCGCGGCCCCAGCCGCCCGCGATCTGCGGCAGCAACGCCGCGCGCGCGATCGGCACCGCCTGTTTCGCGGCTTCGTATCCGGCGCGCGCCGCACCCAGTTCCGCGTCGTAATCGAGCGCCTGCTGAACGACGGCAACGAGATCATCGCCGCGGGACGCATCGGCGTAGGCGAGTGCTGCCGCGAACGTGCATATCCACAGACTTCGCTTAAACATGGAGCGCTTCGTCCGCCGTGATGGTGTTGGCTGCGCTGGCATCGGGCACGAGCGCGCCGTCTTCGAAGCGGTAACGCGTATCGAACGCCGAGGCGAGCGCCATGTCGTGCGTAATGACGACGACCGTCCGGTCGAGATTGCGCAGCAACGCCGCGATGCGCCGCACGGAGACGGGATCGAGGTTCGACGTCGGCTCGTCGAGCAGCAACAGTTCACGCTCCTGATAGAGCGCGCGCGCGAGCAAAAGGCGCTGCCGCTGCCCCGCCGATATGTTCGCGATCGTATCGCTGATGACCGTGCGCGTGCGCATCGGCAAGCGCATGATGTCGTCGAGCAGCCCAACGTCTTCGAGCACGCGATGGATGCGCGCTTCGTCGGCGTGACCGGCGAACAGCGTGACGTTGTCTGCAATGGAGCCGTGCAGGATGATGTCGCCCTGCCGCATGTGCGCCTGATGCCGGCGAATTTCATCGACGGCGAGATTGGGCCACGCGATGCCATTGAGCGAAATATGCCCTTCGCGCAGCGGTTCCGACGCCGACAGCAGCTTGAACAGCGTGGACTTGCCACTGCCCGACGGCCCCGTTATCGCGATCTTGTCGCCGCGACGAATGGCGAGGCTCGCGTTCACGAGCACCGGTTCATCGGAGACGCCGTAGCTGAACGTCACGTCACGCATGTCGACGCGCTCGAACGCTCTCACTTCGGTCGCGCGCTGCGTATGTTCGAGCGGCGTGTAACGCTCGTTCTCGCATTCCACGATGTCGTCGACGCGCGCCGTCGGAACGCTCAACATGAAGTACTGGAACGTTGCGTTGATGGCGCTCGCGAAGCGCTCGGACATCAGCGACTTGTAGATGAGGAACGAATAGAACACGCCGACCGACACTTTTCCGCCAAGCATCAGCCGCGCGGCGAGCCACGTAATGACGATGGTGTCGGCATAGGTCACGAGCTTGAGCAGCCCGTCTCGCGTGCACGCGAGGCGGCCGCTTTTCAACAGCGCGGCGGCATATGCCTTGTAGAAGGTCATGTAGATGGCGGTGCGCCGTGTCTCGCCCTGCGCGAGCTTGAGCAAGGACGCGGCGCGAATCGTTTCGAACAACGAATCGTCACAACGCGCCGATGTTTCCATCACGAGTGCATGGTTGTCGCGCATGGCGGCAAACATGCTGAGTGCAAGTCCGATATACGCCGCGAAGATCAGCAAGGCCACCACCGTCAGTTGACGGCTTTGAATCAGCATCAATACGAGCGCAAGCGCGCCGACCGCGAGATCGACGAAGAGCGTCACCGTGGTGCGAGTCGTGAAGACGCTGATTTCGTCCTGGGCCTTGACGCGCGCGAAAACGTCGCCCACATGCCGCTTTTCGAACCAGGACATCGGATTGCGCAGCATGTGGCCGAGCAAGCCTTCGGTCGAGTTGATCTGCGTGATGTTGTAAAGCAGCTCGGTCAGGTACTTCTGAACGAATTCGCTCAGCGCGCCCAGCACGAAGATGCTCGCGAACGTGACGACAAGCACGTCGAGCAGATTGCGGTTGTCCGCGGCGACGACATAGTCGAGCACGAGATTGCCGAAGTATGGCGCGGCAAGAATGGCGAACTGGCTGCCGAGCGCCACGAACAATATCTTGCCGATTTGGGAACGCAGTTCCGGACACAACGCGCGCACGCGCTTGAGCGCCGCTGGCACGCGGGACTTCGCGCGAATGCGAGGCATCTGCGGCGTAGGCGCGAATTCGAGCAGAAAGCCCGAGACGGCGGAGCGGAACGTGTCCATCGAGATTCGCCGTCTGCCGGTTGCGGGATCGATCACGCGCACGTAGCCATGCCCCGCCTTTTCGAATACGACGAAATGCGCGCCGCCAAAATGAAGGATGGAGCCTCTTTTAACGGCTGAAAGATCGGACGCGTCGAAGCGGTATGCCTGCACCGCCAGCCCGAAATCGACGGCGACATCGTATAGATCCATGAGCGACAAGCCGTTCGCCGAGACCGGCTTATACGACGACAACTCGCGTACTTCGGTGGCGCGTCCGAGATGCGAAAGCACCATCGCGAGGCATGCGTATCCGCATTCGGCCACTTCATTCTGATAAATAATGCGCACATCAACCTCTTAGCATACGGAAGAGCGGCGCCAGCACCCACTCCGCAATCGTCCTGCGTTCGACCACGATGCTCGCCGTCGCACGCATGCCCGGCAGAATCCTGAAGTGCTGGCCTTCGAAGTCGAACGTACTGCCGCGCAGCGTGGCCCACGCAAGATAGTCGCCCTCGGACTCTTTCGCGCTGGGCGTTTCCTCGGCCGGATCGCGCGCGCCGGGCGTACCCGGCGGATTCATCGGGCTGGCCGGAAGCACCGTGGTGCCGGATATCGAGTCGATGCGCGCCTCATACGTGCCGAACTTGGCATAAGGAAACGCGTCGAACTTGAGCCGGACGATCTGCCCTTCCCGCACGAAGCCGCGACGCCGCGAAGGAATGCTCAACGCAGCGCGCAACGGTCCGCCGTCGGTGGTCGCGATGACCATCGCGACATCGCCCGCTGCGAGCATGCGGCCCGCAACCAGCCCGGAGAACGTGACGATGCCGCCCTTCGGCGCGGACACCGTCGCGTCCTGACGTTCGCGCTCGAAACGCGCGCGCACGTCCTGAACGTCGCGAGCATGGCGTGCGTCGAGTTCGCGCAATTGCGCCGCGAGATCGGTCTGCGTGCCGTTCGACGCGCTGATTTCCGCCGCAAGCTGCTGTCGGCGCGCGACGCTCTGCGCGACCGTGACTCTGCCCTGATGAATGTCGGCGCGCGCCTGTTCGAGCTTGTCCGCCGTGACGTATTCCGCGACGCCGCTGAGCCGCGCGAGCCGTTGCTCGAATTCGCCGACGAGTTGACTGTTCTGCGCGATCTGCGCGTCGAGCGAGCCCAGTTCCGCGCGACGGCTCGCTTCCGTGAGCCGCGCGGTTTCGCGCTGCGCGTTGAGCTGAATGCGCCGCTCGCCGTATTGCTCGTCTATCGCGCGGATTTGCTCGTCGCGCATCTTCTCGTCGAATGCCTGGCGACGCTCGCCGTCCGTCGTCAGAGAGAAATCGCGCTGTAGACGAAAGAGCGGCGTTCCCGGTTCGACGCGATCGGACGGCCTTGCCGAGATCGATGAAACGAGTCCGCTCAAGCCCTGAATCTTTACTTCGGATGCCGAAACGACTTCGCCGGATACGTCTTGTTTCAGTTCGATCTCGTGGACGAATCCGAACGCTACCGCGAATATCGTGAACGCGGACGTCGCGTAGGCGATCCAGCGCCACGGCACGTCTTTGAATTGCGGGAGGTCTGTCGGTTGCATGGATGATGGCCTGAGATGACGATGCGTCGCGTAGCCACGCGACTGACGATATTCGAGCGGGCTGCCGTCGCCTCTTATCGCGACGGTGCGAACGCGTACATCGCGGGATGCCCGGCGGGAAGCCACTGCTCGTAGTTGTCGCGAAGCGCCGTTTCGATATATTCCGCGAGCCGCTGCGGTGAATCGGCGGCGTCGAGAGCGAGTGCATCGAAAACGCGTAATTCGAAGCGGCCGCGCGCGAAGCGCAGATAGAACGGCAGAAGCACGGCGCCGAACGATTCCCCCATGCGAAAGACGCCGTTATGGATTCGCGCGCTCTTGCCGAACATCGTGACTTCGACCGTTTCCATCGGGTAGCGATGCATCGTGAACGGCGGAACATCGCTGAAGAGCACGGCGACGCCGTCACGCTTCAGCGATCGCGCCACGCGCACGCCGAGGCCGTTGCGGTTGGCATCGCCGTAGGTATAGAGCACCTTGATGCCGGGAATCAGCGCGTGGTCGTCGCCATACTGGTTTCTCGGCACGCCCGAGACGACCGACATCGACTGCAGGCCGAGCAACCCGGCCACGCGCTCGACGATATAAATGTTCGCGTACTGCGAGACGAAGTGAAACGGCGACAGAAATACCGGACGCCGAGGCGCTTCCTTCCTGAGTTTCTCAACGGCTCTCGCGAGCGTTTGGGCGATTGCGTCCAGGTCGGGCCATGTTTCGCTCTTGCGAATGTCGCGGCCAAAATAAATGCGCTGATCGATCAGCTTTTCAACCTGTGCGCCCACGCGCGCGCGATGCGATTGCGCCCGCGGCAAACCGAGAACATCGGCGCCGATTTCGGCTCTAACGAGGCCGCTCGCACGCGCTTCGGCGTCGAACAGGCTGCGCATGCGCCAGATGCAAATGGCGAGCGTTTCCACGGCATGCACCGGAATCCGGCCGACGATACTGCGGCGCGCCCGATGCTTTCGCATGGCGATCCATTTCTTCAGCGTGGAACGCAAGGCTGACATGACAAACTCGTCGTCGAAAAGACGGAAAACGGTGGACGGGAATGGATCGGGGTTTAGAACTAGCCCCAAGGAAACCGCATTCGCTTGCAGCGAATGCGGTTTGGCGGCGAACATGTGCGGCTGTGGCCGCCGACCCGGTTATCAGACGCCTGACGGCGTCAATAACCTTATTTCGTCGTGATGTAGATATTAATCGTCGTCGAGGCTGCGGAACGGCTGCTGTTCTTTGCGCAGCCGCCAGCCAGCGATTCCTTAACCAGTGCGTTACGGTCGATCTTTTGCATTTTTATTCCTTTTCGAATTATGGTTTGATTACTAACGCGCTCTACTGAGTCGCGTTCAATTCGTCCGGTCAGGACGTTCAAGGAACCAGTTTCATCTGGACTTGAAGGCGGGAATGGTAGGCATTTTAGCCAAAAGCGTAAATGACGAAAATTCCTAAAACGCGTCATATTAATGGCGCGTCAATGGCCGGTTCCTGAGCTTGCTTCGATGCAACGCACCGATATTCGAGCCATGCCGGCAACCGACGACTTCCTTAATGACGAAAAGCTGACAGTCAATGCAATTCGCAATATCGCTGCCGATAATCAACCTTAAATCCGACGCCGCGCGCACATATCACGAGCGACAAATAAAAAAGGCCGTCCGCAAAGCGGACGGCCTAAACACCCTTCGCTTGAACTTTAGCGAGTGGAAACAGAGAGCAGAACCGCTTTCTGATTGTTGTTCGGCGATTGCGCCGGTGCCGAGATGCCGATTGTTACGGTCGTTGAGTTGGAAGAACTGCTTGACGTCTTCGCCGTTCCGCCCGCGATCGAGCAGGCATTCAGCATGTTGCGGTCGATTTTTTCCATCTTGTCAAACTCACGAAATTTCGATTGAAGAGATACTGCCGCGCATCGCAGATACGCGGCTCCCGAGACTACCTTGCACTTCCCCGTTGCACTACTAGTGTTGACACTTACTTCGTCGTCCGAATTATTCCATCGCGGTCGTCAGTTGTAGGCGAAATTGACGGTCGCGGTTGCGGACACCGTGCCGCTCGTCATCGTGCCGAGCCGATAAAACTGCGCCACCAGCGGTATGGTCATCGCATTAGTGGCATCGACGGCGCCAAGCGTCATCGCGGTGTTGAGCGCAACCGGCGATCCGGTCGTGCCGCCCGTGTTTGCCGCTTTGAGCAATTGCACGCCGACCTGCGCTGCGGTGCCCGTATTCTTCAGCACGCTTTGCACCGTGTCCGAGGTTCCGTTCACCGTCATGGAAACGTTCGTGTTGGCCGCGCAGTTGTTGAGCTTGAGATCGAACGCGGTGGCGTTCTTCGTGTCGCCCACCGCCGTAAAGTCCGTGGTTCGCGCGGTTCCGAGCAGAATGCTCTGCGTCACCGAGTTGGGATCGACCGTGCACGTCGGCAAGATGATCGTGCCGGTGAAGGTCAGCGTCGCGTCGGCGGCGAATGTGGAGCCTGCGCTCATGAGTCCAAGCACAGCAACGCCTAGTTTGAGTCTGTTCATGTTCAATTCTCCTGTCGTTGATATTGCATGCGCGGAACGACGCGGCGTGCCGCCCGTCGCGCTGGTGGCAGCCGTGACGATCACTGGTATTGCACGGTCATCGTCATAGTCGCGTTCGCGGGCCCGGCGCTCAGCGTGCCGGTGCGGTAGTAGCGCGCTGTCATCGGAATCGAATAACTTCCGCCATTCGTGCTGTCGAAGCCGCTGAGCGTGCGATACGTCGCGAAGGGAAACACCGCGCCGGTGCTGTCATAAAGCTGAATGCCGACGCCGCCCGCAGCCGGACTGCCGCCCAGCGCCGCAACATTGGTGTAGCCGGCGATCGTCCCCGCCGACGGATCGATGCGGTACTGCACGCTATGAATCTGCCCCGCCGACGTGCCCGAGACCGTCGTGCCGCCCGGACAATTGTTGAGGCTGAGATTGAACGAGGCCACCTTGCTCGGCGCCGGCCCAATGCTCGGCAAATCGGCAGGACCTTGAATGCCCATTGGAACGGTCACGTCGGGCGTCTGACACGTCAGCACGGTGATGACAACCGGCGTGACATAGAAGTTGATGACACCGGCCGATGGCACGTTCCCCGCGGGCGGCGGCGTCAAGGTTTGCCACGAGAACGCCTGCGCGACCATGCCGGTGACGGTGCCAGGCGTGATGTCGCCCGTCTTCACCAGCGCCACGATCAACTGGCCGCCGTTATAGATGGTTCCGTTCGCGTTCCATTGACGACCGAGCCTCGAGAACGGCCACGGCCCCGAACTGAGGCTGTTCGGGATGGTGTAGCCGCCCATCGCGATGCCCACGCCGGGGACGTTCGTCGGATAGACCTCGAAATTGACGCCCTGGTAGTTCAGCGTATAAGCGGTCGGCCCTGCCGTCGTGATGCCTGCGGTCTCGAAGTCCGTGCCCGTATAGACGCTTCCCGATACGATGCACGTCCAATAGTCGCTCTCGCCGTGGACGAAGACCACATCGTGAGCACCGATCCATTCGGCAAGTCGCGGGCGACCGCCACGGTCGCTGGAAGGGTCAGCGTGAACGAGCTGTAGTTGACCGTGCAGTTCGCGGCGGCCCACGCGGAAGACGGCATGACCAGCAGTGCTGTGAGCCAGCACATGGCAAGACGCAGCAGCGTGGACACAAGTCGGTCAGTGTATTTCATTATGTCATCCTAACGTTTTCGTCGATGCGGCATTCATCATTGGCAAACAGCGTCGGAAATGCTGACCGTGTTCGGCTTCGAGGCGTCGGCTGCGTTCGCGGCGGCGGGCAACTGATACCGTACCGCGCAACGCTGCTCCGGCGCGTCGCCCCATCTCACGTCGAGCGTTCCCGCGTCCAGCTTGAGGCCCGTTGCGATGATGCGGCTGCCTTGCGCCACCGTTCCCACGGTGCGGTTGTCGCCATCGAACACTTCGGAGCCAAACGGCAACGGCTTGCCGTCGGGACGCGTCACCCGCATGACCGCTGGCTTGCCCATGTTCTCGGTATCGAACTGCAGGCGCACGACGGCGCCCGCGGTCGGCGCTGTGCGCTGCACCGTGGACTTCAGCGCGATGTTGATCGGCAGGCCCTTCGGGTCCAGCTCGATGTCGTTATTCGAGTACGGCTGCATGCCGGACACGATCGCGTGTCCCCACGGATCCACGCGCAAGCCGACGCCGTTCGCGAGGCGCGCGCCCGCTGCGTCCTTCGCTTCGACGACCGCGACCGTATCCCCCATGTTCGGCGTGAACGCAACGCCATCGCGCCATGCCACGACGCCGCCCGACATCCCTGCGCCGACCTGCGAGTACTGACGGCCCGCGCTCGCATTCGCCGTGAGAAGCGCGAACGGCGCCACGTATCCGACGTTGCCGCCGGCGCTCGCCGATCCGCCCGCATCGTTGCCGCCATCGTTGAGCGTGGCGTTGACGCCATAGCTGAACGCGTTGTCGACGCCGAGCGTGCCCGTGACCGACTGCTGGAGCGTCGAGCGACCGTCGGCCGTATCGTGCTGGAAGTTGGTCGAGGCTTGCGGGGCATGTGCGCCGAAACCGAGCGGAATCGACAGGTTCAACATGATCCGGTTGTCCCAGCGCTTGGTTTCCACCAGGAACTGCCGCACCGCCGAGACGCCATACGTCAGGCGCTTCCAGTTGTTGTTGTAGCCAATCTGGAACTGCGTATCGTGGTTCGCGCGGTTCCAGTACGTCTGCAACGAACCGGTCGCGTAGAGCGAGCCGTAACGTCCGCTCTCGCCGAGGCTCTGGTTGAGCACGAACTGCAGGCGCGACTTCTGCATCGCGTTCATCAGTCCCGGCTGATGACGCTGATTCAGTTCACGCAGCGTGACCGCGTCGGGCAACGTGAAGAAGCCGTTCGTCGAATAGCGATACGCCGCGATCGCAATGTTCGTATTGGTCGGCTCGAAGAGGCGCGAATAGCTGATTCGAACGCTCGCCCCGTTGTGCGTGCCATAGCCTTTGAAGCTCGCGCTCGCCTGCGTCACGTCGAGACCGAACGCGCCGACGCTCGTGTTGAGCGCCGCGCCGACCATCGAGGCGAAGTACATGTCCGCGGCGCTCACGCCACCATACAGCGTGACGAGGTTGCTGACGCCGCGCTGAACCGTGAACTGCGAGACGAACGGATGAATGTCGATGGTCGGATCGCGGTACTGGCCGATCGTCGCGCTGTATCGCGTGACGCCGGGGCGCAGCGCGTTGACGGCGGCCGCATACGGCACCGTCGACACATGTTGGGTGCCGTCGGCTTCTGTCACGACGACGTCGAGGTTGCCGCCATAGCCCGTCGGATACAGGTCGTCTATCTGGAACGCGCCGGGCGCGACGGTCGTTTCATAGATGATGTTGCCGTTCTGCCTGACCTGCACGCGCGCATTGCTGTTCGCGATGCCATGCACGACGGGCGCATAGCCGCGCTGCGATTCCGGATACATGCGGTCGTCGCTGCCGAGCGTCACGCCGCGCACGCCGAAGCTGTCGAACAACGCGCCGTCCGTGAAGGTATCGCCGGCCGTCAACTGACTCTTGATGTCCTTGAACGGACGCTGCACATAGGTCTGCACGGTCTGAAAATGCGACCCGCTGACGTTGTTGTGCGTGAGACTGCCCTGATAGCGGAAGCGCCACGGTCCCACATTGATCCCGCCGATAAGACCGAGATACTGCGAGTCGTTGTCGTAGCCGCCAGTCGAACTGTGATAGACGTTGGCGTTGTACTGCAACGTGGCCGCGTTGATACCTTCGTCCCAGTACTTCGGATCGACATAGCCGCGCGCGCGGGCGCTCATTGCAATCTGCGGCACGCTCACGTCGAGCCGCTGCTCGCCGCCGTCGAACGATGCAATCGCGCCGGGAATCAGTTCAGGCAGCGTCACGCATGCATTGCCGGCGTTATCCAGCATCGCGGCGGCTTCGGGCGAGAGCTTGCGCAGGTCCACGCCCAGGCGTTCCACGAGTTCCGTATCGACACACGGCAGAACCACGCCGGGATGCTGCGCGGAATCGCGCACGTCGACGTCGAACTTGCCGCGCCAGACGTTGTTCACGTAGGTGTCGGCGCGGTACGTTCCCGGCAGGACCGGCTGGCCTTTATTGAAGCGCGAAATGTCGAGCTTTTGCGCTCCGCCGGAATCGAGGAACTGCTCGTTGAACTCGACGGCGGCGGGCTGCGGGGAAGTCTGCGCCCACGCATGCGCGCTCACGCCCATCGCAGCCAAAGCCTGAAGCGTGAATAGCGTGACGGGCCTTAATCGCGCGCTGGGCAAGGGAGCGTTGCAGTAGTGCGTTTTCATTCAGTTATCCGAACTTTCGACAAAAGCGAATCCCCGACGTGCCACTTGCGTGCACGCTGTCGCTTTTCTACGGGATATGGCGGCGCGACGCGCGCGCGGCCAGCGGACGGTGTGTCCTTGCGGCGAAAGCGCGCCGCTTACGGAGCAAGACTGGCGTCGCCGTCTTGCGGGCCGCCGTAGTCGTTGATCGCGGTGTAGTGCACCTTCGCGCCGGCTGCGGGAACGTCGCCCTTGATGGCGAACGCCTTCGTCTCGCCCGGCGCGACCATGCCGCCATCGGTGAATTCCGCTTTCTGCGCACCGTTGACCACCTGAATGCGGTCGAACGATACGTGATATTGCGTGGGATTATTCGCGACGATCATGTTCTGTCCGCCATCGCGCTTCAGATGCCAAACGATCAGCCCCGGCGCATCGCTTGGCTGGCCGCTGAGCGCAGTCGGACGATAGAAGAACTTGATGCGCGTGCGGAACGCGAGCTGCAGCTGATTCGCGCTCGCTTCGTCGCCGGTGGGCTTGGGCGGAACTTCCAGCACGTTCAGGTAGAGCACGCTCTCGTTGTCGCCCGACAGCGGCTCGCCCGTCGACATGATGCGCAAGGTCTGCGACTTGCCGGGATCGATACGCATCATCGGCGGGTTGATGGTGAACGGCACGTCGATGGTATCCGGCTTCGCGTCCGCATCGCCCTTGTCGATCCACACCTTCGTGAGACCGGGCAGCTTACCGTTGTTCGTCAGCTTGACGGTGACTTCGGAATCGGCCTGGTTGTACACGACGCGCGTTCCGGCGATCACGACGGACGCATGTGCATGCGGGCTCAAGCCCTGAATCGCGGTAACGAGCGCCGCGGCGGATGCGAGTCGGCTAAGCAGTTTCATAGTGACGAGGAGAAGCCCACGCGGAGCACAGAATCATGAGGAGGCGGGCGTGGCGCCCGCCCATGCAGCGGAGCCTAGCGGCCTGAAGGCCGAAAGCTCCGTTGATATCGCACCGGTTATTGATAATCGATGCTGTAGACAACCGACGAATT
This sequence comes from Caballeronia sp. Lep1P3, assembly GCF_022879595.1. Taxonomy (NCBI): domain Bacteria; kingdom Pseudomonadati; phylum Pseudomonadota; class Betaproteobacteria; order Burkholderiales; family Burkholderiaceae; genus Caballeronia; species Caballeronia sp. Lep1P3. The sequence goes on along the minus strand of NZ_CP084266.1, from coordinate 430,129 downwards.
CGCCGCGCCTGCCGACGTCGCGCCCGTTGCGTAGTAGCGGACTTCGTAGTTGAGCGTCGCTGCGCCCGACGAAATGTCGGCCGGCTTGGAGTTCTGCAGGTCGCGCGAATAGCCCGCCTTGATCTGCGTTTCGTCGTTATTGAGGAGTTCGAGCTTCACGTTCTGCGCGCCGCCGCTTGCGACGACCAAGCGGCCGTCCGCCGGGTCCACGGTGGAGCCGGCTTCATAGAACACGGCTGCCTTGCTCGTGCTCGTGACCGGCGCGCAACCCGACAGCGCGATGTTGTACGACGTGGCGCCCGCCGTCTGGCCGCTGGCCGTCAGGGTCGACGTGGAGACGGTCGGCAGCGTCACGGTGAAGTCCCTCGACGACGTGCCGTTGCCATTGATCGTGCAGGTGCTTGCGGTCAGCGCGCCGTTGAAGGTGATGGTGCCGTCCGACGCGAATGCGCCGCCCGCAGCAAGGGCCAGCACGCCAGCGACGAAAGCCGAGATCACGGACTTCTTCATGTTCAATACTCCAAAATATTTTGATTAAAAACGGTTCCAGTCTTGAAACCGATGCAAGCACCGCGGCGCGTCGGTCGGTCTGCCACCTTGATGCCGGGGCGGCGCATTTCGCCCTCGCCCGCACTGCAGGCAGCGCGGCGGGTCGGCCCTCGGTTTATCTTTAGCCTGCTTGGTTGAAATGCGCCGGTCGGAATTTTCAATCAAAGGGGTTGGAAAAGACACCCCCGAGAAATCCTAATTCGTAAGCAGCCGTAAGGTCGTTGCCAGCGCGCGGCATCTGCAGCCAAGCCACTGCGTGACGGCAGCGGAAGATGAAACGACGCCCGGACACAGCAGTGTCCGGGCGTCGATGATGTGCCTTTAGCCTCAGCCGCAGGCGCCGACTTCACCGCATGCGGTGCAGAAGTCGCAGCCGTCCTTGCGGATGACGGCGTTCGCGCCGCACGTCGCGCACTTGCGGCCGTGCATGCGCGCGAGTCCGTGCGGCTCGGTCGCGGCTTGGGGCACGTCGCCGGCGACTTCATCCTCGGGCTGCAGCGCACGCACCGGCTGCGCCGCGTCGCTGCGCATTTTCGCGAGCACGCGCGAGGGAACCTGATTGCCCTCGGCGTCGAGAAAGCCGCGCCGATGCAGGATCTGCTGGATCGCATACGCGAGCGCCGCGACTTCGGAGTCGTGCCAGCGCGGACTGCGTTGACCGTCGAGCCGCTCGACATCGCCGAGACGCACCTGACCGCGATCCCACGACACCTTGCGCATGTCCTGCAACGTGCGCGCCGCGAAGCCGCCGCGCGCGGCGAGCGAAAGCGAACGCATGGTCGCGGTGATCCATTGCTGCGATTCGTCGCTCTGGCCGGTTGGAATAAAGAATTCAATCGGCCGCTCGATGGTCACGTCCTCGCCCGCGATGCGCCCCGTCACTTCGATGAACGACACCGCGAGATACAGCGACTTCTTGCCCGCCTGCGTCAGATATTCGACCTTCTCAATGATCGCGGGCAACTCGCCGCGCGGCCGGTGATCGATCGCGATGCGCAACGGATCGAGATCGAGTTCGGGATCGGGCGAATCGCTCGGGGTCTCTTGCGGCGTCACCGACAGCACCGCGCCGAGCGTCTCGTTCGGCCGGTACGTGGCGAGTCCCTTCAGCCCGCGGCGCCATGCCTCGAAGTACAGGTCCTGAAACTTGTCGAACGGATAATCCGCGGGCACGTTCACGGTCTTGGAGATGGACGTATCGACGAAAGGCTGCACCGCCGCCATCATGTCGAGGTGATCGTGCGCGGACATGTCGAGCGCGCTCACGAAGTAATCGGGCAGCGCGTTCACGTCGCCGCCCATCTCGCGATAGAGGCGGTACGCGTGGTCCTCGACGGCGAAGGTCTGACGCGAGCCGTCCGCCATGCGCTTCGTGCGCTGATACGTCCACGAAAACGCGGGCTCGATGCCGTTGGACGCATTGTCCGCAAACGCGAGGCTCACCGTGCCGGTCGGCGCAATGGAAAGCAGATGGCTGTTGCGAATGCCGTGCGCGCGAATGGCGCTCTTGATGTCGTCGGGCAGGCGCGAGGCGAACGTGCCCTCTTCCAGATAACGCTTCACATCGAAGAGCGCGAACGGGCCGCGCTCGCGCGCAAGTTCCACCGATGCGCGATACGCCTCGTCGCGCATCGTGCGTCCGACACGCGCGGCGAAGTCGCGCCCTTCCTGCGCGTCATAGCGCAAGCCGAGCATGACGAGCGTATCGCCCAGACCGGTGAAGCCCACGCCGATGCGACGCTTCGCTTGCGCTTCTCGCGCCTGTTCCTCGAGCGGCCAGAGCGTCACGTCGAGCACGTCGTCGAGAAAGCGGACTTGCGTGCGCGTCGTGCGAACGAGGCCGTCCCAGTCGAAGCTCGGCGCGCCGCCGCGCATCTGCGCGAACGGATCGCGCACCAGGCGCGTGAGATTGAGCGGGCCGAGATTGCAGCAGCCATAAGCGGGCAACGGCTGCTCGCCGCAGGGGTTCGTCGCGCGGATCGTTTCGAGCGCGCGCAGATTGTTGTCCTCGTTCATGCGCGAGATGAAGACGACGCCCGGCTCCGCGACATCGTAAGTAGAACGCATGATCGTGTTCCACACTTCTCGCGCGCGCACTTCGCGATACACCCACAGGCCGTCCTCGCGCTGACGGATGTCCGCCGATGCGCGTTGCGATGGCGACGGCTCCGCCTTGTGAACGAGCTGCCAGATCGCATCGTCGGCGACGGCCTGCATGAACTCGTCCGTGACCGCGACCGATACGTTGAAGTTGTTCCATCGCCCTTTCGTATGCTTGGCCGCGATGAATTCGAGCAGGTCCGGATGCGTGCAATCGAGGATGCCCATCTGCGCGCCGCGCCGCGCGCCCGCGCTTTCGACCGTGCGGCACGATGCATCGAACACGTCCATGTAGCTGCATGGCCCCGACGCTGCGGAGCCTGTCGAATGCACGCGCGCGCCGCGCGGACGGATTGCCGAAAAGTTATACCCCACGCCGCCGCCGCGCCGCATGGTCTCGGCGGCCTGCAACAGCGCCACGTAGATGCCCGGCAAGCCGTTATCGTCGACGCCCTGAATCGCATCGCCGACAGGCTGCACGAAACAGTTGATGAGCGTCGCGTCGATCCCCGCGCCCGCCGCGCTCATGATGCGCCCCGCGCCGAGAGCGCCGCGCCTGAAGTTATCGACGAATTCGGCTTCGATCTTCGCGCGCGTCTCGGCAGGTTCTGCAAGCGCCACGCCGCGCGCGACGCGCCGGTGTATGTCTTCGACGCGCGCCTCGTCGCCCTTGGCGTATTTCTCGAGCATCACGTCGGTGGAAAACTGCTGTGGAGCGAGAGCGGTGCTGGGATTGTCTTCGGCCATGTCTGATCCTATGGAATGCCGTGTGCTCGCGGGCAACGCGCGCCCCACGGCGTGCAAGCACGATCCACGACGATAGCGCGATTTTCCGCGCCTCGCCAACAAGCCGCTAAACCCGGATCGACGCAACGACAATACATCGCATGAATTCGCCGCATCCGCCGCTTTTCGGCATCTCGGGCCGCTCCGGTCAGGGCAAGACCACGCTGATCGAAGCGCTTTTACCGTGGTTTCGCGCGCACGGACTGACGGTCAACGTCATCAAGCACAGCCATCATTCCATCGAACTGGAACCGCCTTCCAAGGACAGTGCGCGCTTTCGTCGCGCGGGCGCGGGCGAAGTGCTGATTGCGTCGCCGTATCGCTATGCGATCGTGCGCGAATTGAACGACGAAGCCGAACCGCCGCTGTCCGCGCTCGCCGCGCGGCTATCGCATGCGGACTTCGTGATCGTCGAAGGCTTCGCGCGCGACGCGATGCCGCGCCTCGAAGTCGTGCGCCCATCGACAGGAAACGCGCCGCTCTACATGACCGATATCGACATTCTCGCCATCGCTACCGACGATCCCGCCGCCATCGAAAGCAGCTTGCCGACGCTGCCGCTCGGCGACATCGAAGCGATCGGCGCTTACATCTGCAAGACGCTCGGCATCGAACTAAAGCGCTAAGAGAGCCGCGCGATCAGCTCGCGATGCTGCGGATATTGCGCCTGCAGTTGCACGCTGGAACCGAGTTCGAATTCGCTGAACTCGAAGCCCGGCGCGACCGTGCAGCCGACGAGCGCCGCGCCCGACGCATCGCGGCATTCGGCGGCGAACCAGTCGCCCGCATGCACGACGGCATGAAAGACGGCATCCGCGTGCACGAGCGCATCGCCGAGCCGATGCGTGACGAGCTTGCCGCCGGCGTCGAGCACATGCACGTCGAGCGGATCGCCCGCATGGAAGTGCCAGATTTCGTCGGAGCGAATGCGATGCCACGCGGAATGCGCGCCGTCGCAAAGCAGGTAGTAGATCGCGGTGGACGCCGCGCGCGTCTCGATGGCGCCTTCGCGCGTCACGCGCTGGCTCGCGCGATACGTCTCGCGGAAGTAGCCGCCTTCGGAATGCGGCTGCAAGCCGAGGCGCGCGATCAGCGCGTGCGCGTCGAACGGTCGATTCATGGCGCGTGTCCTTTGCAAGAGCGGTAACGGTTCGCGTATTCTGCATGCTCGCGCATTCCGAGGCACTCGACACCATGACGCTTTCCGCCACCTTGCTCCAAGCCTTCGCGCCGACAGGCGTGCTGCGCGCCTCCATCAATCTCGGCAATCCGATCCTCGCGCATCGCAACGCGGCGAAAGGCGAGCAAAGCGGCGAGCCGGGCGGCGTATCCGTCGATCTCGCGCGCGAACTCGCGTCGCGTCTCGGCGTGCAAGTCGCGTTCAGCGCATTCGATACCGCCGCGAAGTCCGTCGAGACCGTGACGAACGAAGCCGCGGACATTGGCTTCTTCGCAATCGATCCGCTGCGCGGCGCGGGCATCGCGTTCACCGCGCCGTATGTGCTGATCGAAGGCTTCTACCTCGTTCGCAATGAGTCGCCGCTTGCGAGCAACGACGAAGTGGACCGCGAAGGCAACCGCATCATGGTCGGCCAGGGCAGCGCGTATGACCTCTTCCTCACGCGCGAAATCAAGCGCGCGCAGATCGTTCGCACGGAGTCGTCGCAGGCGGTCGTCGAGACCTTTCTGCGCGATGGTCTCGAAGTGGCCGCGGGCGTCAAACAGCAGCTCCAGGCCGATGCCGCGCGCACGCCCGGCTTGCGGCTCCTGAACGAACGCTTCATGGTGATCCAGCAGGCGATGGGCTTGCCCAAGAGCCGTGGCGACGAAGCCGCGCGTTACTTGCGCGATTTTGTCGAGGACGTGAAACGCTCGGGCTTCGTCGCCGATGCGCTCGCGCGGCATGGCATCGAAGGCGCGTCGGTGGCGCCGGCCTCGCAGGTCTGACATGGACGGCGTGACGGTCGCGGTGGCCGACTGGATCGACGAATCGTTTGAGAAGGAAGTCGCGGGCGGCCTCGCGGCCTTCAACGCGGCGCAGCTCGGCGCAAGCGGGCATCGCGATCTCGCGGTGTCGCTTTATCTTGCGGACGACTTCGTCGGCGGGCTTGCGGGCTATACCGCGTGGGACTGGCTCTTCGTCAAATGGCTATGGATACGCGAGGACGCACGCGGTCGCGGGCTCGCGTCGCGCGCGCTCGAAGCCGCCGAGACCGAAGCGAAGAAACGCGGCTGCCGCGCCGCGTGGCTCGATACGCTCAACGCGGACGCGCGCGATCTCTACGCGCGCCACGGCTACGAGACATTCGGCGAAATCGCCGGTTTTCACGGCGGGCGCTCGCGCTATTTCATGCAGAAGCGTTTCTGACGCTTCACGCGCTCGCAGCCAGCCGTTGAGCCACGCGCGCCGTGGTCTCGCGCCGCGCCGCGATCGACGCCGCTTCGTACTCGCGCACGATCCGCACGACTTCGGCGGGCGCGCGCGATGGATCGCCCGCATCGAACGGCGGCGCGGGCGCGTATTCCATCGCGAGTTGTATGGCCTGCGCGCCATGTTCGCCTATCAACTCCGCCGCAAGCGTCAGCGCGAAATCGATGCCGGCCGTAATGCCGCCGCCCGTCAGCACATTGCCGTCGCGCACCACGCGCTCATGCACGGGCACGGCGCCGAGCTCGGCGAGCATGTCGTGATACGCCCAGTGCGTCGTCGCGCGCTTGCCGCGCAGAAGCCCCGCCGCGCCGAGCACGAGCGCGCCGGTGCAGACCGACGTCACGTAGCGCGCGACTTGCGCCTGCCGACGCAGAAACGCCAGCGTTTCGCCGTCTTCCATCTGTGCGCCGACGCCGGCGCCGCCCGGCACGCAAATCACGTCGAGCGCGGGGCAGTCGTCGAAGGTCGTGTCGGGCGTGAGGATCATGCCGGCGCTCGATTCCACGGCCTCGCGCGTCTTCCAGACGAGATGAACCTGCGCGCCCGGCATGTGGGCGAACACGTCGTAAGGGCCGGTCATGTCGAGCTGCTGCACGCCCGGAAACAGCAATAAGCCGATGTGAAGCGTCATCGCGTTCTCCTTTGTCGATGTGAGTAGACGAGCCAATCCTACGCGGCTACGCTATGGCGAAATTGACAGCCGACCCACGTTTTCCGCCACCATGCACGACGCCTCCGAATTTGCCCCGCGCGACATCGACGTGCTCGCCTTCGCCGACGTCCAGTTGCTCGATGTCGCCGGGCCGCTGCAGGTATTCGCGTCCGCGAACGAGCTGGCCGTCGCAGCGGGCATGGCGCGGCCGTATCGCGCGCGCGTGGTGGCGGACGGCGCGACGGTGACGGCGTCAGCCGGCCTCGGCCTCGTCTGCGAACCGTTACCGGACGCGGCTTCGCCGTGCGACACGCTCGTCGTCGCGGGCGGTTGGGGTGTGCAACAGGCGGTGCGCGACCCGGCGCTCATCGACTGGATCCGCACGCGCGCGCGGCACACGCGGCGCACCGCATCGGTCTGCACCGGCGCGTTTCTGCTCGCGGCGGCGGGCCTCCTGAACGAGCGCCGCGCCGTCACGCACTGGACGCGGTGCGCGGAACTGGCCGCGCGTTTCCCGGCGGTGCGCGTGGAGTCCGATCCGATCTTCATTTGCGATGGCGCCGTCTGGACGTCGGCGGGCGTCACGGCGGGCATCGATCTGTCGCTCGCGCTGGTCGAAGAGGACCTCGGGCGTGCGCTTGCCCTCGATGTCGCGCGTCATCTGGTGGTTTTTCTGAAGCGCCCCGGCGGTCAGGCGCAGTTCAGCGCGGCGCTTTCGCTGCAAAAAGCCGGCGAACGCTTCGGCGAACTCCACGCGTGGATCGCGGAGAATCTCGCGGCCGATCTGTCCGTCGCGAGCCTCGCCGCGCGCGTCGGCATGAGCGAGCGCAGTTTCGTGCGCCATTACCGGGCGCAAACGGGCATGACGCCGGCGCGCGCCATCGAACGCATGAGACTGGAAGCGGCGCGGCGGCTGCTCGCCGATACCGCGCTGCCCGTCAAACGCGTGGCCGCGCGCTGCGGCTTCGGCACCGAGGAAACCATGCGGCGCGGCTTCCTGCGCTCGCTCGGCGTGTCGCCGCAGGCGTATCGCGACCGGTTCGCGGCGGGCGTCGACACGGCGCGCTGATGCAGCGCACCTCACGATTTTTTTTCGCCGATGCTCAAGCCCGCAGGCGCTTTGCCGTTAGCCCGGTAAGAGCGAATACTCAAGAAGCCCGGACCGCCCGAAAAGCCGCCGGAAACGATCCGACAAAAGTTCTGAATGACGGCCTGGAGCGCCAATGACTGTGTTTCCCGCGTACAACGCGCCGCCGGCTCCGATCGCGGATAGAGCCGCCACCGACGAGACCGATCTCCAGTCGATCGAGGCGCTCTTGCGCGACGCCGCCGCGATGCGCTGCGGCCAGGAGTGGGCGTGGTATCGCGCGGGTGAGCAGTTGCATCTCGCGCGCCGGGGCGGCGCGTCGCTCGCGTGGCCGCGCAGCATCCCCGAGGAAAAGCTGGCTGAGTTTTGCGCCGCGCACGGCTGGTGCCGCTGGCCGACCGGCCGCGGTGAAGGCGTGCTCGGCTGGCTCATCGCCCCGCTTGCGCACCGAAACGACCCCCAACTCGCGGAACTCGCGCGGCGTCTCGGCGAATGCGTGCAGACGGACGCCCTCGCGCGCGCCCAGCTCACGCAGCGCGTGCTGTACGAAATCGCGTATCTGGCGAGTTCGGTGCCGGACCGCGCCGAATTCCTGCGCTGCGTTCACCAGCGCCTCGGCACGCTCATCGACGCCGAAAACTTCTACCTTGCGCTTTACGATCGCAAGACGGGCAAGATCACGTATCCGTATTACGTCGATGTGATCGATACCGACGTCCTCGAAGCCGACAATTTCGACATACTCGATCCGTCCCGCCTCTCGATGACGGGCCGCGTGCTGACGAGCGGCCAGCCGCTTTTCGTGACCGCCGCCGACATCACCGCCGCCGAGCGCGACGGACGCTTCTACTGCCTCGGCGACCGCCCGGAGTTCTGGATGGGCGCGCCGCTCAAGAACGCATCCGACGAAGTGTTCGGCATGCTGGCGATGCAGGTCTATGACGTCTCGCGCATCTACACGGCCGAAGACCGCGCGCTCTTTCTCGTGGTGGCGCGGCACGTCGCGATGGCGCTCGACCGCATCCTGCACCGCGCCGATCTCGAAGAGCAGGTCGCGCGGCGCACGTCGGAGCTGTCGCAACTGAATGCGGCGTTGCGTCACGGCATTGCCGAGCGCGAGCGGTCGGAGCATCTGCAGGCCGCGCTTTATCAGATCGCGGAACTGTCGAGCCGGCCGGGCGACATGATGGAGTTCTTTCGCAGCTTGCATGGGATCGTCGGCGAACTGCTCTACGCGCGCAATTTCTTCATCGCGCTCTTCGAAACGGAGACGGGCGAGGTGTCGTTTCCGTATTACGTCGACGAAATCATCAAGGAACGCCCCGCGCCGCGACGCGGACAGCGCGGCCTCACCGAGTATGTGATTCACGAGCGGCGCGCGCGGCTCATCGATCATCACGAAGCGGAGCGGCTCATTAGCGAAGGCGCGTTCGAAACGGAAAACGGCACCGTGCGCCTGCGCTCGTGGCTAGGCATTCCGCTCTTCGACGGCGATGTCGTGCGCGGCGTGCTCGCGGTGCAGAGCTATTCGCCGCTCGTGCGCTATTCGCTGCGCGATCAGGAATTGCTGACGTTCGTATCGCGCCATATCGACACCGCGCTCTCGCGCCGCCGCGACGCCGAAGCGCTGCATGCCGCGAACCTCGAACTCGAAGCGCGCGTGCAGGCCCGCACGCGCGAACTGGACGAAGCGAACGCGCGCCTCATCCACGAGAACGCGCATGACTCGCTGACCGGGCTGCCCAATCGAAACCACCTGATGCAGCGGCTCGATGGCGCGTGGCGCGACTATCGCACGCGCGGCGACGAACTGTCGGTCATGTTCATCGACCTCGACCGCTTCAAGGTCGTGAACGACAGCCTCGGTCATCACTTCGGCGACATGCTGCTCGTCGAAGCAGCCGCGCGATTGCGCGATTGCGTGCGCCCGACGGACCTTCTCGCGCGTCTCGGCGGCGACGAATTCGCGGTGTTGTCGCCGAACGCGCCCACGCACGATGCGATAGCCATTGCAAAGCGCATTCTCGCGGCCTTCGATCTGCCGTTTCATATCGAAGAGCATGTGGTCTTTTCGTCGTGCAGCATCGGCATCGTGAGCGCGGACAGCGAGTTCCATACCTTACCCGCAGATCTTCTGCGCGACGCCGATACCGCGATGTATCGCGTGAAGAATGCGGGCCGCGACAGTTTCGTCGTGTTCAATCAGGAACTGCGGCGGCAAGTGTCCGACCAGGTGGAACGCGAAGGCGCATTGCGCAACGCGATGAAACGCGACGACGAACTGCTGCCCTACTTTCAGCCTATCGTCGATGTGAAAAGCGGCGAAGTCGTCGCGCTCGAAGCATTGATCCGCTGGCGTCAGCCCGATGGCTGCATCGTCGGGCCGGCGGCGTTTTTGCCCGCTGTCGAAGGGCTCAGGCTGATTGGCCGGCTCGATCTCTACATGCTGGAACGCGTCGCCGCGATTCTGTCGAGTGAGCGCTACGCGCACTGGCCGCCCGTTCATGTGAACTGTTCGAGCTATAGCATGACGCGCCCGGAATTCGCAGACGACGTCCTCGCGCTCTTGCAGCGTTATCGCGTATCGCCTTCGCGCGTGTGCCTCGAATTGACAGAAGGCGCGCTCGTCGCCGAACCCGATCTCGCGCGACGCACGATGCAGCGGCTCGCGGATAACGGCATGTCCGTGGTGCTCGACGATTTCGGCTCGGGCTTTTCGTCGCTCAGTTACGTGCATCAGTATCGTTTCAGCGGCCTGAAGATCGACAAGTCGTTCATTCTGGAACTGACGCAAAGCGCACGCAGCCGCGCGATCGTGCGAGCGATCGTCCGCATGGCCGAATCGCTCGATCTCACGCTCGTTGCCGAGGGCGTGGAAGATGCGGCAACGCTTGCCGTGCTTCGCGACATGGGCGCCGCGCAAGCGCAAGGCTATTTCTTCGACAAGCCGATGCCACTTGAAGCGCTGACGCGCGCCGCGCTTGCGCCGCGTTCGACGGCAAGCGCGCTGCTCTAGGCTTGTTTCTTCGCGACGATCAAGGCATGCCGCCAAGCGACGGCGAGATGATGCTGCCCGGCTCACCTTCCTTCAGTCCGCCTTCCTGGACGGCGGCGCGCGTCGATACGGGCGCGTGATCGCGCGTGCACGTGTCGAGCGTGCCGCCGCCGAGGCATTGCTGGAATGCGTCGGCCCTCGCCTTGTCATCGAACGTATAGATGGTGTCTTCGACCTTGACCTCGGTGTCGGAGATGCGGTCGGCAGAGATGGTCATGCGTGTCCTCCTTTTTTGATCACACGCTAACCGCAGCATCAAACGCGCCCGCTGACGGGTACGCGCGTTGCTCCATTCGTATGCTCACTGTCATCGAAAGGAGGCCTTATGTCTCAGCATCCCGCGCAGTCGCAGCATCAACGGCATCTGGACGAACCCGGTCCTGACGCAATCGTGCGCGCGCTAAAAGGCGCCGATTATCCGATGGGCAAGGAAAAACTTATGGCGCTTGCCAAGCGCAATGGTGCCGATGGCGAAGTGATGGCGGTCCTAAGAAAAATGGCCGATCACAACTACGACAGCGACGCTTCGGTGCTGCGCGAAGCGGCCCGCGCCGAATGACTTTCTAAAGGAAACGTAATGGCCCAGACACCTGAAGCTCCGGACACACACGACAAGCCGCGCGCACCGGGCGGTAACGAACTGAACAATATTCGCCCGGAAGACGTGGACAGGGTAATCCCTCGCCCCGGCGAAATGATGGAACGCGACGAGGCCACTGATCCTGAAAAAATCAGTACGAACCCTGACGATTCGGGCAATCGCCCGAGGCCGCTATAAATAAATTAAATGATCACTGTGGCAATTTCCAATGATGCAAACGCTCAAGTCGCGCTAGGATGAAAGAGCGTCGATTTTGGGGGCGCGGCGTTGCACGGCGCTGGAGCAGTTGAACCGCGCAACGGCCTGTCGTTCGTCAGGCCGCTCATTGCACAAGGAGGCTTTATGAAGTGGGAAACCCCGAGCTTCACCGACATGCGCTTTGGCTTTGAAATTACGATGTACATTGCCACGCGTTAATCGGCATAAAACAAAGCGGCCGCAGAAATGCGGCCGCTTTGTTTTTGCACTCGCGATTAGCGGATCAATTGCCGCGCGGCGGCACGTCCTGTTGCCCGAGACTATGATCGTCGCTGACTTCCGGGCCTTGCCCTCCCTTGCCGGGCGCTTCGGGTCGATCGCCCGAGCCTAGCGGGACTTCCGCTGTCTGATGCGGCTGCTGTCCGAGACGCCGCTCTTCCGGCTCGACTTCACCGGCATTGGGCTGACGCACGCCTTGCTTCGGATCGCCGCCCGTTGCGGCGCCCGGTCCTGGCTGATTGCCGAACGAGCCGCCGCCGCTTGCTCCACTGCCCGCATCGCCGAGCGGCTTGTCCGTGCTGCCCGGTCCTTCGAAACGATCATCGCTGCTCATAGTAGGCCTCCATTCGTGTAGATGCGTCTTAGTCGAGCAACACGCATTCCACGGCGCTATCGATTACGAGGTCCGCAACTTGCTTCGCGGTTATCTAAAGTCACCGGAGAATGCGATGTCCGCGATCCAGCACAAAGTGGCGCGCGTGGACGACTTGCCAGGCGACCGTGGCACGCGGGTGGCGGCCTTCAACATGGCCGGCATAGCGCGCGAGTATGCGGGCGTCCCCTTCTTCTGGACGCTTCACTACGACAAGACGTTCGAGTATCTCGGCCATGCGGACGAATTCGACCGCGTAGAAATAGACGGCGATCTCGATGCACAGGCCTTCATCGCCTATACGACGAAGGGCGATGCGCTGCGCGCCGTCATGTCATGCGAACGCAGCGCTGCGACGAGCCGGCTTGCGGAAGCCACGCGCGAGCCGCTTACGCTAGACGCCGCGCGACGCATGGCGAACGGTTGAGGCCGCATGCCATGCCGACCATCAGACAACCCGGCGTAGAACCCGACCAGACTCCGGATTCGCTCGACGAATGCCATCGCTGCGCGCTCTACAAGGACGCGACGCAAGCGGTGCCGGGCGCGGGTCCGCGTCATGCGCCGCTGATGATCGTCGGCGAGCAGCCCGGCGATCAGGAGGATCTGCAGGGCAAGCCTTTCGTGGGTCCGGCAGGCGCGATGCTCGATCGCGCGCTCGATGAAGCAGGCGTCGCGCGCAAGGAAGTCTATGTGACCAACGCAGTCAAGCACTTCAAATGGGAGCCGCGCGGCAAGCGCCGCATGCACAAGACGCCCGCGCAGCGCGAAGTCGATGCATGTCATTACTGGATGGATCGCGAAACCGCGACTATCGATCCCAAGGTGATCGTCGCGCTCGGCGCAACCGCGCTCAAATCGGTGTTGCGCGATTCGAAGGCCAAATTGCAGGCGTCGATGGGACACGCGATCGAACACGAAGGACGCGTTGTGGTCGCCACCTATCACCCTTCGTTCGTGTTGCGCGCACCCGATCCCGAAACGCGCCATGCCGCCTATCAGGCGATCGTCGATGCGCTGCGCGAAGCGCATCGGCTCATGAAGAACACACGTTGATCGAGGAACGTCATGGCAACGAGCCGCAAGACCACGAAGACATCGACAGGCGCAAGAAAGACGCGCTCCGGCAAGACCGGCGGCACGCGGCAGCGTCATGCGCTCGCAAGCGATCGCAAGAAGGCCGGCAGCGCAAAGCGTGCACCGGCTAAAGCCGCCGGATCGAATCATCGCTGGTCGCATCATGTGATGGAAACGAGCGACGCGATGGATCTCGAGCACGATATCTTCAAGACCGGCAATGCAGAGGAAATCGCGCAATCGCTCAAGCACTCTTCGGAGAAAAGCACACGTCGCAAGGGCTCGCCGTTTCAATCGGCCATGTCGATGCTTAACTTCTATATCAATCGCGCGGGGCGTAATCTGCCCAAGACGCGGCGCACTACACTCGAGCGCGCCAAGAAACACTTGCGCGAAGCGTTCGGACGCAAGCCTTAAACGCGGCAAAGGGAACGGCGCTTGCTCATGCCGAGCAACGGACAATTTCCAAGCGCGCTCGAGCAACACCACGCAGCACCACCACCAGGAGACGATCATGGCGCAAGAACCCCCACTGAGTCCCGGCGATGAAGCGGAACCCGGCGCGCCCGGCACGGGCGAGGACATCTGCCCTGACTGCAACGGCACCGGCAAGCAAAATGGCGCCGATTGCCCGACTTGCGACGGCACCGGCAAGGTGACGCAAGGCATCGGCGGAGGCTGATCGATGAACTCGCGACGCTTGCGCGCGGCGGCTATCGCGATGCTGGCCGTCGCGAGCGGCGCGACGCGCGCGGACGACTATCCCGCGGGCTTCGGCCCGAATCCCATGCTGCCCGCGCCGCACAAGTCGTTGCTGCCGACGGTGAACATCGCGCCGGCGAGGGCGTGGGCGCAAGGGCAAAAGCCGCTGTCACCGGCAGGCTTCAATGTGAATGCGTTCGCGTCTGGACTCGATCATCCGCGATGGATCGCGACCTTACCTAACGGCGATGTACTCGTCGCTGAGACGAATGCGCCCGCACAGCACGACGAAAACGCGGGCGTCAAAGGCATGGTCATGAAGAAGGTGATGAAGCGCGCCGGCGCGGGCATGCCGAGTCCGGATCGCATCACGCTGCTGCGCGATGCGGATGGCGACGGCGTCGCGGAAACGCGCACGGTCTTCATCGACAAGCTGCATTCGCCGTTCGGCATGGCGCTCGTCGGAGACGATCTTTACGTTGCCGATACGGATGCGATCGTGCGCTTCAAATATCGAAGCGGCGAAACGCACATCGAGTCGCCGGGCGAGAAGTTCATCGACTTGCCCGCTGGGACCATTAATCATCACTGGACGAAGAACGTCATTGCAAGCGCGGACGGCAAGCGGCTTTACGTGACGATCGGCTCGAATAGCAACGCGGCGGAGAACGGCATCGACGCCGAGGAGGGACGCGCGGCGATCATGGAAGTGGACATTGCAACGCGGCAAACGCGGCTCTTTGCAACGGGTTTGCGCAATCCGAACGGCTTGTCATGGCAACCGCAAAGCGGCGCGCTATGGACGGCGGTGAACGAGCGCGATGAGCTCGGCAACGAACTCGTTCCCGACTATATGACGTCGGTTAAGGATGGCGCGTTCTATGGCTGGCCTTATAGCTATTACGGCCAGCATGTCGACGATCGCGTGAAGCCGCAACGCGCGGACCTCGTGCAATCAGCCGTGGTTCCGGACTATGCGCTCGGCGCGCATACGGCATCGCTAGGACTCGTGTTTTACGATGCCGAAGCGTTTCCGCAGCATTACTGGAACGGCGCGTTCATCGGTCAGCATGGATCGTGGAACCGCAAGCCGAGAAGCGGTTACGAAGTCATCTTCGTGCCGTTCGCGGACGGCAATCCGTCCGGCCCGCCCGAAGTCATTCTCACTGGTTTTCTTTCTTCGGATGGCCACGCGCTCGGTCGTCCCGTGGGCGTCGCCGTCGATCATGCGGGCAATCTGCTCGTCGCCGACGATGTCGGCAACACCGTATGGCGGGTCGCGCCCGCGTCGAAATAATGGCCGCGCGCAAACCGAGGGCGAAGCCCGTCGTTGCCTCTCAACCGAGTCTTTTCGCGCTCGCGGAGCGGCAGATCGTCGGCTTATACGATGCCGGCGTGCTCTCTCCGGCGGTCCTGCATCATGTGATCGCAGCCTATGCGAATAGCGGCATCGACTGGAACGAAGCAGGCGCGCTTCATACCGTCGACGACCGCACCGTGCAGGAAGCGGTCGTGCTCATGATGATGCCGGGGCGCGCATTGCGCGCGGCACAGAAGGACTTCATCTCGGTGGTCGAGCATCTCGCGGGCGCGCAGCAGGCAAACGCGCGCGCCGAGCCGACCAATGAAGAACCCACTGACGACGAAGACTTGCTGAGTCAGTTGGGCGGGGAAAGCAAGCGCGCGACGCGCACAAAGCGCAGCGACGACGACACCGCATCGCCAGGCAAGCGCGCATTCAATCCGCTCGTAGGCGCGCGCCCGATTTCCTCGCATGACAAAGGCTAGAAGTCAATGCGGCACGCCTTCCGCGATGAGATCGCGAAGATCGTCCATGTCGAATGGCTTCGCGAGAATCGGCACGCCGAGATGCCTCGCACGCTCTATCTCGTCCGCATAGCCCGTCATTAACACGAGTTTCTGCGCGGGCAGCCGCTTCATGATCTGCTCGGCGAGATCGATGCCGTTCATGCTGCCCGGCATCTGCACGTCGGACAGCACGAGGTCGAACGCATGGCCTTCGCCGAGCAGCGCGAAAGCGCCATCCGCGCTCTCTTCGTGATGCACGGCGCAACCGAAGACTTCGAGCACGGCCATGACGCCGGCCGCAACGTCCTTGTTGTCTTCGACGAGCAGCACGGACATGCCATGCAACGGATGCTCGTCGCTTGCGGTGGATGACGGCTGCGCGCGCTTCACCGGCTCCGGCTCGATCACAGGCGCGGACACGGGCGCGGACGTGGGCGCTGGCCCATGATGCTTCGGCAGATAAAGCCTAACTGTCGTGCCCGCGCCCGCCACGCTCGTGATGCGCGCGGTGCCGCCCGCCTGTTCGCATGCGGCCAGCACTTGCGCAAGGCCCAAGCCGGTGCCCGCGCCGCGAACCTTCGTCGTGAAGAGCGGCTCGAACGCGCGGCGCAAGACCGCTTCGCTCATGCCCTCGCCGTTGTCGGTGACGGAAATGAGCACGTATTCGCCATCGGGCAAATCCGTTTCCGATGCGCGCACACGCGCATTCTGGCAACGAATCACGATGCGTCCGCCGCGCGGCATGGCCTCGCTCGCATTCGCGACGATATTGACGAGCGCGAGTTCCAGTTCGACGGCATCGGCCATGATCGGCCACACGTCCGCCGAGAATTCGACGGTCAGCGAGACCGACGGATGCACCGCGCGCTTCACGATGTCGAGCATGCTGCGAAGCCACGCGGCGGGATCGATGACTTCCTGCTTGAGCGGATGCTTGCGCGCGACGCTCATGAGCCGCCGCGCAAGCGATTCGGCGCCCGCCGTCGCGCGTTCGACGGCCAGCACTTCGCTTTCGACATCGTTGAAGTGCTTGCGCCGCGCAAGCGCCATGTTCGACGACACGACCATCAGCAGGTTATTGAAGTCATGCGCGACGTTCGCGACGAGGTTGCCGAGCGCGCCCATGCGCCGCAACTGCCGGCTCGATGCCTCGATCGACAGGCGCGTCGCCACTTCGGCTTGCCAGCGTTCCCACGCGTCGCGCTCGGCATCGAGCCGGCGGATCGAAAAGGCGATCAGAAGCCATACCGCGATGCACGGCAACGCCGCGATGGCCGCGACGAGCGCGAGATTCTGACGCCAGCGCGCGCGCACGACGGACGTCGCATAGCCTGTCGCGACGTACAGCGGGAAATCTCCGACACGCCGATATGCAAGCACGCGCTCGACGTGGTCCACGGTGGATGTCATGCGCAGGCGGCCATACAACTCGTTGCTGCGAAACGCCTGGGTGAACGGCGTATTGTTCGCGGGCTGCGCCTCCTTGCCCGGCGGATAACGCACGAGAATGCCGCCATCGCGACGATATAAGCCGATTACGAGCGCGTTATCGCCCGCCGCTATCTCGTGATAGAAGTCGACGAAGTAATCGCGCTTGAGCGCAATCGACACCACGCCGAGAAACTGCCCGTCGCGGCCTATGCGGCCCATCGTCGTCGTGAACACGTCCGATTGCGCGAGCTTGCCGAGCAATGGCCGCGAAAAGTAGGTCACGGGTGCGAGCGCGCGTGCGGAACGGAAGTCGTCGCGATCGGCGACGGAAATGTGCGGCGCGGGATACCAGCGGCTATTGGCGAGCAATTCGCCGTTCACTCCGAATAGCGAAATGGCGGCGACTTGCACGAGGGTCCCGCTCATGTCGTCGAGCGCGCGATGCAGCGCTTCTTCGCGGCTGCGAATGCTAGCGTCGTCGCTATCACCGAGCAGATCGGAGACACGCGTCTCGAGTTGCTGATTCAGATCGAGGACTTTGAGCGCATGCTCGTTCGCGACGCGGGCGAGGCGCTCCGTCAGTTCTTCGGCATCGGCGAAGCGGCGCTGGTAGTCGTAATAGCCGTAAATGCAAAGACACGCGAGCGGAATCACGACCGAGGCGGCCAGCACGAGCAGCAGCACGCGCCGCGTCAGCGCGAAGTTGCGCGAAGGGAGCGGTAAATCGAAGTTCCCGGTCTCTGTGGGGTTCAAGCGTTCGGCCTTTATGTGAGTCGGCCGCTATATCGTAACCGGCGAGCACGCATCGGCATAGCGAGCCGATGTCGACGTGCGTCGCGACTTCTTCGAACCGATGCGGCCGCATCGATCGGTGACATGCCTCGTCCCGATCGCCGTCACATTCAGCGAAACGTATGCCCGGCTCTGCTCTGATACTCCGCAAACCGGCGGCGATTGCATCTTGCATGCCGCCCGCCGGTATTTTGCGTGCAATCGGCGATCGATCGCTCAGCCCGCCATCTCGCGATCCGGCGTCGACGAAATGCGGTGGATGGCGAGGTCCGCGCCGTTGAACTCTTCCTCGCGGTCGAGGCGCAGTCCCACCGTCATCTTGATGGCGCCATACACCGCGGCCCCGCCGGCGAGCGCCAGCAACACTGCGCCGATGGTGCCGATGGCCTGCGACCAGATCGACACCCCGCCGATGCCGCCGAACGCCTTCTGCCCGAAGATGCCCGCCGCGATGCCGCCCCACGCGCCGCACATCCCGTGCAGCGGCCACACGCCGAGCACATCGTCGATACGCCAGCGGTTCTGCACGCAGGTGAACATCTGCACGAAGAGCACGCCCGCGACCGCGCCCACGATCAGCGCGCCCAGCGGGTGCATCAAATCCGAACCCGCGCACACGGCGACGAGACCGGCGAGCGGCCCGTTGTACGTGAAGCCGGGATCGTTGCGCCCCGCGAACCACGCGGCGAGCGTGCCGCCGACCATCGCCATCAGCGAATTGACCGCGACGAGGCCGCTGATCTTGTCGACCGTCTGCGCGCTCATCACGTTGAAGCCGAACCAGCCGACGGCGAGCACCCACGCGCCCAGCGCGAGAAACGGGATGCTCGAAGGCGGATGCGCGGCGATGCGTCCGTCCTTGTGATAGCGCCCGTGACGCGGCCCGAGCAGCAGCACCGCCGGCAGCGCGACCCAGCCGCCGAATGCGTGCACGACGACAGAGCCGGCGAAATCGTGGAACGGCGCGCCGAAGGCATGCGCGAGCCACGCCTGAATGCCAAAGCGCTCGTTCCACGCCACGCCTTCCAGCAGCGGGTAAACGAAGCCGACGATCACGCAGGTCGCGAAAAGCTGCGGATTGAACTTCGACCGTTCCGCAATCCCGCCCGACACGATCGCTGGTATCGCGGCGGCGAACGTCAACAGGAAGAAGAAGCGCACGAGCGCGTAGCCGTTATGTTCGGCCAGGATGTCGGCGCTGTGCATGAACTGCACGCCGTAAGCGATGTTGTAGCCGATGAAGAAGTACGCGAGCGTCGAAACGGCGAAATCGACCAGGATCTTCACGAGTGCGTTCACCTGGTTTTCGCGGCGGACCGTTCCGAGTTCGAGGAAAGCGAAACCCGCGTGCATCGCGAGCACCATTGCGGCGCCCAGAAGCAGGAAGAGCGTGTCGGTTCCGGATTGAAGTGCCTGCATGATCGACGGCCGTCTCAAAAAGCCGCCTTCTCTGCAAGTTCCGAGCCAAAACCTGTGGCCGGCATCGGAATCGTGCGTATGCCCCAACCGTGGGCGCTAACGGGAATCCATGCTTTGAAACTGTGATGCCCGCCGTCTGTGCAATGCCCGATCCTGCGGCAGACACGCACCGTTAGAGAGCATTCGCATCCGGCATGGTGCATACGAATGCAAAACGCCGTTTATGCCCCGGACAGGTGTCGCGCCGCAACGAATGGACCCCCGCTCTGCAATGTTTATTTCCAAAAATTTCCGTAACGTGTAATGATATTGATTCGTATTTAGCCGATGCGACGCTAGATCGAGGCAATAACAGCCAGCGCCTGGTTCGACCGACGCGAATCCGGCACGCCGTCAGCAAGACGGCGCTAGCCGGCAGCAGCACATCACTAACAAGTATCGGGGAACGACATGTTGAGGAAAACGCCGCTTGCCGCGGCACTGGTTACTATCGCGGCCGTGCCGATGGCCGCGCCGCTTTACGCGCAGACCGCAGCACCCGCATCGCAGGTCGCACGGCCTGCCGCGGCTCCCGCCGAAGGCGCTTCCGCCGCCATTGCGGATTCAAAACCGAACACGGATGCTCCCGAGACCGCTACCCTTCCCGCCGTCGCGGTGACCGGGCAGAGCGAAACCGCAGGCGATTTTCAGCCGGAAGTGTCGAGCGTCGGCGCGAAGGTGCCCACCGCCCTGCGCGACATTCCGCAGGCAGTCGTCGTCGTGCCCAAGGCGGTGTTGCAGTCGCAGGCGGTCAGTTCCTTTTCCGACGCGCTGCGCAACGTGCCCGGCGTGACGCTCGGCGCGGCCGAAGGCGGGCAGATCGGCAACAACATCAATCTGCGCGGCTTCACGGCGCGCACCGACATCTATCTCGACGGCTTTCGCGACCGCGGCCAGTACTATCGCGATACGTTCAACCTCGAATCCATCGACGTGCTGTATGGCCCGTCGTCGCTCTACTTCGGGCGCGGTTCGACAGGCGGCGTCATCAATCAGGTCAGCAAGCAGCCGACCCTCAAGCCGCGCGCCGACGTATCCGTGCAGGCCGGCACGCACGACCGCTATCGAACGACGGTCGATATCGACCAGCCGATGACGGATACGTCCGCGTTTCGCATCAATGCGTTCGGCCAGGACCTCGGCTCGACGCGCGATCAGATGAAGAGCAAGGACTACGGCGTTGCGCCCGAAGTGAAGTTCGGCATCGGCACGCCGACGCAGGTGACGCTGTCAGCGCTCATCCAGCACAATCGCGATCAGCCCGACTACGGCATTCCGCCATTGAACGGCCATCCCGCCCCCGTCGATACGAAGACCTTCTACGGCTTCACCGACGACCGCACGATTCAGGACGTGCAGACGCTCAACGCGCGCGTCGAACATCGTTTCAACGACATGTTCACCGTGCGCAATCAGACGCAGTTCAGCCACTACAGCACCGAAGCGCGCGCAACAAATGCAGCCGCCGTGCTCACCGGACCGCTCGGCACTTCCACCGCGCTCACGAGCGGCAATTACACGACGCTGCCGCTTTCGTCGCTATACGTGCGGCTCCAGGGCAAGGACCGCAATATCAACGATCACTCGGTCTACAACACGACTGATTTCGAGGGCAAGTTCGCGACGGGCTTTCTCAAGCACGACATGCTCGTCGGCGTCGATCTGAGTCACGAGACATATAGCAACCAGAGCTTCACGGCGACCACGCCGGGACTGCCGTCGAACACGCTCGCCATCGTGCCGCTCGTCGATCCGACCTATACATCGCGGCCCTCGAACTATCGCGAAGTGGCGACCAATCTCGCCGAATCGAGCGCGAATGGCATTGGCCTTTACCTCAACGATACGATTTCGCTCGGTGAGAATTGGAAATGGATCGGCGGCGTGCGCTGGGACCGCTATGAGGCATCGATTCACAACTCGATCAACGCGCCCGGATATGCAACGCAGACGAATTACTTCACGAGCGTGCGTACAGGCATCGTATGGCAGCCGACGGAATGGCAGTCGTATTACGTGTCGTATGGCACATCGTTCAACCCGTCGCTCGAAGCGCTGACGCTCACGAACAATCAGCAGAACACGCCGGCCGAGAAGAACCGCTCCTATGAAATCGGCTCCAAGTGGGACTTGCTGAACGGCGGCCTTTCGGTCACGCAGTCGCTTTTCAATATCGAAAAGACGAACGCACGCACACAGGTCTCGACGGGCGAATACACGCTCGACGGCGACGTGCGCGTGCGCGGTTATCAGCTCGGCGTGGCCGGTCACATCACGAACAAATGGCAAGTCTTTGGCGGCTACACGTACATGAACGGTACCGTGCAAAGGGCGCTCGACGGTACAACGGGCAATACGCTCGCCAACACGCCGCGAAACATGCTGACGCTGTGGTCGACGTATAACGTCACGTCCAACTGGGAGTTCGGCGGCGGGCCATCGTATGTGTCGTCGCGTTATGCGGCGAATAACGATCTCGTTCAAGTCGGCGGCTATACGCGCTGGGACGTCATGGCCGCGTATCATCAGAAACGCTATGACATCCAGTTCAACGTGTTGAACCTGACGGACAAGAAGTACTACGATGCCCTCATCCCGTCCGATGGCGGGCGCGCGGTGCCGGGCCTTGGCCGCACGTTCCTTGCGACCTTGAATTACCGGTTCCGTTAATGTGCAACCGTGCCTTGCGCGCACCGTTTCGGGCCGCGCGCGCAAGGCACGTCAAGAAGCTAACGCAATGATTCTCTCTATACCGGGCGTACTTTCGCCACAGGATGCCGCCGCGATGCGCGCGCGCCTCGAAGCTGCCACTGATTCATGGGTCGATGGGCGCGCGACCGCGGGTTATCAAGGCGCGCCGGTCAAGCGCAATCAACAGATCGCGGAAGGCTCGCCTATTGCGCGTGAGTTGGGCGATACGATCGTCGGCGCGCTGGAGCGGCATCCGCTTTTCATCAGCGCGGTATTGCCCAATCGCGTTTATCCGCCGCTATTCAATCGCTACGAAGGCGGCATGCATTTCGGCAGTCATGTCGATGGCGCAATACGCATCGTGCCGGGGCATGGCGCGCGCGTGCGGACGGACGTTTCAGTCACGCTTTTTCTATCGCGTCCCGAAGATTACGACGGCGGTGAACTCGTGATCGAAGACACTTACGGCGTGCAGGAAGTGAAGCTGCCGGCGGGACATGCCATCGTCTATCCGGCAACGAGCTTGCATCAAGTGCGGCCCGTGACGCGCGGCGCGCGCGTCTCGAGTTTCTTCTGGGCGCAAAGCCTAGTGCGCGACGACGCACAACGCGCACTGCTCTTCGATCTCGACAATTCCATTCAGCGTCTCAACGCGACGAACGGCGACGAAGCCGCCAAGCGCACGCTCGTAGGCTGCTATCACAACTTGCTTCGCATGTGGAGCGAGACGTGATTCATTGCCCAGGCGCTTGAGCTCTAGTGACTCATGCGCTCGCCCGCGCGTTTCGCGGCACGGGCAGAGAGTCCTGACCCAGTTCCGCAAGCAATGCTTCGTCGCGCGCAATCACCTGCGGAAGATGCGTGCGCAGGAATTCAACCCACGTGCGCGTCTTTGCATCGACGAACTTGCGCGATGCATAGAGCGCATAGAGATTGGTACGCTGCAACGTGTGTTGCGGCAGCACGCGCACGAGCGAGCCGTTGCACAAACCTTCTATCGCGGCGTAAAGCGGCAACATGCCGATTCCCATGCCCTCGCGTATCGCAACCGCAAGCGACTCCGCGATATTCACCTGCACCGGACCGCTGATTTGCAGCGTCTCGCTGCCTTGCGGCCCTTCGAGTGTCCATTCGCGCGCGGGAAAAGCGGGCGTCTGCAACGTAAGGCAATCGTGATTCGCAAGGTCCGCAGGTTGCGCGGGAGCGCCGCGCGCGCGGAGGTAATCAGGCGAGGCGCACAGAATGCTGAACGTCGTGCCGAGCCGATGCGATATGACTTCCGAATCCGACAACGCGCTCGCCGAAACCACCGCGACGTCGCTGCTGCCTTCGAAGAGATCGGGCATGCGCTGCGAGAGCGTCAATTCGACCTTGACCTCGGGATGCAGCGCGCGATATTGCGCGATGGCCGGAAGAATATAGTGCTGCCCCACGCTCGCAAAGCTGAACATGCGTAAGGTGCCCGATGGATGTTCGTGCGCGCAGCTTGCTTCTTCCTCCGCGCCGTCGATATCCGCGAGAATCTGCAGCACGCGCTTGAGATAGCGCTCGCCCGCCGACGTCAGTGCAAGGCGCCGTGTCGAGCGATTCATGAGGCGCGTGCGCAAATGGGCTTCGAGTTCTGAAACGGCGCGCGACATGGCGCCTGTCGTTGAATTCATCGATTGAGCCGCAGCCGTAAAGCTTCCGGCTTCGATCACGCGGGCAAATACCCGCATGTTCTGTAGGGTGTCCATCAAACCGTCACAATCACGAGGAAACACTATTGTCCGCTGAATAGCCGAAGGCATTGTTATTGAATCTGGAAAGAATGTTCCCTGATTCTCTCCTTAATTCGTAATGCCGCGCTGCCTACAATCGGCCCTTCACGAAGACGGGCATCGGGCAACAGCATGTCGTTCACGGATCGGCCGCGCGCAAGCGTCTATTGCGCGAAAGAACTTGTCGGCGGCTGGCGCGACTGGCTCGCAACCGATGGCACACTCTCGCTGCATCTGCTGAAGACACTCTTTGCCGCATTCATCGCGATGGGGCTTGCCATGCGTTTCGAGCTGACGCAGCCGCGCATTGCAATGACGACTACCTTCGTGCTGATGCAGCCTTTTTCCGGCATGGTGCTTTCCAAAAGCGTGTACCGCTTTGCAGGCACCACGCTCGGCATGTTGGCGGCGCTCGTGCTCGGCGCGGTGTTCGTGCAGCAGCCCGAACTCTATGTACTAGGCCTGACGATCTGGGTCGCGGCCTGCGCAGCGCTTGCCGTGCGCTATCGCCAATTCCGCTGGTATGGATGCGTGCTCGCGGGCTATACGGCTGCGCTGATCGGCGTACCCGTCGCAAGCGCGCCCGATCAATTGCTGCTCGCGACGCTTACGCGAGGCGCGGAAGTGATGCTCGGCATCGTGTGCTCGAGCGCCGTGAGCGCCCTCGTCTTTCCGCGTCATGCAAGCGCATCGCTTGCCACGACGCTTGCGCAACGCGAGGCGCGCTTCAACGCATTCGCCGCGGAGGTGTTACGCGGCGGCCTGCGTCGCAGAATGCGCGAGCACCGTTATACCGACTTGGTCGAGGAGATAGTCGGCTTCGAAGCGACACGCCGCTTCGCGGCTTACGAAAACCCTGCTTTGCGCCGGCAGCGAGTGTTGCTCGCGCGCCTCAACAACGCTTTCATGGACGCATGTGCGCGTCTTCACGCACTCGACCAGTCGATCAAGCGTTTGCGCGCAAGCGCAGAACATCCCGCATTCGCCTCGAGCCTAAGCGATCTCGCGCAACTGCTTGCTTCGCCTCGATTGAACGCGCAAGCACTCGCGCGCTTCGAGGCTTCACTGCGAAAGCGCCTTGACGACGCATCGCACATCGACACGGTCACGTCCGCAGAGTTGCTCGAGCGCTTGACGAGCGACATCGCTCGCATGATGAACCTGCGCGACGCCATCGGCAGCGGCCAGTCCGACGCGCCGGTGCCCACGCGCTACGCGGCGACGACGGATCGCTTCGTCAGCGCTGCGACGTTCGCGCGCACGGCATGCGTTATCGGAGCAGTCGCGTGGTTCTGGATAAGCACGGCTTGGCCGAGCGGCGGCCTGGCGGTCATAGGCGCGATACTCGCTTGCGCGCTGTCTTCGGCATCGGCGCGGCCCGCACGCTACGTCGCGCATATGGCCGTAGGTGCTGCGGGCGCGGTTCTCGTCGGCTATCTGTATCTGTGCCGGGTCTATCCCGCCATCGACGGCTTTCCGCTCTTGTGCGCGGTCCTCGCACCGCCGCTCGCGGCAGGCGCTTTCCTTGCGATGCGCCCGGCCACCGCGGGATACGGTACAGGTTTCTGCGTATTCTTTTGCCTGCTTGCGGCGCCGGACAACGTCATTGCCTACGACCCGGCCATGCTGTTTAACAATGGCATTGCGATCGTCGTATCGATGTCAGTCACCGCAATCGCGTGCGCAATCATTTTGCCGCCTCATATGCCTTGGCTTGTCGGCAAGACCCTTGCCGCTTTGCGCGCACAGGCGGCGCTTGCGTGCGAAGGCCGACTGCCGAATCTTAGCGAGCGCTTTCACTCGGGCACTCACGATCTCATGTCGCAATTGTCAGGCTTGCTTACGCGGCGCTCGCGTGAACATCGCCGCGCACTTCAATGGATGCTGGTCACGCTCGAAATAGGTCAGGCGATGATCGATCTGCGCATCTTGAACGCGGCGCTAAGGCTCGATAGCGTTCCTGCATCCGTGCGCAATGCGTGGTCATCGGCGCTCGCACGCATGCTGCACGACATCCCCATGCTTTTTCGCGTGCCCGATAGCGCCGCACTGCGCCGCGCGATTACCGCGGCTGTGGCATCGCTTTTTGCAGTCGAGGCACTGCTCGCATGCGAGACGCTTTCAGATACGCAAAGGCACGACGTTCAGCGCATGCGTGCATGGCTGCATTTCATCCGCAGCGCGCTCGCCGATCCGGATGCGCCTTTCGACAAGCATCGCTAAAACGATCTTTCGTTCGCAAGGAAATGTCCCTTCCTCGCACGACGATGTATTCCCTCGATCACGCATCCTATAGTTGTCCTGTGCGGCCCGTTCACGGCGCACGTCATACGAGGAGAAGTTCATGAAACCCCTTAAGTTCGTGGTTGCCGCGATCCTGGCGGCGAGTGCATCGCTCGCCATTGCTCAAACCTCCCCATCCGCCGACGACGGCAGCGCCATGCAGCAATCGAACCAGGCGTCGCGCCAGTTGCAGGAATGCGTGGGTCCGACGAGCTATTGCAGCTTGTACGCTGGCGGTAGTTGAACGAATCAGAGTGCTGTTTTGCGGCGCGTCGGCTTCGTTAGGGCGCGCCGAATTAGACAAAGCGCAAAGGAATTGCATTACGCGAGATGGCCTTTCATGGATGCACCCATGAAAACGCCATTCGATACCTATAATCGCGGCCTTGCCCGCCAGTCTCCGTCAGCATCGACTCGTCCGAATGAAGCGCCGTGCGAAGGAAGCCTCTTCACCGCGCGCGCGTCTCTCTGCGCGCCAATGCGAAAAAGGCACGACGAGACAAAGGACGAGGCATGAGTTATCCGTTTCATGGAGATGTCGATGTTCGAAGATCGCATTCGTCGTGCCGACTTGCGCGCCAGAATCACTACTGCGGCCGACGCCGCTCAACTCGTGCGCAACGGCATGCGCGTAGGCGCGAGCGGCTTTACGCGCGCGGGCGATGTCAAGGCCGTGCCACTCGAGATCGCACGCCGCGCGCGCGACGAGAGCGAACCGCTCAGAATCACGCTGATGACAGGCGCATCGCTCGGCAACGACACCGATGGCATTCTCACGCAGTCCGGCGCGCTCGAACGCCGTCTGCCTTTTCAGGTCGATGCCACATTGCGCCGCGCGATCAATCGCGGCGAAGTCATGTTCGTCGATCAACATCTCTCGGAAACGGTCGAGCTATTGCGCGACAATCGCCTGGGCAAGCTCGACATCGCGATCATCGAAGCCGTGGCGATTACGGAATCCGGCGGCATCGTGCCAACAACTTCTGTTGGAAATTCGGCGACATTCGCGACGCTCGCCGAAAAAGTCATCGTCGAAATCAATCTTGCGCAACCGCTCGCGCTGGAAGGCCTGCACGACATCTGGTCGCCTAAACCGCGACCCGCACGCGGGCCACTGCCCATCATCCACGCGCGTGACCGCATCGGCGCAACCTGCATCGACATCGCGCCCGACAAGATCGCTGCTATCGTCGTTACGGATCAGCCGGACAGTTCTTCGAACGTACTACCCGCCGATCAGGACACTGCGCTGATTGCCGGCCATCTCGTCGAATTCTTTCAGCACGAAGTCTCGCGCGGGCGCATGCCTAAGCGATTGCCGCCATTGCAAGCGGGCATCGGCACCATTGCCAACGCGGTGCTCTCCGGTTTCGCGGCATCGCCCTTTGATGCACTCACTCTATATTCCGAGGTGCTCCAAGACTCCGCGTTCGACTTATTCGATGCAGGCAAGCTCGAATTCGCGTCCGGCGCGTCGATGACGCTTTCCGCGAAGCGCCACGAGCAGGTACTTCGAGACATCGACCGCTACCGGGAGCGCCTCGTTCTGCGTCCGCAAGAACTGAGCAATCATCCTGAGGTCATTCGTCGTCTCGGTCTTATTGCCATCAATACCGCGCTCGAAGCGGATATCTATGGCAACGTCAATTCCACGCATGTCGGTGGAACGCACATGATGAACGGCATAGGCGGCTCAGGCGACTTCGCGCGCAACGCGGCTTACGCGGTCTTTGCCACTAAGTCCGTCGCGAAAGATGGCCGTATTTCCAGCATCGTCCCAATGGTTTCGCATTGCGATCACAACGAGCACGATGTGGACGTGATCGTCACCGAGCGCGGCCTGGCGAATCTGACGGGCCTAGCCCCGCGTGAGCGTGCGTCGGCGATCATCGAGCGTTGCGCGCATCCGAGTTATCGCGATGTCTTGCGCGATTATTTCCGCGAGGCATCCGCGCTTGGCGGGCACACGCCGCATCGTCTCGATCAGGCGTTCGCACTGCACGCGCTTTATGCGAAAACCGGCTCGATGCTCGGCTAGCGGTTTCGCGCGTTGCTGCATTGCGTTAGCACTCGAGGCTGCCGCGCGGCGGCTTTAGGCGCACAATGGCGCGAGTATCGTTCGCACGTTGGCGAACGGGAGGAGCATCATGACCGCCATTACGTGGGTTCTGGCCGCCGACGAACACCGTGCGCGCGTCTTCGAGACGCGAGGCCTCAAGCTGGATCTTCAGCAGGTGCAAGACATTCGAAACAGCGCAGTACATAGCGTCAATTCACGCGACATTTTCGCTAAAGAGATCGCGACGTTTCTTGAGCAGAGCCGCCTGAATCATCGCTTCGATCGCTTGCGTCTCGCCGTTGAAGCGCCATTTCTTAGTGTCCTCGATGTCTACCTGAGCAGCGACATCCGCGCACTGGTCCACGACGATCCAGGCAACGACGCGCAACGCGCGCGCCGTCACATCGAACGTTATTAACCGTGCACGCCACTTCACGCAGGCTGGATGTTCTGATTGCTGCGGAAAACGTTGTCCGGGTCGTAGCGCCGCTTAGCTTGCGCAAGCCGCTCATAGTTCGGTCCATAGGCGGCTTTGACCCGATCCCCTTCATCGCCCGTGAGGAAGTTCACATATACGCTGCCGAGTGCATGCGGCGTCAACGCGGCGAACATATCGCGGGCCCATTGCGTGCATCTGTCGTCGTCCGACGCTTCGGTCCATCGGCCATGGATGTTTATCGTGAAGGCCGAGTCCCGGTTCGCGTATGCCGTTGCATCGGGGGAAACACGGTTCGTCTGCCCGCCCATTGCGCCAATAAAAATCTCACAATGAGGCGAAGGAAGATCACGCACCGCATTCGTCAGGATGGCGAACGTATCGTCGGTGAGCGCGGCGAAGTTATGCGACTTCCAATAGTTTCGCGCGCCGGGCGTAAGCAGCGGATCGAATGCCTTTTGCCACGCAGTAAAGGGCATGGCGCCGAGATGCTCACCGTATGGCATGCCGAAGCCACGCACCGCTTCGAGCGCCCGCGCACCATCCTCGACTGGACCGATATAGCAACACGCCAGCGCGATGACAGGCTTGCCATGCACTTCGGGCGGCAGGAATGGCAAGGGCGGCGCAAGGCGCATGACAGCCCACACGGTCAAGTCTTCCGAGCCTGACGCGACCAGCTCGCGATACTGCGGCAACACCGTGTCGGCCTGTTCCAGCGGATACACGACCAGCCCGCCATAAACTTGCGGCCCGACTTCGTGGAGCCGGAATTCGAATAGCGTCACCACGCCGAAGTTTCCGCCGCCCCCGCGCAACGCCCAGAACAACTCCGGCTCCGACTCTGCGCTCACGCGCCGCCATTGGCCATCGGCCGTGACGATATCGGCAGCGACGAGGTTGTCAACCGTCACGCCAAACTTGCGACTGATCCACCCAAAGCCACCGCCTAGCGTCAGGCCCGCGACGCCGGTGGTCGAATTGATGCCGAGAGGTGTCGCAAGACCGAACGCTTGCGCTTCGTGGTCGAAGTCCGATAGCAGCGCGCCCGGCTCGACATACGCGCGCTTGGCCTGGGGGTCGACGCGCACGGATTTCATCGCGGACAGATCGATCATCAAAGCATCGTCGCTTACTGCGCTGCCTGCGATATTGTGGGCGCCGCCGCGTATCGACAACAGCAGGCCATTCTGGCGCGAGAACGCCAAGGCCGCGATGACATCGGCCGTGCCTGCGCAACGCACGATGAGTGCCGGATGCCTGTCGATGGTGGCGTTCCACACTTTGCGCGCATCGTCGTAATCGGAATCGGCGGGCGCGATTACTTTTCCGCGCACGGACGTCTTGAGGGTATCGAGTGCCTCGACCGGGATGTTGACCATTTAGAACCTCGCTGCATGAAGACGCGCTGCGACGTGCCCGACCCTGCCATCTGGAACGCTAAAGCGCAAGGATTCCGCTTCGGTCCGCAAGTGTGCGGCGCGATAGACAATGAAGCGGATTGCGGTAACGGACGTGTGCGTCCGCTTGTCGATTAAAGGCGCGGCATTACGGAATGTAAAGCCCTCGGGCAGCAATTTTTCGCACGACATCTAGCATGCATCGGACAAACTTGCCTTGAGGATGCCGAGTGGAATGCAGCGCTTCATGCATTGAAGGCGTTAAGAACGCACTGCTTAATTAGCTCGATGCTAAGGTCTCTTATAAGCATTGATGTCGGCGCACCTCAAGTCACCGATGACCCTGACAAGCGCCGAGCACTGCTCGCAGAAATCCCCGCCTTGTCCGACATGCGCACCAGTTCCGCAAGGGAATGGGCTTCCATCTTTTCCATGACGCGCGCGCGATGCACCTTCACTGTTTTTTCAACGGTGCCCAGTTCGCACGCGACCTGCTTATTCGGCAATCCATCCGCGACGAGCGCGAACACTTCGCGCTCGCGCGGTGTAAGACGCCCGATGCGTCGCTGGATGGAATCGAGTTCCATTTGGCGCGCGAGCGCATTTGCGGAACGTTCCAGCGCCGCGCCAATGGCATCGAGCAAGGCCATATCGCTAATCGGCTTGGCGAGGAAGTCAGTCGCGCCCGCCTTCATCGCGCTGACGGTCATCGCGATGTCGCCGTGGCCCGTCATAAAGATGATCGGCAAGGTTTCGCTCGTTCCCTGCATGGCGCGCTGCAATTCGAGGCCATTAACGCCGGGCATTTGCACATCGAGTACCAGGCAAGCGGGCGTTGCAAGCGCTCGCTGATGATTGAGAAACGCTTGCGCAGAGGCGAACGCCTGAACGCAGAAACCCACTGATTCCAGAAGACGCCGCAATGCACGGCGCACACTGTCGTCGTCATCGACGATGAACACGCGCTCGATCATGACGAATGCGCGGGCATGTCCGCCTCGACGGGCAATGTGAATGCGATGGTCGCACCACGCTCTTTGTTGTTGCGCGCCCAGATGCGGCCGCCATGCATCTCGACGATGGAGCGGCTGATCGACAAACCGAGTCCGAGGCCATCGCGCTTCGACGTATGGAAAGGCTTGAATAACTGATTGACGAATGCGGCGGGCAAGCCGTGTCCCGCATCGCGAACTTCCACGCGCACGGCGCTTTCGTCGCGCATGGCGGAAACAACCACCAAGCGCTCGCCGATAGCACACTCATCCATTGCATCGAATGCGTTGAGCAGCAGATTGAGCACGACCTGCTGCAACTGAACCTTGTCGCCGCGCACGAGCGGCAGATGCGCATCGACGTCCAGCACGACGCGAATGCCACGCACGACAGCATCGCTATGAACGAGCAGCGCTACATCGTTTATCACGCTTGCGACCGAAAGCGGCGCCCTCTCGAGTTCTCCTTTCTTAACGAGCGCACGGATACGCCGCAGTATCTCGCTCGCGCGGTTAGTGTCCGCAACGAGGTCTTGCAGAATCTCGCGCACTTCGTCGAGATCGACCGGATCGCGACTGACGAAGCGCTGTGCCGCCTGTGCGTTGCTAAGAATGGCAGTAAGCGGTTGATTGAGTTCGTGCGCAAGCGATGCCGCGAGTTCGCCCAGCATCGATATGCGCGTCACATGCGCGAGTTCCTGGCGATTGCGCTGAAGTTCATAACGCTCGCTGCGATCGACGACAACCGCAAGCGTAAGCCCGCTTTCACCGGGCATCGCGTTTAGCGCGACATCAGCGAGAAATTGTGTGCTGTCCTTGCGGTACGCGAAGATTTGCGCCGCTCCGCTATCGCTCATCTGCAAGGCCGGCATGACGAGATTCACTGTCTTGCCGACGAGTTCATTGAGCGTATAGCCAAGAAGCCTTTCCGCGCTTGCATTGACGAATGCGATGCGTGCATCTGTCTCTAACACGAGCATCGCGAGCGGCACGGATTCGAGCGTGTCGCGCAGACGAGTATCGGTTGAGGCGGCTTCCTGCATCGCTTTGCGTCTCGCGAACGGCGCAAGCGTCAAGCCGGACAACACCGTTCTGAAAGCAGTGGTGGCATGCACGATAGCCATGACTTCCGTGCTCCTGTCAGTCTCTCGCATCTCATTGCCCGATGGTGCGAGCCGTATCCGTTCGATGAGCCGAATGGTAGGCAGCAGGATGCGCGATGTAAATCGATCGCACGGACACAATGCCGCGCATTCAATCGCGACGATTGTTGCGTCGGGCAAAACAACGATGCGCGCTCACTCGAGTCACCATCAATACCACAACCGTTCGCGCGTGGGCACGCTGCATGCGGCGTCATCGCTCGACGCGGCACGCGCGGCACTTATCGATCAGGTGGACCCATGAAGAATCCCTGGACGAAGAAGAATCCGTTCATGAGCATGTGGCTTTCCGGCGCGAATGCCATTGCAGGTTCCGCACGCGGACATGCGACGACAGCGGCTACGCGCCGCGCGCAAAAGCAGGTGACGGACTTCTGGACGGCGGCGCTGACGCCGCCCGAGCCACCGCGTCGCAAGAAGCGTCGCTAGTTCCGGGCGCGTTCCAGCGCGGCCATCTCGCGCACGACGACGAGCAGCATCGAAAGGCTCGCACCGCCGCTCGCGCGCAGTTCGGCAAGCAGGCGTGAATAACGATCGATCGCGTCCTGATGTCTTGCGCGCCAGCTATCGACGATGACCTCCGGTGCATCGATGCCCCGCGATTGCTCGAGCGCGCTCGCCGTCAGCGCACGCTTGAGCCGCGCGAGTTCTTCGAGCGCCGCCGCGCGTGCAAGCAGATCCCAATGCGTCGCGACGGGCAGCGCCATTGCACGCTCGCCAATGCCGCGATAGTCGAGCAGCGTGCCGATGCCGAAGTACACGCTCGCAACCAGTTCGAGACTGCGCTCCGCGCCTGCCGCGACTTCCGCGCTATCCAGCACGGCTATCGCGATCTCGCCGCTCGCCACACGCGCTGCGAGTGTGCTTTCGACGCCCGCATCTTCGAGCTCGCGACGGCCCGCATACCATGCGTCGAGCTGCGCGGCGGGCAGCAACGCGGGCAATCGCGGTGCAAGGCGTCGCACCGCTTCACGGCAGCGCGCAAGCAGCGCGTTACCATCTTCCGACGTGGAT
The DNA here is from genome assembly GCF_022879595.1 of Caballeronia sp. Lep1P3. NCBI lineage: Bacteria > Pseudomonadati > Pseudomonadota > Betaproteobacteria > Burkholderiales > Burkholderiaceae > Caballeronia > Caballeronia sp. Lep1P3. Next base: position 396,951 of record NZ_CP084266.1, on the reverse strand, counting down.
GCGCCCTGCATCAGATGACGCAGAAACCAGAGCGCCGTGTCGTCGAGAAGACGCGCGATATCGACGAACATGCGCGCCTGCACTTCGTCCGCGATGAGATTGTCGAGCGCATCGACGCTGCGCCATAGATCGTCCAGTTCGAAGACATCGCGCGCCATCAGCGACGCACGGACGATATCGCTCGGTCGCGCATCCGTCTCTTCCATCAGACGATGCACGAACGTGCAGCCCGTGCGATTGACGAGCGCATTCGTCAGATAAGTGGCGAGAATCTCGCGCTTGAGCGGGTGACGCTGCATCGCCGCGTTAAAGCGGCTTTGAAGCGGCTGTGGGAAATAGGCAGGCAACATGTCCGCGACGAGCGGGTCTTCAGGCACGCCGGATTCCAGCAATTCATCGTAGAGCCACATCTTGCTATAGGCCAGCAGCACTGCGCGTTCAGGCGACGTAAGCCCCTGCTTTTCAGCGGCCCGCTGCGCAATGTCCTGATCCGATGGCAAGAACTCTATCTTGCGTTTGAGCCGCCCGGCGCGCTCCAGATAGCGCATGAGGCGCGCTTCGGCATCGAGCGTTTCGGCTACGTGACGCCTGGCTATCGAGAGCGCCTGCGTTTGCGCGTAATTGTCCTTTAGCACGAGCAAGCCGACTTCGTCCGTCATTTCCGCAAGCAATGCGTTGCGCTGCTTGAGCGTCATCTCGCCATCCGCGACGACGAGCCCAAGCAGAACCTTGATGTTGACTTCATGGTCCGAGCAATCGACGCCGGCCGAATTATCGATTGCATCGGTATTGATGCGTCCGCCCTGCTGTGCGAATTCGATGCGCCCCAGTTGTGTAAAGCCCAGATTGCCGCCTTCAGCAACGACCTTGCAGCGCAGTTCGGCGCCGTTCACGCGAACCGCGTCGTTGGTCTTGTCGCCGACTTGCGCGTGCGTTTCCATGCTCGCTTTGACATACGTGCCGACGCCGCCGTTATAAAGCAGATCGACGGGGCTCAAGAGAATCGCGCGAATGAGTTCGTTAGGCGCAAGCGTCGATGCACCGATGTTCAGCGCCGCCCGCACTTGCGGCGAAATGGCGATGGATTTCGCGGTGCGCGGATACACGCCGCCGCCTGCCGAGATCAGCGTGGCGTCGTAGTCGGCCCAGCTCGAACGCGGCAGCGCAAAGAGACGCTTGCGTTCCTCGAAGCTGCGCTCGATGTCCGGCGAAGGATCGAGGAATATGTGGCGATGATCGAACGCCGCAATGAGTTTGATATGCCGCGAAAGCAGCATGCCGTTGCCGAACACATCGCCTGACATGTCGCCTATGCCGGCTACCGTGAAGTCTGTCGTTTGCGTATCGAAGTTCATCTCGCGGAAATGACGCTTGACCGATTCCCAGGCGCCACGCGCGGTAATGCCCATCCTCTTGTGGTCATAGCCCACCGAGCCGCCTGACGCAAACGCATCGTCCAGCCAGAAGCCGTACTCATGCGCGATGGCGTTCGCATAGTCGGAGAACGTCGCGGTGCCCTTGTCGGCGGCGACGACGAGATACGGATCGTCCGCATCGTGACGCACGACATCCGGCGGCGGCACGATGCCCTCTGGCGTGCGGTTATCCGTCACGTCGAGCAGGCCGCGCAGAAACATGCGATAACACGCGACGCCTTCAGCGAGAAACGCTTCGCGATCGGCAAGCGGCGGCGGGTTCTTCACGACGAATCCGCCTTTCGAACCGACCGGCACGATCACCGTGTTCTTGACCATCTGCGCTTTCATGAGGCCGAGCACTTCTGTGCGGAAATCCTCTCGCCTGTCGGACCAGCGCAAGCCGCCGCGCGCCACGCGTCCTCCGCGCAAATGCACGCCTTCGACGCGCGGCGCATAGACCCATATTTCGAACATCGGCTTAGGCTCCGGCAAGCCCGGCACTTTCGACGGATCGAGCTTGAACGACAGACACGCACGCCGCTCGCCCTGTTCATCGCGCTGGAAATGGTTCGTGCGAACCGTCGCCATGATGACGCCCAGGAACTGCCGCAAAATGCGGTCTTCGTCGAGATTCGGCACTTGATCGAGCGCCGCTTCGATATCCGCGAGCATGCGCATTGCCTCATCCTCGCGCTGCGTAAGTACCGGATCGAAGCGCACCTTGAAGAGTTCGATCAGTTTCCTCGCAATCGACGGATTGCCGATGAGCGCGCGCTCGATATATGCATCGCTGAATGTGGAGCCGACTTGCCGCAGATACTTCGCATACGCGCGCATGATGGTCACGTCACGCGCGTCGAACTGCGCGCGAAGCACGAGACGATTGAAGTCATCGTTCTCGATTTCGCCGGCCCATACGCTTGCGAATGCACGCTCGAACAAGGGCTTGGCGCGATCGATATCGAATTCCACATCGTCCTGCAGTTCAAGACCGAAATCGTGTATCCACGCTCTTTGCGCGTTCGCCGGTTCGATGAGATAGGGCCGCTCTTCGTCCACACGCACGCCGAGATGTTCGAGCATCGGCAAGCTATGCGACAACGCAATCGGCTCGCCCACGCGATACACCTTGAAGCGAAACGCGCGCTTGCCCGTTTCTATCGCCGCTTCGATCGGCCGATACAGGCTCATCGCCACGCCGCCCGCACGCTGCTGCGTGGCTTCGATCAATTCGATATCGCGCACCGCCGTGCGCGCCGGATAGTCTTCGCGATAACCCGCGGGAAACGAATCGGCGTAGCGCTGCAAGAGCCGATTGCCCTCTTCCTCGCCATGACTGTCGATGAGCGCATCGGCGAGATCGTCTTGCCAGCGGCGCGCCACCTGCACGATGCGCGCTTCGAGTTCGCGCGTGTCCACATCGGGCATTGCGCCCTTCTCCGCGCGCACGACGATATGAATGCGCGCAAGCGGCGACTCCGATAAGAACGGCGTGAACTCGATGCTCTTGCCGTTGAACGCCGCCATCAACACTTTGGAAATGCGGCGGCGCAGATCCGTATTGAACTTGTCGCGCGGCACGAAGACGAGACAGGACACGAAGCGATCGAAGCGGTCGCGCCGCACGAAAAGCCGCGTGCGTTGATGTTCCTGCAAGCGCAAGACGCCTAGCGCAATGTCGAAGAGCACGTCTTCGTCGGCTTGAAAAAGCTCGTCGCGCGGATATTGCTCGAGCACGGTCACGAGCGATTTATGCAGATGCCCTTTTTCGAGAAAGCCCGCGCGCCTTACGATATTCGCGCATTTGCGCCGCACGATCGGCACTTCCGATGTCGGCACGAGATACGCCGTGGACGTATAAAGCCCGATGAAGCGCCGCTCGCCGATGATTTTTCCATCGGGCGATGTGCGCTTCACGCCGACATAGTCCAGATACCCTGGCCGATGCACGGTTGCGCGCGTATTAGCTTTCGTCAGAAAAATAGGCGCCGCGCCCTCGATGATCGCCGCAGCGCCCGGCGGCAGCGGCGTCACTTCATTCGCTTGCGCACGCAATGACTCGCGAAGAATCCCCGCGCCCGTTCCCGCAATGCCGCGCAATGCAAAGCCGCCTTCGTGATCGATCAGTTCGTAATCGCGCGCGCCGAGAAACGTGAAGTGATCGTCGACCATCCATTCGAGAAACGCGCGCGCTTCGAGGCCTTCCGCGCTCGTCTCGTGCGCGCGCAAATCCGCAATTGCGCCGCGCGCCGCATCGAGAAGCTTCGGCCAGTCTTCCACGGCCGCCCGCACGTCGCCGAGCACGCGCGCGATGTTCACGCGCACGTCGTCGAGCCGCTCGGCTTCGCTGCATCGGTCCACTTCGAAATGAATGAACGATTCGAGGCGCGAGCGCGCATCGCCCGCATCTTCGTGGCCGGGACCGATGCGCTCGATCTCGCCGCCCTTTGCGCGCCACACGCGAAACACCGGATGAATCGCCGAATGCAGTGCAAGCCCGAGACGGTTCAATTCCATCGTCACCGAATCGACGAGAAAAGGCATGTCGTCGTTGACGATCTCGACGATCGTATGGTCCGAATGCCAGCCATGCTGTTCGAGATTCGGGTTATAGACGCGCAGCACTTCGCGGCCGCCGACGAACTTCTGCGCCGTCTGCCAGTGCGCCATCGCCGCGCCATAGAGATCGGCGACATCGCGGCTTTGAATGTCCTCGACATCGACTTGCTGATAATAGTCGCGAAGAAATGGCTCGATGATCGCGAAGGCTGGCTCGGGCAAGCGCCCTTTGGCAAAGCCGAGCAACTCGTTGATGAGGTGTTCGACCCGCGTGTCGATTCTGACTAGCATGGCGCCCTCCGCGTGCGTTCGGGATGTTCGAGCCGCTTTCGCTTCGGCGATTATGCGCCGCTTGCACGCACGCGCCGGGCATCGCGCATGTGCGGATGCACAATGGCGCGTCGTGCCGTATCGCGATTCCGCTTCGGACACAAACGCGCCCGAAGCGTCCGATCAGTAACCGAACGCGCCGCTGCCGGTCGGGAAGTCGATCGTGCCCTGATCCGAGAAACGCGCGCCGCCGAACGGTCCGCCCGCGAGCCGCCCCCGCGCGACGTAGGAGACTTTGGTGACCGCGTCGCCGCTCGCAAAGCCGAGTGCCTGCCGCGCCACCGACCACGCCGAGACCGTCACCGGCACGGAGACAACAGCTTCCCCGAAGCGCGGGATCGTGCCGCGCTGCGGCGAGACGCCGCTCGCGAACGCGCGGCCGTTCACGTCGAGATCGAGCGCGACGCCGTCGAAATCGATCGGCGTGTCGTTGGGATTCTGCACGCGCAACTTCACCGCGAAGCGCATCTCGAGGCCTTGCCCTTCGAGCGGCTCGATGCCCGCGACGTTCACGCGCGGCGCGTCGCGGGTGAGCAAGCCTGCGCATCCGCTCAACGCGAGGACCGCGAAGAAGGCGAGCATGACGAGGAAGAAACGGCTTCGCGCGTGATTCGATTGCATGGGCAGGTTCCGGTTGTTAGAGGAATTCGGGGACGCTCAGGCATGCAGCGCATGCAGCAGCATGCGGCCATACTCATGATGAAACCAGACACCATCCACGACATAAAGTGCCGCAACCCACGCCGCGCCGACCACGATGAGATCGCAATGCCCGCTCGTCCACAGCCTGAGCGAATGCCGCGCCGCGATCCACGGCACGCCGAGCGGATTCGGCCAGTCCGCGAGCAGATGCATGATTCCGCCGCACGCGAAGCCGAACGCGAAAGGCACGGCCGGATGACGCCCGAGCAGATGCCACGAGAGCGCGGCGAGCGCGGCCCAGCCGATGCCCCAATGCGTAACCGTGCGATGCGTGACCCAGAGCTTGCGCTTGCGCGTCCACCACGCGACTTCGAGCCAGTCGGGGGCGGTCGCGCCCACGACGCCGCCAAGAAGCGCGAGCGCGCACGCGATGTAATCCACGCCCGTGGCCTTGCTCGTAAGCGCCGCCGCGATGATGCCCGCTGCCCATCCGGTCGCGTGATGGGCCTTGCTCGATGCCATGTGAACCTGCCTTGAAGCGCTTGCGAAAGAAAGCGCGCATGTTCGCACGGGGCTTGCTTTGCTGCGCGCGCGGATACAGAAACTTACGCATATGCGCGCGCCGAAACACGCTTTGCCGCACATCGGCGGCGAGCTTGCGCCGCTATGTCTAAAATGAATGCTGACGCCGTCTCGCGCGCCTACAGGCGCACGCCACGCATGCATCGAAAGCCATCACCCGACCCGCACATGCAACACCTGAAATACCTCAGCGCCTACCCCAACGCGCTGCAGGACAAGGTGCGCCGACTCATCGCCCAGCAGCAGCTCGGGCCGTATCTCGACGCGCGTTACCCTCACAAGCACGCGGTCCAGTCGGATCGCGCGCTCTACCAATACTGCGCGGATCTCAAGAACGAGTTCATCAAGGTCGCGCCCGCCATCGACAAGGTGTATTACGACAGCAAGCTCGACGTGCTGCGTCATGCGCTCGGACTGCATACGGCGATCTCGCGCGTGCAAGGCGGCAGGCTGAAGGCCAAGAAGGAGATTCGCATCGCGTCGCTCTTCAGGGACACGGCGCCGGAATTTCTGCGGATGATCGTCGTGCACGAACTCGCCCATCTGCGGGAAAGCGAGCACAACAAGGCGTTCTATCGTCTATGTGAATTGATGCAGCCCGGCTACCATCAGATCGAATTCGACCTGCGCCTGTACCTCACGCATCGCGATCTGATTCGGACCGGAGTGGAATAAACGCCGGGCGCTATTCCGTGGACCAGGCGAGTGCCGCCGCATAGCCGGCGGGCGCGGCAAGCGGTACGGCATCGAAGCTGCCCGCTTCTTTGGAGAGCGCAAAACGCGTTCGGCGCGCGCCGCCGAGCGGCAGCACGGAGAAGCCCGGCATCGCGAGCTTCTCGCCGCCGATGCCCTCGCCCTGCGCCTTTAGCACGGCTTCCTTGGCGGTCCAGCACGCGAACCATGCGCCGCTTCTCGCGCCTTGCGGCAGCGCGTCGATCGCGCGGGCATCGGCATCATGCAACACCGATGTCTCCAGCCCGCGCCAGTCGAACGAAAGCCGCGCTTCCTCGATATCGACGCCCACGCGCCGCGCACGCGATATCGCGATCAGGCCGTGCGCGCCCGAATGCGACACGTTGAAATCGGGCGCATCGCGCATGGCGAGTTTCGGCCTGCCGTGGGCGTCGGTATCGAACGTTAGATGCGCGGCGTCGGCGTGCGTCATGGAGGCAAGCAGCCTGCGCAGCGCCGCGCGCATCGTCGTGAAGCGCACGGCATCGTGATGGCGCAGAAAGCGCCCGGCGCGCTCCATTTCGTGTGCTTGCAGAACGTTTCCGGCGGCGGCGTCGAGCGGCGCATCGAGCGCGATATCGACACGCCACACGTGCACGTCGGCGGGCGCGTCGGGTTGCAACGGCGTGCACGGCGGCTGCATGTCCTTACTCGGGCGCGTATTGCGCTTCGCCGTTGCCGAAGGACCAGTTCTCTTTTCTGACTTCGACCAGATTGATGAAGACGTCTTCCCGGCGCATGTCGAGCCGTTCGTGCAGTGCATCGACGACCGCGCGGTAAAACGCGCGCTTCTTCGCGATGTCGCGCCCCTCGCTCAACGTCACCTGAATCACGATGCAATCGTCGGTCCGGCTGATTCCCATATAGCCGCGATCCACGATGAAATCCGGCGCGCTATGTTCCGAGACGATCTGGAAGCGATCGTTCTCCGGTACGTCGAGCGTCGCGCGCATCGCTTCGTAGACGGCATCGCCAATCGTCGCACGATACGCGGCGTCCTTTCCCTGCAACAGGTCGATTCTGACGAGCGGCATGGCGTCTCTCCTTTTCAGCGTTCTTTTCAGCGTTCTATTAGCGATAGCGCGGGTGCAAGCGCAAGTGCGGGATGCCGTCTGCATCGACCAAAACGACGGCATTCTGCTCGAAGGCGATCAACCACTCATCGGCGGTCTCGTCGCTCGCGCCGGGCACGAAGAGACTCGTTTCGGCGCTCCAGATGTGCTTCGGATCGACCCCCGCGCCCGGCAACGCGGTCAATCCCGCGCGTGCGATATGCGCCTTCAGCGCCGCGTGACGCGCCGCGTTGTCTTCTGCGCCCAGTTCGCGTCCGAATGGATTGAACGCGGTCACGAAGACGCCGCTCGTCGCGCCATATCGCGCGAGCAAGGCCGCGGCGTCAGCGCTTTTCGCGCCTATCGTCATGTCGATGGACGGCGGGCCGTCGATCCGATAGATGGCCGCGCGATAGGCGGCGAGCGTCGCGTCGGGCAAGGCCGGCGTCGCAGAAAGATGATCGTTCATGGAGAAGCACCTTACCGGAGCGCGCACGCGCGTGCAAACTCGGGCGCTCGGGCACAAGGCGCCGCCTACACCGAACTCGCCCTCTCACGGGAGGAGGATGTCATGACACGCAAGTACATCGATTGCCGCGAAGTCCCGAGCGACATGAACTGCACCGTGGCGCTCGCCGCCGACTCCGAAGAGGAGCTGCTCGAAGCCGCCGTGCAGCACGCAGTCAGCGCGCACCGGCACGCGGAATCGCCCGAACTGCGCGCCGAGCTGAAGAAGTTCTTCCACGATGGAACGCCGCCCATCGACCGGCCGGGCGCATGACGAAGCGCGGGTCGTCGGGCGTTGCGTGGGGGGAAGTCGTCGACGGACGCGGATGACATGATGCGCGCCTCGCTTCGGATGCGGTGCGTGAAGTGTCGCGCTCTAATCGCTTGGGGGAAAGGTGCCTTGATGGAGGCGTGGAAAGACGAACGGAAGACCAGCGAAACGGCGTAAGCCGGCCGCGCTCAAGAGCAGCCGGTGCGCCGCTCGCTTCGGCTGAAGCTCTGGCGCGAGCGCCAGTCTTCCGAGCGCAGCACGTACTCGCCGTCTTCGCGCGCTTCGTCTTCCGAGTCGAAACCTTCGTCGCTATAGGCGACGACTTTCATGCCGCCCCCCGCCGCGCGTTCGACGGTAATGCCCCAGTGCCACCCGCCTTCCTGCTGGAAGACGTGCAGCGTCGGATTCGACGGTCTGCTCAGGTCCATATTGCGGCTCCTTCAAGTGGACGCTCACGAGGGCGCGCTGCCCGCCTCGACGAACGTTCTTGATTACCGGCGCTTCTCGTTTGAGGCCCTTGGAGAAGCTCCCCTCCGGGCGATGTTTGTTGTTTGCAAGAATGACGGCGAAGCCGCCCGCGAAGAACAGCATACTCAATGGGATGCTGCGCCGCAACAAGGGGTTTCCCGAGGCGTGGCGTCGATGAAACGCAAGCGGGAAATCTGACAAAGTTCGCAGCAAATGGCTACAAGATGTAACCGGATCGCGGCACTCGTTGCGCACGCCGCAACCGGCCACGACGCTCGTCCGTGGCGCAGTGCACAAAGAGAGAACGCGTTACACGCGCGCCCTGTCCGCGCGCAAGATTCGCCGCGCGATGCTCCAGCGATGCACCTCCGACGGACCGTCGTAAATCCGGAACGCGCGCATGTCGGCGAAGATGCGTGCGACGACCGTTTCGTGCGTCACGCCCTGTCCGCCGAGCACTTGCACCGAGCGGTCGACGACGCGCCACAGCGCCTCTGACGACACCACCTTCGCGATGCTCGACTCGTGCTTTCCTAATACGCCCTGATCCAGCACCCAGGCGCAGTGCCAGATCGCGAGGCGCGTCACATGCAGGTCCATTTCGTTGTCGGCCAGCATGAAGCCGACGCCTTCGTGTTCCCCGAGCGCCTTGCCGAACGCCTGACGCCGCCGCGCATGTTCGCTTGCGACATCGTGTGCGCGCCGCGCCGCGCCCAGCCAGCGCATGCAGTGCGTGAGGCGCGCCGGCGACAGACGCACCTGCGCGTAGCGAAAGCCCTCGCCCGCCTCGCCGAGCACGTTCGCCGCCGGCACGCGCAGCCCGTCGAACCGCACGACGCCGTGGCCGCCCGGAAAACACGTATCGAGCGAATCCATCGACCGCTCGATCACGATGCCGGGACTCGACATGTCGGCGAGAAACATCGTCGCGGGACCGTCCGCGAATTTCGCCATGACGATCGCCACCGACGCGCCCTCCGCGCCGGTGATGAACCACTTGCGGCCATCGATCACGTAATCGTCGCCGTCGCGGGTGGCGGTGGTTTGCAGCATCGCGGGGTCCGCGCCCGCGCCGGGCGGCGGCTCGGTCATGCAGAAGCACGAGCGAATCTCGCCCGCCGCCAGCGGACGCAGCCAGCGCGCCTTCTGCTCGGGCGTCGCGATGGCTTCGAGCAGATGCATGTTGCCCTCGTCGGGCGCGGCGATGTTGAGCGCAACCGGCCCGAGCGGGGAATAGCCCGCTTCCTCGAACAGAATGGCCTTCGCGACGTGACCCAGCCCCAATCCGCCGAATTCCGGCGATACGTGACTCGACAACAGTCCCGCCTTGCGGCCCTTCGCGATCAGTTCGGCGCGCAACGCTTCGTTCGGTCCATGCGGCGTGCAGCGCGGATCGCGCTCGAAGGGCACGATTTCATCCGCGACGAACGCGCGCACGCGCGCCTGCAATTCGGTCAACTCCGGCGAAAGCGAAAAGTCCATCGGCGATCCTTGTTGTCAGTGGTTTATGCGAGCCTAACCGCGTGCGTGCGCGTTGTCATTCATGCGTTTCATTGCCACGCTCATTCGTCGTATTCGCTGTACTTGCGCGCGTCGCCGCGAACCTTGTGCGCCGGATACTTCGCGCGATTGATCGCCATCTTCTCGACGAGCGCGCGATGCAGGTCCACGTCGAGCGCATCGGCCAGCATGACGAGATAGGCGAGCACGTCCGCCATTTCGTGGCGAATCGCGCGGAGCTTCGCGTCGTCGAGTTCGGTCTTGTCGCCGGTGGCAAGCCAGGTGAACGGCTCCAGCAGTTCGCTTGCCTCCACGCTCAACGCCGCCGCCAGGTTCTTCGGCGAGTGAAAGCGGCTCCAGTCGCGCTCGCGCACGAAGTCGCGCAGCAGGTCGCGCATCGCGATGAGTTCGCTCGCGGGCGCGTCGTCGTGCTCGTTGTTGCCTTGCTCGTTCATGTCGTCGCCCTCATTGCGCCGGATAAAGGCCCAGCGTGCGCGCATGCAGGCGCGCGAGACCGAGCAGCGCATCGGTGAAAGGCGTCGGCACGCCGGTGATGGCGCCGAGTTCGCGCACGGACGCGACGAGCGCATCGAGTTCGACGGCCTTGCCCGCTTCGACGTCCTGCAGCATCGACGTCTTCATCGCGCCGAGCTTGAGCGTGACCGCGTGGCGATCTTCCGGCTGCTGCTCGATAGGAATGCCAAAGCGCGCGCCGATTTCCTTCGCTTCGAGCATCACGTTCGTGACGAAGCCGCGCACGAGTTCGTCGCCCAGAATGCGATCCGTCGTGGCGCCGGTGATCGCGCTGATCGGGTTCATCGTCATGTTGCCCCAGAGCTTGAACCAGACGTCGCGCTGGATGAGCGGCGAGCCCGACGCATCGAAGCCCGCCTTCGCGAAGAGCGAGACGAGCGAGTCGACGCGCGCGCTCGGCTTGCCGCTCGCTTCGCCGAAAATGAGTGCCTTTCCCTGACGATGGCCGATCACGCCCGGCGCCTGCACGACGCAACTCGCATGCACGACGCAGCCCACGGTTTGCCCGCTGGGGATGGCCGCGGCGATCGCGCCGTGCGGATCGACCGATGAAAGGCGCTTGCCCGCGAACGGTTCGCCAAGGCCGTCGCAGAACCACCACGGCACGCCGTTCATCGCGGTCAGCACCACGGTTTGCGGGTTCAGAAGCGGCGCGATATGCGCGGCCACCGATTCCATCGCCGGCGCCTTGACGGCCACGACGACGAGGTCCTGCGCGCCGAGTTCTTCCGGCGCGGCCGCTGCGTCGACGCGCACCGTATGCGTCGCATCCTTCTCGACGAGTTGCAGGCCGCGCGTTCCGAGCGCATCGAGCGTCGCGCCGCGCGCGACCACGCTGATATCGCAACCCGCCTGCGCGAGCTTCACGCCGATCCATCCGCCGATTGCGCCCGCGCCGTAAATGCATGCCTTCATCGTGCCGTCCCCGTCGTGAGAATGAAGCGCTCATTGTAAGAGCGTATGGCCGGTCGAGGTTGCGCGTGCGAGGCGCATAAACGATGCAATCTAGGAGCGCGAGCGCCCGTTTCAAGAGTCACCCGATGAATAAGAAAACCGCTGGGACATGCGTTTTTCGGTATTGAAACGATAGCCCCCGCTCCTATTTTGGATTCAAAGGCAGCGACGGCAAAAAGGCGCTGTCCTTATCGAACACTTTCTCTTTTTCCTTGCGCGCCGGCCTCAATCGGCCGCTTTTCCGGAGACTGGACCATGAGTGACTTTTACTTTGGCGGCGACCTGTTCGCGGAACTCGACCGCGTGCAGCGGCAGATGTCGACGCTCTTCGGCAATCTTCCGTCGAGCATCCGTTCGAGCCGTGCCGATGTATTCCCGCAATTGAATATCGGCAGCACGGACGACGCCGTTCAGATTGTCGCGTTTGCGCCGGGCGTCGATCCCGCATCGCTCGATGTGACGGTCGATAAAGGCACGCTCACGATAAGCGGCGAGCGCAAGGCCGAAGCGTTGACCGAAGGCGCGCGCACTTATGCGAAAGAACGCTTTACGGGCAGCTTCCGCCGCGTGATCGAACTGCCGCAAAACGCGGATATCGACAAGGTGCAAGCGCGCTACGAAAACGGCACGCTGTCCATTACGGTCGGCAAGCGCGAAGCGTCCAAGCCGCGCGCCATCACCATTCAGTAACGAGAAAGATTGGGGAGCAATAACATGAGCGACAACACGCAAATGACCGAGCGCAATGAAAGCGAACTCGCGCGCAAGAGCGACGACAACGTGCGCCGCCCAACGATTACGCCGGCAGTGGATATCGTCGAAGACAGTCACGGCATCACGCTATGGGCCGACTTGCCCGGCGTGCCGCGCGACAAGCTCGAGGTGAAAGTGCATGACGCGCGGCTTTATATCGAAGCAGAGGCGGCTATTCCGGCGCAAGCGGGTTTGCGCCTGCGTCACGCCGAAGTGCGCGCGCCGCGCTTTGCCCGCGCCTTTAGCGTGAGCGACGATTTCGACACCACGAAAATCGATGCGAACCTCACGAATGGCGTGCTCAAGCTGACCATTCCGCGCCGCGAAGAAGCGCGTCCGCGTCGTATCGAAGTGCGCGCGAGCTGAGGGATTCGGCAGGCGTCAACGCACTCTTCAGGCAGCAACGGCCGCGATTTTCGCGGCCGTTTTCTTATTCGCTTCAAGCGCCCCTCTATAATCTTTAGCGACGGTTTAAAACGCTATCCTTAAACTCATCGCTAAGAAGGGACGATCGTGAAGACGCTGCTGACGGTGTTGTTGAGTTCAATGCTGACCGTATCCATTGGCGCGCACGCCAAAGACTGGTCGACCATTCGCTTCGGCGTCGACGCCAGCTATCCGCCGTTCGAGTCGAAAGCGCCCGACGGCAAGCTCGTCGGCTTCGATATCGATGTCGGCAACGAACTGTGCCGCCGTCTCGACGCAAAATGCGTGTGGGTCGAAAATGCGTTCGACGGCATGATTCCCGGTCTGAAATCGCGCAAGTTCGACGGCGTTCTCTCCACCATGTCCATGACGCCCGCGCGCGTCAAGCAGATTGCTTTCTCGAGCAAACTCTTTCATGTCCCTACGCGGCTCGTCGCAAAGCGCGATTCGAGGATCGAGCCGACGGCGGAATCGCTTGCGGGCAAGTCTGTCGGCGTGGAACAAGGTTCCATGCAGGAAACTTACGCCAAGGCGCATTGGGGCGCCAAGGGCGTAACGGTCGTATCGTATGCGGATCAGGATCAGGTCTATGCCGATTTACTGACGGGACGTCTCGACGCCTCGCTTCAAAACGCGGTGCAGGCCGAACGCGGTTTTCTCGATACGCCGCGCGGCAAGCCTTACGCTTTTGCCGGGCCCGCGCTTGAAGACAGCGCGATTTTCGGTCCCGGCACGGCAATCGGCTTACGCAAGGAAGACACCGATCTCAAGGAGAAGCTCGATGGCGCGATTGCCGCGATGATCAAGGACGGCACGTACAAGCGCATCGAGCAGAAGTATTTCGACTTCGATATCTACGGCGAATGAGTTGAACGAGAGGAGCCAACGCGATGACGCAAACCGGATCTGACGCCGTGCATCGGGCGGCGGCTGCGGGCTATATGGCCAATGCCGACAGTTACGTGCGCGGACGCCCGGACTATCCGCCGGAACTCGCGGGCTGGCTCACCGGTGCGCTCGGGCTTGAACCGGGCGCAAGCGTCGTCGATCTCGGCGCGGGCACGGGCAAGTTCACGCCGCGCCTTGTCGATACCGGCGCGAGCGTGATCGCCGTCGAGCCGGTCGATTCGATGCGCGGCAAGCTCGCCACCGCGTTGCCAAACGTCAGGGCGCTCAAGGGCACGGCGCAGGCGCTGCCGCTCGACGATGCATCCGTCGATGCGGTCGTCTGCGCGCAGTCCTTTCACTGGTTCGCAAGCCGCGACGCGCTGAGCGAAATTCATCGCGTGCTCAAGCCGGGCGGCCGCCTCGGTCTCGTATGGAATCTGCGCGATGCGCGCGTGCCCTGGGTCGCACGGCTCGATGAAATCGTCAATCGGCACGAAGGCGACACGCCGCGCTATTACACCGGCGCGTGGCGCAGCGCATTTCCGCATCCCGGCTTCGGGCCGCTAAAAGAAACGCATTTTTCGCTTGGCCATACTGGCTCCCCCGAAGACGTGATCGTGCATCGCGTGCGTTCGACGAGCTTTGTCGCCGCGCTGCCGGAGGACGCGCGCGAGCGCATCGACGCGGAGCTTCGCGCGCTGATCGAATCCGAGCCCGAGCTTCGCGGCAAGAAAGCGGTGACTGTGCCTTACGAAACCGCCGCGTTCATCGCGATTAAAGAAAGCGCTTAGGCAGTACTCGTCGAATCGAATCGAACTTCCGACGAATACGTTCGAGCCAATCAAATGACTTTCGTTTTTTCACGCACGGCACGCAGGAAGTTACACAGTCGCTGCCGCAGACCATGAAACCGCGCGCGAGAGGGCATCGGCATAGTGTTTGCATGAAGTGCACCGCATGGAGCAACTATTTCGGGGACATCATGCATCACTCGATCGAACCTCACGAACTTAGCAAGATCAATCTCGCGTGCTTTCAGGTCGTGCAAGTATCGGACGGCACGCATACCGTCGTACTTTGGGAAGCGCCGGAAGCCGACACGCCGATGCCGCTGCACCTGAAGGCATCGACGCTCACCATTCGTCTGTGCGATCCGCTCAACCCTGTGCGCAGAAAAGACGTGTGCGAACGTCTGCAAGCGCATCTCGCCGCATCGCGCGACGGGAAGAAGAGCGCGGCACGCCAGCGAACACATATGCATCGCCTCAGCGCGCATGCAAATGCCTGAGCGCTAAGGCAAGGTCTCGAGAAACGTCCACAACGCGTCGTCGACCGAATGCGGCACGTTGAAGCGAAAGCACGCGCTAGGGGCATCGCCGGGGCGGAAATACGAACCCGGCGCGAGCCAGATGCCGTGCTCGAGCGCGCGTGTGGCGACATCGGCTGCGGCGCAAGGATCGACGGGCAAGCTCGCCCACACGAAAAGGCCCGCGCGCGGCCGCCTGAACACACTTGCGCCGAGCGCGTCCATGCGCTCCTCGACGAGCGCATGCGCGTGCCTGAGCTTCTCCACGACGAATTCGACGTGGCGCGCATAGCGTCCTTCCGTCAGCACTTTGTCGACGATACGTTCGGTCGCCTCCGATGACGTCAGCCCCACCGCCATCTTCGTGCGGGCCAGTTCACGCAGCACCGCGCGCTCCGCGACCACATAGCCGCTACGCAGCGACGGCGTGATGGTCTTCGCGAAACCGCCGACATACAGCACGCGGTTGAGCCCTTCCATTGCGGCGAGCAGGGGCGCGCCGGGGGGCGCGAGTTCGCGGT
Source organism: Caballeronia sp. Lep1P3 (assembly GCF_022879595.1). Taxonomy (NCBI): domain Bacteria; kingdom Pseudomonadati; phylum Pseudomonadota; class Betaproteobacteria; order Burkholderiales; family Burkholderiaceae; genus Caballeronia; species Caballeronia sp. Lep1P3. The sequence goes on along the minus strand of NZ_CP084266.1, from coordinate 381,508 downwards.
TCACGTCGTCTTCGATGATCCAGAGGCCGTGGCGCTGCGCGATCTGCAGCAGACGAAAGGCGCATGCCATGTTGAACGTCGCGCCCGTCGGGTTCTGCAATGTCGTGTTCAGAAAGACGGCCTTCGGACGATGCGCGATGACAACCTGCTCGAACGCTTCCGTATCGATGCCCGCCACGGTGCGCGGCACGCCATGCACGTCGAGACCGGCGAGCCGCAGAATCTGCAAGAGATTGCAGTAGCCCGGATCTTCGACGACCACGGCATCGCCTGGGCGTAACAGCGTGCGCACGATGAGATCGAGCGCCTGCGTCGCGCCCGCGGTCATCAGCACGTTGGAGGCGGCATCGACAGGCAGGCCGTAGCGATCCAGTTGCTCCGCGATGCGTTCGCGCAGCGGCGCGAAGCCATAGGGATGGCCGTAATCCGCGATGCGCGCGGCGGGCACGCGGCTTAGCGCGCGCAGCGCATGTTGCAGGCCGCTTTCGTTGATCCACTCGTTCGGCAGCCAGCCGCAGCCCGCTTTTATAGGCACGGAATGATCGGCGAAGACGTCGGAAAGCAGCCACGTCGCGGTGAGACTCGGCGGTTGCCATTCGAGCGCGCGCACTTCATCGCGATGACCGCGCACGGCCACGCGATAACCCGATCCGCGCCGCGCGGCCACGAGCCCCATCGATACGAGCCTGCCATACGCTTCGGTCACGGTGAACGTGCTCAGGCGCTGCTCGTCGGCGAGACGTCGCACGGAAGGCAGCAGCGTGCCCGCGCGCAGCGTCTGCGCTTCGATCGCAGAAGCAAAAGCGCGCACGAGTTGTTCGACGAGCGTCGGCGCATGCCGCGAGCCGCGTTCCAGCTTGAGTTCTATCATGGGATCGATGAGCCGCCGAGAGCCAGCACAGTTTGCAGCATTTTGCCAGCACAGTTGGCAGCGCAGTCAAGCCACTGTCTATGCCGCGCGGCTGCGTCCGGGCATAGAGTGAGCGTTCTTCCCGAGGAGACCCGTTATGAACGCACGCCCCGTCATCGACGATCTTTCGTCGTTCTGGATGCCCTTCACCGCCAATCGCCAGTTCAAGGCCGCGCCGCGTCTCCTGGAGAGCGCGAAAGGCATGTATTACCGTTCGACGGATGGCCGCGAAGTGCTCGACGGCTGCGCGGGTCTCTGGTGCGTGAACGCGGGGCATTGCCGCGACGAAATCGTCGATGCCGTGCAGAAGGCGCTCGGCACGCTCGACTTCGCGCCGACGTTCCAGATGGGCCATCCGCTCGCCTTCGAAGCCGCGAGCAAGGTCGCCGCGCTGATGCCCGAGGGTCTCGACCGCATCTTCTTCACGAACTCGGGATCGGAGTCCGTCGACACTGCGCTCAAGATCGCGATTGCCTATCACCGGGCGCGCGGCGAAGGACAGCGCACGCGCCTCATCGGTCGCGAGCGCGGGTATCACGGCGTCGGCTTCGGCGGCATTTCGGTCGGCGGGATCGCGTTGAATCGCAAGACGTTCTCGGGCGCGCTGTTGCCTTCGGTCGATCATCTACCGCATACGCACGATCTCGCGCACAACGCGTTCTCGAAGGGCCAGCCCGCGTGGGGCGAACATCTCGCGGACGAGCTGGAGCGCATCGTCGCGCTGCACGATGCATCGACGATTGCGGCGGTGATCGTCGAGCCGCTCGCGGGTTCCACCGGCGTGCTCGTGCCGCCGAAGGGCTATCTTCAGAAGCTGCGGGAAATCTGCACGAAACACGGCATTTTGCTGATCTTCGACGAAGTCATCACCGGATTCGGACGTCTCGGCAAGGCAACCGCAAGCGAATTTTTCGGCGTGACGCCCGACCTGATAACGATGGCCAAGGCGATCAACAACGCAGCCATTCCGATGGGCGCGGTGGCCGCGCATCGCAAGGTGCACGACACCGTCGTCGAGGCAGGCGCGGCGAACGCCATCGAACTCTTTCACGGCTATACGTATTCGGCGCATCCGGCCGCGACCGCGGCGGCTGTCGCCACGCTCGATCTCTACGCGCGCGACAAGCTCTTCGATCGCGCGGCATCGAAGGCGCAGAAGTTCGAGGATGCGGCGCACGCGCTGCGCGACGCGCCCTACGTGAAGGACATCCGCAATCTCGGCCTCGTCGCGGGGATCGAACTGGAATCGCGCGAAGGCGCGCCCGGCGCGCGTGCCTACGAGATTTTCGTGAAGTGCTTCGAAGCCGGCGTGCTCGTGCGCTATACCGGCGACATTCTCGCGTTCTCGCCGCCGCTCATCATCGAGGACGAACAAATCGAACGCATTTTCGCGACGGTGCGAAAGGTGCTCAAAACGGTGAAGTAAGTCAGTAGGCCCGGTTTGCGGCGACGGCTGCGTCGTCGCTGCTGGCTTCGCTTCTATCAACGCCTGCGCGTGCTTCGCAGACATCCAGCACGCGTAGAAAACTCGCCGCGCACCGCTGCACGCTCGTGCAGGCGGCGAGCATGTCGGACCGCCGCAGCCCCGCGTTCGAACGGCGGGCACGCACTTAGTTAAGCTGCATTGCGCGCACGCGTGAACGTCGCTCGCGACAAGACTCGCATGAAAACGCGCGGCTTACGTCTTCGTGAAGCGGTCGATCACCGCGCTCACCAGATCGATCGGCACCGGAAACACGATCGTCGAATTCTTGTCGCCGGCAATGGTCGTGAGCGTCTGCAGATAGCGAAGCTGCATCGCCTGCGGCGCTTGCGCGAGCATTTGCGCCGCCTGCAAGAGCTTCTCCGATGCCTGCAACTCGCCTTCCGCATGAATGATCTTCGCGCGGCGCTCGCGCTCGGCTTCGGCCTGACGCGCGATGGCGCGGATCATCGTTTCGTTGATGTCCACGTCCTTGATCTCGACATTCGATACCTTGATGCCCCACGCATCCGTCTGCGAATCGAGCACGCGCTGGATGTCGCTGTTCAGGCGCTCGCGCTCGGAAAGCAGTTCGTCGAGCTCGTGCTTGCCGAGAATGGCGCGCAGCGTCGTCTGCGAAAGCTGGCTCGTCGCTTCGAGAAAGCGCGCGACCTGTATCACGGCCTTTTCCGGATCGACGACGCGAAAGTACACCACCGCATTCACTTTCACGGAGACGTTGTCGCGCGTGATGACGTCCTGCGGCGGCACGTCGAACACCACCGTGCGCAAGTCCATGCGGACCGCCTGCTGCACCACAGGGAGAATCAGCACGAGTCCCGGCCCCTTGACCTTCCAGAAACGTCCGAGCGTGAACACGACACCGCGCTCGTACTCGCGAAAAATGCGGACCGCCGACGCCACGATGAAGATGACGAACGCCAGCACGATACCGCTGAAACCGAAAGTAAGCCCCATGTTTTCAGCCCTCTTTATTTCATAAGGATGTCGAAGTGTTAATCGGCTCGACCGTGAGCGTCAGCCCGTCGCGTGCGGTGACGCGTACGCGCTCGCCCGTCGCGGGCAGCGCATCGGACGACGCGGCGCGCACGCGCCAGCGCTCGCCGTGCACTTGCGCCCAGCCGGGGTCCAGCATCACGCCGATGGTACCGAGCATGGCCTCCCCGCCGCTCACGACAGGCCGCCGGCGCGCCTTCAACGCGAAGCCCGACACGCCGAACACGAAAAACGCGGTGACGAGCGCGAGCGCCACGACGACGCCCATCGGCACGCCGAAGCCGGGCACGTCCGTATCGACGAGCATCAGGGCGCCGATCGCGAACGCGACGATGCCGCCGATGCCGAGCGCGCCAAACGTCGGCAGGAACGCTTCCGCGATCAGACAACCGATGCCGAGCACGACGAGGCCCAGCCCGACGTAGCTCACCGGCAGAAGCTGCAGCGCGAAGAGCCCGACGAGCAGGCAGATCGCGCCCGCGACGCCCGGCAGCACGAAGCCCGGATTGGCGAATTCGAAGAAAAGCCCGTACATGCCGATCATCATGAGTACAAGCGCGATGCTCGGGTCCGTGATCGTCGCGAGAAAGCGGCTGCGCCAGTCCGGTTGCAGCACGACGACGCTCGCCTCGCGCGTCGCGAGCACGCGCTCGCCGTGCGCGGTGCGAACGCGGCGGCCGTCGAGTTTGGCGAGAAGATCGGGCACATCGCTCGCAACGAGGTCGATGACGTTCTGCGCGAGCGCTTCGTTCGCGGATAACGCGACCGCCTCGCGCACCGCGCGCTCGGCCCACTGCGCGTTGCGTCCGCGCAATTGCGCGAGGCCGCGAATGTAGGCGGCGGCGTCCTGCACTTGCTTGCGCGTTTCGGTCGATGCCGTCTCGGACGCGCCCGACGCAGCGCGCTCGGGTGCGCCCGCGCCGAGCTGGATCGGCGTCGCCGCGCCGAGATTCGTGCCAGGGGCCATCGCCGCGATGTGGCTCGCATAGACGATGTAGGTGCCGGCGCTCGCCGCGCGCGCCCCGCTCGGCGCGATGAACGCGGCCACCGGCACGGGCGACGCGAGGATCGCCTGAATGATCGAGCGCATGGAAAGGTCGAAGCCGCCCGGCGTGTCGATACGCAGCACGGCAAGTTGCGCGTGCTCGTCGGCGGCGCGGGCGAGCGCTCGCACGACGAAGTCCGCGCTCGCCGGACCGATCGCGCCCGTCAGCGGAATCACGACGACCGGCGCGGCGGCGGCGCGGCTCGCGGACGAAGCGGGCGAAGCGAACGGGGCGAACGCGCCAAGCACGCCGAGCGCCGTCATCAGCAGCACGCGCCGCGCGATACGCAAAAGCCAGTCAGCGGTATTGGTTCTCATCGGCAATCGCCGGCCGCAGCCGGCGTCGCTCACGGTCTCGCTTTCAGCTTAGGCGATAGAACCGTCGTGCGATCGATGATCTTCTCGACATCCGCCGTCTCGCCCAGTTCCGCGACGAAGCGCGTCGTGTCGAAGTCCGGCGACACGCAGCCGTCGACATAAACGAAGCGGCGTTGCAGCGTCAGCCACAGGCTCGTCTTGTCGCGCCACTGGAGCTGTGCGTTGAGCGCGTTCAGGCGGCGCGTGACGCTGTCGGCGATTTCGCGGTCGTAGTCGTAGCTGTTCGGCAGACGGCAGCGCCCCGCGATCCAGCAGCTATTGCCACGCTCGATGCGGTAGTGTGCCTCGTCCAGCCATTCCTGTTGCGTCTCGAACGGACCGCGTGGCGCGGGACAGCCGGCGATGGCGTCCGATACGTGCAGAAAGGGATCGTTGCCGCGATTGGCGCGATTGGCGCGGGCGTCGTCCGCGTGCGCGCCGGATGAAAGACGCGCGATCGTCGCGAGGCACAGCGCGGCTGTCGTGGTTCTTCGCATGATCGTCGGCCGATGATGAACCTGCACGCGAAAAGCATAGTCCATCATGCTGCCAATGAGCCGCTACACTCGATCACGCACTCTTGCACGGACGAACACGACATGAAACAGGCACTGCACCACCTCACGCTCGCAACCGGCTCGCGCGGGCTGCACGAAGTCACGCGCGACATCGACCGCTGGATCGATCTCCAGGGCATCCGCACCGGCCTGCTCACGGTTTTTTGCCGGCATACGTCGGCGTCCCTTCTGGTTCAGGAAAACGCCGACCCGGACGTGCGCGCGGATCTGGAACGCTATTTCGAATCGGTCGCGCCCGAAGCGCCGGGCCGCTATATCCACGACGCCGAAGGCCCCGACGACATGCCCGCGCATCTGCGCACGGCGCTCACCACCGTCCAGCTTTCGATTCCCGTCGAAGCCGGGCGCATGGTGCTCGGCACATGGCAAGGCATCTACGTGTTCGAGCATCGGGCGACGCCGCATCATCGTGAGCTGGTGTTGCATCTGATCGGCGAGTAACCTACTATACGCTCCGCGTACATTCTGGAGCGTTCACCGTGACTCAGCAGCAAATCGTGCTTCGCGACGCCATGCGCCGCCTGAATATGACGCGCGACGCGTTCGCATCGCGCATCGGCGTGTCGCGGCGGGCGCTCGATACATGGCTTCTGCCGGACGAATCGCCGGAGTCGCGGTCGATGCCGGAGATCGCCGCCCGCTACGTCGGCGAGATTCTGGCGAGCGCGCCGACGGCCGGTGTATATACGCAGAGCGTATATTCCGCGTGCGCGATCGAATACGAGGGACGCCCGCAGTTGTTGTCCGTCGACCAGTTTTCGCGGGAATCCGCCGAAGCGCTGTTTCGCACCGCCGACATGATGCAGCCCATCGCGCGGCGCCGGAAAGTCACGCGCGTGCTGGAAGGCGCGGTGCTCGCGAACCTGTTCTTCGAGGCGAGCACGCGCACGCGCGTGAGTTTCGGCGCGGCGTTCTGCCGGCTTGGCGGCTCCGTGTGCGATACGACCGGCTTCACGTTCTCGTCGATGGCGAAGGGCGAATCCATCTACGACACGAGCCGGGTCATCAGCGGCTATGCCGACGCCATCGTCGTGCGGCATCCGGAGCAAGGCTCGGTCGCCGAATTCGCCCGCGCGACGAATGTGCCGGTCATCAACGCGGGCGACGGCCCCGGCGAGCATCCGAGTCAGGCGTTGCTCGACCTCTATACGATCCAGCGCGAGTTTTCGCGGCTCGGCAAGATTGTCGATGGCGCGCATATCGCGATGGTCGGCGACCTCAAATACGGCCGCACCGTGCATTCGCTCGCGAAGCTGCTGTCGCTGTACAAGGGGCTGAAGTTCACGCTCGTTTCGCCGCGTTCGCTCGAAATGCCGGCGCATATCGTCGAACGCATTGTGCGCGGCGACCATGCAATCGAGCAGACGAGCGACCTGCGCGCGGGTCTCGCCGGCGCGGACGTGGTCTACGCCACGCGCATCCAGAAAGAGCGCTTCGCCGACGAGTCGATCGAAGGCTATACGCCGGATTTCCAAATTAATCAGGCGCTCGTCGACGAAAGCTGCGGGCGGGACACGCTCATCATGCATCCGCTGCCGCGCGACAGCCGGCCCGGCGCCAACGATCTCGCCACCGACCTGAACCACGATTCGCGGCTCGCGATCTTTCGTCAGACGGACAACGGCATTGCCGTGCGGATGGCCATTTTCGCGACGCTGCTCGGCGTCGAACATCAGGTGCGGCATTCCATGCGCGACGCGACGTGGAAATCGCCCGCGTCCATCGGACCGGACGACGCGGTCTTTCACGGCTTCGATTGACGACCAGCGAACGTCAGGGCTTCACGATGGCGGGATCAGCCACGGCGCATGTGTGGTCCTGAAGCTCTTCCGACGACGCCGGATCGCCGCGCCGCACGCGATCGTTGAGCAGATAAAACGCGCGCGCGCCGTCGCCGCGCCATGCGCCGACGAGCAACACAGTCTGGTCGCCCATCGCCGCGCCTTCGCGCGCGACGCTCGCCGCGAGCACTTTGAACGGATCGGTATGCGAGAGCTCTGCGTCGTCGATGCGCAGCGCCCGGTACGCGTGCCCGCGCAGGCGCGTCGGCAGCGGCGTCCAGTCGGTGCCGATGAGCGGGCCCGCTTCGCGCAGCGCCTGTGCGACATCGGCAGCGAGGCAATCGATATGAATGTGCAACTGGTTCTGCGTGCGGCCGCTCGCGGAATTGACCGCGAGCGACATTTCGTCGCGCGGCAAGGCGCGGCGCAGCGCGTCCTCGACGTAATGGCGCGACTGCCACGCGTCGCGCCAGTAATTCGGCGCGTCGGGATCGAGCAGTTCGGGACTTTCGATGCCGCTCACGCGCGCGGTCGGAATCAGCAGATATTGCGCGACGCCGACAATATCCTTCAGCACCGCATAGCCGCCCGCGAGATTCACGTCGGCGCATTGCTGGCGGATAGCCGCGCCGCTTGCCGCCGGCACGCAACGGTCGTGGACGATTTCCCATAGCGCATCGGGAATGGCCGCGTTCGCGCCGGCATTCGGCAACGTGAAAGCCAACAGCACGACGAGGAATGAGCGGACGAGCTTCATCGGTGAGCACCAGCGGCGCGAGTCACGGTCCGCCGATTATGCGGGACGCATATGAACGTCACATGCGCGGACGACGCGCGATCGATCGCCCATGAAAAAAGCGCCGCCCGCGATGTTCGCGGCCGGCGCTTCTTCACTGCTTGCTGCGTTGCTACGTACTACGCTTTTCGACTGTTACTGCGCACGCGTCGGCTTAGTGGCCGAAGTACACCGAGTTGCGATCCGACATCGACACAGCCGAGCGCGCGCCCGATTGCATCGTACCGGCGCTCGACGGACCGTAGGACGTCGTCGCCGCCGCGCCTTGTTCGGCGTTCACGCGAGCCTGAGCTGCCTGCAGATTCTGCGGATAATTCACGCGGTCTTCCGACGGGTTGTAGCCGGCCTTTTCGAGCTGAGCGAGTTCGGCACGCACTTGCGAGCGGGTCACGGGACCGTTGTTCTGCGCGAACGCGAAGGTCGGCGCGGCCAAAGCAGAAGCGATGATGAGTGCCGGAACGAGTGCCTTGATCATGATGAACCTCCAGTAATCTTGTTTTGGAATCGAACGCGGAATCGAGTGCTTTTAAGCGGTTTCTGATTTCGTTTCGTTGATGACAAGTGTAGGAGGACGCCGCGTTAGGGGAAACCCCGATTTTCATGAAACATAATTGTTCGCGGAGCAATAATCCGGTCTGCGGCTCATGGCGGCTGTTTTCGACCTAAGCGGTTGTTTATGCGGGAGAAATCGGCAAACTGCGCCTTCCGTCTCCGGGTTAGTCGATTTCCCGATTGACAGACAATCGCCAGCACCGCGTCAGCGTCGATCGATCGTCTCGTCGATACGGATGTGCAGCCACGCGGCATCGACCTCGGCCTGACAGACGCAAGCCCGCGCATCGCTCCGGTCGATGCGCCAGGTATCGCCTGCTTCCAGCGTGATGCGCGTGTCGCCGGCCAACGCGACGCTCACCGCGCCGCGCGCGCAAAACACGAAAGTGACGTCGCAGTCGGCTGCAATCTCCCAGCGTTCATCGCGACGGACGCTCACCGACATGCGCGCCCGGTCGCGGCGCACCATCGCGTTGAAATCGCGCGTCGGTCCGCGAATGAGGCTGGCACTAACCGGCGCTTCGCCGGGAAAGCGCGCGAGCGCGAGCGGTTCGTCGAGCACCTGCGTCCGGCCGCCGGCGTCCGTCAGGCGCATGCCCGCGCCGTCGAGCAGCACGAGCGCGCGATCGACGCCCGCGAACGTGGAGAACGCGCCGTCCGCCGAAACGTCCGCGATGGAAAGCCGCCACGCGAACGCATCGAGCGATGCGCCCGGCGGACCCGCCGCGATTTCGCGCGTGATGCCGCCGCCGTTCTTCCACGGCATGCTCGCGAGCGCAGCGGCGCGGATGATCGTCACGTCAGAAATGTCCGGTGAACTGGTAACGGTCGCCCGGATGCCACAGATTCGCGACGGAGGCGACCGCGTCGCGCGACCACGTCCGCCGATGCAGTAGAAGGCACGGCTCGTGTTCCGTCATCGCGAGCGCGTGGCGGATTTCGATCGACGGCACCGACGCCTCGATCCGGTACTCGACGCGCTGCAACGGCGCGGCGATCATCAAATATTGGTTTGGCGTGATCGCCGTGAAATCCTGCCGCGCGTATTCCGGCGCGAGCGCGGGGTTCACGTAGCGCTCTTCGAGTTGCACCGGTTCGTCGTTTTCGAAGTGCAGCACGCGCGAATGAAACACCGGACTGCCGAGCGCAAGCTGCATTTCGGCGGCGAGCGTTTCATCGACGATGGATGCGCCCAGAAGCAGCACCTGCGCGCGATAGGCATGACCGCGCGCGACGATTTCGTCGGAAATGCTGCGAATCTCCACGAGCGTCGACGCGTATTTCGGCTGCGCGACGAACGTGCCCGCGCCCTGCACGCGCGTGAGCACCTGCTCGGACGTAAGCTCGCGCAGCGCGCGATTCACCGTCATTCGCGCGACCTTGAACTCGCGCGCAAGCTCGTTTTCGGAGGGCACCTGATCGCCCTCCCTCCACTCGCCGATGTGAATGCGCTCGAGGATATAGTCCTTGATTTCCTGATACGCGGGCGTATTCATGCGCCCGCTGCCTGCGCTTCCTGCCCTTCCCGCGCCTCCGACAAGAACGAGAACGGGCTGTGCTTCGCGATTTCGCCGCCCTCGACGAGCCTCGCGATGGCCGCGATATCCGGCGCGAAGTAGTGGTCGAGGTCGTAATGCGCGACGTGCGCGCGCAGCGTCTTCATCACTTCGATGAGCGGCGCGCTCGTCTTGTGCGGCGCGCGCAGATCGACGCCCTGCGCGGCCGCCAGCAATTCGATGGCGAGAATGTTGGCCGTGTTGCTCGCGATGTCGCCGAGCTTGCGCGCGGCGAACGTGGCCATCGAAACGTGATCTTCCTGATTCGCGGAAGTCGGCAGCGAATCCACCGACGCGGGATGCGCGAGCGTCTTGTTCTCCGATGCCAGCGCCGCCGCGGTGACGTGCGCGATCATGAAGCCGGAATTCACGCCGCCGTCGCGAACGAGGAATGGCGGCAGGCCCGACAGCGTCGCGTCGATCAGGAGCGCGATGCGCCGCTCGGCGAGCGCGCCGATCTCGGCTGCGGCGAGCGCGAGGTTGTCGGCGGCGAACGCGACCGGCTCCGCGTGGAAGTTGCCGCCGGACAGCACTTCGCCGGTGTCGGGGAAAATGAGCGGATTGTCGGAGACGGCGTTCGCCTCGATCAGCAGGATGTCCGCGGCGTGGCGCATCTGGTCGAGGCACGCGCCCATCACTTGTGGCTGGCAACGCAGGCTGTACGGGTCCTGCACCTTCTCGCAATCCGCATGCGACAGGTTAATCCCCGAGCCCTTCAACAGCGCACGATACGCCGCGGCCGCGTCCATCTGCCCGCGATGCCCGCGCAACTCATGAATGCGCGCATCGAACGGCACGATAGAGCCGGCCGCCGCATCCACCGAGAGCGCGCCCGCGACGAGCCCGGTGCGAAAGAGATCCTCGATGGCGAAGAGGTTGAAAAGCGCGAGCGCCGCCGACGCCTGCGTGCCGTTCAACAGCGCCAGGCCCTCTTTCGCCTGCAACGTGAGCGGCTTGAGCCCGGCGACCGCGAGGCCGTCGAGCGCGCTCGCGCGTTCGCCGCGGATCGTCACTTCGCCGATGCCGAGCAGCACCGTCGACATATGCGCGAGCGGCGCGAGATCGCCCGATGCGCCGACCGAACCCTTGATGGGGATGATCGGCAGCACGTCGGCATTGAAGAGCGTGATGAGGGCGTCGATCACTTCGCGGCGGATGCCCGAATGACCGCGCCCGAGACTGGAGAGCTTGAGCGCCATGAGCAGGCGCACGACGGGACGCGACATCGGCTCGCCGACGCCGACCGCATGCGAAAGCACCAGATTGCGCTGGAGCAGTTCGAGCTGATCGGCGGGAATGTGCGTATTGGCGAGCCGCCCGAAGCCCGTATTGATGCCGTAGGCGGGATCGCCCTTCGCGGCGATCGCGGCGACGGCGCGCGCGCTCGCGTCGATGGCATCGAAACTGGCGGGATCGAGATGCAGCGAATCCGATCCGCGCGCGATGCGGCGCAATTGCGGCAGCGTGAGTTTTCCGGGCGTCAGCGTAATCATGTTTCGTCCTGTCTATACAAGTCAGACGCCAGTCTAAACGCGCATAAACGGCGAAACAAGGCATATTCGGGATACCACTAGGGGCAACGCCAGAATATGCGGATGCTTGTCTATACAGATCAGGTCCTTTACAGGACCTTTTCCATGACGAACTGCACGAACCGCTGGCCGCGCACCACAGCCGCGCGCGCGAGCAGCATGGTGAAGCCGCAGTACTCGAAGAACGGCCGGCCCGTCGTGCTCGCGTAGGTATGCAGCACCTGCATGCCGGCTTCGTCGGCTTCGGCCTCGATGCGTGCGAGCAGCGCAGTCGCGACGCCTTTGCGCTGATGATCCGGATGAACGAACATCATGTCGATGAGCCCGTTCTTCTCGAGATCGGCGAAGCCCGCAAGCTGCCCGCCGGTGAACGCGACCCAGGTCGGGCGGCTCGCGCGGGCGAGCGCCCATTCGTCCGGATCGGCCTGCGCCCAGGCTTCGATCTGCTTCTCGTTGTAATCCGCTGACGCCGTTTCGCGCACGGCGCGCAAAAACAGATCGATCACGCCGTCGAGATCACTCGCCCGGTACGGTCTGATATCGATAAGCGGGAACTCCGGCATGGTTTCACCTTCTTTGTTGCGATAAAGAATAAGCCGCTGCAAACGCAGCGATGTGTCGAGCGTCAGAAACGCGGGAACGGGAAATTGTAGGGAACACGCGGCGGGCAAACGCGAAAAGGTGTCGCGGCGTTCAGCTCGCGACTGCGACCGTCGCGATGCCGAGCGCGGTCATCATCAGCGACGCGCCTACGTGAATCGCGATCTCCGCGAACGCCCACCCGAAGCGCCCCTGCTGAAGATGCGCGACGACTTCCGCCGAGAACGTGGAGAACGTCGATAGTCCGCCCATCAGACCGGTGATGATGAAGAGCCGCCATTCGACAGAGATATCGGGAGAGCGCGCGAAGAAGGCCACCGCGACGCCGATGATGTAGCCCGCGATGACGTTCGCGGCGAAGGTGCCGAGCGGCAGGTTCGGAACGATCGCGTTGAGACGCAGACCGAGCGCCCATCTGAGCAGCGAGCCCAGTCCGCCGCCGAGTCCGACGGCGATGATCGACAGGTACATGAATTAAGTCAGTTATCTTGATGAAAGCGCCTTGTTGCCGGCGCTAAGCCTCGCGAGCGAGCCGTTCCACGAGCGCCGCGCGGCTCGCCTCGACGATCCAGCCCTGCGTATGCCGTAAATGCGCCGCCCATGTGCCGTCGCGCCGCGCTTCCCAGCACCCGGCTTCGTGTCCGTCGATGAACAGCGAGCCGCGCATCGAGAGCGCCGGGTCGGCGGGATCGAGCGTGCTGTCGTCGTTGTGTTCGAGCTTTACCTGGTGCATGGACAACGCCTGCCAAAGCCTGTGAGCGGAGCCTGCTCTTCGCGGGCTCCATTCTAACGATACTCGGCGTGTCACCGTAACATGAATGACATTGCCGACAGGCAATTGAGCGTGCGCACGACGTGCTCGATGCCGGGCGCATCGGAGGCGAGCGTGACCGCGTCGATGCGTTCGAGCGTCGGCCACTGGCAGAAGAGATCGGCGAGCGCGCTCGTCTGCACGCGCAGTTCGCAGCGCAAGCTGCCGCATGCATCGCGCGGACGCGGCGCCCATCTTTCCGATGACGCCGACTGCACGACTTCCTTCGCCGCGCGGCGAATCGCATCGCATGCGGCGGCGGGCGTCTCCGTGATGCCGCTCGAATAGCCGTGCGCCGTCTTCACGCATACGAAGCGTGCGCCGGGAAAGAGCGGCAGCGTCTGCGCGCCGAAGACGTCATCGCCCGTCAAGAGCGCCACGCGCGCGCCGCGTTCTTCCGCGAGCCTGCCGTACAGCGCCGCTTCGCCGACTTCCTCGCCGTCGAGCGCAACGCGTGCGAACGCGAAGCTGTTGATCGTATGCGCGAGAATGCCGCGGCTTTGCGCGCATGCGTGATAACCGATCATGAAGACCCGTTCCGGCGATGCCTCCAGCCCCGCCATCATGCCGAGCGTGCGCGGTTTGCCGAGCACGAGATGCGCGCGGGCATCGAACGCGTCGGGCAGGAGATTGCGAAAGCCGCCATGCGAATCGTTGACCCACACCTGCGATGCGCCGCCATCGAATGCGCCTTCTACTGCTGCGTTCGCTTCGTGCGTCATACAGCGCCGCGCCGCTTCGTATTCGGCATTGCCGGGCCGCGTCTGCTCCGGATGAAAGACGCCGGCGATGCCTTCTATATCCGTCGAAACAAGCACTTTCATGGCGCGCCTTCGAGGGCATCGTTGAGCGATAAGCGCCGATGACCGTCGCGCCCGGTCAGCGTCCGCGCGCTGAAAAGCGCATCGAGCACGGCCTGTTCGATACCGTCGGCAGCAGCCTGAAAAAGCGGGTCCAGACGTGCATCGTTGAGCAACGGCGGGACGGCGATGAAAGCGGCGTCGTGCGGCACGGTATAAGCGGTCGAGAACGCGAGCGCGATGTCTCCGCTGCCGTGACCGTAGACCGAGCCGGTGCGCGCGAGACCCGCCGCCGCGCGCATCGCGAGACGGCGTAACTGACGCGAATCGAGCGGCGCGTCCGTGGCAAGAAGCATGATGATCGAGCCGTGTTCCGGCTTTACGTCATCGTGATGCGCCTGTTGCAGCTTGCGTCCGACCGGCTCGCCGCCAATCGTGAGCTGCGGCAGGCGGCCGAAGTTGGCGAGCACCAATGCGCCTGTCGTGTACGCCCGATCGCCGATCGATACGACACGCGACGCCGTCCCGATCCCGCCCTTCAGCTCGAAGCACGACATGCCGCGCCCCGCGCCCACCGCGCCGCGCGCGAAGTCCTTCGAGCATCGAGCGAGCGCATCGCGATAGTGCGTTTCCTCGATGGCGAAGGCGCGCATGTCGTTGAGATAGCCATCGTTGCACTCGAAGACGAGCGGATTCACGCTCGGCCAGTTCCGTCCGATCTCGTCGTTTGCTTCGCAGGCCGAACGAATTTGCGCATCGGCGACCGTTCCTACGCCGAACGTGTTGGACAACGCAATCGGCGTTTCGATCACGCCGAGTTCGTCGACCTGCACGAGACCCATGCTCTTGCCGAATCCATTGATGATGCACGCAGCGGCAGGCACCTTATGGCGATACACGTCGCCGTCATGCGGACGCACGACCGTCACGCCGGTCTGCACGGCGTCGCGGTCCAGCGTGCAGTGCCCGACCGTCACGCCCGCGACATCGGCGATGCTGCCAAGCGCGCCCGCATCCAGCATGCCGACATGCGGTGCGCGCATCATGGCCTGTCGAGCTTCGGATCGAGCGCATCGCGCAGGCCGTCGCCGAGCAGATTGAACGCGAGCACGGTCAGGAAGATCGCGAGACTCGGGAAGATCGCGACGTGCGGCGCCATCGCCATGTCGGCGCGCGCTTCGTTGAGCATCGCGCCCCACTCGGGCGTCGGCGGCTGCGCGCCGAGGCCGAGGAACGACAGGCTCGCGGCAGTGATGATCGATGTGCCGATGCGCATCGTGAAGTACACGACCACCGACGATATCGTGCCCGGCAGAATATGCCGCACGATGATCGTCCAGTCGGATGCGCCGATGCTGCGCGCCGCCTCGATATACGTGAGATGCTTGAGCGCGAGCGTGTTGCCGCGCACGAGCCGCGCGAACGCCGGGATGCTGAAGATAGCCACCGCGCACACCACGTTCACCATGCCGTTGCCGAGAATCGCGACAACGCCGATCGCGAGCAAAATGCCGGGAAACGCGAAAAGCACGTCGGATATGCGCATCACGATGCGGTCCCACCAGCCTTCGTAATAGCCCGCGAGCAAGCCGAAGAACGTGCCTATCACGGCGCCGATCACGACTGACAGCAGGCCCGCCGTCAACGAGATGCGGCTGCCGACGAGTATGCGGCTCAGAATGTCGCGCCCGAGCGAGTCCACGCCGAACCAGTGCGCGGCCGATGGGCCGGCGTTGAGCGCATCGTAGTCGAAGTAGTTCTCGGGATCGTAAGGCGCGATATACGGCGCGATGACCGCAATCGCGATGAGCAGCAGCACGAATGCGGCCGCGATCATCGCGACATGCTGTTGCCTGAACTTGCGCCAGAACTCGGTCCACGGCGTGCGTACATGCTGCGACGCTTGTTCCGTGGCTTGCACTGTCACGCTCATCGCGTCCTCACTTGAAACGAATGGTCGGGTTGATGACCGCGTACAGCACGTCCACCACGAGATTGATCACGATGAATTCCAGCGAGAAAAGCAGCACTTCCGCCTGAATCACCGGATAGTCGCGCATCTCGACGGCATCGACGAGCAGGCGCCCGAGGCCCGGCCAGTTGAACACCTTCTCCACGACGATCGATCCGCCCAGCAGAAAGCCGAACTGCAGGCCCATCATCGTGAGAACGGGGATCATCGCGTTGCGCAGGCAGTGTTTCACGATGACCATCGGCTCATGCACGCCCTTCGCGCGCGCGGTGCGCACGAAGTCCTCGCCGAGCACTTCGACGAACGACGCGCGCGTGAAACGCGCCATCACGGCGGCCACCGCCGCGCCGAGCGTGAGCGACGGCAGCACGTAGCTTTGCCATGTGCCGTCCCCGACGATCGGCAGCCAGCCGAGCTTCACCGAAAAAATCTCGATGAGCAGCATGCCGAGCGCGAACGCGGGAAACGAGATGCCCGATACCGCGAGCGTCATGCCGAGGCGATCCGGCCACTGATTGCGCCACACCGCCGACACGATGCCGATGCTCATGCCGAAGAGAACGGCCCACGCCATGCTTGCAAGCGTGAGCCACAGCGTCGGCATGAAGCGTTCGGCGATCTCGGTGGAAACGGGCCGCTTGCTGCGCGTCGACATGCCGAAGTCGAGATGCGCGACCTTCGTGAAGAAGCTCGTTAGCTGCTGCGTCAGCGGCTTGTCGAGACCGAGATCGGCACGCACGAGCGCAACCGTTGCTTCGTCCGCTTCGGCACCGGCAGCAAGACGCGCCGGGTCGCCGGGCAACAGATGCACGAACAGGAACACGAGCACGGCGACGATGAAAAGCGTCGGCAGCAGCCCGAGCAAGCGCTTGGCGAGAAAGGTCAGCATCGCTTATTTGATCGCGATCTCGTCGATGTTGAACGAGCCATCCGGCATCACGTAAGCGCCGGACAGCCGCTTGCTGCGCGCATACACCACTTTCTCGGTGACGAGGAAGATCCACGGCGCATCGGCCCAGACGCGCTTTTGTGCATCGGCGTAGAGCGCGGCTTTCTCATTACGGTCCGTGGTTGCGAGCGCCTTTTGCAAGTCGGCATCCACGTTTTCGTTCTTGTAGTAAGCCGTGTTCGCGAGCTTCGGCGGAAACGATGCACTCGAAAGCAGCGGCGAGATGGCCCAATCCGCCTCGCCCGTCGACGAGGACCAGCCGATGTAATACATGCGCACCGGCGCCGTCGCCGGGTCGGGCGCGCTGTCCACGCGCTGCACGCGCTGCCCGGCTTCGAGCGCTTCGACCGAGGCTTTCACGCCTACTTGCGCGAGTTGCTGCTGCACGAACTGGATGATCTTCTGCGCCGTCGTGTAGTTGTAGCCCGACCATAGCGTCGTCTCGAAGCCGTTCGGATAGCCGGCTTCCTTCAGCAGTTGCCGCGCTTTCGCGGGATCGTATTTCCAGGGGCCGATCTTCGTTGCATAGTCGACGCCGGGCGGCACGACGCCTTCGGCCGGCACCGCATAGCCCGCGAACGCGACCTTCACGAGCGCTTCCTTGTTGATCGCGTAGTTGAGCGCCTCGCGCACCTTCGGGTTGTCGAAGGGCTTCTGCATCATGTTCATGCTGATATAGCGCTGAATGATGGAAGGCGCCGCGATCAGATCGACCTTCGGGCTTGCCTTGAGCGTCGCGGCCTGTTCGAACGGCACCTGAAACGCGAAGTCCGCTTCGCCCGTCTGCATGAGTGCGGCACGCGTGTTGTTATCGACAACGGGCTTCCAGTCGATCATGTCGATCTTCGGATAGCCCTTCTTCCAGTAGCCCGCGAACTTCTTGACTTTGAGATCGTCGGTCTGCTTCCATTCGACGAATTCGAACGGCCCCGTCCCCACCGGATGAAACGCGATGTCCTTGCCGTATTTCTTGAGCGCGGTCGGCGAGATCATCACCGCCGACGGATGCGCGAGCACGTTGATGAACGCAGAGAACGGGAACTTGAGCGTGACCTTCGCCGTGTATGGATCGATGACTTCCGTCTTCTCGATCTTGTTGAAGAGGTTATAGCGCTTCAGTTTGTTCGCGGGATCGGTCACGCGGTCGAACACGGCTTTCACGGCTTCCGCGTTGAAATCGGTGCCGTCATGAAACTTCACGCCCTGACGCAGATGGATCGTATAGACCTTCGCGTCGGCGCTCGCTTCGTAGCTCGTCGCGAGCACGTTCTGGATCTTCATGTCCTTGTCGAAGCCGAAAAGCCCCTGATAAAAGGACTTCGCGACCGCTTGCGAGAGCGTGTCGTTCGCGTCGTACGGGTCGAGCGTCGTGAAGGTCGAGGCGACCGCCATCACGGCGGTGCCTTGCGCATGCGCAGTCACGGAACCGAACGCGGTCATCGTGACGAAGGCGCTGGCTGCGAAAAACCCGCGCAACGGGAAGGGACGAGAGGACGGCATCGTAAGACTCCTTGGCTTGACGTTATGGTTCGCTTTCGATGGGCTTTTTGCGACTGCGCAAGACTAGTAAGCGCCGCCGACGTGATGCTCGGCAACGTAATGATCGGGACCGACGGCGACGAGCTTCGCAACCGCCGGCTCGTCGCCGAGCTTGCGTATGGGGCTCGGGATTTCATCGGCGGCGAGCATGCGCTTTGCATGACGACGCGCGGGATCGGCCACGGGCACCGCGCTCATCAGCTTTCTCGTGTACGGATGACGCGGCGCTTCGAATACGGCGGCGCGCGGCCCGATCTCGACGATCTGGCCCAGATACATGACCGCAACGCGATGGCTCACGCGCTCCACCACGGCCATGTCGTGCGAGATGAAGAGATAGGCCACGCCCAGTTCGCGCTGCAAATCCAGCATCAGATTGACGATCTGCGCGCGCACCGAAACATCGAGCGCGGACACGGACTCGTCGGCGATCACGACTTTCGGGTTCAGCGCGAGCGCGCGCGCAATGGCAATGCGTTGCCGCTGGCCGCCCGAGAATTCATGCGGATAACGTTGCGCAGCCTCCGGCGGCAAGCCGACCTTCTCCAGCAGCCAGTCGACGCGCGCCTGCGCCTCTTTCCCGCTCGCGACGCCATGCACGAGCAATGGCTCCATCACCGAGAAGCCCACCGTCAGGCGCGGGTTGAGCGACGCGAACGGGTCCTGAAAGATGAACTGGATGTTGCGTCGCAATGCCTGCAACTCGGGGCCTTGCAATGCGCTGATGTCGCGTCCGTCGAATTCGATCGAGCCGCTCTGAGTTTCGACGAGGCGCAAGAGCGAGCGCCCTGTCGTCGATTTTCCGCAGCCCGACTCGCCGACGAGCGCAAGCGTCTCGCCTTGCCGCAGATCGAAACTCACGCGCTCGACGGCATGCACCGCTGCGGTCGTACGGCCGAAAAGCCCTGTTTTGACGGGGAAACGCGTGACGAGGTCGCGCACGCGCAATATCGGCCTGCTGGTTTCGTCGACGGCCGGCTGCACTTCATGTTCGACCGCCGCCGAAGGCCGCAGCGCGCTCGCATCGTCGGGCGCCACGTCCACGGGCTCGACTTCGAGGATCGGAAACTTCGCCGGGCGATCGCTGCCGCGCATGGCGCCGAGCGTCGGCACGGCGGCGAGCAGCGCCTTCGTGTACGGATTCTTCGGTGTCCGGAATAAATCGTCGGAGGCCGCCTCTTCCACTTTCTCGCCGCGATACATCACGAGCACGCGGTCCGCGACTTCCGCCACCACGCCCATGTCGTGCGTGATGAAGATCACACCCATGTTCATCTCGTCCTGCAGCGCGCGCACGAGTTGCAGAATCTGCGCCTGAATGGTCACGTCGAGCGCGGTGGTCGGCTCGTCGGCGATCAGAAGCGCGGGCTTGCACGAAAGCGCCATCGCGATCATCACGCGCTGACGCATGCCGCCCGACAGCTGATGCGGATAGCGCCCGAACACGCGGCGCGACTCGGGAATGCGCACGAGATCGAGCAGATGCAGCGCCAGGCTGCGCGCTTCCGAATGGCTCTTGCCCTGATGCAGCGCGATGGCTTCCGCAATCTGGTCGCCCACCGTGAAGACCGGATTGAGCGACGTCATCGGCTCCTGAAAGATCATCGCGATGTCCGCGCCGCGCACGCCGCGCATCGTGGCTGAGGACGCGCGCGCGAGATCGAGCACTTGCCCATTGCGACGGCGAAACGCGATGCTGCCCGAAGAAATGACGCCGCCGCCATGCTCGACGAGACGCATCAACGCAAGCGACGTCACCGACTTGCCCGATCCCGATTCGCCTACGATGGCGAGCGTTTCGCCGCGATCCACGGAGAACGAAATGCCGCGCACCGCTTCGACGACGCGCGAGCGCGAGCGAAACGCAACCGAGAGATCGCGCACGTCGATCACGCGCGAGCCGGGCAAGGCCGGTGTCGTTGTCATCGTCATCGGTAGATGGCCGTGACCGCCTGCTCGCCCACACGCGCGAACCCGCGATACATGCCTTCCGTATTGAACGGCAGCGTGACGTTGCCCTTCGCATCGACGGCGATCAGACCGCCGCGTCCATCGATGCGCGGCAGCTTGTTCATCACGACCTCGCGCGCCGCGTCGTCGAGCGCGAGTCCGCGATATTCCATCTGCGCGGACACGTCATAAGCCGCGAGCATGCGCATGAACATCTCGCCGGTGCCGGTGGTCGAGACGGCGCACGTGGCGTCGTTCGCATAGCAGCCCGCGCCGACCAGCGGCGCATCGCCCACGCGCCCCGGCTGCTTGTTGGTCACGCCGCCCGTCGAGGTCGCCGCCGCGAGATGACCGTTCGCATCGAGCGCGACGGCGCCGACCGTGCCGAACTTCTTCGCCGGATCGATCGGATCGTCCTCGCCCGCGCGCGAGGCGGAATCGTGATCGAGCAGCGTGCCGGAGTTGCCGCGCGCCCTCAACCATTGCTGATGGCGCGCATCGGTATGGAAATACGACGGCTCCACGAATTCGAGGCCCTGCGCCTGTGCGAACGCTTCCGCGCCCGCCGCAGTGAACATGACATGCTCGCTCACGTCGAGCACGCGGCGCGCTGCCAGCACGGGGTTTTTCACGCGCGTCACGCAGCTGATCGCGCCGGCATCGAGCGTCGCGCCATCCATGATCGATGCATCGAGTTCATGCGTGCCCGCCGCCGTGAACACCGCGCCGTGGCCCGCGTTGAAGAGCGGACAGTCTTCGAGCAGGCGCACGGCCTCGGTGACGGCATCGAGCGCGCCCGCGCCGTTTTCGAGCAGACGCTGCCCCGCTTGCAGGATGTCCGCGAGCGCCGCGTGATAGCGCGCTTCGGTTTCGGTGTTCATGGCCGAGCGCAGGATCGTGCCCGCGCCGCCGTGAATCGCGATGACTGGAATGGCGCTCATGTTTCGCGCGGCTCCCTTTGAGGTTGTCGTTTCGAGGATGCCGTGCGCGGCGCAGCTTGCGCCCCGTTCAGCGGCGAAGGCGCGGCAAGCCACGGCAGCACGAATTCGGCGAGGCCCGAAGCCGCTTCGACCGAGCGTTTCGCGCGATGCGCGACGGCGTCGCACAGCGCTTCGATGACGGCGAGCACCGCCGTATCGCAATTGGCGGCGAGCCTGCGTTCGGCGTGGATCGCGAGCACCAGATGCGCGATGCGTGCGAGCGGCGACGCGCCGCTATCGGTCAGCGCGACGACACGCACGCCATGCTCGCGCGCCTGCCGTGCGAGCGCGAGCGTGTCGTCGACGTAGCGGGGAAAGGCTATCGCGACGAGCACGTCCTCGCGCGACGCGGTGAAGAGCCGCCGCGCCGCGTGCGACGGCCCGCCGGGAAGCGCGAGCGACTGCACGTTCGCGCAATACGGCGTGAGACCATGCTCCAGCAGACCGGCGAGATACGCGCTCGCGCCGTAGCCGATGACGAAGACGCGCCGCGCATCGAGAATGGCATCGACGAGCGCCTCGGCTTTCGCGGCATCGGCGGATGTCTGCGCGAGCCGCACGTTGGCCGCCGCCTGCGCGAGCGACGCCTCGAAGACATCGGCGGCGGTCGCGGGCGTCTCGCGCGACGAGCGCAAGCGTTCGACCGGCGCGATGGTCGCCTCGAAGCCGCGCACGAGCGCGTCGCGAAACGCTGGATAGCCCGAGAAGCCGAGCGCGCGCGCGAAGCGGTTCGCGGTGGCGATCGACGCGCCCGCGGCGGCCGCGAACTCGTCGATACGCATGGTGGCCGAGCGAAAGAGATTGGCCAGCACGAACGCGCCCATGCGCTGATGAATCGGCGTGAGCGTGGGCATGGCAGCGGCGATGCGCGCCGAGATGAACTCGTCGGCGCTTGCTGGCGGAGGAACCGGCGAACGGCGGGACATACGCGATGGCGCGCTCTCGGAGGGTCGCGATGAAAGTATCCTTACCCAAAACCGTCGCCGAAAAAAATTGATTTTCATCGACCTCGGGTTTTCGATAACACACGCTACGCTTCCGAACGATGCGTGGCGCGTTCATTGCACAATACGCAACGCCCGTCTTTCGAGGGCCGCCCTTTACTTTGCCGCTCACGCATGAACCTGGACTTTCTTCCTGATACGCTTGCACAGCATCTTCCCACTCAGCCGTGGGCGCAATTTCTCGTGGGACTCGCCGCGCTCATCGTCCTTGCGGAATTCGCGCAGTGGGTGATCGCGCGCGTGCTGCTCAAAATCGCGCACCGGCTGCTGGTGCTCGCCGGGCATTCCGCGTGGGATCAGGCGTTCAACCGGCATCGCGCCTATCACCGGCTCTGGTACGCGGCGCCCTTCGCCGTCGTCGCGCTCGGCATCGGCGAAGTGCCGCACATCGGGCGCTGGGCGACGGTCGTGGAGCGCGTCGCGCACGGCTGCGCGTGGGTCTGCGTGTTTCTCGCGGCGGGCAGCGCGCTCTCCGCATGGCAGGACGTCTACGCCGCGAGCAAGCAAGCGCAGACGCGCTCGATCAAAGGCTACATACAGATCGGCAAGCTCGCGCTCGCGCTGATCTGCTCCGTGCTCGTCCTGTCGATCCTCATCAACCGTTCGCCGCTCTGGATGCTTTCGGGCCTGGGCGCGCTTTCCGCCGTGCTGCTGCTCGTGTTCAAGGACACGCTGCTCTCGCTCGTCGCGAGCACGCAACTCACGTCGAACGACATGCTGCGCATCGGCGACTGGATCGAGATGCCGCAGGCGCTCGCCGACGGCGCCGTGAAGGACATCGCGCTGCATACGGTCAAAGTGCAGAACTGGGACAACACGGTGACGACCGTGCCGACCTACAAGCTCTTCTCGGAAAGCTATCGAAACTATCGGCACATGTTCGAATCGGGCGGCAGGCGCATCAAGCGGACGATGCGCATCGACGCGCAATGCGTGCGCTTTCTGACCGACGACGAAACCGAACGCATGATGCGCTTCCGTCTTCTGCACGATTATCTGCAACAGAAGCAGACGGAAGTCGCGCAGGCGAACCGCAATCTCGGCGAACTGGCGGCCGAGCCCGCGAACCGGCGGCGGCTCACGAACATCGGCACGTTTCGCGCGTATGGGCTTGCGTATCTGCAGCATCATCCGGAGATCCGGCAGGACATGGCGATCATGGTCCGCATGATGGAACCGGAATCGCAAGGCATTCCGGTCGAGGTCTACTGCTTCACCGCGACGACCGCCTGGACGCAGTACGAGCGCATTCAGGGCGACGTCTTCGACCATCTGCTCTCGATCCTTCCGGAGATGGGTCTGCGGCTCTATCAGGCGCCGTCGGGCACGGATTTCGCCGGCGTCGCGGGGCGGCTGCGCGGCGAAATGCCGACACTCTGATTGCGGCGAGAAGAATCAGGCAAGAATCGTCGATTTTTGTGTATTCACGCGGGACCACGCGATCCTTACGATGATGTCATCGCCGGTGCGCCCGTGTCGCATCGCCCATCATCGGCAATAAGGAAAACTCATCGTGATCGATCGCGTCCATGCCATGCGTGTCTTCACGCGTGTCGTCGATACGAACAGCTTCACGCGCGCAGCCGAATCGCTCGGCATGCCGCGCGCGAGCGTTTCGACGACCGTGCAACAACTCGAAGCGCTCGTCGGCGTGCAACTGCTCGCACGCACGACGCGGCGCCTGAACCTGACTGTCGACGGCGCGGCCTACTACGAGCGCTGCGCGCAGATTCTCGCCGATATCGACGAACTCGAATCCGGCTTCGGCGCGGGCGAGGAGCGGCTGCGCGGACGCCTGCGCGTGGAGATGCCGGATACGGTCGCGACGTCCATCGTCGTGCCCGCGCTGCCGGAGTTTCATGCGCGCCATCCGCACATCGAGCTGTCGCTCGGCATCGGCATTCGCAACGTGGATTTGGTCGGCGAAGGCGTCGATTGCAGCGTGCAGCTCGGCGAACTGCCCGATTCCGGGCTGATCGCGCGGCGGCTCGGCATGCTCGAACAGGTGACGTGCGCGAGCCCCGCTTATCTGGCGAAGCACGGCACGCCCGCGCACCTCGACGACCTCGCGCGGCACGTCGCGGTGAATTGCGTGCCGGAGAAAAGCGGACGCCCCGCCGATTTCGAATTCGACGTCGATGGCAAGCCGCACAGCGTCCGCATGCGCGGCTTCGTGCAAGTGGCCGACGAACACGCTTATCTCGCCTGCGGATTGGAAGGTCTCGGGCTGATTCAGCCGCTGCGCATCGCGGCTCAACCGTACTTGCGCTCGGGGCAACTGCGCGAAGTGCTGCCGCAGTGCAAATCGCCGCCGATGAAGGTTTCGGTCGCGTTTCTGAAGAGCCGTCAGGCGACGCCGCGTGTTTCGGTTTTCGTCGACTGGCTCGCGCAATTGTTCGAGCGCTCGCAACGAATGGACGATACGCTCACGACGCTGTATCGCGCGGCGCGGCGGCGTTCCGACGACGAGCATTCCGCCGAAACCGCCGACGCCTGACGCGGCGGCCGCGCTAGCGAACCGGCGTGGCCGCGTTCTCGCCGACCACCGTATTCCACTTGCGAACTTCCCAGCGCTCGACGAGCCCGTTCCTCACATAGGGATCGTTGCGCGCGAACGCCTCGGCCGTCGCCGGAGAATCGCTCTCGAAGAGCAGCATGGCGCGGTCGGCGGGGGAATCGAGCGCGCCGGCCAGCACGATCTCGCCGCGCTCGACGGCTTCCCACGCGAGCTTCAGATGCGCGTCTCGGAACTGCGCCCGGCGATCCACATAATCGGCGCACAGTTCGTAGATCAGCAGGTAGTGCACGTTTTATCTCCTGTCTTTGCGTTGGCATCTGCCAATTGGCTATCCGAGTCGTTTCTGCCCGTTTACTCAGCAAATCTCAGACACCAATCAGAACCGTCTGATCGTCAGGCGTTACAAAAACCCACATCATGCTCGGGTACTCGAACCAGGACCCGCCATGTATCGCGATCAACCTCCCTGCAATTCCTGCGCGAAGCACGATTGCCGCGCCTGCCACTGGACGTCGCCGCTCGACGCATCGTATCGCAAGTTCGTCGGCGCGACCTTCGGTGTTTCACCGCTTGAAAAGGGCGCGCGCGACGTTGAGGAAGCGGCGCTCGGATCGTGGCTTCGGCTTGCAGCGCGGCGGTTCATCCAGATATTCTCGGATAGTTCCGCGCGCCCGCAATGACGGCGCGCTGTCAAGCAGCTGCACGACAATCTTCAACCGAGTGGTGTATCCACGCCAGTTCTGTAAATAAGTATCCCGCGAAATTTTCAGGATACCTGCACATATAGAATGCACGCGTCATTGCGCCCGCGCTCGGCGTCACAGGAAAAGGATAGGCAGTCGATGAGTATCAATCTGGTTCAAATGGTGAAGAACACGATCTCGAACGAGATCGCGGAACAGCTTTCGCAAAAGTTCGGCATTCCTGCCCAGATCGTGCAGCATCTCGCCGCGCGCACCGCACCGGGTCTCGTTGCCTCGCTCATGGACCGCTCGACGCTCGCGGACGGCGCGCGCTCCGTGTATTCCGCCATCATGTCGCCGGACGCGAATGCTTTCGTGGCCGAGCAGCTGCGCAACGTCATCACCACGACGGCGGGACTCAAGCACCTGGAAACGTCGGGCCATGTGCTCGCGTCGCGCGCAACCGGCCAGCGCATCGACGCCTTGACGGACGCCGTTTCCGCCGAGACGGGCGTTCCGGTTCAGGCAACGTCGGCGCTTGCGGGCATGCTGTCCGCCGTTCTGTTCGGCATCCTCAAGCATCACTTTCTGCTCTCGCAGGCAACCCTGCTGCAACTGCCGGGCTTGCTGCGCAGTCAGACGCCCGAAATCGGCGCGTCGCTCTCGCCTGCCGTCGCGGGGGCAATCGGTCTGGGTAACGTCGAAGGCTTCGTGAGCGGCATCGGCGCACGGCTCGACGCGGTTGGTTCCACGCTCGATGTCGCCGATGAATCCGCCACTGCCGCGCTGCCCGGCGTGGGCCATGTTCCGGCTGCCATGCAGCGCAGCACCGCGCCGCTCGCGCCACCGCCCCCGCCGCCTCCGCCGCCAGCGGCCGCCCCGCAACCGCCCGCAGCCCATACGCCGGCGCCCCAGACCTTGCGCGCCCCCGTGCGAAAGCCCGCGCCAAAGCGCTCCAACAAGGGCGTGTGGCTGCTTTTCGCGGTGCTTGCCGCGGTGCTCGCGCTCGTCTACTACCGCGGCTTCACGCATAAGAACAGCGTCGATATCGCGTCGGACGCGAGTTCGGCGCCGGTTGCGACTGCCGCAGCGCCCGCGTCGGATAGCCCGGCACAACTGCCCGGCGTCGACGATACGGCCTCGACGCCCGCTGCAGTCACCGCTCCGGCATCGGCTGCGCCCGCTGCGGCGAACATCCCGGTCAGCAACTCGGCGAGCGCGCCGGCTGCGAGCGGTAAAGAAGCTCAACTGCTGTTCAGCGTCGACCAGGCGGGCGTTCCGTCCGTACAGGCGACGGTCGGCACAGACGCCGAAAAGCAGCAATTGGTCGACGCGCTGGAGCACCGCTTCGGCAAGGATTACAGCGCGAACGTATCCGTCGTTCCCGGGACGCGTCATGCGACGTGGCTCGCGCGAATGAAAGACCTGACGCCGCTGATGGCCGTGCCGGGCGCCGAAGCCAAGATCAACGGGTCGAACGTGGAACTGAGCGGCGCCGCCGCCGACGCCAAGCTCGGCTGGACGGAGCGCCTCAAGAACTCGCTCGGCGGCATGTTCCAGGTCAGTTCGTTCGATGTCGAAAGCGCCGTCGCCACGGCAACGCAATCGTTTCGAAGCGCGATGAAGTCGCTGCTCGCCACCGACGATTCCTGCGCCGGCGACAAGCTCACCAAAGTGCTCGACCTCCAGGTGGTCAACTTCGGCCGCTCGAGCGCCACCGTGCCTGAAGGCGCATTCGACACGCTTCAGGACACCGCGCAACTGCTCAAGAACTGCGCAGCGAAGGGGTCGATGGTGAAGCTGGAAGTGGCCGGCTATTCGGACGGCGTAGGCGCGCCGCCCGCCAAGCTGGAAATGTCGCGGGAACGCGCGCAAGCGGTTCGCTCGTATCTGGTGAAGAATGGCGTGCCGCCGCAATCGCTCACCGCAATGGGCTACGGCGATGCCAATCCTGTCGCCGATAACGAAACCGCCAGCGGCCGCTTCGCGAACCGTCGGATCGAGTTCGTCGTCAAATAAGTCCAGCGTTACGGTCTGCAATAAGAAATGCCGTCGCTTTGAGCGACGGCATTTTTTCATTGACGAGCGCGGTATGCGCAAGCGATACGCGCGCTACGTTCAATTCGGCTTCGTGAAGTCGTTCTCCGCCCATCGCTCGGCGCTCGCCTTGTTGAGCTTGAATGCCGGCGACACGCGCACATGCGCCAGTTGCGTGCCGAATGCATCGACTGCCTTGAGATCGGCGTAGGGATCGTCGTCGCTCGGGACGATGTCCAGCGTCACCGTCACTTCCTCGCCGCGCACGTCGATGGTCACGTTCTTGTGCAACATCGCGTGGCGCTGCTGCTCGTGACGGCGCAATACCTCGGACGCCGTCTTCACCAGCGTGCGGAACGCGGCGGAATCGAGCGGCTTCGGATTCTTCTTGTCGCGGCCCATCGTCCACGGTCCGACGAGCGCGGGCTCCGCTTCTCCCGCCTGAATCATCGCGACGGCCCAGCCGTCGTCATCTTCGTTCTTGATGACGCGAGCGGTCCAGCCGTCGTCGCGCCAGAGGCGATCTTCGTGAATTGCGTCTTCGGTGGAGGGAAAGTCGGAGTCGGTCATATCGTTGCAGTGTGTTCGTGCCTGAAGCAATGCAACGAATTCTACCCTGCGCGATGCGGTGGCACCCCGCGTGCTATTCGCTTTGGCCGAACGGCCGATCCCATGCAGACACCAGCGGGCGTCATACTCAAACGCTGGCTGCCGTGCTAGTTTGAAGAAACCGGGAGACGCCCGGGCGCTTTTTGTCAAGAAGCAGCAAACCTCAGTCAAGGAGCAACCGCATGCTTGCATTCATCGGTACTTTGATCGTCGGACTGGTCGTCGGTCTGATTGCGCGCGCCATCAAGCCCGGCGACGACAGCATGGGCTGGATCATGACCATCATCCTCGGCATTGCCGGCTCGCTGATCGCCGGATATGTCGGTCGGGCGCTCGGCTGGTATCAGCCAGGACAGCCTGCGGGATGGATCGCCTCGGTGATCGGCGCGATCATCCTGCTCGTCATCTATGGGATGATTCGCGGTCGCCGCACATGACGCCGCGTGCACTGGCGTAGCCAACGCCTCGTCCGTCTCGGGCGAGGCGTTGTTTTATCGGGCGAAGGATTCGGGCGCGATAACTTCGCCGCCGCGCACCACGCGATTCGGCAGCGCCCCGCCCAGCCAATAGGCAAGTTCGGCCGGCCGGCCGATACGCCACGCGACGAAATCCGCTACCTTGCCCGCTTCGAGCGATCCGTGCGTCTCGGAGAGGCCGAGCGCGCTCGCCGCATGAATCGTCACGCCGGCCAGTGCTTCCTCCGGCGTGAGGCGAAACAGCGTGCAGCCCATGTTCAGCATCAGCCGCAGCGACAACGCCGGCGACGTGCCGGGATTCAGATCGCTCGCGAGCGCCATCGCAACGCCGTGCCGACGCAGCGCGTCGATCGGCGGAAGTTGCGTTTCGCGCAACAGATAGAACGCGCCGGGCAGCAGCACGGCGACCGTACCGGCGCGCGCCATCGCGATGGCGTCGTCCTCGGTCATGTATTCGAGATGATCCGCCGACAGCGCCCGATAACGCGCCGCCAGCGCCGATCCATGCAGCGACGACAACTGCTCCGCGTGCAGTTTCACGGGCACGCCGAGTTCGCGCGCCGTCCGAAACACACGCTCGACCTGTTGCGGCGAGAACGCGAGATGCTCGCAAAAGGCATCGACGGCATCGACGAGATTTTCCGCAACCAGCGCGGGCAGCATGTTGTCGCAAACATGAGCGATGTAATCGTCGGCGCGGTCCGCGTATTCGGGCGGCAGCGCGTGCGCCGCGAGACAGGTTGCGCGCACGGTGAGCGGCAGCGCGTCGGCGAGACGTCGCGCCACGCGCAGCATCTTGCGTTCGTTGGGAAGGTCGAGGCCGTAGCCCGATTTGATTTCGACCGTCGTCACGCCTTCGCGCAGCAAGCCGAGCGCGCGCGTTTTCGCAGCCTCGAACAGCGCGTCTTCGCTCGCTTCGCGCGTCGCGCGGACCGTGCTCGCGATGCCGCCGCCGCGCGCCGCGATGTCCGCGTAGCTCGCGCCTTGCAGACGCGCTTCGAACTCGCCGCTGCGATCGCCGCCGAACACGAGATGCGTGTGGCAGTCGATCAGACCGGGCGTCACCCACGCGCCTTCCAGGTCGATGCGTACGCCGTCGCACGCACGCGGCGCGTCTGCGCGCGCGCCGATCCACGCGATGCGCGCGCCGTCCGTCAGAATCGCCGCGTCTTCGATGATCGCGTATTGGCCGCCGGCCATCGTCGCCGCATGGCAATTGAGCCAGAGCTTCTTCATCGCGCGATCATCGGCAAATCGAGGCCTTGCTCGCGCGCGCAGTCCATTGCGATGTCATAGCCGGCATCCGCATGGCGCATGACGCCGGTCGCCGGATCGTTGTGCAGCACGCGTGCGATGCGCGCGTCGGCTTCGCGGCTGCCGTCGCAGACGATCACGACGCCCGCATGCTGCGAGAAGCCCATGCCGACGCCGCCGCCATGATGGATCGACACCCACGTTGCGCCGCTCGCCGTGTTGAGGAGCGCGTTCAGAAGCGGCCAGTCGGAGACGGCGTCGGAACCGTCCTTCATCGCTTCCGTCTCGCGATTCGGACTCGCGACCGAGCCGGAATCCAGGTGATCGCGGCCGATCACGACGGGCGCCGACAACTCGCCGCTGCGCACCATCTCGTTGAACGCGAGGCCGAGCTTCGCGCGCTGGCCGAGCCCGACCCAGCAGATGCGCGCGGGCAGTCCCTGAAACCGGATGCGCTCGCGCGCCATGTCGAGCCAGCGGTGCAGATGCGCGTCGTCCGCGATCAGTTGCTTCACCTTCGCGTCGGTCTTGTAGATGTCCTCTGGATCGCCCGACAGCGCCACCCAGCGGAACGGTCCGACGCCGCGGCAGAAAAGCGGCCGGATATAGGCTGGCACGAAGCCGGGGAAGTCGAACGCGTTGTCCACGCCCTCTTCCTTGGCCATCTGGCGGATGTTGTTGCCGTAGTCGAACGTCGGCACGCCGCGCTCGCGAAAAGCAAGCATCGCGCGGACATGCTCGGCCATCGACTGCTTCGCGGCCTTGACCGTCCCCGCCGGATCGCTCTGCGCGCGGTCGCGGTATTGCGCCCAGGTCCATCCTTTCGGCAGATAGCCGTTGAGCGGATCGTGCGCGCTCGTCTGATCCGTCACGAGGTCGGGACGCACGCCGCGTCTCACGAGTTCGGGCAGCACGTCGGCCGCGTTGCCGCACAGCGCGACCGACACCGCGCGCCCTTCGGATGTATAGCGCCGGATGCGCGCGAGCGCGTCGTCGAGATCGGTTGCCTGTTCGTCGACATAACGCGTCTTGAGACGGAAGTCGATGCGGCTCTGCTGGCATTCGACGTTGAGCGAGCACGCGCCCGCGAGCGTCGCCGCGAGCGGCTGCGCGCCGCCCATGCCGCCGAGTCCCGAGGTCAGCACCCAGCGGCCTTTCAGGTCGCCGCCGTAATGCTGCCGCCCCGCTTCGACAAACGTCTCATACGTGCCCTGCACGATGCCCTGACTGCCGATGTAGATCCAGCTTCCCGCCGTCATCTGCCCGTACATGGCGAGACCTTTGGCGTCCAGCTCGTTGAAGTGCTCCCAGTTCGCCCAGTGCGGCACGAGATTCGAATTCGCGATAAGCACGCGCGGCGCGTTCTCGTGCGTCCGGAACACGCCGACCGGCTTGCCCGACTGCACCAGCAGCGTCTCGTCGGCTTCGAGGCGCTTGAGCGTTTCGACGATCGCGTCGTAGCACGCCCAATCGCGCGCCGCCCGCCCGATGCCGCCGTAGACCACCAGCTCATGCGGATTCTCGGCGACATCGGGATCGAGGTTGTTCATCAGCATGCGCAGCGGCGCTTCGGTGAGCCAGCTTTTGGCGTTCAACTGAGCGCCGCGCGGCGCGCGGATTTCGGTATCGCGGAAACGGGAAGAAGACGTCACGGTGACTCCTGCGCCATGCGCAATGGAACGGTTCACCGCATGTTCTTGTATATACAAGCTGGGTTGTATTGGGGAAATCCCGGGCGCTACGCGTCAAGTGTGCGTATTTCTTGTATAGACAGGCGCACGTCATTTCCTTCGGGCATATTGGCCGTCAGAGTTTGCGCGTTCGACGCGCCGCAGATGATCCGCGATCACGTCATCGACGCGCTGCAGTTCGCGCAAGGAGATCGAGTGGCTCGCGCAGTGGGACGACGCGCGCATCCGCATGCCGGGCGCAACATGCTGAGCCGGCTGGAAGCCGCCTGAACCGCGCGTTCAGTGCGTGGCGCGCGCGCGCCGTTCGAAGTCGACCGGAATAGCCCGCGTCGGCTCCGACAGACATTGCACGAAGTCCGCCAGTTCGGCGTCGTTGACGAAACTCGCGGTCGATTGCGCGGCCAGAATCGCGGAGCTGTCCTGCGGGCGGGCAATCAGATAGCCCTGCACGTAGTCGACGCCGATTTCCTGCAAGGCACGCAAGGTGTCGATGTCCTCGACCCATTCGGCGACGCTTCGCATGCCGAGGTTGCGCGCGAGCGCGACGATAGCCTCGACGATGGCGATATCGGCCGGATGCTCGCACATCGAGCGCACGAACTCGCCGTCGATCTTGAGCGCATCGGCCGAAAGCGCCTTGAGATACTTGAACGACGTGTAGCCCGCGCCGAAATCGTCGAGCGCGATCTTGCCGCCCATCTCGTGCACGCGCGCGATGAAGCGCTGCGTGTTCTCGAGATCGTGCAGCGCGACGCTCTCGGTAATCTCCAGGCACAAGTAATGGACGACCGACGGATGCCGCGCGAAGAGCGCGAAGATGTCTTCCATGAACTGCTCGTCGTTGAGCGAGCCGCCGGAAAGGTTGACGCAGATGAACTGCGTGTTCGTGAGCTTGTGGCGGTTCGCCTCGATCCAATCGAGCAGCGTCGAAATCACCCAGCGGTCGATGGCCGCGATATTGCCCGATTCCTCCGCCGCGACGATCACCTTGCCGGCGGGCAACGTCGCGCCGTCGGGTGCGCGCATGCGCAACAGCACTTCGAAGTTCAGCGATTCGTTCGGCGCGCGCAGCGACATGATCGGCTGCATCACGAGAAAGAGGCCGGCGGGCAGGCGATTGCGCCCGAGCGTCTCGACGAGCTTCAGTTCCTCCGCGCGCTCCTCGAACGCAGCCGCGCCCTTGCGATACGTGACGAGGTGCGTATGCGCGACCTTCTTCGCTTCGCGGCAGGCGCGGTCCGCGTGCGAGAGCGCGTCCTGCACGCGCACGCCCCGCGAGCACTCGACGAGACCGACCGACGCCTTCACTTGGAACGCGCGATTGCCGACCTGATACGGCGCGTCGCTCAGAATCGAGATCAGTTCGCGGCATTGCGTGATGGCGTCCTCGATCGACGTATCGTTCATCACGCAGACGAACTCGTCCCCGCCGATGCGCCCGACAGGGTAACTGCGCGCGAAGTGCGCCCGCGTGCGGGCCGCCACCTGGCGCAGCACTTCGTCGCCGGCGCGGTGGCCGAAAAGGTCGTTCACGAGCTTGAAGCGGTCGAGATCGACGTAGGCCAGCGCCCACGGCAGCGTTTCCTCGCTTTGCACGGAAATGGCCTTCTCGACGCCGCGGCGGTTGAGCGAACCGGTGAGCGGATCGTGTTCGGCGAGAAAGCGCAGGCGTTCGACCGCTTTCGAGCGCTCGGTCGTGTCCTGAAGCGAACCTTCGATCCAGCCGTTCGAGCGAATCGCCTTGAGCAGATAGCGGCGCTCGCCGGTGCCGCGTTCCACCGAACCGCTCATTTCGAGCTCGCCGTCGCTGCCCTTCGATGCCAGCGCCTGCAATGCGCCCCACGCGCCCGGCTCGAAGTAGTCGTGCCAATGGCGCAGCTTGTACTCGGACTTCTGCAAGTCGAGCATCGCACGCAGCGCGGGATTGGCGCGCACGAAGTGGCCGTTGTCGTCGAGCGTGAAAAGGCCGATGGGCGTGACTTCATATGTGTTGCGCAGTTCCATCTGCGCCTGGCGGCGGAAGTCGCGCTCGGCGCGCATCTGCTCCGCGATCGCGAATGCGGCCATCATGCTCGACGACAGCGCGGCCATCACCGTGTTCACGCCACCGAGCAGCACCTTGAGCCCGAACGCCGCGCCGAGCACTTCGGAGAACGTGGCGAAGAGCACGATGGCAAGCGACGCCACATACCACAGCACCGTTCGCGAGCGCGCCATCCACACGAGCCGCACGAGAAAGAACACCAGCACGCAAATGCCGAAACCGGTGATGACCCACAGCGTCGGAATGAAGAGCGAGTATGGCAGCGCGAGGGCCGCGGCGAGCAGCACGACGCCGACGTACTGAATGACGCGCAGCAGCCACCGATAACCGACTACGCGCAGTTCGCGGCGAAAGAGCTGCGTGAAGAGCGCGGCGGTGAGCAGGTAGTACGCGGCGAAGGTGATCTGCCGCAACGGGTTCATGAAATCCGGCGGAAGCAGACGGCCGAGCCACTGCATGTCCCAGCCCATCGCGTTCGCGCACAGCCGCAGATTGCCGACGAGCCAGACCGCGAAAATCACATACGTCCATTCGTGATTGATGATCGCCGTGACGAACACGAAGACCGCGAGCGTCAGCAGCCCGCCCGCGATGAGGGCGGAGCTTTCCTGAAAATCGAGCGCGGAATCGCGCAGTGCCTGCCCCGTCCACGCGCGCGCGTTCACCTGCGCGGGGCCGGAGTACGTGCCGCGGCAGAGAATGCCTTGCGGCGCCTCGATGCGCCCGAGGTCGATGAAGAAGCCCGCCTTCACCGGGCGCAGTTCGCCGCTGACCGAATCGCGGTCAGCGCTGCCGAGCGGACGCAGCGTGGCGGCGTCCCAGCAGGCAAGCGTTTGCGCGTGACGCGACGGCAATTCGACGGCGGTAGACGCTTGTCCGCCCATTGAGGGAGACGTGAACGTGAACCAGATGGGCTTCTCGGATAGATGGGTGCTGTAACGCGGGACGGGCGCGATGCCGCGCAGCGCGTCGAGCGCCTCGGCCGGACGCAGGAAGTCGCCGCGATCCGCGATGACGCGCAATTCGAGCGGCACCGCGCCGCGCGACTCGTACTGTCGCGGCAGGAAATAAAGCGTGGCGATCGTGCCCAACGCGATGAGGAACGGCACGGCATAGACGGCGATCGCGTACAGCGAGTCGTCGATCCACGAACCCGTTCGTCTGAACCTGGATAAGGAAGCTGGAATAACCGACGCCATACCTGAACCACCCCCGTTCACGCCGCCAGTGCCGCTTCGGCAGTAACCGACAGCGGCGCGAGAGAATTCCTCGCCACCGCTGTTTTTTGGCCAACCGGACCGCGCCGGGGTCCGGCTTATTCGCTATTACCTTCGTTGGCGCTTGCCTGAAACGGCCGTGCCATTATTTGCCCGCATCAACGGCCATAAGCCATCAACGGCGCCTCCGGGCATCGTACCGGTTCCCAGTCAAAAGATAAATCTACAGATTGAAGATCGATGTCAGGATGATGCGTGTTCACCATGTAGTTGAAAAGCGGATGACGCGCTTCCTCCCAACGATGCCGCGCCGCTGCCACATCCTTCGCCAGCACACGGTGCGGCAGGCCACCAACGTGCGACATCGGCAGGAATTCGTTCGTGCCGAAGACGTCCCTGAACAACATGGCTTCGTACTCCCGGTCGAGCGGCGAGCGTGCCGTAATCACCATCCAGTCGATGGCATGCAGCTCGCAGAACATCCACAGCGCCTTGCACAGCGCCACCTTCACCACACGGCCGACCATCCCGCCCGCGACCCCGAGGCGCGTCGCTTCGGCGAGCCGGCCAGCGGCGAGATGATCCGGCAGCGTCACCGACTGCTCCAGGGCGAGCGGCCCATACGCGTTCGTCTGGATGCGCATGGTGCCGAGCGGCGCGCCGTCGAGTTTCGATTCCGCGAGCAGCACGACCGTGCCGGGATCGCGGTCGGAAAGCTCGACCGCCATTTTCTCGGCGAATTCGGGCAAATGCCGCCCATAGGCAGAACGTCTGATGCTGACGGCTTTTTGCAGGCCGTCTTCGTCTCCGACGATACGAATGGTAAACGGCATGCGCTCGCTCTTCTGAAGCGCGGGCACCACTGTCAGCGACGGACGAAGCGCCGTTTCGATATGGCTGGCGGATTTGACGGCGGCGTTATTGGCAAGGTTCAGACGTTCCATTTTTAAACCCCATTTTTCTTGGCGATTGGAAAGGTGCCGCGACGACGAGGGCAAATCGGAAAGCGTGCCCTCACTCGGGCGTTCGGAGCCTCTCACGAAGTCAAATTACGGGGTGCGCGCTTGCCGCCGTTTCTTGCACTTTCCGCGTCGTGTGAACGGGCGAAAGTGTTCAATCGGCAAACCAATCGCCGGCAGGCGCTCCTAATCGAATATGCATATGCCGTATGGGAATGGGTCTGCACGAAAATGGTGAAAGAAACGACGTCAGCGATGCACGATCCGCGCAAGAGGCACTGCGAAGAATAGCCGCCGCCGGCCTCTTTCGACATATTTATGCAGGGCCTTAAGAAACGAAAGTTCGCGGCCGCGGCAACGTTTGCGCGACGCAGAAAATTCGAGCTTTTCCGCCACCTCAAAAACGAAGCGCGGATGCGGTCGCGAGACCGGCATCCGCGCTTCGGTTGCGCGCCGCGAACGACTGAATCAGTCTTCTTCGTCGAGCCAGGGAATATCGACGTCCGTGATGAACGCGACCATCGCGAGCGGCCGCCCTTCCTGCCGGCCGATGTTGCCGTCCGCGCGCTGCCATTCGCATCGGAACACCGTGCCGGGCGTGTCCGCGAGGAGCGTGACGGTGCGGATCTCGTCCGGATCGTTTTCCTCGACGGGGCCGTCGAGCGAAATGAGCAATTGCTGCGGCCAGACGCCGTCGGCGGGATCGTAGATCTTGTCGCCATCGTGAATGACGACGTGCGCCTCGACGCCGATCGTCGCCGATGCCTCGACGATCATCTTGCCGAGCGCGCGCAGCACCGCGGTGGCGCGGCCCGAGTTCGCCTGACGGATTGCGAGATCGCCGCGCGTCAGCGCCTGCTCGAGTTTGGGATTGGTTTTCTGTTGCGCCATCGATCTCTCTCATGAGGTTCAATGCAGCGTTCGACGAGCCGCGCCCGGCGTAAGTTGCAGCGGGATCGTATCACCGCATCATCAAAGATAGGATGCGCCGCGTGGACCGGCAACTTCCGGCAGCCGCCGCTCAAGTTTGCGCATCGCCGGCCGATATTGGGGACATCGCCATTACATTCGTGTCACCGCCGTGCTGCTTGCCGAGCCGCCATTCATCGTCCCGTATGCCGTGCCCGCCGACCGGCGGCGCGCGCTCGCGCGCCTCGCGCCGCGCCCGTGCACGCGGACATGCTGATGCGTGGCGGCGAAATCGTCGATGGCGTCGCTCTCTCGACGCATCTGCAGCCCATCTACAGCCTGCCGCATCAACGCGAGGTCGGCTATGAAGCGCTCCTGCGCGGCAGGCCGGAAGGCGCGGACGGCACACGGGACGGCGCGCTGATCGGCCCGTTCGATCTCTTCGCCCGGGCGATCGTCGCGGGCACGCTGACCGAACTCGACCGCATGAGCCACCTGACGCACCTGCGCAACGCGGCGTCGCTGCTGCCGCCGGCGCAGTGGCTCTTCGTGAACATGAATCCGGCGACGTTCACCCAATCCGGTTACGCGCAGGAACTCGCCGCGCTCACGCGCGCGAGCGGTCTCGCGCCAGAGCGTCTCGTGATCGAAGTGCTGGAGTCGGGCGGCACGGATGTCGAGCGCATCGCGAGCGCGACCCGCGCGTTTCGCGCGCAAGGCTTTCTCGTCGCCGTGGACGACTTCGGCGCGGGCCACTCCAATATCGACCGCCTGCTCACGCTGCGCCCGGACATCGTGAAGCTCGACCGCAGCCTCGTGCGCGCGCAAAGCGCGCAGAAGCACGCGCATCTGCGCGATTCGCTGATGCCCAAGCTCGTCGATTTGCTGCATCAATCGGGGATGTTCGTGGTCGCGGAAGGCATCGAAACGCGCGACGACTTGCTGCTGGCCGCGCGCGCCAACATCGATTTCGTGCAGGGCTATCTGTTCGGCAAGCCGCGCGAGGGGCTGGCGGCACGCGGCGCGGCCACCGCGCTCATCGACGACGCGTTCGAGTCGCTCGCGCGCATGCGCCGCAGCGAGCGTCTGACGGCCGACCTGCTCCTGCTGCCTTATCGCGGCAGCGTTTTGCAGGCGGCGCGGCGGCTCGCCGGAGGCGCCGATACAAAGGCCGCGTGCGCCGAACTGCTCGCGCTGCCCGGCACCCTCGCCTGCTTTTTTCTCGACGAAGCGGGGCGCCAATACCTTCCGACGCTCACCGGCGCAGCCGCCAAGCGGCGCAACGAGCGTTTCGCCCCGATCGCGGACCCGTCGACCGGCCGCTGGGACAACCGGCCGTACTTCGTCGATGCGTGCGCGCAGCCGCAGCAAGTCGTCACGAGCGCGCCGTATCTTTCGGTGACGGGCTCGTCACTGTGCGTGACGCTCGCCATTGCGACCTATCGCGGTGGCGAGACCGTCGTGCTCGGCGTCGATCTCGACTGGCGGCGGCTTTCCGAATAACGCGCGGCCCGCTTCCCCTTCAGACGCCGCCGATGGCATCCGCGAGCGCCTGCGCGCCCGCGCGCAACGCCGCCAGATTGCCAGGCTCGAAGGTCCAGTGCCCCGCTCCGCTCACGACAGCCACTTCCGCGCCCGGCCAGTGCGCCGCGAGCGCGACCGCCTGATCGGCCGGGCAGACCATGTCGAAGCGGCCATGCACGATACGGCACGGCAAATGCGCGATGCGCGCGACGAGCGGCAGCAGGGGCGCCGGCGGTAATTCGTGCGCCATGTAGTGCCGCTCGAGCAGCGCCATCGATACCGCCGCGGCGTTCGCTTCGGCGCTCGGCCGCTTGTCCTCGTCGGCAGGTTCGACGGCGGGCTTGTTGACCACCGAAAGCGTCGTTTCGTAGAGCGTCCACGCGCGCGCGAGCCGGGCGCCGGCTTCGTCGAAGCGCGCGAGCGGCGCTTCGGTGAGCGTCAGGATTTCCTGCGCATTGGCCGGACGCTGGCCGCACGCGTCTTCGATGGCATCGAGAAACGCGCGATGCGCCTCGGGAAACACGCGGCGCACGTCCCACAGAAACCAGTCGATGTCCTCGCGCCGCGCGAGAAACACGCCGCGCAGCAGAAAGCCCGTGCAGCGCTCGGGATGCGCGACGCCGTAAGCGAGGCCGAGCGTCGTGCCCCACGAGCCGCCGAAGACCGCCCAGCGTTCGATGCCGAGCGCGGCGCGCAGCTTCTCCATGTCGCCGACGAGCGCATGAATGCCGTTGTGTTCCAGCCTGCCGAAGGGCTTGGATTTGCCGCAGCCGCGCTGGTCGAAGAACACGACGCGCCACGCCCGGCCTTCCAGGACTTCGGCCCATTTCACGTTCATCGCCCCACCGGGGCCGCCGTGCACCACGACGAGCGCCGGCGCGTCGCGCGGGCCCTGCGCGCGCCAGTAGACCAAGTGGCCGTCGCCTACGTCGAGCATTCCTTCGTCGAATTTCACCGGCACTTCTTCCATCGCATTTTTTCCAGAGAAAGGGTTGACCCGGTTCATTGTTGCATCCGTCGGGCGGGCGCGCATCGGCGCCATGAAAAGTGCGATGCGCTATGCTTCTCGCCTTGCCCGCTTTCAACCCGAAGACACTTCGCCCAAGCCCGATGCGACGCACCCTCGTCAAGTGGCTCTTCGCCACCTATCTGCTCGGCAGCGGCACGCTCTGGTCGATTCTGATCCTGCCACTCTTCCCTTTCGTTGGCCGCAACGGTCGCTACTGGCTCGCGAGGCTCTGGTGCCGCGCGATGGTCGCCATGATGCGCGTGATCACCGGCGTGACGTGCTCGATCGAAGGACTGGAGCATCTGCCCGAGGGACCGTTCATCATCCTGAGCCGGCACGAATCGACGTGGGAAACGCTTGCGTTCATGGCGCTCTTTCCGCGCCGGATCAGTTTCGTGTTCAAGCGCGAGCTCATGAAAATCCCGTTCTTCGGCTGGGTGCTGCGCGGACTCGACATGGTGGGCCTCGATCGCGGCTCCATTCGCCAGGCGCATCAGGCCGTCACGCGCGAATGCGCGGCGCGGCTGAAAAAAGGCGACGCCGTCGTCATCTTTCCGGAAGGCACGCGCGTTTCGCACGACGCGCCGCTCAAGCTCGCCTCGGGCGGCGTGCGCCTCGCCTGCGCGACGAAGGTGCCGGTGGTGCCGGTCGTGCACGACGCCGGCAAAGTGTGGCCCGCGAAGGGCTGGCCCGACCACGGCGGGCATATCCGCGTGATCGTCACGCCGCCCTTGCCGATCGATCGCGAGATCCCGCAGGAATTGAACCGGCTCGCGCAGACGCAGATGGACGAGGCGCTCGCCGAACTGCGCTAAGCCAACGTGTCAATAAAGCGGCCGCTTTTTCGCGGCGCAGAGCCGGTTCACGGCGGATAACAGCGTCTCGACGTCCACCGGCTTGCGCAGATAGCCGTCGTAGCTCACGAACGCGGGCGGATTCGGATGCCCCGAAATCATCAGAAAGGGAATGTGCGCGAGCGCCGCGTCGTTCTTCATCGTCTGGCAGAGCAGCGCGCCGCCGAGCCCCGGCATCATCCAGTCCGACACGACGATGTCGACCGCCTGCTCGCTCAGTATCGATAACGCTCCGTTGCCGTCGAACGCGCATAAGACGTGGCAATCCTCGTCTTGCATGCAGAGGGTCCAGGCATCGATGGTGGCGGGGTCGTCGTCGACGAGAAGTACGGTCTTCATGTAGCGAACGGTGCGGGCACGGGTTGGGGGCGGAGCGAGGAATCCGCGTGCAACGAACGTTGTGACCGTGAACGTTTGCTTTCGTTGCTGCGCGGGCACGTCCCTGCGCGCCTTTTCGTCATAGTATTTTGTTCCCGCCAACTTTGCGCGGTAAATGCTCCTTGAGCAAGCCTCGGGCCGCAGCGCGCCAATCGGTCATTTGCTCCCGGCGCGCGAGCGCCCGGCGTCGCGGATCGCATCGACGAGCGATTCCTCCACCGGCGTGCGCGCCGCGTCGTTGCGGCGGATGAGGCCGATGGGCTCGTCGGTGCCGGCGAACGGCATCGGCAGCGCGGCGAGCAGCCCGAGCGCGATGTCGTGCTCGACCGCGCCCGCCGGCACGAACCAGACGGCGTCGTTATGGAGCGCGAGCGAGCGTCCCAGCGACACCGACAGCGTCTCCACCAGCGCCGCGAGCGCATGCGCGCCGAACGCGGTCAGCATGCTTTCGGCGGACTGGCGGATCAGCGTGCCGAACGGCGGCACGACGATGGCAAAGCGCGCGAGCAACGCGGGCGTGAGCGGCGTCTCGAACGTGAGCGGATGGTCACGGCGCACGACAACGGCGAGCGGCTCGCGATAAATCTGTTCGAACGAGAGGCCGTGCATCGCTTCGGGTTCGGAAAGCCGCCCGACGACGAGATCGACTTCGCCGGCCTTCAGGCGTTCGAGCAGCGGCGCGTTGGAATCGGTGTGCACGGAGAGCGAAACGGCGGGCCATTGCTCCCGGAACGCGGCGAACGCGGGCGGCAGGAGCGCGTTCGCGACCGTCGGCAACACGCCAATGGACACCGCGCCCGGCACGTCGCCCCGCTCGCGCAGCAGCATGTCGACGCCCTCGCGCAGCGACGCGACGCACGCGCTCGCGTGCGGCGCGAAAAGACGCCCCTCGCGCGTCGGCACGGCGCCGCGCCGCCCGCGCTCGAACAAACGCACGCCTAGAATGGATTCGAGCTCGCCGATCGTCTTCGAGACGGCGGGCTGCGTGATCGACAGGCTATCCGCCGCGCGCTGCACGCTGCCGAGCTGCGTGACGGCGAGGAAGCATTGCAGGTGGCGGAACTTGACGCGCATGTTGGTGAAGTCCGTATCCATGAAGAGTCGTTATGGTTCGACGCACAAAACGTCATTTTCCATAACTCGGCGCGTTCGATAAAGTAGCCGTCAGAAATATCCTATTCACGTCACAAGACCAGGAGACAAGTCGACATGACATCCGCCATTCTCACGCCGCGCGACTGGGAGTCCCATCCGCCGTATCTTTCGCCGGGCTACCGGTCGTCGGTGTCGCGCAGCCCTTCGCTGCCGCTGATTCCGCTCAAGGAAAACCTGCGCAACCGCCGCGTGCCGGTTTATGGCGCCGATGACCTCGGCACGCTCGACAACGACCTCACGCGCAACGCCGCGAAGAACGGCGAGCCGCTCGGCGAGCGCATCATCGTGACGGGCCGCGTGCTCGACGAAGGCGGCCGCCCGGTGCGCAACACGCTCGTGGAAGTCTGGCAGGCGAACGCCGCCGGGCGCTACGTGCACAAGGCCGATCAGCACGACGCTCCGCTCGATCCGAACTTCCTCGGCGCGGGCCGCTGCCTGACCGACGACGAAGGCCGCTACCGCTTCATGACGATCAAGCCCGGCGCGTATCCGTGGGGCAATCACCCGAACGCGTGGCGCCCGAATCACATTCACTTCTCGCTCTTCGGCGAATACTTCGGCTCGCGCCTCGTCACGCAGATGTACTTTCCCGGCGATCCGCTGCTCGAACTCGATCCGATCTTCCAGGGCATTCCGGAACAGGCGCGCAATCGCCTGGTTTCGCGCTTTTCGATCGATACGACGCAGGAAAACTACGCGCTCGGCTACGAATTCGACATCGTGCTGCGCGGCCCGGACGAAACCCCGACGGAGTGACCATGACGACCCTCAAGCAAACGCCCTCGCAGACCGTCGGACCGTACTTCGCCTACGGCCTCGTGCCCGAGCAGTACAACTTCGACTTGAAGAGCCTGTTCACGGCATCGGCGGCGGATCGCGAAGTGCCGGGCGAGCATATCGCCGTCGTCGGCAACGTGTTCGATGCCGAAGGCAAGCCGGTCGGCGATGCGCTGATCGAAGTCGCTCAAGCCGACGCGAACGGCCGCTACGTGCAGAGCGTGGAAGAAGCGCGCGAGTCGGGCTTTCGCGGCTTTGCGCGCGTCGGCACGGGCACGGACCCGAAACTGCGCTTCGTCGTGGATACGGTCAAGCCCGGCGCGACCGCCGACGATTCAGCCCCGCATCTCGACGTGATCGTGCTGATGCGCGGCATGCTGCTGCACACGTACACGCGCATCTATTTCGACGACGAAACCGAAGCGAACGCGAAAGACACGGTGCTTCAAAGCGTGCCGGCCGAGCGCCGTCACACGCTGATCGCCAAGCGCGAGCCGGGAACGTTATCGACGATCTACCGTTTCGACGTTTATCTGCGCGGGCCGAACGAAACCGTATTCTTCGATCTGTAAGCCCTCGCTCGCTGCGCACGCGGGGAAAAGGCGTCCGGCACTGCGCTATAGTGTCGGACGCCTTTCGTTTTTATCGCATTCCCGTTATGACCGACGCCGCCAATCCCAGCCCGCTCTATGTCAAGCTCCTCGCCGAAACCGCGCAGATAGGCTGGTCGGAACTCGAACGCTTCTTCGCGAAGGGCGTGCTGATCTGGGTGAAGCGCGATCTCGATCTCGTGAGCGTCGCGGAAGCCGTCGCGAGCGACGATACGCAGCAGGTCACGCAATGGCTTTCGGCGGGGCTCGTCGAGCGCGTGCAGGCCGGGACAGCCGCCGATCTCGCCGCGCGCGATCCGGAGTTGTGGGCCGTCGTCGTATCGCCGTGGGTGTGCGTGCAGGAACGCGGAAACTGACGCAAACCACGGCTCAGGCCCGCATCCAGTCCGTCCACAACACGACGAGAATCGTCATCAGCGCCGGGCCGATGAAAAGCCCGAGCAGCCCGAACGTCTCCGCGCCGCCGAGAATCCCGAAGAGCACGAGCAGAAACGGCAGGCGCGTCGATCCGCCGATCAGCACCGGCCGCACGAAGTGCTCCGAGATGAACACGACAATCAGCCCGAAGATCGCGACGCCCGCCGCCGCGATCATCGAGCCTTGCGCGACCAGCCACAGCGCCGAGCCGAGAAAGACGATCGGCGCGCAGAACGGCAGCATCGCGGCGACCGCGGTCAGCATGCCGAGCAGCGTCGCATGCGGCACGCCCGTCACGCCATACGCGATGCCGAGCAACGCGCCCTCGCCCAATCCCACGACCACCAGCCCGACGACCGTGCTGCGCACCGAATCCGCCATGCGCTGAATCAGCGCCGCGCCGTCCGCGCCGAACGCGCGCCGCGAACCGGCCACCAGTTGCCTGCCGAGCTTCGCGCCCGCCTGAAAGATGAAGAAGAGCGTCATCAGCATGAAGCCGAAGATGACGAAGCCATGCACCACGCGCCCGCCGAAATGCCGCGTCATCGCGACGAACGTGGCGCT
Organism: Caballeronia sp. Lep1P3; assembly: GCF_022879595.1. Taxonomy (NCBI): domain Bacteria; kingdom Pseudomonadati; phylum Pseudomonadota; class Betaproteobacteria; order Burkholderiales; family Burkholderiaceae; genus Caballeronia; species Caballeronia sp. Lep1P3. Next base: position 337,631 of record NZ_CP084266.1, on the reverse strand, counting down.
GTGCAGGCTCTTCACCGCAGGCGACGATTCGAGCGGCGTCGCGAGATTGGCCTGCCACCAGTGCGCGACCTGCTGCGACCCGGTCGGCAGCCGGCCGATCAGCGCGGGCATCGGGATGCCGTTGCGCAGGACGTCATGGAGCCACTGCATCATGTCGTGCGCCTCGTCCGCGGTCTGCGCCGCGACGATCGCGAACGGGACGACGAACAGCAAGCCGATTGCAAGCGTCAGCACGACCGCGAGCAGCGTGTTGCGCTGCCTGAACACCGGCCGGCGTTCGAGCCAGCCGAATGCGGGCCACAGCGCGATGGCAATCACGACGGCCCACACCACGGCCGGAATGAACGTGCGCGCCGTATAGAGCGCGACCAGCACGAGCACCGTATAAAGCACCGCCGATGCCGCGCGCTGCATCTTGCGCGTGCGATCGGCGGTGTCGGATGTGTTGTCGGTGCGCGTAGAAATCGCCATAAAAGAGCCTCTGAGGGAATCGACAATCAGCGAGAGCGATAGAGTCGCCGGCAGAAGGCGCACGATTCATTCCACTTCATGAATGGCATCGATGCAACGTTTCTTACAAAGCGGCCCTTGGTGGTCCCTATAATCGCAGGTCGGCCGTGAACGCAGGGAACTCGGAATGTTGGGCAAAGGCTTACTTGCAGTAGGAGCATGCGCGTCCATCGCGCTGTTGTCGGGCTGTGCCGCCAAACTGGACCGTTCGAAGGAGGAGAAGCTCAATGCGCAGTTCGGCATCGCGATGCAGCAGGTCAAAGGCGGCGTCGAGTTGCGCCTGCCCGAAGTCGCGCTCTTCGATACGGACGAAGCCGAGATCCGCCACGGCAGCCTGCCGGCGCTCGACCGCGCGGCGACCGTCCTTAAGCGCAGCATGCGCCCCGTGCTGATCGAAGGTCATACGGACAACGACGGCCCGCTCGCCTACAACCAGAGCTTGTCGAAGGCGCGCGCGGAGTCGGTGGCGCGTGCGCTGATCGCGCGCGGCGTGCCGGCCGAACGCCTGAGCACGAAGGGCATGGCCTATCTCCGGCCCATCGCGAGCAACGACACGCCGCAAGGCCGCGCGATGAACCGCCGCGTGGAGATACTCGTTCGGGCCGAAAGCGAAGAGACGCTGCTCGGCCCGGCGCAAAGAAAGAAACGCTAGCTCTGCTGCGCTTCCAGCACGAGCAATTGCGCGCCGTCGGCCACCTGATCGCCGACATCGAAAAGAATCTCGCCGATCTTGCCCGCAGCCGGCGCGACGATCGTGTGCTCCATCTTCATCGCTTCCATCACCATCAGCGGCGCGCCCTTTTGCACCGACGCGCCCGCTTCCACCAGCACGGCAATGATCTTGCCCGGCATCGGCGCGGTGAGGCGCCCTTCGTGTTCGGCGTCGCCCGCGTGGGCCATCAGGTTCTGCCATTCGAACGCGAACGCCGCGCCTTCGTAAAAGACGTGGAACACGTCGCCATCGGTGAAGACGTGGCCTTTGACGAGCGCGTCGTCGAGTTGCACCGCGAACGATGTCTCGCCGCGATGCGACCAGTCGAAGCGCGCGCTCTCGCCGTTGAATTGCAGCCGCTTCTCGCCGTTCTTCGTGAAGACCACTTTCAGCGCTTCGTCGGAGTCGAGCGCGCGCCAGTTCAAATCCTGGCTGTAGCCGCCGGCCATGCGCCAGTGCGATAGCGCGTCCCACGGCGAGCGGCCGTGCGCTTCGCCGCCCTCGCGCGTGAGCAGCGCGGCGCACGCGAGCGCAAGCGCCTTCTCGCGCGATACCGGCGACGGCGCGAAGAGCGCATCGCGATGACGCTCGATGAGACCCGTATCCAGTTCGCCTTGCGAGAACGGCTCGCTCGTCACGATGCGCTGGAGGAACTCCACGTTCGTCTGCAAGCCGACGATTTCGCACTGCGCGAGCGCACGCGCCATGCGCGCGAGCGCGTCGCGGCGGTCGCGGCCATGCACGATCAGCTTCGCGATCATCGGATCGTAGAACGGCGTGATGGCGTCGCCTTCGCGCACGCCGCTGTCGATACGCACGTCGCCATCGATCGTGAATTCGACCGCCTGCGGCATGCGCAGGTGCTTGAGCGTGCCCGTCGACGGCAAGAAGCCGCGCGACGGATTTTCCGCGTAGATGCGCGCTTCGATCGCGTGGCCCGTCACGCGCAGTTCGTGCTGACTCAAGGGCAGCGGCTCGCCCGCCGCCACGCGCAGTTGCCATTCGACGAGATCGAGCCGCGTCACCATTTCCGTCACCGGATGCTCGACTTGCAGGCGCGTGTTCATCTCCATGAAGTAGAACTGGCCGTCCTGCGTCATGATGAATTCGACGGTGCCCGCGCCGACGTAATTCACCGCGCGCGCGGCGGCGACGGCCGCTTCGCCCATTGCGCGGCGCGTTTCATCGGAGAGGCCGGGCGCGGGCGCTTCTTCCAGCACTTTCTGATGGCGGCGCTGCACGGAGCAATCGCGGTCGAAGAGATAAACCGCGTTGTCGTGCCTGTCCGCGAAAACCTGCACTTCGACATGGCGCGGGCGCAGCAGATACTTTTCGATCAGCACGCGATCGTTGCCGAAGCTCGACGCCGCCTCGCGCTTGCACGACGCAAGCGCCTGCATGAAGTCCTCGCTCTTTTCGACGACGCGCATGCCTTTGCCGCCGCCGCCCGCGCTCGCCTTAAGCAGCACCGGATAGCCGATGCGATCCGCTTCGCGCTGTAACAGCGCAGCGTCCTGATCGTCGCCGTGATAGCCGGGCACGAGCGGCACGGACGCGGATTGCATCAGCGCTTTCGCCGCGGCTTTCGAGCCCATCGCGCGGATCGCCTCGACGGGCGGTCCGATGAACACGATGCCCGCTTCTTCGCACGCGTTCGCGAATAGTTCGTTTTCCGAAAGAAATCCGTAGCCGGGATGGACGGCCTGCGCGCCCGTCTGCTTCGCGGCCTCGACGATGCGTTCGATACGCAGATAACTCTCCGACGCCGCCGATCCGCCGACGTGCACCGCTTCGTCGCAGACATCGACGTGCTTCGCTCGGGCATCGGCATCCGAATACACGGCGACGCTGGCGATGTTCAGGCGCTTCGCCGTTGCTGCGACGCGGCACGCAATCTCGCCGCGATTGGCTATGAGTATCTTGTTGAACATCGGATCACATCCTGAACACGCCGAAGCGCGTTTCTTCAATTGGCGCGTTCATCGTCGCGGCGAGTCCCAGGCCCAGCAGGTCGCGCGTTTGCGCGGGATCGATCACGCCGTCGTCCCAGAGGCGCGCGCTCGCGTAGTACGGATGGCCCTGCGCTTCGTATTGATCGCGAATCGGCGCCTTGAACGCTTCCTCGTCCTCGCTCGACCATGTTCCGCCCTTCTTTTCGATGCCATCGCGCCGCACCGTCGCGAGCACGGACGCGGCCTGCTCGCCGCCCATCACCGAAATGCGCGCGTTGGGCCACATCCACAGAAAGCGCGGCGAATACGCGCGGCCGCACATGCCGTAATTGCCCGCGCCGAACGAGCCGCCGATGATGACCGTGAACTTCGGCACTTTCGCCGTGGCGACCGCTGTCACCATCTTCGCGCCGTTGCGCGCGATGCCTTCGTTCTCGTACTTGCGCCCGACCATGAAGCCCGTGATGTTTTGCAGGAACACGAGCGGAATCTTGCGCTGGCAGCACAGTTCGATGAAATGCGCGCCCTTCAACGCCGACTCCGAAAACAGAATGCCGTTGTTCGCGACGATGCCGACCGGATGCCCCCAGATATGCGCGAAGCCGGTGACGAGCGTCGTGCCATAGCGCGCCTTGAACTCGTCGAAGGCGGAATCGTCGACGATGCGCGCGATCACTTCGCGCACGTCGAAAGGCTTCTTGGTATCGACGGGAATCACGCCGTAGACGCTTTGTGGGTCATAGCGCGGCGGCAGCGGCTCTTTCAGCGCGAGCGGCGCGCTTTTCACGCGATTCAGATTGCCGACGATGCTGCGCGCAATGCCGAGCGCGTGGGCATCGTTTTGCGCGAGATGGTCCGCCACGCCCGACAAACGCGTATGCACGTCGCCACCGCCCAAGTCTTCCGCGCTGACTTCCTCGCCGGTCGCCGCTTTCACGAGCGGCGGCCCGCCGAGAAAGATCGTGCCTTGATTCTTGACGATGATCGATTCGTCGCTCATCGCGGGCACATACGCGCCGCCCGCCGTGCACGAACCCATCACCACGGCGATCTGCGCGATGCCTTGCGCCGACATGTTCGCCTGGTTGTAGAAGATGCGGCCGAAGTGGTCACGGTCGGGGAACACGTCGTCCTGATTCGGCAAGTTAGCGCCGCCCGAATCGACGAGATACACGCACGGCAAGCGGTTTTGCTCCGCGATTTCCTGCGCGCGCAAGTGCTTTTTCACCGTGACCGGATAGTACGTGCCGCCTTTCACGGTTGCGTCGTTGCAGACGATCACGCACTCCTGCCCCGCAATGCGTCCGATGCCGGTGATGATGCCCGCGCCCGGCGCTTCGTCGTCGTACATGCCGTAGGCCGCGAGCTGCGAGAGTTCGAGAAACGGCGTGCCCGGATCGAGCAATTGCGCGATGCGGTCGCGCGGCAGGAGCTTGTTGCGCGACAGATGACGGTCGCGCGCCGCCTGCCCGCCGCCTTCCGCGATTTTCGCGACTTTCTCTTTCAGGTCCGCGACGAGCGCCTCGAGCGCCGCCGCGTTCGCGCGAAAGTCCTCGCTGCGCGGATTCAGTTTCGATTCGATGATCGCCATGACGCGCGTCCTCAGGCCGTTTCCGCGAACAGCTCGCGCCCGATCAGCATGCGGCGGATCTCGCTCGTGCCCGCGCCGATTTCGTAGAGCTTCGCGTCACGCCAGAGACGTCCGACCGGATACTCGTTGATATAGCCGTTGCCACCGAGAATCTGAATGGCTTCGCCCGCCATCCACGTCGCTTTTTCGGCGGTATAGAGAATGACGCCCGCGCAGTCCTTGCGCACTTGTCGTGCGTGGCCGTCGCCGAGCGTGTCGAGCTGGCGGCCGACCGCAAAGAGATACGCGCGGCACGCTTGCAGCGTCGTGTAGAGATCCGCGACCTTGCCCTGAATGAGTTGAAACTCGCCGATGGATTGCCCGAACTGCTTGCGGTCGTGGATATACGGCACGACCGCGTCCATGCACGCGAGCATGATGCCGGTCGGCCCGCCCGCGAGCACGGCGCGCTCGTAGTCGAGGCCGCTCATCAGCACTTTCACGCCGCCGTTCAGCGCGCCGAGAATGTTCTCCTTCGGCACTTCGACGTTCTCGAACACGAGTTCGCCCGTATGCGATCCTCGCATGCCGAGCTTGTCGAGTTTCTGCGCGACGGAAAAGCCTTTCATTCCCTTCTCGACGATGAATGCGGTGATGCCCTTCGCGCCCGCTTCGATATCCGTCTTCGCGTAGACGACGAGCGTGTCGCAGTCCGGCCCGTTGGTGATCCACATCTTCGTGCCGTTGAGCACGTAATGATCGCCCTTATCTTCGGCGCGCAGTTTCATGCTGACGACGTCCGAGCCCGCGTTCGGCTCGCTCATCGCGAGGGCGCCGACATGCTCGCCCGACACCAGCTTCGGCAAATACTTGCGCTTCTGGGCTTCCGTGCCGTTGCGATGAATCTGGTTCACGCACAGATTCGAATGCGCGCCATACGACAGCCCGACCGACGCCGACGCCCGCGAAATCTCTTCCATCGCGACCATGTGCGCGGTGTAGCCCATGTTCGCGCCGCCGTATTCTTCGGAGACCGTCATGCCGAGCACGCCGAGATCGCCGAACTTCTTCCAGAGGTCCATCGGGAACTGGTCGGTGCGGTCGATTTCCGCCGCGCGCGGCGCGATTTCCTTCGCGGCGAAGTTGACGAGCGTGTCGCGCAACATGTCGATGTCTTCGCCCAATGCGAAGTTCAGGCCGGGTACGATGCTCATGGCGTCTCCTCCAGATGCAATGTTTTGAGCGTCGCTCACACTACTCATAAACGCCGCGACGCTTCGATGCCGGCCATTTCACGCTGAAATCGCCTAGCCGTCAACAGATTTCTGAGCTACGCTCACATCATCGAATACTGGGCCGAAACTCATGTCCACGCAAAACAGCGGCACCGGCCGCCGCACGCCCGCCGGCGTCAAATCGCAACAGCGCGTGCGCGAAATTCTGCAGGCCGGCCGCGATGTCTTCGCCGAAAAAGGCTACGACGGCGCGACGAGCGCCGAGATCGCGCAGCGCGCGGGCATATCCGAGGCGACCGTCTTCAGCTATTTCAGCGGCAAGCGGGAACTGTGCGCGCGCGTGATCGCGGACTGGTATGACGAAATCATCGACGCATTCGAAAGCGGCCTGCCGCGCGAAGGCTCGGTGAAGCAGCAGTTCGCGTTTATCGTGAGGACGCATCTGCGCCTCATGCTCGTGAACGGCACGGGGCTTTGCTCCCTCGTGTTGTCCGAAGGCCGCACGAAGCAGCACGATCTTTCCGACACGCTCACAGAACTGCAGCGCCGCTACACCGCGCCGCTCATGGACGTCCTCGCGCGCGGCCAGGCGCTCGGCCACATACGCGCGGACGTGCCGCTGCGCCTGTTGCGCTCGCTGGTTTTCGGACCGATGGAACACGTTCTCTGGGACGCGACGCTCGCCAGGCGCCGCCTGAATCAGACTCAGATCGAAACGACGGCGGACGAACTCGTGGACGTGCTCTGGGCGGCGCTGCAACCGCCCGACGCGCCGCTCGCCGCGCTCAGGCAGTTCCGGCAGGAGGTGGAAGATGCGTCGCGCCGCTATGACGCAAGCCGCGCGGAGCCGTCTACTTGACGAAGCGCCGCGCGAGCCTCGCGAGCTTCGGCACGGTGGTCGGGCGCAAAGGACGCGCGTCGTAGCCGCGCATGCGCCGATCGTTTTCGGCGAGACACAGGTCGATCAGCGCGCCGACCGACACGTCGCCAGCCACGGAATCGCCGACATTCGCCGGGAAGTTCATGTCCTGCGCCGCGCCGCTCTTGTCGAAGCCGCGCGCGAGCGAGATGCGGTCGCGAATCAGCGTGATCCAGACGCCCGCCGTCTTCAGCAGAAACCCCGGCTTGCGATACCACGGCAGGCTGCGCCGATACCACGCCACCCAGTTCGCGAAGAAAAGAATGTGCCGCGCCTCTTCCTGAATGACCGGCTCGAACGTTTCCACGAGCGCTTCCGGGAAATAGCCCGACTGCCGCGCCGCCTCGAATAGCCCGAACGCGAAGAAGCTGTCGATGCACTCGCTGTAGCCCGTCAGCATCCACGCGCGCAGCGGGTCGTCGGGCGCGGGATACGGCGGCTCGGGCGCGAGCGCGATGCCATACGCTTCCACGAGCTTCGACAGCACGATCTTGTGGCGCGCTTCCTCGCCGCCATTCATGCGCAGCGCGTCGCGCAGAAGAGGATCGTCGGCGGTCTCGGCAAACGTCAGCACGCGAATCGACGCGCGCCCTTCCGTCTGCACCGCGATGTCCCAGATCGGCAGCGAGGTCACGCGCCTGAGCGCCGCGGGATCGAGCGTCGGCCAGTCGATTACCGCGGGCTTGTACGGGTTGTGCGTGCTCAGCAGCATTTCGCAGAACATGCGCCTGTGCGTCTCGGAGCCGACCGGAATCCTGCCTTCCGATCGGTACGTCCAGTTGCGCATCGCATGATCTGCTTCGACTGGGGTGAGCGTGTCGGACATGTTCGAATAGTGGGCGGCTATCGGGAACGTCCTGCGGATTCTGGCACATGGGACGCCCGTTCGCAGCAACCGCTACGCCGCGCGGCGCGGCGCTCTCAGTGCGAGATCTGCTCCAGCGCCATGTCGCGCGTTTTCGGACCCATCAGGCCGATCGCCGCCATCACCACGAGCATCGCCCCGGCGATGAACACGAACACGCCCGTCGTGCCGAAGCCCTTCAGCACGCCCGCGATGATGAACGACGTGAAAATCGCGGAAAAGCGGCTCCACGAATACACGAAGCCGACGGCGCGCGCGCGGATGCCGGTCGGAAAAAGCTCCGCCTGATAAGCGTGGAAGCTGTACGACATGATGTTCGCCGAGAGCGTCAGTCCGACGCCCATCGCGATGAGAAACGCCGCATCCGACGACTGGCTGAAAAGCAGCCCGCACACGATGTTGGCCGCCGCCATGACGACGATAGCGGTCTTGCGCTCGATCCTGTCGGCGATGGCGAGCCCGATGATCGGACCGATCGGCGCGGCAATCGCGATGATGCTGGAATACATGAGGCTCGACGTCACCGTGATGCCCTGCTTGACGAGCAGCGTCGGCACCCAGTTCGCGAAGCCGTAGAAACCGACCGTCTGAAACACGTTGAAGACGATCATCATCGCCGCGCGCTTGCCGTAGGGCGGCCGCCACATGTCGGCGAAGGCACCGCGCGCCGCCGCCGTTTCGACGACCGTCTCGGGCGCCGGAAGCGGCTTGCCGTACTCGCGCTCGACCGCGGTTTCGAGCGCGGTCATCACGCGGTCGGCTTCGGCGAGCCGGCCCTTTTGCGCGAGCCAGCGCGGGCTTTCGGGCAGGCTGCGGCGAATCCACCAGACGAAGAGCGCACCATGCGCGCCGATCAGAACGACCCAGCGCCAGCCGTCGAAGCCGAACGGCGCGCGCGGCACGAGCAGATAGGCGAGAAACGCGACCACCGGCACGGCGGCGAAGCCGACCGCCTGCTCGCACGCGAACGCGCGGCCCCGGATGTGCTTCGGCGCGAGTTCGGAGATATACGTGCCGATCGTCACCAGTTCCACGCCGATGCCCACGCCCGCGACGAAGCGCCAGAAGTTGAGGCCCGTCGCGGTGTCCTGGAACGCCATGACCACGTTCGCGACGGTGTACCACAAGAGCGAGTACGTGAAGATCGCGCGGCGGCCGAAGCGGTCCGCGAGCGATCCGCACGCCACCGTGCCGATGAAAAGCCCCGCGAACAAGGACGCGATGAAGCTCGCCACGCCCGTCATGCCGAAAAAGCCGTGCGTCGCGGGCGTCAGGATGCCGCTCTTCACGAGGCCCGGCGCGACGTAGCCGGAGTACAGCAGGTCGTACAGTTCGAAGAAGAACCCGAGGCTCAGCAGCACGACGAGCTTCCAGACGGTGCGTGTCGCGGGCAGCCGGTCGAGGCGCGCGGAGATGAGGCCGGCGGTGAGCGCGGGCGCGTCGGGAGGAACGCGGCGTGACGCTGCCGCGGAGGAAGTGGCCATCGGTGTCGTCTCCTGTCTTGTATCTGGGCGTCCGCGCGGGCTTTCGGTCGATCCGCGCGCGAAGCAAAAGGCGGAATCTTAACCGCCCGGATAATTCCTGCCGAGAGGCAGCTTCCTCGCGCGCGGCGCTTCGCCGGATGCGCCTTTGCGAAATAATCGCCCGCATTCTCGAGACAAAATCGCGCAATGCGCCGCTATCAGGACTTTCACTAGGTCCCCAAGTATTTTGGCTTGGTAACCTTCTGCCGATTCTGTGCGGACACGTTTCCGCGGAATGTCCGCCGTCCGGCCCTTTCAGGCGGCCGCCCGCCGCGCCGGACGTCACCGGAACGAGACCTTCCGGGCTGAACCGACCACCTTCTGGAGTTAAAACAGTGAAGAAACTGCTTGCTGCCTTGTCGATGTCCCTTCTCGCCGCCACGTCGTTCACCGCGACCACGGCCCATGCCAAGGATTATTCGACGATCCGCTTCGGCGTCGATGCAAGCTATCCCCCGTTCGAATCGAAGGGTTCGGACGGCAAGCTGGTCGGTTTCGACGTCGATCTCGGCAATGAAATCTGCGCGCGCCTGAAGGCCAAGTGCGTGTGGGTCGAAAACGACTTCGACGGCATGATCCCCGCGCTGAAGGCGAAGAAGTTCGACGGCGTGCTCTCGTCGATGTCGATGACGCCGCAACGCGCCGAGCAGATTTCCTTCTCCAGCAAGCTCTTCAACACGCCGACGCGCCTCGTCGCGAAGAAAGGCAGCAACATCCAGCCGACGGCCGAAAGCCTGAAAGGTAAGAACGTGGGCGTCGAACAGGGCACGATTCAGGAAACCTACGCCAAGACGTACTGGGCGCCCAAGGGCGTGACGGTCACGCCGTACCAGAATCAGGACCAGGTCTACGCCGATCTGACCTCGGGCCGTCTCGACGCCGCGCTGCAAGACGCGGTGCAGGCCGATTTGGGCTTCCTGAAGACGCCGCGCGGCGCGGGCTTCGAGTTCGCGGGCAAGGATCTCGTCGACGCGAAGATTCTCGGCAACGGCGCGGGCATCGGTCTGCGCAAGGAAGACACCGACCTGAAGGCGAAAATCGACAAGGCGATCGCCGACATCATCAAGGACGGCACGTACAAGAAGCTCGAGAAGAAGTACTTCGACTTCGACGTGTACGGCGGCTGATTCCGTCAGCACCAGCCAGCCAGCGAACGGGCTCCGCGTAAAAACGGAGCCCGTTTTGCCTGGTGCCGCGCCTGCCGCGCGCACGAAGCCGCCCGGCTCCCGTCCCGCCGATTTCGGCTAAGATCGAACGTCTGAGGCAGCGCCCGCGGACGGAGACACCGCGGCGCACCGCGCGTCGTCCAAGCGCGCCTCTACCGTCCAGCAACCCATCGAGGCAAGACCCGCGCACGCGCGTGCGCGCGAACATCATGCAAACCAGAACCCAACAACTCATCTCGCCGTCGCTCGGCACTTCACGCAGCATCACGAGCTTCCATTACGGCCCGGGCGGCGGACAGAAAATCTATATCCAGTCGTCGCTGCACGCGGACGAACTGCCGGGCATGCTCGTCGCCTGGAAGCTGCGCCGCCATCTGGCCGCGTTCGAAGCCGCAGGCAAGCTGCGTGGTGAAGTGGTGATCGTGCCCGTGCCGAATCCGATCGGCCTGAATCAGTTCCTGCACGGCAGCCAGCTTGGCCGTTTCGAGACGAACAGCGGTCACAACTTCAACCGCAATTTCCACGATCTCGCCGCGCTGATCGCGCCGCGCATCGAAGCGCGTCTCACGAACGACGCCGACGCGAACCGCCTCGCCGTGCGCGCCGCGATGAAGGAAGCGCTCGACGAGCAGACGCCGCACACCGAACTCGAATCGCAACGCCTCGCGCTGCAGAAGCTGTCATACGACGCCGATGTCGTGCTCGACCTGCATTGCGATCTGGACGCCGCGCTGCATCTCTACACGAATCCGGACATCTGGACCGAAGTCGAGCCGCTCGCGCGCTATCTGGATGCGAAGGCGTCGCTGCTCGCGCTCAATTCGGTCGGCAATCCGTTCGACGAGATTCACAGCTTCTGCTGGTCCGACTTGCGCGCGCGCCACGGCGAACGCTTCCCGATTCCGAACGGCGGCATTTCGGTGACGGTCGAACTGCGCAGCCAGCATGACGTGTCCTACGAACTCGCCGACAAGGACGCGCAGGCGATCGTCAACTATCTGATCCATCGCGGCGTGATCGAAGGCGACGTGCCGCCGCTGCCCGCGCTCGCGTTCCCGGCAACGCCGCTCGCGGGCGCCGAGCCGATCGTGGCGCCGGTCTCGGGCGTGCTCGTGTTCCGCGCGCAAGTGGGCGCGTTCATCGACGCGGGCGAAGCCATCGCCGATATCGTCGATCCGCTGACCGACACCGTCACCACGCTCAAGTGCAGCACGTCGGGCGTGATGTACGCGCGTCACATCACGCGTTTCGCGACGGCGGGCCTCGAAGTCGCGCGCATCGCGGGCGCGAAGGCGTATCGCACGGGCTCGCTGCTGTCGGCCTGAGCGGTTCAGAACGCGACGAGACTGCACTGCGCGGCAACGATGCGCCAGCCGCCCGCAGTCTCGGCCCACGTTCGCGTGTAGCGCAGGCTGCCGGTGAACGGCGCGCCGACGAACGTGCCCGAAATCGCGACGCGCGTGACCGTCACGGCGAACCCGCCGTACACGCGCACGCGCTGCTCCTGCGTTTCCAGACTGTCGATGCGCTGCATGCCGTAGCGATGCCCGTTGAGATCGTCCGACTTGCTCCAGACTTTGCCGGTGGCATCGACGAAGCTGAGATCGTCCGCCAATAGCGCATCGAGCGCTTCCCCATCCGACGCGATCATCGCCTTCCTCAGGCGCTCTTCCAGTTCGCGGATTCCCTGTTCGTCCATGTCGTCTCGCTCGCGGTGATTGAATCGTGAGCATATCGCGCGCGCGTGTACGGCAGATCGACGCGGATCGCCAGCTTCGTTGCGGGTTCACGACAACGCGCAAACCGTCGAAAGCCGCTGTCACATATCTTTCTTCAGCGAGCGCTACATTTGCGCCCGTCGCCGCCACGCGCCATCAGAGCGCGACGCGCCGCAGACGCGCGCTGCTTGCAGCGTGACCACACACCGCGAACCAACTCACGGAGCTTGTTTTGAAGAAGAATCTTTTGGCAACGGCGGCATTCGCCGCATTCGCCGCTCTCGCCTCCTCGGCGCATGCGCAAAGCAGCGTGACGCTCTACGGCATCATCGACGCCGGCATCAGCTACGCCAACAACAGCGCGACGCGCACCGGCAGCGATCACATCTTCAAGTACGACGACGGCGTCGCCCAGGGCAGCCGCTGGGGCCTGCGCGGTTCTGAAGACTTAGGCGGCGGCCTGAAGGCGATCTTCACGCTGGAGAACGGCTTCAACAGCGGCACGGGCGCGCTCGGTCAGGGCGGCGCGGAATTCGGCCGTCAGGCGTATGTCGGTCTCGCGAAGAACGACGTCGGCTCGCTCACGTTCGGCCGTCAGTATTCGTTCTCGACCGACTATCTCGGCTCCGCCTATTCGATCGGCGGCCAGACGGTCGCGGGCAACTACGCGTATCACATCAACGACGTGGATCAACTCACGTCGAGCCGCATCAACAACGCGGTGAAGTTCAGCAGCGCGAGCTTCTACGGCGTGACCTTCGGCGCGATGTACGGCTTCTCGAATCAGGCGGGCGCGTTCGCGGGCACGCCCAACACGACCGTCGGCACGACGACCGTCGCCGGTTCGTCGCGCGCATACAGCTTCGGCCTGAACTACAAGGCCGGTCCGCTCGGCGTGGGCGCGGCATACACCGACATCCACTATCCGGGCGCATCGACGCCTGCGTTCAGCACGAGCATCGCGAATATCGCGACGGGCGGCGCGAAGGACCTGCGCACCTTCGGCGTGGGCGCGAACTACACGCTCGGCGCGGCGACCGTCTTCGGCCTCTGGACGAATACGCGCTTCGAGCCGATCGCGGGCGCAAGCTCGAAGTTCAACGCGTATGAAATCGGCGGCAAGTACGCGGTGACGCCGGCCATCACGGCGGGTCTCGGCTACACGTACATGAACCTGTCGGATGCGTTCAAGGGCCACTGGCATCAGATCGACGCGAGCGCCGACTACGCGCTCAGCAAGCGCACCGACGTGTACCTGCTCGCGATCTATCAGAAGGCATCGGGTGCGAACAACGGTGTCGAGAACCAGGCGCAGATCGGCTCCGCGACGAGCTACTTCGGGACGTCGGGCGCGGGGGAGAACAACCAGCTCGCGTTTCGCATCGGCATGCGTCACAAGTTCTGAGCGAGCAACGCCGCTTTGACTGACGCATGAAAATCGGGCCGCTTTTCGCGGCCCGATTCTTTTGTCACTTGCTCTTCTTGCCGTTCTGCGCCTGGAACTGCGCGACGTGCTCGTCCATCATTCTGCGGATCGCGCGGCCAATCGCCATGTAGTCGCTCTCGTTCAGATTCGCGAGCGACACGCGCCCCGACGGATGCTGCGTGCCGAAGCCGCGACCCGGCAACAGCACCACGCGCGCTTCCTTCGCGAGCCGGAAAAGCAGTTCGCCCGGCTTCGTGTTCTTCATCAGCCATTCGACGTACTCGCGTCCGTGCATGCGCTCGCCGAGATATTCCATGTCGAGGATGGTGTAGTAATCGACGAGATTCGCGTCGCCGTCTTCGAGCGGAATGCCGATCTCGCGATACAGCGCCTGCTTGCGGTTGCGGATCAGCCGCTTGAGCGCGTTCTTGTACGCATCGGGCGTGTCCATCAGCGAGAAAAGGGAGAACAGCACCATCTGCACCTGCTGCGGCGTGGAAAGACCCGCCGTGTGATTCAGCGCGACGGTGCGGCTGTCGGCCACGAGACGGTCGATGAACTTGAGGCTTTCCGGCTCCGTCGTGATGGACTCGTAGCGCTCGTGCAGAATCGCCTTCTGTTCCGCCGGCAGCGCGGCCAGCAGTTCGTCGAACACGTTCTCGCGATGCGTCGCGATGGTGCCGAGCCGCCAGCCCGTCGCGCCGAAGTACTTCGAATACGAGTACACGAGGATCGTGTTCTTCGGGCACAGCGCGAAGAGCGACACGAAATCGTCGGCGAACGTGCCGTAGACGTCGTCGGTGAGAAGAATGAGATCGGGCCTTTCCTTCACGATTTCCGCGATGTATTCGAGGCTTTCATCGTCCATCTTCACCGAAGGCGGATTGCTCGGATTGACGAGAAAGAACGCCTTGATTTTCGGATCGCGCAACTTGTCCAGCTCTTCCTTCGAGTATTGCCAGCCTTGCGCGACATCCGCGTTCAGATTCACGACTTCGAGCTTGTAGTCGTTCAGATGCGGAATCTCGATGTAGGGCGTGAAGATCGGCATGCCGAGCGCAATGGTGTCGCCCTGCTTGATGAGGAAGTTCTCGCGCATCGTGTTGAAGATGTACGTCATCGCCGCCGTGCCGCCTTCGACCGCGAATAAATCGAATTCGCCGACGAATGGATACTTGCCGATCATCTCGCGCCGCAAATATTGCCCGACGATCACTTCCGAGAGCTTCAGCATGCGGTCGGGCACCGGATAGTTCGAGGCCAGAATGCCCTCGCACATCTCGTACAGAAAGTCGCCCGCGTTGAGCCCGAGCTGATCGCGCACATACGACACCGCGCCGAACAGGAAGTCGATGCCCGGCGTGCCCCGGTTCTCGCGCGCGAAGATTTCGAAGCGCTCCTCGAGTCCTTCATGCTTCGGAAAACCGCCGATGCCTTCGGGCATGTAGGCGAACGAGCGCTCGGACTCGCGCATCGCGAAGAGACCGAGCTGCCAGAAACCGTGGCGCGGTATCGTCGCGAGAAAGTTCGGATTGCCGCGCCCCGCGTTGAGCATGGCGACATTCGCGGGGCGCTCCACCACGCCGCCGCCCGCCGCCTTGATGAGTTCGTCCTTCAGTTCGAACGGGCTGAGCGACGACATCGCCGCGCCATTGTCGGAACCGGACTTTGAGGACTTTGACATCCAACACCCCCACGTAATGAACGATCGAGTGGAAAGAATCCCTGATACACGCAGCGTCCAGCCTTCACGTCATCAACATCACGATGACCATCCCCCAGATCGTGAGCAGCGTATTGCCGACCGCATACGTGACCGTGTAGCCGAGGCCCGGCACCTGGCTCTTGGCCGTGTCGCAGATCATGCCGAGCGCGGCGGTCGTAGTGCGCGCGCCCGCGCAGATGCCGAGCAGAATCGCGGGATGGAACTTGAACACGTACTTGGCGATGTACATGCTGATGATGAGCGGCACCGAAGACGCGAAGATGCCCCATAGAAAAAGGCTCACGCCGAGCTTTTGCAGCCCCGCGACGAACCCCGGCCCCGCCGATATCCCGACCACCGCGATGAACACGTTCAGCCCTACTGAATTCATGAACCAGATGGTCGGGCCGGGGACGCGGCCGAAGGTCGGATGCACCGCGCGCAGCCAGCCGAAGACAATGCCCGCGATGAGCGCGCCGCCCGCCGTCGAAAGCGTGATGGGAATGGCGCCGAAACGCAGCACGATAGCGCCGATCAGCGCGCCCAGCGTGATGGCGAGGCCCACGAACGCCATGTCAGCCGCATCGCTCGGCCGGTCGATGACGCCCACCGCGTTGGCCACGGCAGTCGTGTCCTGCGTGCGTCCGACGAGCGTGATCGTATCGCCGCGATAGAGCTTCGTGCTGGGCAGCACGGGAATGAGCGTTTCGGTCGCGCCGCGCTTGATGCGACGGATGAACACGCCGCGTGCGCCTGTCGTCTGCCCGAGTTCGGCGAGCGTGCGGCCTTCGATGCTCTTGCTCGTCAGATAAATATCGACGCCTTCGACCGGCACCGCGAGCAACTCGGCATCGTCCACTTCGGCGCCGCCGCCGCCGACCAGTTCGACGAGATGCTCGCGCCGCCCGATGATCGCGACGACATCGCCCGGCTGGAGAACGTCATCGACCTTCGCATCCTGAATCTTGCCGTCGCGCCTGATTCGCTCGATGAAAAGCCGCGCGCCCGAAGGCCGCAGCGCTTCGGCCTGCCCCACGCTCATGCCGACGGCGCGCCCGTGTTCCGCTATCCGATACGCGCGCAACGCGAACTGATGCCAGCCCGTGCCCGCACCGCCGACTTCCGACGATCCGCCCAGTTGCGCTTCATACTCCTTGCACGCCGCGACGAGGTCGATGTTGAGCAGCTTCGGCCCGAGCATCGCGAGAATGATCGCGGAGCCGATCGTGCCGTAGATGTACGTGACGGCGTAGGCCGTGGGCATCGCATCGAGCAGCGCTTTCGTTTCGGCGGGAGACAGGCCGAGCCGGTTGATCGCGTCGGTGGCGAGCCCCATCGATGCCGAGATGGTCTGCGATCCCGCAAAGAGTCCGGCAGCCGAACCGAGGTCGTAGCCCGCGATCTTCGCGGCGGCATAGGGCGCGGCGAGACACAGCACGGACTCGATCACCGCGAAAAGCGCCTGCGGCAAGCCGTCTTTCGCGATGCCGCGCACGAATTGCGGACCGACGCCGTAACCCACGGCGAAGAGAAACATCAGGAAGAAAACAGCTTTGACGTTCGAGGAAATGGTGATGCCGAGCTGACCGATGGCGATGGCCGCAAGCAAGGTCGCGGTGACGGCGCCGAGACTGAATCCCTTGAAGCTCTTGCCGCCGACCCAATACCCGACTCCCAGCGAAAGAAAGATGGCGATTTCAGGGTAACTGCGCAGCGTTTGCGTAAGCCACGACATATGCACTCCTTTGCGGGACGAACCTTGGCGACCGTTTCGTGCTCGGCGAGCACGGCTAAAAGGCGAGGAATGAGCGGCCTTGAATCGTTGATGGAAGCGAACGGCTGCGTGCGTCGGTGCAGCGGCGCCTCGGCATCGGGTCAGAG
This sequence comes from Caballeronia sp. Lep1P3, assembly GCF_022879595.1. Taxonomy (NCBI): domain Bacteria; kingdom Pseudomonadati; phylum Pseudomonadota; class Betaproteobacteria; order Burkholderiales; family Burkholderiaceae; genus Caballeronia; species Caballeronia sp. Lep1P3. The sequence continues at coordinate 320,449 of NZ_CP084266.1, read as the reverse complement.
CCACCAATACACCATTTCCGGGGCGCGGATTAGCCGAAAATCGATAATTTCGGCGTGCGCTCGAATGGGCATGATCGTTACGAAATACGATCGCGCAGCGTTTATTGTGGATTCCCGAATAATCTGATCTGGCAAAAAAAACAGCGGCCGAAGCCGCTGTTTTTTTATCAAACTGAGCGCAGATTACTCCGCCGTTTCGAGCAGCGGATAGTCCGTGTAACCTTCGGAACCGGCCGCATAGAACGTCGAAGCGTCCGGCTCGTTGAGCGGCGCATCCAGTTCGAAGCGGCGCACGAGGTCCGCGTTCGCGATGAACGTCTTGCCCCACGCGACTGCATCCGCATCGCCGCGCGCGATGATCGCTTCGGCGCTTTGCTTCGTGAAGCCTTCATTGGCGATATACACGCCGCCGAACGCCTTCTTCAGTTGCGGGCCGAGGCTGTCCGGGCCTTCCGCCTCGCGTGCCGCGATGAACGCGATTCTGCGCTTGCCCAACTCGCGCGCCACGTAGCCGAAGGTCGCGGCGCGGTCGCTGTCGCCCATCGTGTGCGCGTCGGCGCGCGGCGCGAGGTGAACGCCCACGCGATCCGCGCCCCACACGGCGATGCACTCGTCGGTCACTTCGAGCATCAAACGCGCGCGGTTTTCAATCGGGCCGCCGTAAGCGTCGGTGCGCTTGTTCGTGCTGTCCTGCAGGAACTGGTCGAGCAGATAGCCGTTCGCGCCGTGAATTTCGACGCCATCGAAACCCGCGCGCTTCGCGTTTTCCGCGCCCTTCCGATACGCCGCGACCACGCCCGCGATCTCGTCGAGTTCGAGCGCGCGCGGCGTGACATAAGCACGCTGCGGACGCACGAGGCTCACATGGCCGCCTGCCGCGATCGCGCTCGGCGCAACCGGCAGTTCGCCGTTCAAGAACACGGGATCGGAGATGCGGCCGACGTGCCACAGTTGCAGCACGATCTTGCCGCCTGCGTCGTGAACCGCCTTCGTCACGAGTTTCCAGCCTTCGACTTGCTCATCGGACCAGATGCCCGGCGTATCGGCATAGCCGACGCCTTGCGGCGTCACCGATGTCGCCTCGCTGATGATGAGGCCCGCCGCCGCGCGATCGGCGTAGTACTGCGCCATCAACGCATTCGGCACGCGCTCGACGCCTGCGCGCTGACGCGTGAGCGGCGCCATGATGATGCGGTTCTTGAGCGTCAATGCGCCTACCTTGAGCGGATCGAATAGAGTCGGCATGTTGGAAAGGTATCCTAATTGAATTGAAAGAATGCTGTCACCGGAAGGCGGCCGCAACCGCTCAGAGATTCCCGATGGAATCGCGGAACGCCTGAATGACCGCTTCGTCGCGCTTGAAGAAAACCCATTGCCCGACGCGCTTCGTGGTGACGAGCCCGGCTTTATGCAGGGTCGCGAGGTGAGCGGAAACGGTGGACTGCGACATGTCGCAGCGTTCATCGATCTGGCCCGCGCACACGCCATGCGAATGCGGCAGTTCCTGATTCGGGAAATGCAGTTCCGGCTCCTTCAGCCATTCCAGAATTTCGCGGCGAAGCGGGTTGGCGAGGGCCTTGTGAATTGCGTCGATGTCCATTTCGTTGCTCTTCCGTCTGACGGCCCGAACGCGCGGCACAACTGCGGCGCGCGTTTCGAATCGTCTTGAAGCGAAGTATATATCGTAAATCTCCGATATGCAAGACGACGCGCATGGCGGACGGCGCACGCGGTCTGGTAATCTGCGCGGTTTCCCAGCCTCACTTCAAGAAGAACTGCATATGGATACACCCTTCAACGAACGCGGCGTCACGCTTTCGCGCGCCGGCCTTTCCGCTTCCGGGCAAATGATTCCGCTGCGCGAATTGCGCGCGGCGCGTGTCGTGAAGATCGAGCGAAAGAAGCCGCTGCCGATCGTCACCGCGCTTATCGGGTTCATCGTGCTCGGAGCGGGCGTGGCGACCGGCACGGGCGCGGCGCTCGTGCTCGGCGTGATGATCGCCGTGGTGGGTTATCTCTCATGGATCACGCAGGACGTCATCTTTCAATTGATGGTCACGACATCCGACGGCGAGCGCGAACTTCTCATCACGAAGGATGAGGAATTCGCGGATCGCGTGGCCGCGCTCGTGGCGCAAGCCGTCGCGAAGCACGCGGCGAAACCGCAGGCGTGAGCGATGCGGTTCGCGCGCGCATCGGCCGAATCAGCCGAAGCTCAGCGGCTCCACATGCCAGATCTCGCGCGCGTATTCGGCGATCGTGCGGTCCGATGAAAAAATCCCCATTCCCGCGACGTTCTCGATCGCGCTTTTCGTCCACGCGTCCTTGTCGCGGAACTTGAGATCGACCTCGGCTTGCGTCTTGTCGAAGCTGTCGAAATCCGCGAGCACCATGTAGTGATCGCCCCAGTCCACGAGCGTGTGGAAGATGTCGTAGAAGCGGTGCGGCTCGTCCGGCGAAAAATGCCCGAGCCGTATCTGATCGAGCGCGAGCTTGAGTTCCGCGTTCTCCTCGTAAATCTGGCGCGGCCGATACCCCGCCGCCCGCAGCGATTCGATTTCATCCGTCGTATTGCCGAAGATGAAGATGTTCTCGCGCCCTACCGCCTCGCATATCTCGATGTTCGCGCCGTCCAGCGTGCCGATGGTCAGCGCGCCGTTGAGCGCGAGCTTCATGTTTCCGGTGCCGGATGCTTCGGTGCCCGCCATCGAAATCTGCTCGGACAGATCGGCCGCCGGAATGATGAGTTCCGCGACGCTCACGCCATAGTTCGGAATGAAGCCGACCTTCAGCCTGTCGCCGATGAGCGGGTCCGAGTTGATGCGCTTCGCCACATCGTTGATGAGCTTGATGATGTTCTTCGCCATCTTGTAGGCGGAGGCCGCCTTGCCCGCGAACATCACCACGCGCGGCGTCCAGTCGCGTTCTGGATTTTCGCGGATGCGGTTGTAGCGCACGATCACATACAGAATGTTCAGCAGTTGCCGCTTGTATTCGTGAATTCGCTTGACCTGCAAATCGAAGAGCGCTTCCGGATTGATGATCGCATTCGCCTCGCGCTTCGCGCGTTCGACGAGACGCAGTTTGTTCGCGAACTTCGCTTCGTGAAAAGCCTTGCGGAATTCCGGATCGTCGCGCCATTCGCGCAGTCTTCCGAGTTCGAAGAGATCGGTGCGCCAGCGCGGACCGATGCGCTTGTCGATCAGCGCGGAAAGCGACGGGCTTGCCTGCGCGAGCCAGCGTCGCGGCGTGATGCCGTTCGTCACGTTCGTGAAGCGCTCGGGATACATGCGCGCGAAATCGGAGAAGATGTTCTGCACCATCAACTGCGAATGCAACTTCGATACGCCATTGACCTTGTGACTCGCGACAATCGCCAGATGCGCCATGCGCACGCGCCGCTGGCCGAATTCATCGACGAGAGAAATGCGGCGGATCAGGTCGATGTCGCGCCCGAACTTCTCGGTGACGTGCTTGAGAAAGTGCGCGTTGATCTCGAAGATGATCTCGAGATGCCGCGGCAAGAGGCGCGCGAGCATTTCGACGTCCCACGTTTCGAGCGCCTCGGGCATCAGCGTGTGATTCGTGTACGAGAACATCTGCTGCACGAGCTTCCACGCCTTGTCCCACGGCACGCGATGCGTGTCCACGAGCAGGCGCATCAGTTCGGGAATGGCGAGCACGGGATGCGTGTCGTTCAGATGCACCGCGACCTTTTCCGCGAGCCGCCCGAAATGCGTATGCGTGCGCTGATAACGGCGAATCAGGTCCTGCATCGTCGCGGACACGAAGAAGTATTCCTGACGCAGCCGCAACTCGCGCCCCGCCTGCGTCGAATCGTCGGGATAAAGCAGACGCGAGACATGCTCCGACGTGTTCTTCGCCTCCACCGCGCGGCGATAGTCGCCCTGATTGAACGCGGAGAGATCGAATTCGTCGGTCGCGCGCGCGGACCACAGGCGCAGCGTGTTGGTGGCCGTCGTTGCGTAACCGGGGATGACCGTGTCGTAGGCCATCGCGTTGACGTCGTCGGTCTCGATCCAGTCGATGCGGTCGTTGTGCTGCACGGTCCGTCCGCCGAACTGCACGGTGTAGACCACTTCGGGGCGCGGAAACTCCCACGGATTGCCCGCGCGCAACCAGTAATCGGGCATTTCGACCTGGCTGCCGTCCACGATCGTCTGCCGGAACATGCCGTATTCGTAGCGGATGCCGTAGCCGAAGCCCGGCACGCCGACCGTCGCCATCGAATCCAGAAAGCACGCCGCGAGCCGCCCGAGGCCGCCGTTGCCGAGCGCGGCGTCCGGCTCCAGTTCCTCGAGCGTCGAGAGATCGACGCCGAGACCGGCGAGCGCGTCGCGCACTTCGTCGTGGATGCCGAGCGCGAGCAGCGCGTTGGTGAACGTTCTGCCGATGAGAAATTCCATCGACAGGTAATAAACGCGCTTCACGTCCTGTTCGTATTGCTGCCGCGTGGTGCGCATCCAGCGCGCGACGAGGCGGTCGCGCACGGCGAGTTCCACCGCGTGCAGCCAGTCGCGCGGCTGCGCGGTCGCCGCGTCCTTGCCGACGCCGTACATGAGGCGGTTCGAGATGGAGCGCCGCAGCGCGTCGACGGTGCTGTTGAGCTGATCGAATTCCAGGTCGACGGATGTCATCGAAACCTCCGGTTTTTGCGACTTGTGCAACGACCGCGAAAGCACGCCATGCGTGCCGCCCCCGTTTCGCCGCGGGCCGTGCGCGGCCCGCGCACGCGGTGCGGTCGTTCTTGGAAAATGCAGGTTACGCCAGTTTTGTTTTTTTTGGTATGAAGAGCGCCCGAAAGGTTCCCGTGCATTTTCGCGATTCGGCGGGCAGAATTTACTTCGTCATCCGAATGATATTGGCGCGTCAACGCCGCGGCGCGCGGCCCGCGATGACGAAGAGCGCCGCGAGCGACACGCCGAGCAGGATCAGCGAAAGCGCCGACGCGGGCAGATAGTAGCCACGATGCACCTGTCCGACGACGACGATCGGCACCGTCGCGAAGCCCGGCGGATAGACGGTGAGCGTCGCGCCCAGTTCGCCGAGCGACAGCGCGAAGCCGAGCGCGAGGCTCGCGCGCACGGCGGGCAGCAGTTGCGGCAGCACGACGCGCGCCAGCACCATGCGCGGCGGCGCGCCGAGACTCGCGGCGGCTTCGCGCAACGTCGTGAGTTCGGGGCGCAACGCGGCGGCCGCGCACCGATAGCAGAACGGCAACACGAGCGCGAGTTGCACCAGTACGACGATCGCCGCCGATCCCGACAAATCCAAGGGCCGCTTGTGATACGCGATCAGCACCGCCAGCCCGAGCACGACGCTCGGCACGCCGCTGCCCGTCATCGCGACGGCGTCGACGAGCGCGCCGAGTCCGCGCCGGTCGCGGCCTTCGAGCGCGAGCGCGAGCCACAGCCCGAGCGCGGTGCCGAGCATCGCCACGGCTAAGCCTGTCGTGAGACTCGTCGTGAGCGCGTCGAATTCGCTCGCGCCGAGACGCGCGAACCAGCGCGCGCTGAAGCCGTCGGGAAAGATCGTGCCCGACCAGTGCGACGCCACGCTCGACAGCGCCACGACGATCACCGGCAAGACGAAAAGCCAGAAGCACACGAGCGCAACGAGCGACACGGCCATCACGCGCAACACTGCAACCGGCCGGAAAGACGCCGAAAGCTGCATGTCAGCGGCCTCCGGTGCGCGCATCGACACGCCGATACAACGCATAGAGCGACAGCGACATCAGGAGCATGACGACGGCGCCCGCCGCCGCCGCGCGCAGGTCGAGATCGACGGTCGCGGCGCTGTAAATGGCGATCGGCAACGTAATGAGATGGGCGCTTCCGAGCACGAGCAGGATGCCGAACTCGTTCAACGTCAGCAGAAAGCAGAGAATCGTGCCCGCCGCGATGCCCGGCCACGCGATCGGCAGCACGACTTTCATCGCGACCATCCAGCCATCCGCGCCGAGGCTCTTCGCGGCTTCGACGAGCCGCATGTCGAGCGTGGCGTAGGACGCGAGCGTCGGGCGCACGACGAACGGCGCGTAGAACACCACTTCCGCGAGAATCACGCCGCCGATACCGAAGAGAAAATCGAGCGGCGGCGCATCCAGCGAAAAGAGGCGCTGGAAGCCGATGCTCACCGCGTCCTGCGATCCGTACAAAAAAATCAGCGTGAACGCGACGAGAAACGAAGGGAACGCGACGAACAGTTCCAGAAAGCGCGTGAGCAGCTTCACGCCGGGAAATGGGCGGAAGAAGAGCATCGACGCGAGCGCGACGCCGAGTATCGACGCGATGCTCGCGCTCGCGACCAGAATGCCGAGCGTCGTGCCGATCACGCCGCGCGTCTCCGGATTGCCGAAAAACGCGGTGAACGCATCGAGCGTGAAGCCGTGCGGCCCGCTCACGCTGAGAACGATCAGGCGCGCGAGCGGATACACGACGAGCGGCCCCAGCACGAACACGAGAATGAAGAGCAGATGCCATTGCGCGCGCTTCTCGCGGCGCTGCGCCTCGCGCGCATGCGCGACGAAAACGCTGGCATCGACGGCGCCGGGCGCGACGCCGTCAGGGACGAATAAGGACGACATCGGAAGCCTCGAAGCGAAGAGAAACGCGCGCGCCTCTTTCCGGCACGCGCGCATGGCCGCGCTGCATCGTCACCTGGACGGGCTCGTTCGGCAACGCATCGAGCGCGACCGAAATGGAGAGCGCCGCGCCATACCATTCGACCGATGCGATCGTGCCGTGCAGCGGGCCGTCGCCGAGCGCAACGATCTGAAAGCGCTCCGGCCGGATGCACGCGAGCCGCTCGCGCTCGTCGTGACGCGCATCGCCGAGCGGATACACGACGCGCGGCGGCAGCAGATTCGCCGCGCCGAGATAGCGCGCGACGAAGCCGTCGCTGGGCGCGTCGTAGAGTTCGCGCGGCGAGCCGAGTTGCGCGATGCGGCCGTCGCGCATCAAAAGAGTGCGGTCGGAGAGCACGAGCGCGTCGTCCTGATCGTGCGTCACGCAGATGATCGTCAGGTCGGCCAGACGCTCGTGCAGCGCCTTCAGTTCGCTGCGCACGGAGGCGCGCAGGTTCGCATCGAGCGCGGAAAGCGGTTCGTCGAGCAAGAGCACATCCGGCTCGATGACGAGCGCGCGCGCCAGCGCCACGCGCTGCTGCATGCCGCCTGAAAGCTGCGCGGGCATGATGTGACCGGCATCGGCGAGCTGAACGAGCTTGAGCGCATCCGCGACGCGCCGCGCGATCTCCGCCGGCTTCAGCTTGCGCGCGCGCAGCCCGAACGCGACGTTGTCGAACACGGACAGATGCGGAAAGAGCGCGTAGTTCTGGAACAGCAAGCCCAGATTGCGCCGATGCGCGGGCACGTGCGTAAGATCGCGCCCCGCGATGGCGAGCGTGCCCGCGAGCGCATCGGCGTTGACGAATCCCGCTATGAAGCGCAGGAGCGTCGTCTTGCCGCAACCGCTTCGGCCAAGCACCGTCAGGAATTCGCCGCGCCGGATGTGGAGCGTCAGGTCATCGAGCACCGTGCGCGCGCCGAAGCGCACGCTCAGATGCTCGACGGACACGCCGGGCGCGTCCGAGGCGACCGCGCGCGGTTCCAGCGCGCCCGGCGCGAAGGCGAGCGTGCTCACGACTTCGGCTTGACCACTTCGGTCTGCTTGCCGGAATTGCCGATCACTTCGTTTTTCCAGCGTTCGGTCCAGCCGGCCTTCTTCTGCATGACCTGATTCCAGTCGACGGGAATCAGCTTCACGCCCGAGATTGCCTGCTTCACCGCCTCGCCGTTCTTGCCCGCGAGCGGCACGTCGGTGCGGCCGGGGATGCCGTAGATGTCCGGCACCTTCGACTGCACGTCCGACGACATCAGATAGTCGATCAGCTTTTTGCCTTCCGCCTGATTCGGTCCGCTCTTGATGAGGCCGATGGCATACGGAAGCTGGAACGTGGTCGGCGCATCGCCCGCGCCGTGCGACAGGAAAAGCGGCTTGATGGACAGGCCGCCGTTCGCGGCATCGTCGAGATCCATTTGAAGGTCGCCGTTCGCGAACGCAATTTCGTTACGCGAGAGCAGCACGTCGAGATAGCCCGTGCCCTTCGTATGGAACTTCGCGCTCTGTTCGAGCGACTTGAGGTAATCGAACGCCTTGTCCTCGCCCATCAGCGCGGACGTGAGGATGATGACCGCCATGCCGTCGCCGGCGGTCGCCGGATTCGAATACGCGATCTTGCCCGTGTAGTTCGGATGCAGAAGGTCCGCGAACGTCTTCGGCGCGCTCTTCGTGACATCCGGGTTGATCGCGAACGAGAAATAGTTGTTGACGAACGTGGCCCACGCGCCGTCCTGCGCCTTCGCGATCGCCGGGACGTTCTTGTAATTCACGCTCTGATACGGCTGCAAAAGACCGCTTTGCTGCGCCTGCTGGATGAAAGGCGGCAGCGTGACGAGCACGTCGGCCTTGGGCGAATCTTTCTCGACGTTCGCGCGGTTCACCACTTCGCCGCTGCCGGCCGTCACGATGTTGACCTTCACGCCTTCCTTCTTCTCGAACGCGGGCAGGACGTCCTTGTAGAGATTCTCGAGGCCATCGGCGGTATAGAGAACGACGGCGTCGGCGGCATTCGCGGGCGTCGCGGTGAACGATGCGATTGCGGCCAGGGTAAGCGCTGCGCAAGCGCCGGGCAGCCGCCGGCGCGCGAAGGATGAATCGCGGGTCATGTCAGGTCTCGTGGCTCGTGTCGGAGAGAACGGTAAAAACGGTAGACCCGAAGCATTGCAGGTGTCTGTGACATGGGCGTGAATGCGCGAACGCGTCACATCCGGCGCGGCGCAGTGCACGGTTGAACAAGACGAAGTCTCCCTACCCGCCGATACTGCCGCGATGTTCTCCCCACTGTTCTCCCTGCTTATCGCACCCATATTCGTGTTCCTGTGGTCGACGGGCTTCATCGTCGCGCGGGCCATCACGCCTTATGTCGATCCGAATCTCTATCTGCTCGCGCGCTTTGTTGGCACCGCGCTGCTGTTCGTCGCGCTCGCAATCGCGGCCCGCGCGGACTGGCCGAAAGCGCGCGACGCCGCGCGGCATCTCTTCGCCGGCGCGCTCTTGCAGGGCGTCTATCTCGGCGCGAGTTACTGGGCCGTCGCGCAGGGCTTGAGCGCGGGCGTCATGGCGCTGCTGGGCGCGCTGCAACCGGTTCTGACGGCGGCGCTCGCCGCGCGCATCTTCGGGGAACGGCTTTCAGCGCGGGCGTGGGCCGGGCTCGCGCTCGGGCTTTGCGGCGTGGCGCTCGTGCTCGCGCCGGGCATCGCATCGGGCGCGGGACCGCAGGAACACGCCCAGCACGCCGCGCATGCCGCGCCGCAATGGGTCGTGGTGACGATCGCGCTCGTCGCCGTCGTCGCGATCACGGCGGGCACGCTGTATCAGAAGACATCGCTTGCAAGCGCCGATATCCGCAGCGCGAGCGCGCTGCAGAACGCGGGCGCGGCGATCGTCGCGGCGGCGCTGGCGCTCGCGCTCGGCGAGCAGCGCTTCGTCTCGTCGATGACCACGTGGGCGTCGATCGCATGGGGCATCGTCATGCTCTCCGGCGTGGCGACGACGCTCCTCGTCTGGATGGTCCGCCGCGGCGACGCATCGCGCGCGACGGCCCTGCTCTTTCTCGCGCCGCCGCTCGCCGCGCTCGAAAGCTATCTCGCGTTCGGCGAAACGCTCGAGACGTTGCAGCTCGCCGGCTTCGCCGTGGCGCTCGCCGGCGTCGTGCTCGCGCGATCGAAGTAACGCCGCTCAGTCGACGTTGTTCGCGCCCGCCGGCACATGCGCGCGCGCGGCCTTGCCCGGCCCTGGCGCCCACGCGGGCCGCGTCTTTCTCGCGGTATCGACGACGACGAGGTAATGCCCCGCCCACGGCGTCGTCTGCCGCGTCGATTTCAGAATCCACATGGACTGGCCTTCCGCCGCGCGCGCTTCGTACTGCGCGTCGAGCACGCCGTGGTGATCAAAAAACGTGTTGAGCGTCGAGGGAATACGCACGCAGCCCTTCGAATGACGCATGCCGAGGAGCGGTTCGAGCTTGTCGGGATCGGTGGCGTGCATCTGAAAGCGCATCGGCGAGATGCCGCCCTTGCCCCAGCCGCGCTCGCCGTCGGCCCAGCCGAAATCGTAGATGCGCATGTCGCGCGCGCCGTAGCCGCGAATCTTGAACTCGTTCTCGGTGCCTTCGGCGCGGAAATCCATGTTGCCCGGCACATGCTGGAACACACCGAGCGGCGTGAGGAAGTGATCGAACGTGCCGGGCCGTCCGGTCGATACGGGCGATGCGCCGATCATCGACCACGCATCTTTCGGACGCGCGCGGAAGTAGACGAAGAGCGCCTGCACGTTCTCGCTGCGGTCCACGAGCACGACGAACTCGTTGGCGAGATCGCCGTGGCCATGCTCGTCGAGCGCGCGTTGCAGCACGCGGCCATACGCCTGCTGGTCGGCGGGCGGCACGTTGAGACGCCGGTCGACTTCGTTCGCGAAGGTTTGCCGCATCGCGTAGGCGCCGTTCGGCGCGATGCCTGTGCGTTGCGCGACGTTCGGCGCGGGCGTCTCGGGCGGCAGCTGCACTTCGGGCGCGGCGGCCTCGGATGCAGCCGAAGCCGCTTCCGCCGCTGATGCAGCCGATGCCGCTTCCGCCGCTGATGCAGCCGATGCCGCCTCAGCGCCCGATGCCCCGGGTGTCTCAGAAGCACCCGACGCAGCTTGCGGCGTAATCGGCGACGGCATCGCGGGAAGCGCCCGCGCAGGTACGCTCGCGCCGGCGGGCGCGCTCGCGTCGTGCGGCAACAGAGGCGCGGGCGGCATCGGCGCGGGCGTGACGCGCCCTTGCACGACCGAGCCGGACGAAGACGCGGGCTGGGCGTTCACCTGCGCGGTGAACACAGAAAGGGCGACGAGCGCCGCAACCCCGGTTTTTCGTGCGCCGGATGGCGTCTTGTTGTTTGCTGCCTGCTGCATCGATGGTTCCGCTTGCTTTGAACGACAGACGATCGGACGATCCGACGATCGCCCGCTTCGAACGAAATACGCGCATCGGCAAGAAAAAAGCCGGTGTTGCCATCACACCGGCTTTGCCGCTGGTTTTCGTTCGTTAGTCTCGTCTAAGCAAAGTTCATTCCGACAAACTCATAGCGCTCAATGCAGCGACGTCGATGCATCGGCTTGCGCCGATGACCGGGCACGATGGCTTCGGCGATATGCGAATGTCGGTCGAGAGGCGAGCCGTTGCATACGCGTGCGACGTTCCCGCGCCGTGAATCGCGTATCGTTCAGGTAATCGCCTACTGCGTCTTTCGGAAAGCGCCGCACGTCGCGCGCGGCACAGCGCCGGGGAAGATCGCCGTCACCGTACGCTGCACGTTGCGGCAACTGCGGAAGCGGCATTGCTGCGCCCGCTTTCGCCGCCTCTGACAAGCCGCGGCAGGACATGCTCGACAGATTCGGGTAAGGATCCGCCCAGCGCTGAATGCGCCGCACGTCGCGCGCGGCACAGCGCCGCGGAAAGATTCCAGACCAGCAGATTGATGGCCGTTACCGTTACGTCAGACGAGCGCTCGGACGTCGAGGCCGCGCTCGCGCTCTGCATTCAGGAATCGTTTGATGTAAGGCCGGCTGCACGCGCACGTCGCGGCAACTGCGGATGCGACCTTCCCGCGCCCGCTTCCTCCACCTCTTCAAAACCCGCGGCAGGACATGCTCGACAGATTTGGATAAGAATCCGCCCAGTCGCCCGTCATGGCCGACTGCGCGGCCTTGAGCGTCATGTCGCCGGTGCAGACGCAGCGCTTGAGATACACCGCGAGCCGCTCCTTGCGCCGCGCGCCGGCGCGCCCTTCCCAGCGGCGCAGATCGATATTGGCGGGCGATGACGGCGAGCCGCCGAGCAGCACCGGCATGCGGTGATCGAGCGCATATTCGGCGGCGAACGACGCGTCGATGCCGCGCTGCTTCAGCAGCCGGTCCTTCTCGCGCATCTGCGTCTCGAAGGACGGCAGCACGCGATCGACGTAACCCGGCACGCAGATGGTATCGACGATGGTCGCTTGCGTGACGCGCGCATCGAGCCAGTCGGCATGCTGCGCACGCGCCGCGTGAACACCGAAGGTCGCGGCGAGCGCGAGCGCGGCCATCGCCCGGATGCGCGCGTGCCGCGTCGTGCGGCGGCGGATGAAGAAAGGTTCGCCTGGGTTCATGCCTCGTTCGCGGAAAACGGAGCGCGGCCCACGCACGGCCGCCTGTTCGAAATTAAACGGACGCTCAATTAGAACACATGAACGGCAGCCGGCGCGTCGCTCGCCCCCGGTCAAACCGCGTGGCGCGCGACGGCGGCGTCCAGCGCGGCATCGAGCGCACGCGCGGCGCGCTCGAACGCCGCGAACGATGCGGCGATGGCCGCGTCGTCCTCGCCGTTGCGGTCTTCGTCGATGGCGCGCTGACAGTCGCGTTCCAGCGCGACGCACGCCCGCGTGAAAGGCGCCGCGCCGATCACGCCCGCCGCGCCCTTCATGCGATGCGCGATCTCGCGCACGCGTTCGTGGTCGCAGTCGCTTTCGGCGATGCGGGCGTCGGCGAGATCCTGCGCGTTCGTGGACTTGAGCATGTCGATGAGCGTCGCGGCCTGATCGCCGTAAGCGCCGAGCGCGGCGCGATCGAAGAGCTGGCCCGTCGACGGTTCGGGCGACGGTTCGGGACGCGCGCCGCTAAGCGGCACGACGCCCAGCAGCGCGTCGCGCAGCGCATCGAGGCCGATGGGTTTGACGAGGCACATCGTCATGCCGGCGGCGACGGCGCGCGCCGCCGCTTCCGGCAGCGCGTTCGCCGTGAGGCCGACGATCGGCACGGCGCGCATTCCTCGAGCCTTCTCGTCCGCGCGGATCGCGTGCGCGAGTTCCTCGCCGCTCATCTCGGGCATCGAACAATCGGTGAGGATGGCGTCGAACGCGCCGGGATCGGCACGCCAGCGCGCGAGTGCGCGGCGGCCATCGACGGCCAGTTCCGCCGCGCCGCCGAGAAGCCGAATCTGGCCGTCGAGCACGATGCGGTTGGCCGGATGATCGTCGACGACGAGCACGCGCAGGCCCGCAAGCGGCCGCGCCGCTGCGGGCGGCGCGAGCGTCGGCACGCTCTGGGCTTCGTGCGCCTCGGGCGCTCCCTGCGCGTCTGGAAACGCCGCGCGCACCGTGAATCGCGTGCCGCGTCCGGGCTCGCTCGACAGCTCGATGCTGCCGCCCATCATCGCGACGAGCCGCTTGCAGAGGGCGAGTCCCAATCCCGTGCCGCCGAAACGCCGCGCGCCGCCTTCGTGAGCCTGCACGAACGGCGCGAACAGCGTCGCCTGCCGGTCCGGCGGAATGCCGACGCCCGTATCCGACACCTCGAGCATCAGCGCGCGCGTGCCGTCGCGCGGCAGCCCGATCTCGAATGCGAGCGTGATCGCGCCGGCATCGGTGAACTTGATCGCGTTCGAGAGCAGATTGCCGACGATCTGCCGCAGCCGCTGCGCGTCGGCGAGCAGCCACGCGGGGCCGTCGCGCGGATCGTGCGGGTGCGGATCGTGCGAGTCGTGCGAGTCGTGCGAGTCGTGCGAGTCGTGCGAGTCGTGCGAGTAGTGCGAGTCGTGCGAGTTGTGCGAGTTGTGCGAGTTGTGCGAGTCGTGCGGGTTGTGCGAGTCGTGCGAGTCGTGTGGGTCGTGTGGGTCGTGCGAGTCGTGCGAGTCGTGCGAGTCGTGCGGGTTGTGCGGGTTGTGCGGGTTGTGCGGGTTGTGCGGGTTGTGCGGGTTGTGCGGGTCGTGCGGGTCGTGCGGATCGTGCGAGTCGCGCGGGCCCTGCGAGTCGTGCGGGTCGCGCGAATCGCGCGGGTCGTCCAAGTCGCGCGAGTCGTGCGCGCCCTGCAAGTCATGCAAGCCGCGCCGCTCGACGACGAGCGCGATGCCTTTCGCCCGCGCAGCCGGCTCGTAGATGGAAGCGACGCTCGCGATCCACGCAACGACTTCCATCGGCGCGGGCGCGAGGACGAGGCGCTCCGCTTCGATCTTCGCGACATCGAGCAGGTCGTCGATCATGCCGAGCAGATCGCGCGCGGCGTGATGCGCGGTCGCAAGCGAGCGCTGCGTCGCGGCGCGCTCGCCGGGCGCGCGCATTTCGAGTTCGAGCAGGCCCAGCACCGCGTTCATCGGCGTGCGGATTTCGTGGCTCATCGTCGCGAGAAAGGTGGATTTGGCGCGGTTCGCGGTCTCGGCCTCCTCTTTCGCTGCGCGCATCGCGTCCTCGGCGGCGATGCGTCGCCGGACCTGCACGCGCAGCGAAACGCCCCACGCGCCGAGCAGCAGCACGAGCGCGATGCCTAGCGACGCCGCTAGTGCGATCTGCGGGCGCCTGCGCTCCCACAACGTTTCGGGATGCTCCGCAAGCCGCCAGCGCGCGCGGATCGCTTCGAGCTCGTAGGGCGGGAGCGCCGCGATCGCGCGATTCAGGATGCCGAGCAGCACCGGCTGATCGCGCGCGACGAGAAAGACGTGCGGCACCGGCTTCGGCGACAACACGCCGCTGATCTGCAGGCGCCCGCGATACGGATTGCCGATCGCGTAATTCGCGAGCTTCATGTCCATGATGGTCGCGTCCGCCTTGCCGCTCGCCACCGCCGCGAGCTGGCCGTCGATCGGACTGACTGCGACGATGCGCGCGCCCGGCGCCTTCGCCTGCAGCAGCGGACGCGCCGGAAACTCCGACGGCAGCGCGAGGCGCTTGCCGTCGAGCGCATTCGCATCGCGCAGGGGCGGCGCACCGGCGCGCGTGACGATGGCAATGAGGCCGTCGCCGAAGGGCACGGACGGCACGACGTTCGGATCGGAATCGCCGCGCGGCATGCTGAAGGGCATGAACGCGGATTCGCCGTTGCGCACGTCGCGCTCGATGCGCGCGATGTCGTTGCGCAGGCGCCCTTCGAAGCGCAGTCCGCTGATGCGCGAAATCGCCGCGAGAAGATCGGGCGCGAGGCCGGCCGGCTGGCCCTGCGCGTCGCGGAACATGAGCGGCGGCGCCTGCGAGTACATCGAGTAGTGCACGACCGGATGCGCGGCGATCCACGCCTTCTCCTCGGGCGTGAGTTCGAGCGGCCGCTCCGACGACACCGCCGTCATCGCGACATCCCAGCGCGCGCGTGCGACGATCAGAAAGCGCGGCGGCAAGCGCACGAGCGCCGTGTCGACGCGCGCGCGCAGCGCCGCCGCGCCGGGGCGCGCGTTCGCGAACGCAAAACTGTAGCCGCCCTCGTCGAACGGCGCAAAGCCGGTGATGGCGAGGCCCGGCAAGTCCAGATGCCCGATCGCGTAGGCGGCGGCCGTCACGTCGCCGACGAACACGTCGGCTTGTCCGAGCAATACCGCGAGCAGCCCCGCGACGGTATCCGGATAGGCGGCGAGCGTCATCGACGGATACGCGGCGGCAAGATGCGCACGCGACGCCTGCGCGTCCACATACGCCAAGCGATGCGTCGGCGCGCGCGCGGCGAGCGGCTCGACGCTCACCGTCTTCGTCGGCAGATACGGCTGCGAAAAGAGAAGCGGCGGGCCGGGATCGTCGCCGGTCGAAGCCGTCGCCATGTCGATCTCGCCGCGCGCGAGCGCGTCGATCAGCGCGGTGCGATTCGGATAGCGGCGCCATTGCAGCGTCATGCCGAGCGAGTCCGCGACGGCCTGCGCGAAGTCGACGGAGATGCCGCGCGGCGCGGCGTCTTCCGCGAGACCATTGGACATGTCGAGCGGCGCCGCGATGCCGGGCGCGGCGCCGACGACGAGACGTTCCGGCGAACGTGCAGCGCGAGCGTCGGGAACGTGAAGCGCCGCGATGCCGGCGACGAGCCAGGCGATCGCAAACAGAAAGCGCCACGCGCGTGGCGGCTGGGCGAAACGGAACACGCTGCACTCCTGATCGAAGGAAGCAGCTAGTGTGTCAGAAAGAGGCGCGCGCCCGCAATCGAGGCCGGATGCGGGTTGCGCCATGCTGTCGCCGCTCGTTGCGGCGCGCGAAACGAAGCGCGCAGCCTGCCGCCCGCCATGAAAGGCGTCGCGCGGCAGGGAGCGTGGTCACTGCGCGGTCAGTGCGCGGTCACTGCGCGCTCTCGGGCGAGAGCGCCTGTCCCTTGTCCGCCGCGACCTTTTGCAGCGCGATGATCCGGCTCATCGCCGCATGGTTCGACGTGGCTTCGTCGTACATCTTCGCGAGATCGGCCTTGAGTTGCGTGCGCGATCCGCCGTCGAGATAGACCATGTGCCCCGAAGGATAAAACGTCGCCGAGAGGTTTTGCCGCACGGTCTTGTCGATGAGCGGCATCTGCTGAAGATCGAGGATCGTCTGGTAGAACGGCGTCACGAAGTCGAACATGCCGTTCGCGGACAGCACCTTCAGATCGATGTTCAGCGCCATCACCGCGGCAAGGTCGCCCGCCGTGTACAGCACGATGTTGCCCTTCGAATCGACGCCCTTCTCCTCGCCGGTCGGATCGGTGTGCTTGAAGTCCCAGTTGATGAACGCCTGGTCATTCAAATCCGTGAACGAGGACGTGGACGTGAACTTAAGCTGCTCGTTGAGATAGCTGTTCCACATCGACGTATAGACGCCGCTCACCGCCGTCATGGTCGGGTCGTTGCCGCCGGAGTTCGGATCGATCTTGCCGGCGATGCCCGTCGATATCGCGGTCACGCGACCATCGTATGAGCCGAGCGATTCGCCCTTCGACTTGAGCAGCGTCGTGAGAAAGAGCGAGTTGCCGCGGCTGTCGTAAGCGGCGATATCGAGGCTCCACGCGAGCAGCGTCACCTTGTCGATGCCCGTGTATTCCGCGAGCTTTTCTACCACTTCGTCGTCCGTCTGCGGGAACTTGCGCAGCGCGTTCAGATAATCCGTGCGCGCGAATTCCGCGACTTCTTCCACGAACGCGAGCAGGTTCGTCGGCGTCGGATGCACGCCGAGCTTCTTGTGATACCACGCGTCGGCGGCGGCGGTCGGCAGCGCGCCGACGGGGTTGCCCGCCTGCCGGTAATCGAGTATCGACGACTGCAGCGTGATGCCGTTCAGATCGACGCCGTCTTCGTGCAGCCGGTACGCGAGCACGCAACTGCGCGCCGTGCCATACGATTCGCCGAACAGGAACTTCGGCGAATTCCAGCGATTGTTCTTCGTGAGATAGCGCTTGATGAACTGCTTGATCGAATCGGCATCCTGATCGACGCCCCAGAAATCGCGGTTCTTGTTCGGCGCGATGGCCGCCGAATAGCCGGTGCCGACCGG
The DNA here is from genome assembly GCF_022879595.1 of Caballeronia sp. Lep1P3. Classification (NCBI taxonomy): domain Bacteria; kingdom Pseudomonadati; phylum Pseudomonadota; class Betaproteobacteria; order Burkholderiales; family Burkholderiaceae; genus Caballeronia; species Caballeronia sp. Lep1P3. Next base: position 303,081 of record NZ_CP084266.1, on the reverse strand, counting down.
ATTGATGAAAATGAGATCGCTCTTGTCGAGCAGGCTGTCCGGGTTGTCCTCCATCTCGTAGGGCGCGGGCGGCGTGAAGCTCGGCATCGCCGTCTTGATGCGGCGCGGCCCGAACGAGCCGAGCAGCACGAACACGGACGACGATCCCGGCCCGCCGTTGTAGAAGAACGTGAGCGGGCGCGCTTCCTCCTTCGCGCCGTCCTTCGTGAACGCGACGTAGAACATCTTCGCGTCGGGCTTCGAACTGCTCGGGTCCACCGTGACGAGGTGGCCGACAGTGGCCGTATACGCGATCTTTTGTCCGCCGATCTTCGCCGTGTGATGCGTGATCGCCGCGTTTTCGTCGGCTTCGGTGGCTTCCACCGAATCGTCGGGGCCGTTGCCGTAGGCGACCGGATCGAAATACGGCTGATCCTTGCCAGCGCCTTTTTCACCGCCCTTCACGGGCGTTTTGGCGGCGTGTTCGTCAGCCGCGGGCGGCGGCGCGACGCCGCCCGCCTCCGGCGCGACGCCCGTGCCGGCATGTCCGTGAATCGTCTTCGTTACCAGTGGATCGGAGTTCATCGTGGTCGCTCCAGAATCGTCGTCGTGGTTGTTGTTCACTGTTTCGCCCCAACTCATGCCTGCCCGCCAGCCGGCGTGAGCGCGTCGGCGATCTTCGCGCCGTCCGGGCTGCCGAGGCCCGTGCACGCGTCCCATCCCGCCGCTGCGGAGAAGCTGCCGTTGTTGCCCTGCGTGATGTCGCGAAACGCGGTCTTCGCCTTGTAGAGCTTCGGATTGACGAAGCCGCACGGCGAGCCGTTGATCGCGTTGATGCGCGCGATCAGCGCGGCCCACAGCGGCGCGACCGCGCTCGTGCCGCCGACGACCGTTTCCTCGCCGTCGATCAGCACCTCGTAGCCGGTTTGCGGCGATGCGTCGGCGGCCACGTCGGGCACGCCGCGCTTCGAAAGCGGCGTGTGCCTGCCGCCCGCGTGCGTCACCGCGAGGCCCTTCTGCCAGACCGGAAGCGGGAACACCGCGCTCACCCCGCCGCCGCCCGAGCCGCCCTGATCGCCGTCGTTCCAGACGGTTTCGTGCGTGATGGCTTGCGCCGACGCGGACAGGCTCGTGCCGCCGCAGCCGAGCACGTACGGGCTCGACGCGGGGAAATCGACGTGATCCGCGCCGTCGCCCATGCCGTCGGACGAACCGCTGTCGCCCGAAGCCGCGCACACGGTCACGCCGAGCGCGGCGGCGCTTTGCAGCACGTCGTTGAACGCGCCGATGGACTGCGACGTCCAGTTCGATTCCGGACCGCCCCAGCTAATCGACACGACCGACGGCTTGTTCGTGTTGTCGTGAATCGCGCGATTGACGGCGTCGATGAAACCGGCGTCGCTGTTCGGCGCGAAGTACACGGCGATGCGCGCGCCCGGCGCGACCGCCCCGGCAATCTCGATGTCGAGCGTCACTTCGCCGTCCGGACCGTTCGGATTGCCGCTCGGCGCGTTCTTCGCGTTGTCCACGCTCACCGGCACGACTTGCGGCGCCTTCACGCCGAGCTTCGAGAAGTACGCGGACAAGTCGCTGTCGCGGTAGCCGCCGCCGAGTTCGATGATCGCGACGCATTGCCCCGCGCCGTCGCTTTCCGGGAAGTCATAGAGCGACGCGAGATCGACCGGCGAGAACGATGCCGGCGTGACGCCGCGCGCCGGCTTGAACGGCGGCCGGAAGCGGAAATGCGGACGCGCCTGCGGCCGGCTGTCGAGGCCGAGCACGGCGGTGACGGCGTCGTGGATGTCGTCCGGCACGCTCACCGGGCCGGTGCGTCCGCGATACTCGCCGACGTTGTGGTGCTGATAGCGTTCCAGCTTCACATCGAATGCTTTCTGGAACTGGTCGATGCTGCCCTTCAGCACGACGCTGCGCGTGCCGGCTTCCGCGCGCACGACCGCGAGGCCGTTTTGCGCCGCGAATTTCCTGATTTTCTCGACGTCTTCGCTGGATGCGCCGAAGCGCTTGTCGAATTCCTCGCGCGACACGGACTGCGCGGGGGCGTCGCCCGCGTCGATGCGCGCCATCATCTGACGGAAGCCCGCTTCGTCCTTGCGCCGCAGCATGACGATCACTTCGATCTGTTCGGCCAGATCGCACGCGCCGATGCACTTCGCGCCCTCGGGATGACTCTTTTCGCTGCCGCTTACCGGTTGCTTCGCCATGGTATCGATGCTCCTCGTAGGCTCTGGCGTTCAAAGGTTCTCGATCCTGCCGCTTTCGCGCATCCGGGGCGCGGGCTTCGCTCGGCTTGTCAGCCTTTTCCTCGTTCACGCGAAGCACGCCGCTTATCCTCGTATTTTCCTGGCGCGAATGCAATCGCTCGGACCGTCGAGTGAAGGATGCAGTTCCGGCGGGACAATCCGTGTCCCGGTTCGCCTACGGTTGCGCGGGCTGCGCCGTCGACATGCCGAGGCGTTCCATCAGGCGGCGCGCATCGAAGGGCGCCTGCACTTTCTGGTCGTTGTCGAAGTAACAGTAGACGTCGCGCGAGGCACGGCGGCGCGCGGCCGACGACGAAATGAGCCGCCCATCCTCGATCTGCCCGCCCGCCGCCCAGCGCTCGATGCGCCGCGCCCAGCCGTCGAGGGCATCGTCGGAATACGCGCCGCCGTAGAGCGTTTCGGTGCCGTGCAGCCGCAGATAGACGAAGTCGGAGGTGAGGTCTTCCGCATACGGCCAGTCCGCGACCGAATCCGACACGACGAGCGCCGCGCCGTGCTTGCGCAGCAGCTTCACGAAGGCATCGGTGCAAAAGCTCGGATGGCGGATCTCCACCGCATGCCGCAGCGCGCGCTTGCGCCGCGCTTCGAACCACGGATCGCGCACGCGCGTGTCGTGCTGCTGGGCGAGCGCGGCGGCGGCGTGCGTGTCTTTCGGCAGGAGTTCGAGAAAGCGTTCGAAAGACTCCGGCTTGAAACTGAAGTTGGGCGGAAACTGCCAGAGAAACGGCCCGAGCTTTTCGCCGAGCGCGAGCACGCCCGAGGCGAAGAAGTTGGCGATGGCGGGAATCGCGGTTTCATCGCGAAAACGCAGCATGTGCGTGAGATAGCGCGGCCCTTTCACGCTGAAGACGAAGCCCTCGGGCGTGGCCTCGTGCCACGCGCGCCAGCTGGAGAGGCTCTGCAGCGAATAGTGCGAGCCGTTGATCTCCACCGTCTGCACCGCGCGCGAGGCGAATTCGAGTTCGCGCGCCTGCGCGAGTTTTTTCGGATAGAACACGCCGCGCCAGCCCGCATACCGCCAGCCCGAAATGCCGATGCGAATGCGCCCGGCCATGCGGCTCACCTTTTGGGATGCGGCGAACCACGGCGCGCGGTCATTGCGGCCGCTCCTGCGCATATTCGGGGCGCGCGCCCGCCGGCAGCCACGGCTCGCGGTGCTCGCACCACAACTCGTAAGCCGGTTCGAAGAGGCCGGTTTCGTCGAATGCGCCGAGCGGCAAATCCACTTCGGGACGCGATTCGAATTCCATGTACGCCACCGATCCGCAGACCGGGCAGAAGTGCCGCCGCCCGTCGTCCGAGCTGCGCCAGGTTTCGAGGCGGCCGCTCATTTCGACGTCCTCGCGCGCGAAGATCGCATACGCGCCGAACGCCGAGCCGTGCACGCGGCGGCAGGTCAGGCAGTGGCACAGCGCGACGCGCCGCGGTTCGCCTGTTGCGCGAAAGCGAAACGCGCCGCACGCGCAGCCGCCTTCGTGGATGTCGCCGTTCATCGCGTTTCTCCGCTGACTTAGTGGACGGGGTGCACAGCCAGAAGCACATCCCGCGCCCGCTCGACGTGGCGCACGCGGTCATCGCACGGTTTGTTACGATAGCCCTTCACGATTGGAGAAGGCACTCATGACCACATCGGGCATCGCCGGCAACGCCAGCACGTTATCGCTTCTGAAGCTGCTTCCCGGACCGGGATCGGAATTCGGTCCCGCCGCGTCCGATCTCGCCGCGCATGTGCTCTCGCACGAGCGCTTCGACTCGGCGGCCAATGTCGCGCTGCCGCGCGAGACGTTCCGTGGCGTCACCGTCGACGAAGCGATGTCCGACGAGTACGTGTTCCCGCTCGGCGATACGGGGCGGTCCGTCGTGCTGACGGGCTATCGCATCGCGGCGGGATGCATCGCGGAGCGCGCCGCCGACGAATGGCTCGAACTGGCGCACAAGTCGCGCGTGGCGCAGGGCCTCGCGGCATCGCCCGGAGCCGACGAGCCGACGCTCGCACCCGATCCCGCCGAAGCCGACCAGTTGCTCGATCGCGCGCTCGAATGCGCGCAGCGCATCCTCGATCCCGTCGCGGGGCAGCCGGTGTCGTCGTTGTTCGAAGCGCACTATCGCGGCGGGCGCGAGTTCCTGCGCCTGTCGTGGGAAGGCCTGCCGGAAGACCTCGTGCCCGAGTCGCGGCGGCCGCTCGCCGCGCTCGCCTCCGCGCTGCCGGACGGCGAGCGCCGCGAGAAGCGCGACTACGATCCCTACGGACTCGTCGGCGCGGACGACTACGACGTGGACCGGCCGCTCGCATATCGCGAGAAGATCGGGCCGTTCCTGTTCACGATGACGTATCGCCACGAATATCCGCAAGTGGACGACGAGCGCCTCGGCACCGCGTTCGCCATGTTCCACGAAGCGGGCAGCGACATCGTCGCGGCGGCGGTTGAACTGAAGCTCGTGAAAGTGCCGCCGCTCACGAGCAGCGCCGACCTCGTCTACACGCTCGACACTTATTCGGGCGAAATGCTTTCGCTCGCGCTGGCATCGACGGAAGCGCTCGGGCAGACGCGCCTCTGCGAAGTCTTCAGCACGCATCGCGTGATCTATCTCAGCCAGTGGGAAGTGCGCAAGCCGTGGCGCGGCGAAGGGCTCGGCGTCGCGCTGCTGCATCAGGCGCTCGAACGCCTTCCGCTCGATGTGGATGGCCGCCCGAACGCGCTCTGCGTCGCGCCTGAGCCGTATCAGACGGACATGCGCCACTTCGAAAAGCTGCCCGGCGTGCTGCGCGAGGAATTGAAGGCGCCGGCAAGACGTCTGGAAGCGCATCTGACGAGCTGGCTCGAACGCTCGAAACTGCCCATCGCGACGCATTTTTTCGTGCCGATGGCCAGGCACGCCGGCATCGGCTCGGCGGGCGAAAACGCGCGATGGATCGACCGGATCATGGAAAGCGAAGCGTAGCGCGCAGTTCGTCGGCGACGCGCGCGATCACCTCGGTCCAGTCGCCGGGCGAGGCCTGCCGAAAAAGGCGCGCGGTCGGATACCACGGCGAGTCGTCGCGGGCGTCGAGCCAGCGCCAGTCGGCGTTGCTGTGCAGAAGCACCCACACCGGCTTGCCGAGCGCGCCCGCGAGATGCGCAACCGACGTGTCCACCGAAATGACGAGATCGAGCGAAGCGACGATCGCGGCGGTATCGGCGAAATCGGCGACTTCGTCCATCGGGTCGAGCGGGCGCAAGCGTTCGGGCAGCGCGGCCAATTGCGCGCGCGCCGTCGCGCCTTTGTGCAGGCTGACGAACGCAACACCGGGCGTGTCGAGCAGCGGCGCGCAAAGGCGCGCATCGAGCCAGCGGCGGCTGAACGCGCCGAAGGAATCCGCCACCCACGGCCTCGGCTCGCCCGACCAGACGACACCGACTTTGAACCTGCGCGCGGGCAGGCGGTTTCCCCAATAGCCGATGCGCGCGGCCTGCGCGTGTACATACGGCGTGGCCGACGGAATGCTGTCGAGCGTCGTTTCGAAGCGTGCCGGCAAGCTCATCACGAAGCACCAGAATTCGTGCGGCGGGAGCGTGGCGGCGGCGTCGAACGGGACGCAGCGCGTGAGGCCATCGACGGATGCGAGCAAGGACACAAGCGCCGGCGGGCAAACCACCGTGAGCGCCGATGCGCCGCGCGATGCGAGCATCGGCAGATAGCGGCAGAACTGGATGGAATCGCCGAAGCCCTGTTCCGCGACCACGACGAGCGACTTCCCCGCGAGCGCCTCGCCGCGCCACTGCGGGCATCCGAACACGGATGGATCGAGCGGGCGCGCGCTCGTGTCGTCATCGAAGCGCGATTCGTACCATTGCCACCCTTCGCTCAGCTTGCCGGCGCGCAGTAGCGTCGCCGCCAGGTTCTGCTTCGCCGCGCCGAACTCCGGATCGGCGCGCAAAGCCGCGCGATAGAGCGCCTCCGCCTGCTCCGCGCGCGCGCCGTCCTCGCCGATCAGATTGCCGAGATTGTTGAGCGCGGCGGCGAGGCCGGGATCGCGCGAAAGCGCATCGCGATAGGCGCGCTCCGCTTCGGGCAGACGCGCCCAGCGTCCAAGCGCCGCTTGCTCGTGGATGACCCGCCCGAGATTGCAATGTGCCTCGGCGCGATCCGGATTGGCGGCGATGGCTCGCCGATACGCCGCTTCCGCCTCGTCGAAGCGTCCGAGCGTCGTGAGGACGCTGCCCAGATTGATAAGCGCGTCTCCGAAAGACGGACGCAGCGCGAGGGCATCGCGGTAAGCGCGTTCGGCATCGGCGAGACGGTCTTGCGCGCGCAAGGCGTTGCCCAGGTTGAAATGCGCGTCGGGCCAGTCCGGGCGGTCCGCGACCGCTGCGCGAAGCTCGCCGACCGCTTCGTCGAGCCGCCCGGCGTCCTTCAACAGATTGCCGAGATTGTTGTGCGCCTCGGCATAGCCGGGACGCGCGATCAACGCGTCGCGATACGCGGCTTGCGCCTCCGCCGCGCGGCCATTGTCCGCGAGCAGCCTCGCGAGGTTGTAATGCGCGTCCGCCAGCCGGGGGTTCAGTTGCAGCGCCCGTCGAAACGACCGCTCCGCTTCGTCGCGATGTCCGAGCGCGTGCAGCACGTTCGCGAGGTTGTACTGCGCCTCGGTGAAATCGGGACGCCGCGCGATGGCTTCGCCGTAAGCGGTCTTCGCCTCGTCGAGCCTGCCGGACGCATTGAGCGCATTGCCGAGGTTGTTGTACGGGCCGGCTTCGTGCGGATGTTCCGCGATCGCACGCCGCCAGCACGCTTCGGCCTCCTCCATGCGATTGAGCTGATAGCAGCACACGGCGGCAAGATCGAGCGCTTCGACGTGAGCGGGCGTGCGCGCGAGCATCGGCGCGAGCGCGATGAGCGCGTCGTCGTAGCGGGCGTTCGAATAGTGCGAGGCAGCTTGTTGATAGGCGTCGTGATCGGGATTCATGGAACGGTCGCGCGATGGATTCGAGGCGATTGTCCTGCGCCCTGCCTGACGCGAGCGTCATAAAGTGCGACTCGGCTTCGTCCACCCGCCGAAACGATCGAAGGCGAACTGAAAACGCGGAATTACGCATGCATGCAGTATTTACGTGCTTTCCTTCGCACGAACGGCTCGCGCCACGCGCCGCGCGAAGCCTTAGAAAGCGTGGCATTGGACTTGCATGCTGCGTGCGGTCGCGGTGTTCGAACGTTCGGTCGCCTTACAGTTGGCGAACGACGCATTCATCGACTCACGACTCACGCGCCACGGACCGGGCAGCGGCGCTCATCGACCGATAGTCGCGTCGGCCGCGAGCACAAGCCCCACGAGACCCGAGCCGGCGACGCCCTTCCGAACGAGCGAGGAGCCTCCTTTCGCCATGCCCCCGACCCATACCCCTTCTCCCGATCACGACGACGCGGCCCAGAAACCATCGCGCAGACGCTTTCTGCAATCGGCTGCGGCGGCAGCGGCCGTCACCGCCGCGCCGCTCGCGCATGCGCAACAGCCAGGCGCGAGCGCGCCGGCTTCTTCGTCCGCGCCGATGCCGCCCTCGTCCGCGCCGACGATGCCGGTCCATCTGACCATCAACGGCCATCCCTATGAATTGCACGTCGAAGCGCGCACGACGCTGCTCGACGCGCTGCGCGAGTACGCCGGTCTCACCGGCACGAAGAAAGGCTGCGATCGCGGTCAGTGCGGCGCGTGCACGGTGATCGTTGCGGGCAGGCGCATCAATTCGTGCCTCACCCTCGCCGTGATGCACGCGGGCGAAACGGTCACGACCGTCGAAGGCCTCGCGCCCGCCGCCGATGCGCTGAGTCCGCTGCAACAGGCGTTCATCGAACAGGACGCCTTCCAGTGCGGCTACTGCACGCCGGGGCAGTTGTGCTCGGCCACCGCGCTCATCGACGAATACCGCAACGGCGACGCGAGCGCCGCGACCGCCGACGTGCGCTACCGCCCGCCGCAGCTTTCGGACGACGAAATCCGCGAGCGCATGAGCGGCAACATCTGCCGCTGCGGAGCGTATCCGAACATCGTCGCGGCGGTGAAAGTCGTCGCCTTGACGCGCGGTTGAGGAGACGCACATGGACGCAATTTCCTATCAGCGCGCCGGCGACATCCATTCGGCGATAGAGGCCGCGAGCCAGCCGGGAACGGTTTTCATCGGCGGCGGAACGAATCTGCTCGACCTCATGAAACAGGGCGTGACGCGGCCCGCGCGACTCGTCGACATCACGCATCTCCAGGATTTAAGCGGCATCGCGCCATTGCCGGACGGCGGCTTGCGCATCGGCGCGCTCGTGCGCAATAGCGACGCCGCGAATCACACCTGGGTGCGCGAGCGTTATCCGCTGCTGTCGCAAGCGTTCTTGTCGGGCGCATCGGCGCAACTGCGCAACATGGCGACCGTCGGCGGCAATCTGCTTCAGCGCACGCGCTGCTATTACTTCTACGACACCGCGTTTGCCCAGTGCAACAAGCGCGCGCCGGGCAGCGGATGCGCCGCGCTCGACGGCAACACGCGCATTCACGCGATCCTCGGCGCGAGCGACCAGTGCATCGCGACGAATCCGTCCGACATGAATGTGGCGCTCGCCGCGCTCGACGCCGTCGTGCGCGTGACCGGTCCGCAAGGCGAACGCGCGATTCCGTTCGCGCAGTTTCATCGGCTGCCGGGCGACCGTCCCGATCTGGATACGACGCTCGCGCCCGGCGAACTGATCACCGCCGTCGATCTGCCGCCGCCGCTTTTCGCCGCGCATTCGAAGTATCTGAAAGTGCGCGACCGCGCGAGCTACGCGTTCGCGCTCGTCTCGGTCGCCGCCGCGTTGCAGATGGACGGCGGCACGGTCAGAACCGCGCGCATCGCGCTTGGCGGCGTCGCGCATAAGCCATGGCGCGCGAGCGCGACGGAAAGCGCGCTCGTCGGCAAGACGCTCGATCGCGGCACGCTGCGGGACGCCGCCGCGCTCGCGGTGCAGGGCGCGAAGCCGCAGCGCGACAACGCATTCAAGGTGACGCTCGCGCAGCGCGCGATCGTTCGGGCCATCGAACAGGCAGGAGGTGCCGCATGAGTGTCATCGGTCAACCGCTCGATCGCACCGACGGCGTGCTGAAGGTCACTGGCCAGGCGCGCTATTCGAGCGACAACAGCGAGGCGAAGCTCGCCAACGCGGTGCTCATCACGAGCGGAATCGCGAAGGGCCGCATTGCGTCGATCGATACGAGCCGTGCGCAGTCGATGCCCGGCGTGCTTTTCGTGATGACGTATCGCAACGCGATGCGCCTGCCGCACGGCGGCGCGCCCGACACGGAGCCGCCCGCCGTGCGCGGGCTTACGCTCCTGCAATCGGACAAGGTGCGCTACAGCAACGAGCCGGTGGCGGTCGTCGTCGCGGATACGCTCGAGCATGCGCAAGGCGCGGCGCGTTTCGTCGATATCCGCTACGAGGCCGCCACGCCGAACGCGGACATCGAGCGCGCGAAGCACACCGCGTATCAGCCTGACAAGATGATGGGCCGCGCGATCACCACGCAGCGCGGCGACGTCGATGCCGGTCTGCGCCAGGGCACGACGCGCCTGAACGCGGTCTACACGACGCCCATCGAGCATCACAATCCGATGGAGCCGCACGCGACGCTCGCGCGCTGGGACGGCCCGAAGCTCACGCTCTACGACACGACGCAAGGCGTGTCGGGCGCGAAAAGCTCGGTGGCGAAGTTCTTCGGCATCCCCGAGGACGACGTGCGCGTGATCTGCCCGTTCGTCGGCGGCGGCTTCGGCTGCAAGGGTTCCGTCTGGTCGCACGTCGTGCTCGCGGCGATGGCGTCGAAGCAGACAGGACGGCCGGTCAAGCTCGTGCTCGACCGCACGCAGATGTTCGGCATGGTCGGGCACAGGCCGTTCACCGAGCAGCGCATTCAGGCGAGCGCGCGCGAGGACGGCACGCTGACCGGCATGCGCCACGACGTGATTTCGACGACCTCGACATTCGAGGACTGGACCGAAAGCTCGGCCATCGTCACGCGCATGCTCTACGCGGCGCCGAATCTCGCGACGTCGCACAAGCTCGTGAAGCTCGACGTCGGCACGCCGACTTTCATGCGCGCGCCGGGCGAAACGAGCGGCTCGTTCGCGCTCGAAACGGCGATGGACGAAATGGCGTATCAACTCGGCATGGACCCGCTCGCGTTCCGCATCAAAAATTACGCGAACATGGAGCCGCAGGAAAAGAAGCCGTGGTCCAGCAAGGCGCTGTTGCAGTGTTACGACGAAGGCGCGCGCAAGTTCGGCTGGTCGCGCCGCAACGCCGCGCCGCGCTCGATGCGCGAAGGCAACGTGCTCGTCGGATGGGGCGTCGGGACGGCGACGTATCCGGCCAATCGCAGCGAGGCGTCCGCGATCGCGCGCATTCTTCCGGACGGCACCGCGATGGTCGCCTCCGGCACGCAGGATCTCGGCACCGGCACGTACACGGTCATGACGCAGGTCGCGGCGGACGGGCTCGGCTTCGCGCCGGAATACGTGAGCTTCGCGCTCGGCGATTCGTCGCTGCCGAAGGCGCCCGGCTCGGGCGGCTCCCAATCGGCGGCGAGCGTGTCGCCGGCGGTGCGAGCCGCGTCGATGCAGGCGCGCGACCAGTTGATCGCGATGGCGCTCGCGGACCGCGCCTCGCCCGTCGCCGGCCTGCCGCGCGAGGACGTGACCGTTTCCAACGGCTGGGTCGTGAGCCGCTCGAATCCGGACAAGCGCGATCCGGCGGCGGCGATCATCGCGCGCAACGGCGGCAAGCCGATCGAGGCGATCGCCACCACGCGCCCCGGCGACGAAAAGAAGCAGTACGCGTTTCACTCGTTCGGCGCGGTGTTCGCGGAAGTGCACGTCGATGCGGACCTCGGCACGATCCGCGTGCCGCGCATCGTCGGGGTATATGACGTCGGCACGCGCCTCAACGAAAAGACGGCGCACAGCCAGTTGATGGGCGGCATCGTGTGGGGCATCGGCGCCGCGCTCACCGAAAAGACCGATCTCGACGTGCGCTACGGGCGTTACACGAACGCGAATCTCGCGGAGTACCACGTCCCGGTGAACGCGGATATCGGGCTGATCGACATTTCGTTCGTCGACAAACCCGATCCGTTCATCAATCCGCTCGGCGTGCGGGGAATCGGCGAGATCGGGATTACGGGCGTGGCGGCGGCCATCGGCAATGCGGTGTATCACGCGACGGGCGTGCGCTCGCGCGACTTGCCGATCACGCTCGACAAGGTGATGCCGCGCACCGCCTGAACGCGGTTGGTGCGTGTAAAAAGCGGCGGCGCGCGGCATTTTTTCGCGCTTGCCGCCGCTTCCGACGCGCTGCACAATCGGCGTTCCCTTCTCCCTTGAGCCGCGCTTGTGACCTATTCGTCGAATGCGACCGGCATCCTGCTGGCGGCCGGTCTCGGCACCCGTTTCGATCCTTCTGGCCTGCACAACAAGCTGCTCGCCGCGCTGCCGGACGGCACGCCGGTCGTGTTCCACGCCGCGCGCCGGCTGCTGTCGGTGGTGGCGGAAGTCGTCGCCGTCGTGCGGCCCGGCGCGGAAAAGCTCGCGGATGTGCTCAACGAGGCGGGCTGCGACGTCATTTTCAGCGCCGACGCCGAACGCGGCATGGGCGCGACGCTCGCCGCCGCCGTGCGCGCGACGCCGGAGGCCGACGGCTGGATCGTCGCGCTCGGCGACATGCCGTGGATCGATTCCGCGACGATCGAAGCGGTCGCGCGTGCGCTCGATGGCGGCGCGCCGCTCGTCGCGCCGTTCTATCGCGGGCAGCGCGGACATCCGGCCGGCTTCGGCGGCGGGCATCGCGCGGCGCTCGCGGCGCTCGACGGCGATGCCGGCGCGCGCGGCCTCTTCGCGACGACGCCGCCGCTCGTCATCGAAGTGGACGATCCGAACGTGCTGCGCGACGTCGATCAGCCGGGCGACTTGCACGACGCTTGAATGTTTCAAAGGGCGCGATCATCCCAAAAAGATTGCCTGAAGACCGGAGCCGCCGCTAAAATCACTGTATGGATATACAGTACTTTTCGGCATTTTCTGGTTCCGGCTTCCGATGAAAAGCGTCACACTCGACCCGTCGTTCGCTGCGTGGCGCACCGTTGCGCGCTCGCTCGTCATGGAGGGCGTGCCGCCTGAAGACGTGCTGTGGCGCGAGTCGGACGCCTCCGCAACGGTGTTCGGCACGGTCAGCGCACCGTGCGGCCCGGCGGACCCGAACGCGCCCAAGCCGGTCAGGATCGCCCGCGAATTTCTCGCCATGCTGGAAACGGCGGCGTGTTATCGCGCGCCGGACCGCTGGCCGTTCCTCTACAAGCTGCTGTGGCGCTGGACGCAGGGCGACCGCGCGGTGGCGTCCGTGGAAGACGCGGACGGGCAGCGCCTGCATCACATGATGGAAGCCGTGCAAGCGGAGGAAAGCCGGATGCGCGCGACGTTGCGCTTCCGGCATCGGGATTCCTCGCTCGGGCCGCCGGAGTTCATCAGTTGGTGCGAGCCGGTGCACGACCTGCTGGAACACGCCGCCATGCACTTCGCCACGCGCATGGGCAGCGCTACGTGGATGATCGCAACGCCGCACGGCGCGGCGTTCTGGGACGGCGCGCTGCTGCGCGTGGATCGCACGAGCGAGCCGGAGGAAAAGCCGATGGATTTCGGCGTCAGCGCGGACGCCATGAGCGGCGAGGCCGTCAGCGGCGACGCCATCGAAGCGTTATGGCTTGCGTACTACGAGAGCACGTTCGCGCCGGCGCTCGAAAACGCCGCCGAAATGGCATCGCACATGCCGGTGCGGTACTGGAAAAGCCCGCCGAACGAGCGCGCCGACCCCGCGCTGATCGCCCGCGCGGACCCTTACACGCGGCGCGACCGTCATCCGTGCAACGTGCCGGCGGACATGGAAGTCGCGCTGAACACGGACCTGGAGCCGCTCAAGGGCACGTCGCTGAAAGAGCCGCCCTCGCTCGACGCCTGCAAGCGCTGCTCGCTCTGGCGCAACGCGACGCAGGCGGTGCCCGGCGCGGGTCCGGTGGGTGCGCGCGTCATGCTGGTCGGCGAACAGCCGGGCGATCACGAAGACCGCGAGGGCAAGCCGTTCGTCGGGCCGGCGGGCGCGCTGCTCGACGACGCCATCCGCGAGGCGCAGCTCACGCGCGAGTCGCTGTATCTGACCAACGCGGTGAAGCATTTCAAGTGGGACGCACATCGCCAGGACAACGAGCGGCTGCACGTCACGCCGTCGCAGCGCGAACGCGAGGCGTGCCGCTACTGGCTCGACGAAGAGCTCGCGCGCATCGGGCCGAAGGTGGTCGTCGCGCTCGGAGCGACGGCGCTCAAGGCGCTCACGGGGCATCGCACGGCGCTTTCGGAGTATCTCGGCAAGACGATTGAGCACAAGGGGCGCATCGTCGTGCCGACTTACCATCCGTCGTATTGGCTGCGCCTCGAGGACGACAAAGTGCGCGAAGAAGTGTTCGGAACGATCGTGGAGGCGCTCGTGTTCGCGCGGCAAATCGCCGATGGCACCGCCACCGTGCGCACGCCGGTCAAGGACCGCACGCGCTGAACGCCTGGCCGAATGCAACAGGAAGAAACAGAGCGCAACAAGACGAAAGCGTCGTCAACGCGGTTGTAAGCCGGGCGTTATAGCGGTGTCGCGCCGCCGTCGGCGCTCATCCGGACGACACATTCATGGCCGCTCTCCCGCTCGAAGCTCTTCGCCAGCAACACTCCGTGACCGCGCTCGTACCGAAATCGGCCGGGCAACTGCACACCGAACGCAAACGCATCGTCTCGCGCGCAGGCATCCTGCTCAATGCCACCATCGCGCTTGCGCTCGGCGGCGCGGCGCTCGTCGCGTGGCTGCCGTTCTCGCCGCTGCCGCACGAATTCCGCTTCGGCGCGCAGGAAGTGCTGGCGGTCGCGGTGTTCGCGTCGTGTCTTTTCCTGCTGCACGAACGCGCCGAACTCGCGCTCGGCCTTTACGACTACGAGCCGGTCGAACAGACGACGCAGGGCGAACTGCGCGCGCTTTTGCATCGCGTGCCGGAAGGCGCGTCGTATCAGGAGGCGCTGGCCGCCGACAACCGCACTTTCGTCACCGGCGAAATCGATGGCATCCGCCGCCGCGCCGAAGCCTTCACGCCGAAGGAACTGCCGGCGCAGGACGGCAGTTCGGAAACGTAATCTCTTTCTCCCTGTTGCGTCTCCCTGCCGCCGCTTTTCGCACACGCGAGGCGGCGGCTTTGTGTCCTGTTGCACGCCCGGACATGACGGCAACGCCGAAACGCAACCTCTTCGCCTCTCGCGCCGCCGCTTTCCGCACACGCGAGGCGGCGGTTTTGTGTCCTGTTGCACGTCTGCACAGGACGGCAATCCGGAAACGTAACCTCTTTCTCCCTGCCGCCGCTTTTCGCACACGCAAGGCGGCGGCCTTGTGTCCTGTCACTCTCCGGCGCAGGACGGCAACGCCGAAACGTAACCTCTCGCTCCCCGTCGCCTCTCGCGCCGCCGCTTTTCCCACGCGAGGCGGCGGCTTTGTGTCGTACCGCACATTCTGGGCATGCCGCGTGCTGCAATAACTGCCTCGACCCGGCCTCATTCGCCTTTAAGCGAAACGAAGCCGTGGCCATGCCATTTGCAGGAGCCAGGATGCGAGCCAATCCCCTTTCCCCGCTGACCGACGCGCTGTCCTCCGAACTGACGCTTGCCCCGTCGCTCATCGCAGATGCGCCGAGCGCGGCGGCGTCGCCCTCCGGCGATGCGCTATCGGACGCGCAATACGACGATCTCGTCGCGTTTCACGGCATCGAACGGGAGCGGCTGGTGCTGATTCACCCCGGCAGCCACAAGGCTAGCCCCGCGTGGCCCGCCGAACGTTACGCCGATGTCGCCGATCAGCTCGCCGCCGATGGCTGGCAGATCGCGATCATCGGCGACGCGCCCGATCCCGAGCGCACCGCCGGCGTGCTCGGCACGATGCAGACCGCCGCGCTCTTTCTCGTGGGCGCCGTCGCGCCGCGCACGCTGCCGCGCCTGATTGCCGATGCGCAGCTTCTTCTCTCCGACGACGCCGCCGCGCCCTCGCCCGTCGCGTTCGCGCGCGCGCTCGGGACGCCGCATGTCGTGCTGTCGGAACATCCGCGCGATACGTCGAGCGCGACGATCGCGCGACGCGCCCGCGCCGAGCTTTCCGACGTGGAGAACGCGCATCCGGGCCGTCCGTTCACGCTGCACATGCCGGCCGTACACGATGCACTCTGACCTTCCCTCGGAGGCCACGATGAAATTCGACCTGCAAACGACTCCCGTTCCGGACCCGATCGCGGACCCGAACCGCGATCCCGAAGCCGATCCGCTCACGCCGCCGTCGCCGGGGCATCGTCCCGACGAGCCGCAGCATCCGGACGCGCCGCCCGACAAAGACCCGATCCGGCGCTTCTGAGCGCCGCTCAAAGCCGTCGCCCGGACGCGCTCCGGGTATCCCCGCCCTGTATCCGCCGCTCTGCCTGCCGTAAAGGAGGCATGCGGCGGCGCGCGCCGCCGCATCGTCCAGAAACGTCGGACCGACGTAGACATCGCGAGCGCACACATGAAAAGAATGACGTTGAACAGGAAGCTCGGCTCGCTGGTCGCCGTGCTGTGGATCGGCCTGATCGCCATTGGCGGGATCGGGGCGTGGCAAAACCGGTCGTCGATGATCGACGACCGCAAGGAACAGTTGAAATCGCTCGTCGGCGAGGCGCACGCAATCGTTTCGCACTACGCGGCGCTCGCCGCCAACAAGACGCTCACGGACGAGCAGGCGAAAAAGCAGGCGCTCGACGCGGTCGGCGCGATTCGCTATGGCGCGGACGGCTATCTCTCGATCAACGATTCGCACCCGACGATGGTCATGCATCCGATCAAGCCCGCGATGATCGGCCAGGACCTGTCCACGTACACGGACCCGGCGGGCAACCGGCTTTTCGTCGATATCGTGAAGGCGGGCGACCAGTCGGGCGGCGGCTTCGTCAACTATCTGTGGGCGAAGCCGGGAAGCGAGAAGCCCGTCGCGAAGCTCTCGTACTCGCAGCGCTTTGCGCCGTGGGACTGGTACATCGTCACCGGCATGTACATGGACGATGTGCAAGCCGCGTTCTATTCGAGCGCGCTGCGCTGGCTCGCGATCACGGCGCTGCTCGGCGCGGCGGCGACGGCGGCGATGCTCGTCGTCGTGCGCAGCATCCGGCGCAATCTCGGCGGCGAACTGGAACTCGCGGTGGACGCGGCGCACCGCATCGCGCAAGGCGATCTGACGGCAGCGGTGAACGTGCATCCCGACGACGAAACGAGCCTGCTCCACGCGCTCTCGACGATGCAGCGCGGGCTCGTCGCCACCGTTTCGCGCGTGCGCAACGGCACCGAGAACATCAACGTGGGCGCGTCCGAAATCGCGGCGGGCAATACCGATCTGTCGCAGCGCACCGAGGAACAGGCGGCGGCGCTCGTGCAGACGGCGTCGAGCATGGACCAGATGACGGCCAACGTGAAGAACAACGCGCAAAGCGCGGCGCAGGCCGCGCGCCTCGCGCAGCAGGCGGCGGACGTGGCGACGCGCGGCAGCGGCGTCGTGGGCGAAGTCATCGACACGATGACGCGCATCACCGCGAGTTCGCAGCAAATCGGCGACATCATCGGCGTGATCGACGGCATCGCGTTCCAGACGAACATTCTCGCGCTCAACGCGGCCGTCGAAGCGGCGCGCGCGGGCGAACAGGGACGCGGCTTCGCGGTCGTCGCGGCGGAAGTGCGCAGCCTCGCGCAACGCTCGGCGAGCGCGGCCAAGGAAATCAAGGCGCTCATCGAAACGTCGACGCAGACGGTCGGGCTTGGCGCATCGCTCGTGTCGAACGCCGGCACGACGATGAGCGAGATCGTGCAGTCCGTGCGGCGCGTGAACGAGATTCTCGACGAGATCAGCGACGCCTCGCGCGAGCAGAGCGAGGGCATCGAGCAGGTGAATCGCGCGGTCGTCGAAATGGATCAGGTGACGCAGCAGAACGCGGCGCTCGTGGAAGAGGCCGCGGCTGCCGCGCATTCGCTGAAGGATCAGGTGGACGGGCTGCGCGAGGCGATCGGCAGTTTCAGGCTGCCGGCGTAAGGCTCGCGGTTAGACGACGAATTACGCCAGGAATCGCTCGACGAGGCGCGCCCAGTATGCCGCGCCGACCGGCAGGTTCTTGTCGTTGAAGTCGTAGTGCGGGTTGTGGACCATGCAGCCGTCCTCGCCCGCGCCGTTGCCGATGCGCAGGAACGTGCCCGGCCGTTCCTGCAGCATGAACGCGAAGTCCTCGCTGCCCATCAGCAAATCCGCATGGGCGACGACGTTCTCCTCGCCCACCAGTTCGCGCGCCACTTGCGCGGCGAATTCCGTCTCGGCGTCCGAATTGACGACGACCGGATACCCTTCGAGATACTTCACGCTCGCCTTCGCGCCGTAGCTCGCCGCCTGTGATTCGACCAGTTCCCCGATGCGGCGCCTGAGCAGCTCGCGCACCTGCGGGCTGAACGAGCGCACCGAGAGTTCGAGCGTCGCGCGGTTTGGAATGACGTTGTTGACCGTGCCGGCGTGCATCGAGCCGACGGTGACGACGGCGGGCTGCGCCGGATCGACGTTGCGCGCGACGATCGTCTGCAGCGCCATCACGATGCTCGCCGCGACGACGACCGGATCGACCGACAGATGCGGCCGCGCCGCGTGTCCGCCCACGCCTTCGATGTCGATCGACACCTGATCGCCCGCGGCCATGAACGGCCCCTTGCGGAACAGGAACGTGCCCGGCTGCGCGCCCGGATGGTTGTGCACGCCGAAGACGGCATCGCAATGAAAACGCTCGAAAAGGCCCTCTTCGATCATCTTCTGCGCGCCGCTCGGCACGCCATGCTCTTCCGCCGGCTGAAAGTACAGGTGCACCGTGCCGTTGAAGCGCCGCGTGCGCGCGAGATGGCGCGCCGCGCCGAGCAGCATGGTCGTGTGGCCGTCGTGACCGCACGCGTGCATCTTGCCGTGCGCTTCGCTCGCGTAGGGCTTGCCCGTCTGCTCGACGATCGGCAGCGCGTCCATGTCCGCGCGCAAGCCGATGCTCTTCGCGCCCCCGCCCGCCTTCAACGTGCCGACGACGCCCGTGCCGCCCACGCCGCGCGTCACCTGCCAGCCCCATTCCTCGAGCTTCCCGGCGACGAGCGCGGCGGTGCGCGTCTCCTCGTAGGACAGCTCGGGATGGCGGTGGATGTCGTGGCGGATGTCGCGCAGCGAATGCGCGTCGTCGGAGAGATCGGCGATTTCGGTGTAGCGGTGGTCGGACGAAGCGTTCGTCATGGGAAAAAGCCCTGGCTGGGTTGAAACAGGCGGCGCGGCTGGCCTCGCGCGCGCCTCGCGGAAAAGGCGCACATGATCCTCCAGTCGCGCGCCGTGTGCCAGTTCCGCCGCGCCCGCGTGTGCTTTTTTTGCACGCGCGCCGCGCAGCGCCCGATGAATGGCTCCCCCAGCTTTTATGAAATGGCTCTGAGCGCAAGGGCCAAATCTCACTATAGTCGGCTCTGGATCGCGGCCCGGCCACGAACAGACACACTAAAGGAGACTTCCCGTGAACGCCCCTCTCAAGAATGCCGATCTGCAAACCCGCAAGAATGCCGCGACGCCGCGCGGCGTCGGCGTGATGTGCGACTTCTACGCGGCGCGCGCCGAGAACGCGGAATTGTGGGACGTCGAAGGCCGGCGCTTCATCGACTTCGCGGCGGGCATCGCGGTCTGCAATACGGGGCATCGTCATCCGAAGATCGTCGAGGCCATTCGCGCGCAACTCGACTGCTTCACGCACACCGCGTATCAGGTCGTGCCGTATGAGTCGTATGTGTCGCTCGCGGAAAAGATCAGCGCGCGCGCGCCGGGCGACCACGCGAAGAAGGCCGCGTTCTTTACGACGGGCGCGGAAGCCGTCGAGAACGCCGTGAAAATCGCGCGCGCGGCGACCGGCCGGCCCGCCGTCATCGCGTTCGCGGGCGGCTTTCATGGCCGCACGCTGATGGGCATGGCGCTCACCGGCAAAGTCGCGCCGTACAAGATCGGGTTCGGGCCGTTCCCGTCGGACGTCTATCACGCGCCGTTTCCGAATGCGCTGCATGGCGTGTCCGTCGATGACTCGCTGCGCGCCATCGAGCATCTCTTCAAGGCCGATGTCGAAGCGCGGCGCGTCGCGGCCATCATCTTCGAGCCGGTGCAGGGCGAAGGCGGCTTCAATCCCGCGCCCGTCGAATTCGTGCGCGGCCTGCGCCGGATCTGCGACGAGCACGGCATCCTGCTCATCGCCGACGAAGTGCAAACCGGCTTCGCGCGCACCGGCAAGCTCTTCGCGATGGAGCACTACGGCGTGGCGCCCGATCTCATGACGATCGCCAAAAGTCTCGCGGGCGGCATGCCGCTGTCGGGCGTCGTGGGCCGCGCGGACGTGATGGACGCCGCCGCGCCCGGCGGACTCGGCGGCACGTATGCGGGCAATCCGCTCGCGGTGGCGGCGGCGCACGCGGTCCTCGACATCATCGACGGCGAGCGGCTGTGCGAGCGCGCCGTCGCGCTCGGCGACGCGCTCAAGGCGAAGCTCGACGCGCTCAGGCGCGAGGTGCCGCAGATCGCCGATGTGCGCGGTCCCGGCGCGATGGTCGCGGTCGAGTTATGCAAACCCGGCACGCGCGAAGCCGACGCCGATTACGCGAAGCGCGTCCAGGCGCGCGCGCTCGAACGCGGCCTGTTGCTGCTCGTGTGCGGCGTGTACGGCAACGTCGTGCGGTTCCTCTTTCCGCTCACCATCCAGCAGGACGTGTTCGACGAAGCGCTGGCCATTCTCGAAGACGTGCTGACGGAAACCGTCGACGCGGCGGCCTGAGGGCGCGACATGAGCCTGCGCGATCAACTGAACGATCCGGCGCTGCTGCGCCACGACGCCTTCATCGACGGCGAATGGCAGCAAGCCGAGGACGGCGCGACGCTCGACGTGCGCGATCCGGCCAATGGCGAGACGCTCGGCCACGTCCCGAAGATGGGCGCGGGCGAAACGCGGCGCGCCATCGAAGCCGCGAATGCCGCGTGGCCCGGCTGGCGCAAAAAGACGGCGAAGGAGCGCGCGGCCATCATGCGCCGCTGGTACGAACTGATGCTCGCGAACGCCGACGATCTCGCGCTCATTCTCACGTCCGAGCAAGGCAAGCCGCTCGCCGAAGCGAAGGGCGATATCGCGTATGCGGCCTCGTTCATCGAATGGTTCGCGGAGGAAGGCAAGCGCGTCGCGGGCGATACGCTCGCCACGCCCGCTGCCGACAAGCGCATCGTCGTGACGAAGGAGCCGATCGGCGTGTGCGCCGCCATCACGCCGTGGAATTTCCCCGCCGCGATGATCACGCGCAAGGTCGGCCCGGCGCTCGCGGCGGGCTGTCCGATCGTCGTGAAGCCGGCCGAGGCCACGCCCTTCTCCGCTTTCGCGCTCGCGGTCCTCGCCGAGCGCGCGGGCGTGCCGAAGGGCGTGCTGAGCGTCGTGACCGGCGACCCGAAAGCCATCGGCGGCGAGATGACGGGCAATCCGATCGTGCGCAAGCTCTCGTTCACCGGATCGACGGCGGTCGGGCGTCTTCTCATGGCGCAAAGCGCGCCGACCGTCAAGAAAGTGACGCTGGAACTGGGCGGCAATGCGCCGTTCATCGTATTCGACGACGCCGATCTCGACGCCGCCGTCGAAGGCGCGATTGCGTCGAAGTATCGCAACAGCGGACAGACTTGCGTCTGCACGAACCGCTTCTACGTCCACGAACGCGTGTACGACGCCTTCGCGCAGAAGATGGCCGCGGCAGTCGGCGCGCTCAAGGTCGGGCGCGGCACGGAAAGCGGCGTCGCGCTCGGACCGCTGATCGACGAAGCCGCGGTGCGCAAGGTCGAAACGCATATCGGCGACGCGCTCGCCAAAGGCGCGTCCGTGGCCGTCGGCGGCAAGCGGCACGCGCTCGGGCACGGCTTCTTCGAGCCGACCGTGCTCGCGGGCGTCACGTCCGACATGAAGATTGCGAAGGAAGAAACCTTCGGGCCGGTCGCGCCGCTCTTCAAATTTTCCTCCGATGACGAAGCCATCCGGCTCGCGAACGACACCGAATTCGGACTGGCGGCGTACTTCTACAGCCGCGACATCGGCCGCGTGTGGCGCGTGGCCGAGGCGCTCGAATACGGCATGGTCGGCATCAACACCGGACTGATCTCGAACGAAGTCGCGCCGTTCGGCGGCGTCAAGCAGTCCGGGCTGGGCCGCGAAGGTTCGCATTACGGCATCGACGATTACCTCGTCGTCAAGTATCTGTGCGTCGCGGTGTAGTGCGGGCTCGATGCCGGACGTGGCTCACTGCGCCGCGTTCGGCGCGTTCACCGGCGTCACCTTGACAGCCGCCGCCGAGACGAAGACCGCGTGAACCGTATCGCCCTTTTTCAGTTTCTGCGACGCGAAGTCCGGCGACATGTCGAGCGTCTCGGTGCGCCACGGACCGCGCAGCGTGATCGTGCGGCGCTTTTTGTCGATATTCTCGACCGTCGCGAGAACCTCGACCTGACGCGATGAATCGAAACCGCTCGCGCCGCCCGGCCCCGACGCCGGCGTGAGCGTCTGCGTATCGACGCGCTTGCGAATGCCCGCGCCCGTCACCCGTTCGGCGGTTACGAGCAGCGCGTTTTTGTACAGCACATCCACTTTGTCGCCGACGCGAAGCTGATCGAAGTTCGTCACTTCCTTGCTGACGATGACCGTCGCGTCGCGGTGCGGACCGTGCACCGTCACCATGCGGCTCGACGGATCGATGCCCGTGATCGTCGCCTGTACGTGGACGGGCGGCGCCGAGGCAATGACCTGCTGCGCTTCCTTGCTCAAATCGTCGTTGCCTTGCGCCGATGCCGCGCTCATCGCCGCGGCGAGCACGGTCATCGGGAGAATCGAAAGTGCGCGCTGTTTCATGTTCATGCTTGTCCGCTCCTTGCCGATATCTGAACGAAATCTGCACTGCCAAGCATTCAATATCACGGAGTCGGGAGGCTGAGAATCGAATCGCGCTATGCGTTCGCCCCGGCTGAGAGAAATGTCCGATGGAACGTCGAAAATCGTCAATCGCACGCCATCTTCGGCGAGCCGCGCCGCGCGCGGCGCGATCTGCGGTGAACCGGTAGAATCGGCTGCTTGGCGGCACGCCGGCTGAACGCGTTGCCGCCCTTCCCTTCCATTCCACGACAATCATCTTGCATGGGCCGAAGCCGGGCGCGGAATCGCCGGCTCCGGCCGACAGGGGCGCTATGCGACGTTCCGCATTCTTTATCCGCTTCATCGGTATCGGAGTTCTGTTTCATCTCTACGTGGGCGTGCGGCTGATTCCCGACGCGCCCGTCGGCATTGCACTGAAGGTGCTCGCGGCGCTGTTGCTCGTTGCGTCGCTCGTCCTGATCCCGCTCGGGATGATGGCGCGCAATATCGAGCAGCAGCCGTTGTCGGACCGGCTCGCGTGGCTCGGGCTGACCGCGCTGGGCTTTTTCTCATCCCTGCTCGTGCTGACGTTCGCGCGTGATTTGCTGCTTTTAGGCGTGCATCTCGCCGATTGGCTGCGCGGCACGCCGATCGGCTCGCCGAGACTCGTCGCGCAGAGCGCGCTCGGCGTGCCGTTTCTGGCCGTCGTGCTGTCGGCGGTCGGCTTCTATAACGCGCGGCGGCGCGCGCCGGTGGTGAGCGTGGACGTGCCTATCGACGGCCTGCCCGCCGCGCTCGAAGGATTCACCATCGTGCAGATTAGCGACATCCACGTCGGCCCGACGATCAAGCGGCCTTACGTGGAGCGCATCGTCGCGGCGGTGAACGGGCTAGCGCCGGACGTGATCGCCGTCACGGGCGATGTCGTCGACGGCGCGGTGCCGCATCTCGCGGACCACACGCGCCCGCTTTCGGGCTTGCGCGCACGGCACGGCACGTTCCTCGTCACCGGCAACCACGAGTACTACTCTGGCGCGGACAAGTGGATCGCGGAGTTCCGGCGGCTCGGGCTGACCGTCCTGCTGAACCAGCACGTCGTGCTTGACCACGACGGCGCGCGAGCCGTGATTGCCGGCGTGACCGATTACGGCGCGGGCAGTTTCGATCCGGCGCATCGCAGCGATCCCGCGAAAGCCATCGACGGCGCTCCCGCCGACGCCGCGGTGCGCGTGCTGCTCGCGCACCAGCCGCGCAGCGCGCCCGCAGCCGCCGAAGCCGGCTTCTCGTTGCAGCTTTCCGGTCATACGCACGGCGGCCAGTTCGTGCCGTGGAATTTCTTCGTGCGATTGCAGCAGCCGTTCGTCGCCGGACTCGTCAAGTTCAACGGACTGTGGGTCTATACGAGCCGAGGCACGGGATATTGGGGGCCGCCTAAGCGACTTGGCGCACCGTCGGAAATTACGCGGGTTCGGCTTGTCGCCGGGGTGGTCTGAGGAGGGAAGCGCTGAGGAAGTGGACGCGCGTCGATGGCGCGCGTCCGGCGCTCGGGGAAAGCGCGACGTCCGGACACGGGAATGAACGGACGCCCTTCATTGGCGAGCGGGAAATCCCGCCAACGAAGTGACGACAAGTTAAAGCAATGGCGAACCGCTCGCCACACGATATTTCTTAAACCGTATCCCTGCCGTCGTTGCGCGCGATTATTGCAACGGACTCCGAAGGTTGTCTGCGCACTGCCAGCGATTCATCGCGCTTACGCAAGCGCCTTCAGCACCTGAGCCGTCGAACGAATCCGTCCGATGCGGGGAAAAATGAACCGGCATGTCGACGCGTGCGGCTCCGTGTGCAGATCGGTCATGGCGTCATCGACGAAAATTTGCTGATAGCCATGCTCGTAGGCAGCGCGCGCGGTCGTATCCACGCCGATCGACGTTGCAATGCCGCCAAGCACGATAGTGTCGATACCGCGCCGCCGCAATTGCAGGTCGAGGTCAGTGCCGTAGAACGCGCCCCACTGCCGCTTCGTGATGACGATGTCCGACGCGCCCGCGCCCAGTTCCGCGCAGCTGTCGCTCCAGCCGGCCGGCTCCGCCGTCTCCTGCGCGCGGGCAGCATCGGTGACGGGCCGCAGGCCGCCGGGAGCGCCCGGAAATGCAACCTTGACCAGCACAACCAGCGCATTGCGCGCACGGAAACCGTCCGCCAGGGCGCGCGCGTTGGCGAGGACGCTCGCGGCGCTGTTCGGTTGCAGCGGCATCGCGACGATGCCCGCCTGGAGATCGATCAGCACGAGCGCGGTCTTGCGCGCATCGAGTTGAAGTTCGGGAGCGCTCATTGAAGGCGGTCGATCATGTTTGCCGGAAGACGAGGGCCGTGCCGTTGATGCAGTAGCGCAGGCCGGTGGGTTTGGGTCCGTCGTCGAAGACATGACCCAGATGACCGCCGCAGCGACGGCAATGGACTTCGTTCGGCAACATCACGGATGACGCGCTCGCGTCGGTGGCGACGGCGCCGTCGAGCGGTTTCCAGAAGCTCGGCCAGCCGGTGCCGCTATCGAACTTCGCGTTGGACGCGAATAGCGGCAGACCACAGCCCGCGCATGCGAACGTGCCGTTTCGCGCTTCCGCCAGCAGCGGACTGCTGAATGGCGGCTCGGTGGCGCCGCGTCGCAGCACGCGATATTGCTCCGTCGACAGGCGCCGCCGCCAGTGCGTTCGGCTGTGTTCGATCTCGTAAGACGTAAGAAGGCCCGAACGCGTTTCGGCCATCGAGCCGCGCCACGGAGCGGCGCCGCCCGCGAGCGTGGCCGCCATTGCGCCGAGAAAATTGCGTTTCGTGCGTCTGATGATTTTCATCGGATGAACGCCATCTGTTTTCTCGTCGCGCCGGCCGGGGCCGCGTCATGCCTTGAGGCGGTATCCCGTTCTGAAAATCCACGCGACAATCGCGACGAAGATCGCGAGGAACACGACCGTCATCGCAAGGCTCGTGCCGACCTGCACGTCCGCGAGGCCGTAGAAACTCCAGCGAAATCCGCTGATGAGATACACCACCGGGTTGAACAGCGCGACCGTCTTCCAGAACGGCGGCAGGATATTGATCGAGTAGAAGCTGCCGCCAAGAAACGTCAGCGGCGTGACGATCAGAAGCGGAATGATCTGAAGCTTCTCGAAGCCGTCCGCCCATATGCCGATGATGAACCCGAGCAGGCTGAACGTCACCGATGTGAGCAGCAGAAAGAAGATCATCCACACCGGATGATCGATGCGCAGCGGCACGAAAAGCCGCGCCGTCGCGAGAATGATGAGCCCGAGGATGATCGATTTCGTCGCCGCCGCGCCGACATAGCTCACGACGAGTTCGAGATACGAGACCGGTGCCGAGAGCAGTTCGTAGATCGTGCCCGTGAATCGCGGGAAGTAGATGCCGAACGACGCATTCGCGATGCTTTGCGTGAGAAGCGACAGCATGACGAGGCCCGGCACGATGAACGCGCCGTAGCTGATGCCGTCGACTTGCGGAATGCGCGTGCCGATAGCCGCGCCGAAGACGACGAAATAGAGCGACGTGGAGATGACGGGCGACACGATGCTTTGCATGAGCGTGCGCCCGGCGCGCGCCATTTCGAAGCGGTAGATTGCGCGAACAGCGTGTAGATTCATTTGGCTTCCCTGACGAGACTCACGAAGATGTCTTCGAGAGAACTTTGCGTCGTTTGCAAATCTTTGAAGCGCACGCCGGCTTCATCGACATGGCGCAAAAGCGCAATGATGCGACCCGGCTCGTCATGCGCGTCGTAGGTATAAGTCAGCTCGCTGCCGTTGCCCGACAGCGCGAGGCCATATGGCGCGAGCGGCGCGGGAATGGCGGCGAGCGCATGTTCGAGCTGCAGCGTGAGCTTCTTCTGGCCGAGCTTGCGCATCAGTTCGGCTTTCTCCTCGACGAGCACGATCTCGCCGCGATTGATCACGCCGATCCGGTCCGCCATTTCCTCGGCTTCCTCGATGTAGTGCGTCGTCAGAATGATGGTGACGCCCTTCGCTTGCAGCGAGCGCACGAGGTTCCACATGTCGCGCCGCAGTTCGACATCGACGCCGGCCGTGGGCTCGTCGAGAAAGAGGATGTCCGGCTCGTGCGCGAGCGCCTTCGCGATCAGCACGCGCCGCTTCATGCCGCCCGAGAGCGTCATGATCTTGTTGTCCTTTTTGCCCCACAGCGACAGCGACTTGAGCACGCTCTCGATATGCGCCGGGTTCGGCGCACGCCCGAAGAGACCCCGGCTGAACGAGACGGTGGCCCAGACGGTTTCGAAGGCGTCGGTCGTGAGTTCCTGCGGCACGAGGCCGATCATCGCGCGGGCGGCGCGATAGTCGGTGAGGATATCGTGGCCCGCCACGGTGATTTTCCCGTGGCTCGGATTCACGATGCCGCAGACGGTGGAGATGAGCGTCGTCTTGCCCGCCCCGTTCGGGCCGAGCAGCGCGAAAATTTCGCCGCGCCTGATCTCCAGGTTCACGTCCTTGAGCGCGGAAAACCCCGACGCGTAGGTCTTGGAAAGGTTCGAAATGTTGATGATGTTCGGCATGGCGTGGACGATAGCAGATACCGCGCGAATCGGCTCGATCCGAAAGGTGTAGTCCGAACGGCCGATGTTCGCGGCGCGACGCGCTGCCTACAATACGTCGACTCGATGCACCTTCATGCCATAGGAGCCGTCATGCTGTTCGAACACATCCAGACCGCGTGCCTCAACGACGCCGATCTGCCGTGGGTGCCCTTCACGCCCTACAGCGAGCATGTGCTCGTCAAGTACTTCAAGCTCGATCCCATTCGCGGCGAGACCATCGCGCTTCTCAAAGCGCCGGCCAAAGGTCAGATGCCGCGGCATCGGCATACGGGCACGGTCATCGTCTATACCGTCGAGGGGCGCTGGAAGTACCGCGAGCACGAGTGGATCGCGGAGAAAGGAAGCATCGTGTATGAAACGGCGGGGTCGAGTCACACGCCCGAGGCGGTCGCGCCGGTCGCGGGCGAGGAAACCATCGTCACCCTCAACATCATTCAGGGCGAACTCGTTTTCGTCGACGAAAGCGGACGCACGCTCGCAACCGAGAACTGGCGCACCGGATGGGATCGGTACGCCGCGCACTGCCGCGCGCTGGGCCTCACGCCGAGAGACCTGACGGCGTTCGGCTAGCGCGCGGCCTTGCTTCAGGGCTTGACGTAGAGGGCGTCGAGCGCGTCCGAGTAGGCGCGCACATTCGCTTCGTGAAGCGGGTCCAGCGTGCGCAGAAAGGCTTGCGCGGTGGCGCGGTAGGCGTCGAAATTCGTGTCGTGCCGCTGAAACGCGCTGCGCAGCGCGCGGCCGCCATCTTCGCAGTCGAAGCCTTCGTAGCGGTAGCCGCAATCGCCGATCAGGTGCGAGTTGTGAATGAGCGGATAGCCGCCGTGGAGCGCCTCGTAATACAGATAGTTCTGCGCGTTTTCCCAATGATGACTGACGACGGCATCCACCTCGCGCGGCACGATTTGCGCGAACGGAAACCGCGCCTCGAACGAAGCGAGACTATGCCTCACGATATCCAGATTGCGCGCGAACTCCACGAACGTCGGCTGCTCCTTGAGCTTGGCCGTGCCGTAGACGCGCACCCCATCGATCACGTTCGGGTCGGCCCTGTGCGCGCACTCGCAACTGAGCATCGGCACATAGCTCGTCTTCACCATCGAGACGTTCGGCTCGAAGATGCCGATGCGCCAGCGCCGCTTGCCCGGCTGATAACCGAATGCAAGACCTTCGGGCAGATTGCGGGCGTCTTTCTCCAGGAGCATCGGGCTCCAGATGTGCGGCACGATCGTCACCGGGGCGCGGCCGAGCGCGCGAAAGTACGGCTTGCAGGAGCGCTCGTATTCCGGCAGCGTCCACACGGCGTCGTAGGGAACCTGCGGCACCAGTCCCGCCGGCGGCAGCGAAAAGATCATGCGCTCGATGTCGAGCACGTAGTCGTTGCCCACGCGCATCGAGACGATCTTGCCGCCGCGTTCGCGAAACTTGAGCACCCACTCGCGATCCACCTGCGCGTGCAGCTCGATCATGACGTCGAGGCGCCCGAGCGCCGATTCCGGCTCGATGATCGGCGCGGGCGCATCGGCCATGAAGCGCTTCGCATCCTCGCGTGTGCCGTCGCCGCTCGCGACGATATACACGGCCTCCACGCGCGGGGAGCGGGCAAGCAACTGAATGAGGAACAACGCATTCTGCGCGATGCCGCTCTCGAACATCGACTGACCGGCGCCGCGCACATAGACGGACACGCCGACGCGCAGGCGGCGCGGCGCGGTTTTCTTGCTGCTACTGTTGAGCGAGCTCATTGTGCGGCGCTCCCGTTCGGGCGATTCCAGAGATGCATGAGACGTTGCGCGTAGGCTTCGAGGTTGGCTTGACTGAACGGATTCACGGCTTCGATCACGCGGCGGCCGCGCTCACGGTAGTCGTCGAGAGCGGCGTCGTGTTCTCGTTGCGCGCGCAGCAATTGCCGCGCGCCTTCCTGCACGTCGAAGTCGGGATAGTAATAGCCGGCGTCCTTGATCCACGGCGAGTTGTGTATGAGCGGATAGCCGCCATAGAGCGCGTCGAGGTAAAGGTAATTCTGGTCGTTGGCCCATTGATGCGAAACGATCGCGTCGCCGTGCACCGCCATGAAGCTGACGACGTCGTGGCGGCCTTCGAAGAGCGCGCGATGATCCCGCACGAGGTCGAGCGAGTTCGCCATGTGCAGCAGCGTGGCATGCTCTTTCATGTGGAAGGTGTTGAGCGCCACCATCGACGCGATGCTGCCGTTATCCACGCGATACGCTTCCTCGCAGATCAGCATCGGGATGCTGGAGGTCTTCTGCACGGAGATATTCGGCTCGAAGATGCCGACGCGCAGCGCGCTCGTGCCCGCTTCGGCGCGCGGCCGATAGCCGTACCGATAGCCATGTTGCGCGACGTGCGCAATGCGCGCCTGAAGAAATTGCGGGTGCCAGATATACGGCACTTCGAACACGTCGCAACAATGCAGCGTCCGCATGATCGGCGCCAGTTCCGCGTCTTTATGCAGCAGCCACACTTCGTCGCAGCGGTCGGGGCGCGACATGTGACCCGGCTTTTGGAAGACGGCTGCTTCGGTGAGGCCGAGATACGGCTGCCCAACGACATGAAACACCACCTTGCGTCCGCGCGCGCGCATCAGATCGAGCCAGCCGACATCGAGCGCGCCGCCGAGTTCGACGATCACATCGACGGCATCGGTCGCTTCGCGCATCGTGATGATGCGCAGCCCCTTGTCCGCGATGCCCGCGTCCTGCGGCATCGCGGCGAGCGCGCCGACATCGATCAGTACGACCGACGACACGAAGGGCAAGCGCTGAAACAGTTCCGCCAGGAAAACGATGTTCTGCCCCATGCCGTTGGACCAGACGCTTTGCCCTTCATAACTCGCCATTGAAATGCCGATTCTCATTGACACCACTTTCAATACTCCGAAAAGACGCTGCCGCCGACACGCGGCGCGTACCCGAACCATGATTCGAGACAATGACCGGAATGCCGAACGACGCGACGATTGAAACAGTTGGGCGGGCCGAAGCGAAGACGAAAAGCCGTGAAGCGTGAACGGCAACCGGTGAAAGGCTTGCCTGGCGCGGAATGCGACGACGGCCGCTGAACGGCGCGGCATTCTATCAATTGGCCGTCGGCGGCCGCTCGATCAACTGAGTGTAGGTCAAACTTTCGGAAATATCGCAAGGCAGAACGACGCAGCACGACGCAGCACGCCGGCGGGCAGCGTGCGGATCGGCTGGTTAGAATCGGACGTCGACAACCAAGAGGAGCAAAGCATGAGCATTCAGACCGTCGGTATCGTCGGGGCGGGAACGATGGGCAACGGCATCGCGCAAGTCGCAGCCGTCGCGGGGTTCAGGGTCGTATTGATCGACGTTACCGACGCCGCGCTCGCAAAGGGCGTCGCCACGCTCACGAACAGCCTCGAGCGGCTCGTCTCGAAGGACAAGCTCGACGCATCGGCGCGCGATGCCGCCATCGCCCGGATCGAGACGGCGACCGATTACGCGCGGCTGTCGGCGGCGGATATCGTGATCGAGGCCGCGACCGAGAACGTCGAACTCAAGCAGCGCATCCTCAAGCAGATCGAGGCGGCGGCGCGGCCCGATGCGATCGTCGCGTCGAACACGTCGTCCATTTCGATTACCGCGCTCGCCGCGACGCTCGCGCAGCCCGAGCGTTTCATCGGCATGCACTTCTTCAATCCGGTGCCGCTCCTGCAACTAGTCGAAGTGATTCGCGGCGTGCAGACGAGCGACGAAACCGCCGCCGCCGTGCGCGCGCTCACCGAAAAGCTCGACAAATCGCCCATCGGCGTGCGCAATTCGCCGGGGTTCGTCGTCAACCGCATTCTCGTGCCGATGATCAACGAGGCGTTCTTCGTGCTTTACGAGGGCGTCGCGACGGCCGAGGAAATCGATACGGGCATGAAGCTCGGCGCGAATCACCCCATCGGTCCGCTCGCGCTCGCGGACCTGATCGGTCTCGACGTGTGCCTCTCCGTGATGGACGTGTTCCTCAAGGACTTCGGCGACTCGAAGTACCGCGCGTGTCCGCTGCTGCGCGAACTGGTCGCGGCCGGGCGGCTCGGACGCAAGACGAAGCACGGCGTGTATCGCTACGACTAGGGCGGGCGACGGCATGTTGTCGGCGGAAGAACTCGCGCTGCTGGAAGCGATTCGCGCGACCGGCAGCCTGTCGCGCGCGGCGGCGCGGCTCGGCAAGGCGCCGTCGACGGTCTCGCACGCGGCGCGTCAACTCGAGGCGCGCTTCGACGCGCTGCTGTTCGACCGGCGGCAGTATCGGCTGCAACTGACGCCCGCCGGCCATCTTCTCGCCGATGAAGCCGCCCGCCTGATGCTCGACGTGTCGCGGCTCACGCAGCGCGTGAAGCAGATCGCAAGCGGCTGGGAGGACCGGCTGTGGATCGTCTGCGACGAGATTCTGGAATTCGAAACGCTGCTGCCGCTCGTGCAGGCCTTCGATGCATTCGGCTCGGGCGTCACGCTGCGCATCACGCACGAAATCCTGAGCGGCACATGGGAAGCCTTGCGCGACGGCCGCGCGGATCTGATCGTCGGCGCGACCAACGAGCCGCCCGCCATTCCCGGCCTGCGCTGGTTCGAACTGGGCGCGATGGAATGGGTGTTCGCGGTGGCGTCGCGCCATCCACTCGCGAATGCGAAAGAACCGCTCCTGCGCGAGCATCTCGCCGCGCATCGGGCGGTCGTCGTGGCGGATTCGTCGCGCGCGCCGGCGGGTCGCGGATATGGCGTCGTCGGCGGGCAGGCGGTGCTTGCCGTGCCCAGCATGCGGGCGAAGATTCTTGCGCAGCGGCAGGGACTCGGCACGGGCTGGGTGCCGCGGCATCGCGCGGCGGGGCTTTTGAAGCGCGGCGAACTCGTGGAAAAGGCAACCGCCGATCCGCGCGAGCCGAACGTGCTTTACGTCGCGTGGCGCGGCGACCACGAAGGAGGCGCGCTGCAATGGTGGATCGAGCAGTTGCGCGAGCCGCGCCTGGCGAAACGCCTCGTCGAAGGCATCGACGTTGCGCCGTAGCGCGCTGTCGAGCGCGGGCCTCCTCGCGGAGACGTTCTTGTGAATCCGGCGCGGCGACTCGGCGATGTCGCGCTTCGCCGAAGGTTAAAGCATTGGCAAGACACGCGAAGTTCACACTTCGCGTCTTTCCATGATCGGCGCGAACGGACGAAAATTCGCGCCGTTTGTTTCGGGATCGCGTACTCCGCGCTCATCGATTGAGGAGCAGCGTCGCGACCTTGTCCGAATGCGTCTGCCGTGCGATGTCGCCGGCGGTCATGCCGCGGTCGTCGCGCAGATCGCGGTTCGCGCCGCGCGCGAGCAGCATCGATGCGGTTTGCGCCTGATCGTAACCTGCCGCCCACATGAGCGCCGTCAGGTGATTGCGATAAACCGCGTTGACATCGACGCCTGCATCGAGCAGACGCTGGACGACCGTCGTGTACCCGCGCCCCGCCGCATACTCGATCGCCGTCTTGCCGACGCGATCGGTCGCCGCCGTGTCCGCGCGATGCGCGAGCAGCAGCGCGGCGAGGTCGTCGTTGCCGTCGAACGCCGCCGCGATCAACGGCGTGATGCCCTGCACGTCGGCCTGATTCACGTTCGCGCCGCGTTCGATCAGCATGCGCGCCATCGGCGTCGCGCCCTTCTTGCACGCGCTGATGAGCGGCGTGTCGCCGATGCGATTGCGCGAATCGATCGACGCGCCTTCGTCGAGCAGGCGCATGACCGCGTTCTGATCGCCGCTGCGCGCCGCCGCGAGCAGGTGTTCGTTGCGCGCATAGGCGTCGTCGTCGGCGTGCGCGGCGGCAGACATCGCGCACAACGCCAGCGCGATGGCCGCCCACGCGCTATTGAAGATTCGCGACATAGTTTGCGAGGTTCTCGATGTCCGCATCGGACAGATTCTTGGTCACGCTCGTCATGTTGCCCGCGTCGTTCGTGCGCTTCTTCGCGCGGAAATCCTGCAACTGCTTGACGATGTACGCGTACTGCTGCCCCGCCACGCGCGGTATCTCGTTCTGGCCCGCGAAGCCGCCGAGATGACACATCGTGCACAGCAGTTCCTCGGACTTCTTGCGGCCCGCCTCGACCTTCACCGGGTCCGCCTTGAAATCGGTCGCGACGGGTTTTTGCGCGGCGAAGTAGTCGGCGAGATCGTGCATGTCGTCCGGTGTAAGGTTCGCGGCCATCGGCGACATGCGCGGGTCGCTGCGGCGTCCCGCCTTGAAGTCGCGCAGTTCGAGGTAGATGTAGCGCGCAGTCTGGCCGGCAAGCGATGGATAGTCGCCCGTCGTCGAATTGCCGTTGAGCCCGTGGCACGCGCTGCACACGGCGGCCTTCGCCGCGCCCGCCTGCGCGTCGGCGCGAGCGGGCGAAGGCATCGACAAGACGAGACAGCAGACGAGCCACACCACATACACGATGAACCCGCGCACGCGCCTGCGGTGCCGCCGCGCTTCATCGGACGCTTGGATGGACGGGCCGCGCATCAGGGCAACGCGAAGACGAGCACGCTGTTGCCGCGCTTGTAGTCGAGTTGCGTGTTGCCGCCCGCCGCGACCGCGATGTACTGCTTGCCGTTGACCGTGTACGACACGGCCGGCGCATTGACGCCCGCGCCGCACTGGAACTCCCAGAGCTTGCGGCCGCTTGCGGCGTCGAAGGCGCGGAACAGGCCGTTGCCTTCGCCGTTGAAGACGAGCCCGCCCGCGGTGGCGAGCACGCCGCCGATGAGCGGCTGGTCCGTCTTGAAGCCCCACGCGATCTTGCCCGTATCCACGTTGACCGCGACGAGCCGGCCCCATTGCTGCTCGGACGGGATCACCTTGAACGCGCCGCCCAGCCACAGCTTGCCGCCGGGATACGCGGCTTCCTCGACCTGATACGTCATCGGCTGATGCAGATTCGCGGCATACGCCATGCGCGTCTTCGGACTGAACGCCATCGGCGACCATTCCACGCCGCCGTTCGCGCCCGGCAGCATGCGCGCGCCCGTCGGCGTCGGCAACGTCCACACACCTTCTTGCGGAATCATCGCCTCGGAAACGCGAATGAGATGCCCGTCGCGGCGATCGTGCACGTAGACGAAGCCCGTCTTGCCGCCGTGGATGATGCCGGGCACCGTCTGCCCGTTCTTGTCCTTCACGTCGGCGAGTATCGGCGGGCTCACGGCGTCGAGGTCCCACACGTCATGCGCGATGTACTGGTAGTGCCACTTGTACTTGCCGGTGTCGAGATCGACGGCGACGAGCGAATCCGTGTACAGGTTGTCGCCGGGACGAATCGCGCCGTACAGGTCCGGCGACGGATTGCCGACGACGAAGTACACCGTGCGCGTCGCGCGATCGACCGCGGGCGCCATCCATACGCCGCCGCCGAGCGTCTTGTAGAAGTCGCCGCCCTTGTCCGCGAGCGCCTTCTTTTCCGCCTCGATGTCGCGCTTCATGTTGCGGCCGGCCGCGTCGTTCTCGGCCCACACGCCCTCGCTGCTGGTGTCGGGGATCGTATAGAACGTCCACAGCAACTGGCCCGAGTTCGCGTCGAATGCCTTCACAAAGCCGCGTATGCCGTATTCGCCGCCGTTCGTGCCGATCAGCACCTTGCCGTCCACGACGACGGGCGCCATCGTCTCCGAATACCCATCTTCGGGATCGGCGATCTGCGTGGACCATGCGACGTTGCCGGTCTTCGCATCGAGCGCGACGAGCTTCGCGTCGAGCGTGCCCATGAAGAGACGGTCGCCGGCAATCGCAACGCCGCGGTTGTTCGGTCCGCAGCAGAAGGTCGTGACCGGTCCCATCTTGTGCTTGTAATGCCAGAACTCCTTGCCTGTGACCGCGTCGATCGCGTAGACGTGGTTATAGGAGGTCGTGAGGAACATCACGCCGTTGGAGACGATCGGCGCGGTTTCCATCGACTCCATCACAGCGGTCTGAAAGACGAAGACGGGCTTGAGCTTCGTCACGTTCGACGCATTGATCTGCGACGCGGGCGCGTAGCGCGTCTGCGCATACGATCCATTCGAATGCAGCCACGATGCGCTGTCGCTCGCGGCGGCGTCGAGCTGTTGTTGCGAGACGGGACGCAGCGACGCGGGCACGGGCGAAGCCTGCGTGGTATTGCTGTTCTGGATTTCGTCGGCGGCGCGCGATACCGGCGATGCAAGGATCGCGAAAGCGCCGAGAGCGCCGAGAGCAACGAGGGACATGTGCGACATGCGGGAAAAACCGGCCATGACAGTCTCCCAAATCGTTCTTGTTGTGCGGCGGGGCATGCGCTGCCCCCTCATCGCCCGAAGAAGCATAGGCAATAGAAGAGCGCATTACCAGCGCCAGCGTTGCACGAATGTGAGGCGCGAGACCAAAGCGGTTTTTAGTCGTATGGATCGGATGCCGTATCATCGCGCCCACTCGTTGCAATGCACCGCTTGCCTGCGCTCATGCTTTGGCCTATCCCTTGACTTGCGTGCCGCGCGTTTCGCCATTCATCCCGATATCCACGCACCATGCCAACATCATCCAACGGGCAGCCGAACCTGAACCCGCGACAGCCTGTCGACATCGCCCGCATTCTGCTCGTGATCGCGATTCTCTCGGCGCTCGCGGCCGGCAGCCTCTATATCCTGCGCCCGTTCCTGCCGGGTCTCATCTGGGCGACGACGATCGTCATCGCGACATGGCCGCTCATGCTCGCGGTGCAGCGCCGCTGCGGCAACCGCCGCTGGCTCGCCACCGCCGTGATGCTGCTCGGGCTGCTGATCGTGATCGTGGTGCCGCTCTATCAGGCGATCTCGACGCTCGCGCTGCACGGCGGCGAAATCATGTCCGCGATCAAGAGCCTGCCGACCTACGCGCTGCCTCCGCCGCCCGCCTGGGTGCGCGACGTTCCGCTCGCCGGCCAGCGCGTTTCGACGGAATGGCAATCGCTGTCCGACGCCGGCCCCGGCGGACTGCTCGCCAAGCTCGAGCCTTACGCGACCATCGCCGCGCGCTGGATGCTCTCGCACGCGGCCGTCGTCGGCGTGTTCGTGATGCATATGGTCATCACGCTCATCATTTCGGGCATTCTCTACGTTCGCGGCGAAGCGGCCGGACGGTTCGTCGAGCGTTTCGCGGCGCGCGTCGCGGCGCAGCGCGGCGCGGAAGCGGTCAAGCTCGCGGGACTCGCGGTGCGGGCGGTCGCGCTCGGCATCGTGGTGACGGCGGTCACGCAGTCCGCGCTCGGCGGCATCGGCTTGTGGATTGCCGGCGTGCCGGCGGCGGGCGTCATCACCGCGGTCATGCTGATGCTGTGCCTCGCGCAGATCGGGCCGCTTCTGCCGTTGCTCGGCGGCGTCGCGTGGCTTTTCTGGCACGGCTCGCATGTCGCGGCGGCCTTGCTGCTCGTGTGGTCGCTGATGATTGCGATGCTCGACAATTTCCTGCGGCCGCTGCTGATTCAGCGCGGCGTCAATTTGTCGATGCTGCTGATTCTTTCGGGCGTGCTCGGCGGCATGTTTGCATTCGGAATAGTCGGATTATTTATCGGCCCCGTTATTCTCGCCGTGACTTCCGCCATTCTGAATGCGTGGATTAACGAGCAACCGTCGATACCGCAAGTGGACGCAATGACGAACGAGGAAATCGTCCGTCCTGCGTCGGACGCCGGTCTCGCGGACGCTTCGCGGCGGCGCCCGTGATTATCTCGTAAATGGATTTTCACAATTCAATCTCGCGATAATCGGAATCATTCCAAGCCGGCTTCGGACTCTTACTAAAAAAGCCTTTCCCGTCCGTTGCATACCGTGTTTCACAGTAATTTGCCGCAACGAATCCGTTACAATGCGGTTCTTTGATCTTTTGCCCGCTTGAGGGCGTAGGGGAATGACCATGTCTCTGCGCGACGTGGACGCCATCGATTACATCGGAGTCAATATCCTGTTCAAGCAAGTCTATGTCGGCGTTTTTGACGACATGGACTGGAACGACGAAGAACGGCATCAGGAATTGCTGACGAAGAAAATCGACCGCTACACCCGATATATCCGCTCGGGTGAATTGCTCGCTCATTATCCGCATGTGCGCGGTTATCAAATCGTTATCGAATATGTTTCGATGCACGCAATGACCGCGTCCGCCGCCGCATTCTGGAGAACGCGCGAACGCGTGATTCGCGCCGCGGGTTTCAGCGTGCGCACGCGCGGCGTGGACGTGCGGCGCTCGCTTGGACTGAAGGTCGAGGAACCGGTCGAGTTCACGGTCGAGGAGGAAGTGGCCGAACTCGTGGAGCCTCCCGCGCTGGGCGTGCTCGACGTACTCGACGTACTGGAAGCGCGCCGGGTGCCCGATGGACAACCCGAACGCAAGCTCGCGGAAGTCACCGACATTTCCTCTCTGCCGCCGCTCGTCTCGCAGCAGCGCCACGCGAAGACGCTGCCCATTCTGACGCGGCTTTCGCTGCGCCGCGCGGCGATGATGTAAGCCAGGCGCAGCTTTCGAACGAACCGGTTTGAACAGCAAAGCGGTGAGGCTCAACGAGCCTCACCGCTTTTTTTCGCTCCGCGTTCGATGCGTTCGACGCGAGCGGTCACTTGCCCATGCTGAGCGCGGAAGCCGCAATCGACGGCACCGAGATGCCGTTGCTCTTCGCATACTGCACCGCCTGCGTCAACGTTTGCACGAGAGACTGCAATTGTCCCGGCGCGGATTGCGCGATATACGTCGCCGCCTGCGCCGTGCCCGGATTGGACCCGGCCTGCAATAGCGACGACATGCTCATCGAGTTCTTCACCGCGCCCAGGTCGGACTGAAGCCCCGCGTACTGCTTGACGCCCTGCCCGAGCGACGCCAGCCCGTCCGTGAAAGTCTGCTTGCTCGCGGCGGTCGGCGGCGTCGTCGACTTGTTGGTAAACGCCTGCATCAACGATTGCGAAACGCTCTGCTGCGTGCCGCCGAGTTGCGACAGCACGCTCGCGTCCGGCGCGCCGCCGCTCGTCGCGCTCGACAGCATGCCCGCCGCCGATTGCGCCTGACTCGCGACGCTCGACATGCCCATGGCCGAGGCGAGGCTCGATTGTCCGCTCAGCACTTGCTGGTTCGCGCCGACATAGTTCGTCACGAGCGAGCCGAGCGCGGACGGCTGCGCGGCGTTGTCGCCGCTTTGTCCCGACGACTGCGACTTGTTGCCGAAGCCGAACTGCTGAAGGTTGATTTGTGCGTAAGACGCGGCCGGCGTCGCGAGCGCGCCTGCGATGGCTGCCGCGAGAAGCGCGTTCCGTAGCGACCGATTCGGCATGATCGGGTTCCTCCCTGAATTGATCCGACGTGAATGAGCCCTTTCGACCGGCGCTCGTTCAGACGGTTCGCCTCGCGGCCGCTCCGTTACATTTGCTTTCGATTCATTTCGCGGATTGCGACGCATCGGGTTTCCGTAGCTCCGGAAAGTCGTCTTCCCAGAACTCGAATTCACCGCGCGCGCCGTCTTGCGTGCGCGCCGCTTCCTGCCTGCGCAGATCGACGCGCCGGATTTTTCCGGAGATGGTCTTCGGCAATTCGGCGAATTCGAGACGGCGGATGCGCTTGTACGGCGCGAGCCGCTCGCGCGAAAACGCGAACACGCTGCGCGCGAGTTCCGGCCCGATCGTGAAACCGTGGCGCAGCGTGACGAACGCTTTCGGCACCGAAAGCCGCAACGGATCAGGACTCGGCACGACAGCGGCTTCCGCGATCGCCTCGTGTTCGATCAGCACGCTTTCGAGTTCGAACGGGCTTAGGCGGTAATCGGACGATTTGAACACGTCGTCGGCGCGGCCCACGTAGGTGAAATAGCCGTCCGCCGCGCGCGACGCGACATCGGACGTGCGATAAAAACCGCCGCGCATCGCGTTTTCCGTGGCGGCGGGATTATCGGCGTAACCGGTCATGAGACCGAGCGGCGGCGGATCGAGAACGAGCGCGATCTCGCCCTCGTCGGCGGGGCGACCTTCCGGATCGAGCAGCGCGACGCGGTAGCCGGGCAGCGGACGCCCCATCGAACCGGGGACGAGCCGCTGGCCCGGCGAATTGGCGATCTGCGCGGTGGTCTCCGTCTGACCGTAGCCGTCGCGGATCGGCACGCCCCACGCGGCCTGCACGCGCTCGACGACTTCCGGATTGAGCGGCTCGCCCGCCCCGACGATCTCCCGCAGCCTCACGCGGTACGACGCGAGCGGCTCCTGCACCAGCATGCGCCAGACGGTCGGCGGCGCGCAGAGCATCGTGACTTCGTGCTCGACGAGCGCATCGAGCGTGCGGGCGGCATCGAAGCGGCTGAAGTTATAGATGAAGACGCACGCCTGCGCGTTCCACGGCGCGAAAACGCAACTCCACGCGTGCTTCGCCCAGCCGGGCGAACTGATGTTCCAGTGGACGTCGCCCGGTTGCAGCCCGATCCAGTACATCGTCGAAAGATGGCCGACCGGATAGCTTTCGTGCGTATGCGCGACGGGCTTCGGCTTCGACGTCGTGCCCGACGTGAAGTACAGAAGATACGGATCGCGCGCCATCGTTTCGGCGTCCGGAACGAAATCCGGCGATGCGTCATACGCGGCTTCGTAGGCGAGCCACCCTTCGCGCGCGCCGCCGACGGACAGCTTCGCGCCCGCGATGTCGATGCCATCGAACTTGTGCGTTTCGCCCGCATCGGCGACGACATGCTGCACGCGCCCAAGCGCGATGCGCTCGCGCAGGTCGCCGCTCGCCAGTTGCGTCGTGGCCGGCAGCACGATCGCGCCGAGTTTCATCGCGGCGAGCATCGTTTCCCACAACTCGACGCGGTTCGGCAGCATCAGCAGGATGCGCTCGCCGCGCTTCACATCGAGCGCGCGCAGGTGATTCGCGACGCGCGCCGAGCGCTCGCTCATCTGCACGAAGCTGAAGACCGTCTTCTCGCCGCTATCCGCGACGATGCACAGCGCGGGCGCATCGTTGGCGCGCGCCATCGGATCGAAATAATCGAGCGCCCAGTTGAAGCGATCGAGCACGGGCCACTTGAACTCGCGATACGCGGTGTCGTAATCGGTGCGATGACGCAGCAGAAAATCTCGTGCTTCGATGAACGGCGCGGCTCGATTCATGGCGTCTCCTCGTGAACGTACCGCTAGACGTGCCGCGCGATCACCATGCGCTGCACCTCGCTCGTGCCTTCGTAGATCTGCGTGATGCGCGCGTCGCGGTAATGCCGTTCCACCGGATAGTCCTGCAGATAGCCGTATCCGCCGTGAATCTGGATGGCATCCGAGCACACGCGCTCGGCCATTTCCGATGCGAAGAGCTTCGCCTGCGATGCCTCCGACAGGCAAGCGATGCCTTCGGTCCGCATGCGCGCCGCGTGCAGCACCAGAAGGCGCGCGGCGTTGATCTGCGTCTGCATGTCGGCGAGCATGTTCGCCACCGATTGATGCTCGGCGATCGGCTTGCCGAACTGCACGCGATCCTTCGCGTAGGCGCGCGCCGCATCGAAGGCCGCGCGCGCAATGCCGAGCGCCTGCGCCGCAATGCCGATGCGCCCGCCTTCCAGATTCGACAGCGCGATCTTCAAGCCTTCGCCGCGCTTGCCGAGCAGGTTCGCGGCGGGAACCGCGCAGCCGTCGAAGGTGATCGGACACGTATCCGACGCGCGGATGCCGAGTTTGTGCTCTTGCGGCCCGACGTTGAAGCCCGGCGTGTTCGTCGGCACGATGAAGGCGGAAATGCCGCGCTTGCCAAGTTCGGGATCGGTCACGGCGAACACGATCGCGACCCCCGCGCGACGCCCGTTCGTCACGAACTGCTTGCTGCCGGAGATGACCCACTGGCCGTCGCGCTCGACGGCCCGCACGCGCAGATTGTTGGCTTCCGATCCCGCTTGCGGCTCGGTCAGGCAAAAGGCGCCGATCACTTCGCCGCTCGCGAGCTTCGGCAGCCATTCGGCCTTTTGCGCATCGGTGCCGAAAGCGAGTATCGGCCCGCAGCCGACGGAGTTGTGCACGCTCATCATCGTCGCGCACGAGGCGCAGCCGGCCGCGATTTCTTCCATCGCGAGGGCGTAGGCGGTGTAGTCGCTGTAAGTGCCGCCGAGTTCGGCCGGCACGATCATCCCGAGCAAGCCCAGCTCGCCCAGTTGACGCACGACGGCGTCCGGAATCGCGCCGTCCTTGTCCCACTGGCCCGCGTTCGGCGCGAGCGCTTCGGTGGCGAACTGGCGCGCGGCATCGCGAATCATGCGCTGCTCTTCGGTGAGAAATCTGTCGATCATGGTTGAACCCGCAAAGGGCGTCGTCGGTGGTTCGGATACACTTCTTCGCCGATATCGGCGGCTCTCGCGAGTCTAGGCAATCGCCCGCCCCCGGCCGATGACCAGAACGATCACGCTAACCGAGCGCTTTCGCCACCTAGTGACAACCCCAATCCGCCGAACGCACGTCGAGCGCGATTCGATCGCCGCGAGCCTCGTCGACGCGGCGCTGCGCTGTGCCGAAGCGCGCGGCATTGCACGCGCGACGCTGCTGGATGCCGCGGACATCGCGCCCGCCGCGCTCGATTCGCCGCGTGCGCGCGTGTCGCCCGCGCAGTACGGCAAGCTGTGGCACGCGATCGCGGATGCCCTCGACGACGAATTCTTCGGCCAGGACCCGCATCCGATGCGCCGCGGCAGCTTCGTGCTGATGTGCCATGCGGCGCTCGGCGCCCGCAACGGCAAGGAAGCGCTCGGGCGCATCGCGGGCTTCATGCGGCTCGTGCTCGACGCGCTGACGTTCGAGCCGCATATCGACGAGGGGCGCGTGCGCATCGTCCTTCGCGATGCGAACGCGCCCAAGACGATGTTCGCCTACGCGACCGGTTTCATCCTCGTGTATGGCTTGCTGTGCTGGCTCGTCGGCAGGCGCATTCCGGTGCTCGCGGCGCACTTTCGCTGCGCTGAGCCCGCCGATAGCGACGAATATCGCCCGATGTTCTGCGACGCGCTCTGCTTCGATCAGCCGCAAACGTTCGTGGATCTCGCGCCCGAATGCGCGACGCTTTCCGTCGTGCAGTCGGCATCGACGCTCAAGCTGTTTCTGCGCGACGCGCCTGCGAATTTCATCGTCAAGTATCGCAATCCGGATTCGCTCGCGGCGCGCATCCGGCAGCGCCTGAAGTCGATCGCGCCCGCCGACTGGCCCGAGGCGGACGGCATCGCGGCGGCGCTGAATATGGCGGAGGCTACGCTGAGACGGCGTCTCGCGCGCGAAGGCTCGACGCTGCAGGCGATCAAGGACGCGCTTCGGCGCGATCTCGCGATTTCACGCCTCGCCGATACGAACGAAACCATCGCCGACATCGCCGCCGCGCTGGGCTTCGCGGAGCCGAGCGCGTTCCGGCGCGCGTTTCGAAAGTGGACGGGCGTGCGCCCGGCGGACTACCGGCGCGCACGCTGAAGAATCGACTGTTATATTGGGATACGTTCGACTCACATCGCGGAGGCCCCATGACGCAAGCCAGCCAGAACGGAGCAACGAAGCAGCCGGAGCCGGTGAAGGAACAAGACGCGCTCGACGAAGCGCTCGAAGAAACCTTCCCGGCAAGCGATCCGATCGCGGTTCACCCGGAACCGGAATCGCGCGAGAAAGACGAAGCGCCGAAAAAGTAGGCGGCCTTTTCAGCTCGCGTCGCCGGCGCCCGGCTCGTCGGGCGTCGAGAGGAGCGCGACGAGTTTCTCGACGTGCTGATGCAGCAGCTTGACATGCTTGTCGATCTGTTCGAGCCGCCCGGACAGATCCGCTTTCGCCGATTCGCTCATGCGGTCGGATGCGACGAGTTCATCGGCCTTCGGCAGCATCGGCTCCACTTGCAGGAGGCCGAGCTGCCGCTCGAGCCGCCGCAAGTCCTGCGACAGCAATTCCCGGTTCTTCCTGAAGAGCAGATCGCGGCGGTTGGCTTCGGCCTGTTGCTGCGCGAGATCCGCGACGCGCCGCGTGGCTTCCGTCTGCGAAAGCAGCGGCTCCGGTCCGCGCAGCACCGAACGCTTGGGCGCGGGATGCGCGGTGCCGCGAAATATCGCGAACGGCCGTTCTTCGTCGAGCGCGCGCTTGACTTCCACGGGAACCTCGGCGGCGCTGCGCCGCTCGTCCATCCAGTGCGGCGGCAGCCCCGACACCAGCTCGATGCCGCGCACGAATTCCTCGTTGAAGTCCCGCTGCCCCGCGACGATCAGCTTCATGAACGACGGCGAGAAGTTCATCATCCGCGCAAGACGCGCGGCGCCGCCGGGCGAACCGACCAGTACGTTCAGGTTCGCTCGCCAGACGACAAACAACGTTTCGTCGAAATCTTCCATGGACAGGCTCCCTGCTGACCGATGCGCCCGAGTGCGCGCATCGCCACGGCGCGCGACGAGGCCGCGCCCATGCATATCCTGTTTCCGAGTGCCACTGCGCGCCACGCCGGGCGCATCGTCTATCGATACATACCGCATCAAACACCATACTACCGTCATCGGCAAGCCGCGCGGCAAT
This sequence comes from Caballeronia sp. Lep1P3, assembly GCF_022879595.1. Taxonomy (NCBI): domain Bacteria; kingdom Pseudomonadati; phylum Pseudomonadota; class Betaproteobacteria; order Burkholderiales; family Burkholderiaceae; genus Caballeronia; species Caballeronia sp. Lep1P3. The sequence goes on along the minus strand of NZ_CP084266.1, from coordinate 259,630 downwards.
CGATGTCCGCGCCCGGCCCGCCTCGTTGAACATACCGCGCGGACGATCGGGCGTCCGCGCGGCTGAACCTTACGGTTCGTTGCGCAAGTATCCCTCCTTGACCGGGCTCAGCATCACCCACGAGACGACGAGCGAGATCGCGCACATCACGGTCACGTACCAGAAGAACGCCGATTCGCTTCCCGCGTTCTTGAGCCACAGCGCGACATATTCCGCCGATCCGCCGAATACCGCGTTGGCGACCGCATACGACAGCCCGACGCCGAGCGCGCGCACTTCGGGCGGAAACATTTCGGCCTTGATGAGACCGCTGATCGACGTATAGAAACTCACGATGGCGAGCGCCGCCACGATCAGCACGAAGGCCATGAACGGGCTTTTCACGCCCGAGAGCGCGTGCAGCAGCGGCACGGTGCAAAGCGTCGCGAGCACGCCGAACCAGAGCATCGACTGGCGGCGTCCGATGCGGTCCGACAGCGCGCCGAACAGCGGCTGCAGCAGCATGTAGACGAGAAGCGCGCCGGTCATCACGTTGCTCGCGGTCTTCGCGTGCATGCCGGCCGTGTTCACCAGATACTTCTGCATGTAGGTCGTGAACGTATAGAAGATGAGCGAGCCGCCCGCCGTGAACCCCACGACCGTCATGAACGCGGCCTTGTGATGCATCAGTCCCGCGAGCGTGCCCGCTTCCTTGCGCTCGCGGATTTCCGCCGTCGTCGTTTCATCGAGCGAACGGCGCAAATACAGCGAAATGAGCGCCGCACACGCGCCGATGAAGAACGGCACGCGCCAGCCCCAGGCTTTCAGTTCTTCCGTCGAAAGGAAAAGCTGCAACACGACGAGCACGAGCAGCGCGGCGAGTTGCCCGCCGATCAGCGTCACGTACTGGAACGACGCAAAGAATCCGCGCCGGCCGCGCAACGCCACTTCGCTCATGTAAGTCGCGCTCGTGCCGTATTCACCGCCCACCGACAAGCCCTGAAAAAGCCGCGCGACGAGCAGCAGCAGCGGCGCCCAGGCACCGATGCTCGCGTAAGTCGGCAGGAAGGTGATGACGAGCGAGCCGCCGCACATCATCAGCACCGAGATCATCATCGCGTTGCGGCGGCCGTGTTTGTCGGCGATGCGGCCGAAGAGCCATCCGCCGATCGGCCGCATGAGGAAACCGGCGGCGAACACGCCCGCGGTGTTCAGCAATTGCACGGTCGGATTGCCGCCCGGAAAGAATGCCGCCGAGAAATACAGCGCGAGGAACGAGTAAATGTAGAAGTCGAACCATTCGACGAGATTGCCCGACGACGCGCCGACGATTGCGAAAACGCGTCGCCGGGTGTCCTCTGCGGTATATACGGGAAGATCGCTCATGAATGTGCTGGACGCTTACGTCTCTATTGGAATGAAAAGCCCGGCGCGCGTGCCGGGACGTGACGCTCTGGCGGCGTTCGGGCGCAAGTTTAAACGACGCATCGGGCATCGGCGCGCAGAAGTTGCATCGCGGATGGCGCTTGACCGCGCATTTCGATGCGCGCGGGCAAGAGCGCTCGCCGAACCGAAACGCGTCGTCGCTTACGGCGAAAGCCTTCGCGCGGCTTACGGCATTTCTGCGCAAGGCGCGCGACACTGCAACTAGGTAATTACCCGGCCAGGACACTTTATCGAGCATTTATCGATAAAGTCGCGATTCAATTCAACCGAACGATGTTCCGCGAGGTTCGCATGGACAAGCAGAAACCCGTCGCGCTCGACGAAGCGCTCGCATCGAAGTTCGCGCAAGTGGCGCTCGGCCACCTGACGCGCGAATATCCGAACAAGCTCGACCACGTTCTCGCAAGCGCTGCCGACGCGCAAAGCCCGCGCGCGCTGCATCCGATTTTCTACGGCAGCTTCGACTGGCATTCGTGCGTGCACGGCTACTGGCTGACTGCGCGCCTGTACGACTGCTTCCCCGGCTTGCCGGAGGCCGCCCGCATTCGCGCGGTCATCGACGAGCATTTCACCGAGGCGAACGTCGCGGCGGAAGTCGCGTATCTGCAACGCCCGGCATCGCGCGGCTTCGAGCGGCCCTACGGCTGGGCGTGGCTGCTCGCGCTCGCGGGCCAACTTCGCTCGATGCAATCCGCCGATGGCGCGCGCTGGGCGCGCTCGCTGCAACCGCTCGCGGACGCCTTCGTCGAGCGCTTCACCGAATTTCTGCCGAAGTCCACGTATCCGCTGCGCGTCGGCACGCACTTCAACATGGCGTTCGCGCTGACGCTGTCGCTTGGGTATGCGCGCGTCGTCGGCGATACGGCGTTCGAGCAACTGCTCACGCGAACCGCGATGCGCTGGTTCGAGAACGATGCAGGGTGTCAGGCATGGGAGCCGGCCGGGGACGAATTCCTCTCGCCCTCGCTGATGGAAGCAGTATTGATGCGCCACGTCCTGCCCGATGCGCGCTTCGCCGGCTGGCTCGATGCGTTCCTGCCGCGCCTTGCCGCGCGCGAGCCCGCGACGCTCTTCACGCCGGCCACCGTCACGGATCGCAGCGACGGCAAGCTCGCGCACCTCGACGGCCTGAACCTGAGCCGCGCGTGGTGTCAGCGCGAGATCGCGCGGGCGCTGCCGGAAGGCGACGCGCGCATCGCCGTGTTGCAGTCGAGCGCGGACGAACATCTCGCCGCGGGCATCGCGCATGTCGCCGGGGATTACATGGGCGAGCACTGGCTCGCGACATTCGCGCTGCTCGCGCTGCAGGCGTGAGCGGTATGTGACGGATGCGGTCAGCGCGGCTGGAACGCGATCACGCTCATGCCGACCAGCGCGATGGCCGCGCCGGTGATGTCCCACACGGTTGGCCGAATGCGCTCGATTGCCCAGAGCCAGGCGATCGCCACGCCGATGTAGACGCCGCCATACGCGGCATACACGCGGCCCGCGGCGGTCTCGTGCAGCGTCAGGAGCCACGCGAAGAGCGCGAGCGACAAGGCACCCGGCACGACGAGCCACGGCGAGCCGCCCGCCTTCAGCCATCGGTAAGGAAAGTAACAGCCCCCGATTTCCGCTATCGCGGTCACGACGTAGAGCAGGAAGGTTTTCATCACGAAGCGCGCGTTTCGACGGAGCCGCATTATCGGGCGCGCCGCGACGTTGCGCCGCCTCGCCGCGCTGACGACAATGTCGCCCTTCTCTTCGCCTTTCTCCTCGTCTTTCTTCTGCCGACGCGACCACGGACCCGCACTTGACCTCTTCCCCTGACGCTTCACAATCTGCCGCCCTGCCCGTGCGCTGGCATCGGCGCGTGCTGACGCTCGCGCTTCCAATCGTGCTCGCCAATCTGACGCAGCCGATTCTCGGCGCAGTCGATACCGCCGTCGCCGGCCATCTCGATGGTCCGCAGTATCTCGGCGGCGTCGCGCTCGGCGGCCTCGTGTTCAGCTTCGTGTTCTGGGGCTTCGGCTTTCTTCGCATGGGCACGACCGGACTCGTCGCGCAGGCGTTCGGCGCCCGCGATGCCGTCGCGCTGCGCGCAAGCCTGCTGCGCGCGCTGATGCTGGCGCTCGCGATCGGCGTGGCCGTGCTCGTGCTGCAGGCGCCCATCGTCCGTTATGCGCTCGTCGCGCTCGGCGGCAGCGCGGCGGTGCAGCAAACCGCGAGCACGTATTGCCACGCGCGCATCTGGGCCGCGCCGTTCGCGCTCGCCAATTACGTGGTGCTCGGGTATCTGCTCGGCTGCCAGCGCGTGCGCCTCGCGCTCGTCGTGCAGGTGTTCATCAACGCGATGAATGTGGTTGCCGTGCTGCTCTCCGTCTACCGCTTCGGCTGGGGAATCGCGGGCATCGGCGCGGCGACTGCGTTCGCGGATTTTTGCGGCTTCGCGCTGGGTGTCGCGCTGCTCTGGCGCTTGCGGGAACGCGGCTTGGCGCCGCTCGGGGTCCGCGCGCTTTTTGACGGGCATGCGATCAGGCGGCTCGTCGCGATCAACCGCGACATCTTCATCCGGACGCTGTGTCTGCTCGGCGCGTTCGGCTGGTTCGCGCATCTGGGCGCGCGTCAGGGCGATGCCCTGCTCGCCGCGAACGCGCTGCTGCTCAACTTCCAGACGTTCACGGCCTACGGACTTGACGGCTTCGCGCATGCCGCCGAAGCGCTCGTCGGCGCGGCTGCCGGCGCGCGCGACCGTCACGCGTTCCGTCAGGCCGTCAAGGTGACGATGCTGTGGTCGGTCATCGGCGCGGCGGGGTTTTCGGTCGCTTATTGGCTGGGCGGCGAGTGGATCATCGGACAGCTGACGGATCAGGCCGTCGTGCGCGCCGCCGCGCTGCGTTATTTGCCGTGGGCGGCGGTGCTGCCGCTTGCATCGGTGGCAGGGTTTCAGCTCGATGGGGTGTTTATCGGCGCGACCAGGACGCGGGAGTTGATGGTGGCGATGGGGGTGTCGTTTGCGGTGTTTGCGGTTGCTGCGTGGGCGCTTGTTGGGGCGATGGGGAATCACGGGCTGTGGATGGCGCTTACGGTGTTTATGGTCACGCGGGGTGGCGTTGGGGGTGCAGGTGGGGCGGTTGAGCGGGGGTGGGTGGGGTGGTTGAGGAGTGGGGTTGGGTTTCGAAAGTGCGGGGGCGGTGTGGGACGGTTGAGGGATCTGTATTTGCTGGGTGCCGGCGAGGTGCGGGGTGCGTGAGCGATGCCTACCTTCGATGCGCATGTTCGCCACTTGCCCGAGATCGATCTAGGGTTTGTCACTGTGAGCGCAGTCGTGTTCATCGACACACTGTCGTCGGCTGACGCACGAGTAGCTCCGCGACACGCTTCGGCCGCCCAGCCGACGCTCGGAGTAACGGAGCAATGACAGACATTCGGGAGTGTCAGAATTTCCGTGTTCAAGGCGAGGTTGAGATTCACACGGACGATCGAACGAATCGATCCGCGTAAAGGATAGCGAATTGGTTCATGGCCTGCTTCCAATCCTGAGCGGAACGACTCCACCCGGCCGTGATGTTGCGCAGGGCAAGCCAGATGAGTTTCGTGGCGGCATCGTCGGTCGGGAAGTGGCCTCGCGTCTTAATGATCTTGCGTAGCTGCGCGTTGATATTTTCAATGGCATTTGTTGTGTAAATGACCTTACGCACCGCCGGCGGGAACGCAAAGAACGGAATGACGCGGTCCCAGGCGTTGCGCCAAGCGGCGCTGACCGTCGGGAACCGTTGCCCCCACGGCCCTTCGTTAAACGCGTCGAGTTCGGCCTGCGCGGCCTCTGCGCTTGCCGCTGTGTAGATCGGTCGTATCGCCGCAGCCAGTCCCTTACGGTCCTTCCAACTCGCGTAATCAAGGCTGTTGCGAATCAGGTGGACGATGCAGGTTTGTAGCGTGGTTGCCGGAAACACGACGGCCAGTGCCTCTGGCATGCCTTTCAGGCCGTCGGTCACGGCGATCAGGATGTCGTTCACGCCGCGGGTCTTCAAATCGTTGAACACCTTCATCCAGAACTTGGCGCCCTCGGTGTTCTCGATCCACAAGCCGAGAATATCGCGCGTGCCGTCGGGCAGCACCCCCAGCGCAAGGTAGACGGCCTTGTTGCGTACCACACCATCTTCGCGAATCTTCACGCGCAAAGCATCGAAGAACACAACCGGATACATGGGCTCGAGCGGCCGGGATTGCCACGCGGTGACTTCAGCCATTACCTCGTCGGTGACCGAGCTGATGAACTCGGGCGAGACTTCCGTGCCGTACTGCTCCTGCAAGAATCCCTGGATCTCGCGTACGGTCATGCCCCGGGCGTACATGGCGACGATCTTCTCATCGAAGCCCGTGAAGCGTCGTTCGTGCTTGGGGATTAGCAGCGGCTCAAAGCTGCCGTCGCGGTCGCGCGGCACCTCGATGCGGATCGGACCGTCTTCAGTTAGAACGGTCTTGGCACTCTTGCCGTTGCGCTGGTTGTTGACGGCGGCCGGCTTGGCCGCGCCCGATAAATAGCCCAGATGATGGTTCATCTCGCCGCCGAGCGCGCGCTCAATCAACGCTTTCTTCAGCGCCATGGTCGCGGCGTTGATCGATTCCGCCGTCATCGGGCCGTTGCCGAACTGCTCAAGCAGCTCCGCTGGAATCGTCGGCAGGTCTACCGGTGGGCTCTTGGGTTTGCGAGGCATATTTTCTCCTGGGGAGCATCATATGCCTTGAACACGAAATTACTGACAGACCCAGACATTCGGCGAACCTATCCGCGTTTTTGTGGGCGAGGCGGTTAGCGGAGTTACCCGCGTGCGTTGGTAAAACGCTCTCCAAACAGAATAGCGAACTGGTTCATGGCGGAGGACCGAACCTATCCGCGTTTTTGTGGGCGAGGCGGTTAGCGGAGTTACCCGCGTGCGTTGGTAAAACGCTCTCCAAACAGAATAGCGAACTGGTTCATGGCGGAGGACCAGTCAAATGCCGCCCGTACCGACTTCGCCAGCACATTGCGCAATGCCAGCCAAAGCAGCTTGATGGCGGCCTCGTCGTTGGGGAAGTGGCCGCGCGTCCTGATGATCTTGCGCAGTTGCATGTTCAGACTCTCAATGGCATTGGTGGTGTACACCACCCGGCGTATCGCCGGGGGAAACACAAAGAACGGTGTGACGTTCTCCCATGCCCGTCGCCATGACTGCACGATGGTCGGATACTTCGCGCCCCATGGCCCTTCGGCAAAGGCCTCCAGCGCCTGCTGCGCGGCCTGTTCGCTGGCCGCCCCATAGATCGGACGCAACGCGGCGGCGACGCTTTACGGTCCTTGTAGCTGGCGTATTCCAGGCTGTTGCGGATCAGGTGCACGATGCAGGTCTGCACGGCCGTGCGCGGGTACGCTGTGCCGATCGCCTCGGCCAGCCCCTTCAGGCCGTCGACGACCGCGATCAGGATGTCCTGGCAGCCCCTGGTCTTCAGTTCATTGAACACCTTCAGCCAGAACTTCGCGCCTTCGGTCTGCTCGATCCACAGGCCGAGCACGTCGCGCTGGCCGTCGGCCTGAATGCCCAGCGCCAGATACACCGCCTTGTTGCTCACCACGCCGTCGCCACGGATCTTCACGCGCAGCGCGTCGAAGAACACCACCGGGTACATCGCCTCGAGTGGACGGCTTTGCCAGGCCAGCGTTTCAGCCATCACCTCATCGGTGACCGAACTGATGAAATCGGGTGAGACCTCGGTGCCATAGCTTTCGGCCAGAAATGCCTGAATCTCGCGCACGCTCATGCCGCGTGCGTACATGGCGATGATGCGCTCGTCAAAGCCCGCGAAACGGCGCTCGTGCCTGGGAATCAGGATCGGCTCGAAGCTGCCTTCACGGTCGCGCGGCAGATCGACCCGCACCGCGCCGCGCTCGGTGATGACGGTCTTGCCGCTGGCGCCGTTGCGTTCATTGGTCTGCTCGGCAGGCTTGGGCTGGCCGGGCCGGTAGCCCAGATGCATGCTCATTTCCGCGCCCATCGCGCGTTCGATGAGCGCCTTGTTGAACGCCAGCATCAGGTCCTGGACCTCACCGGGCGTCATCGGACCCTTCACCAGCTCATCAAGCAGCGCTTCAGGCAACTCAGGCAGCGGCCCGCGGGCCGCTGCCTGAGACGCGACGGTGCGTTTCTTCTTCATCGGCATATCCATGACTTTTACCTCTCATGATATGCCTCGCCCACGGAATTACGGATAGGTCCCATTCGGCCAAAGCCGACGCTCGCCGTTCGTCCGCCGCGCGGCTGCAGCTCGCCGCATTGCTGTCATTCGCGACGCGGCGCGGTAAAACGTCGGTATCTTCACCGGAGGTGAACGAGTCTTCACGACCCATCTCGCCCCTTCCGTAACCGATCCGCCGTCGTCGCTTTGAGCGAAAGCAGTCGCTCGTTCTTCGGCTCTACGCCGGATATAACACCGAGCGACCACGTTGTTAAGATCAATCTTCGATCATTGACTCGGTATTCTCACCGCAATCTTCAGCGCGTTTGAAAGCCGTCTCGTTAGCCCTGTTCATATTGGAAGCGGCGTCAACACTACTTCCGCTCAGCCAAGTACTGTTGAGTGAGTCTGGGTCCAGTACCGACTTGATCGTTGCGCGCTCGTAATCAAGTAAAGGGCGGCCTGAAAGGAACAAACGGCCATCTGTTAGTCGAGGCCAAAAAACGCCGATGTCTCCCGAGTTGAGGTATTGATAGATCTTGACGCCTTGAGGGGCGCCTCCGATGCTGTCGTTGGCATTAGATTTTCGCAATAAATCTCGAATGACCTCGAAAGGCTCCATGTCGAATCTGGCAGATATGGGTTGTCGCATGTCGAGTCCGTACTTTGTCTGCACCAGAATTTTTAGGCGCTCACGCATCTCTTGGGTCCATTCTTGGTCGCCAGCTATTTCGATTTTCCCCATCCCACCGAAACTGTTGCTTCCCGTGCGTTCGTCGGCAATAAAACTATCTCTTGACCCGTCGAATTGCAGGCGCCATAAACGAAAACACTTGAGCTTCCAGTCGTAGCCACCTAGCAGAAAAGTTATGTCAGGTACGTTTTCACCCTGAACAAAATTATGCACTTCACGCTGCATTTGGTTGAGAATAGTCACAAGATGCGTTTTGAATTTTGCCAAACCTAAGGCACGTGTCTCCGAGGGCAAGTGAACGTCTGCTGCTTTGATCGCCGCGATGATCATCGGGTAAGCCGGACCTATCCGTAATTCCGTGGGCGAGGCATATCATGAGAGGTAAAAGTCATGGATATGCCGATGAAGAAGAAACGCACCGTCGCGTCTCAGGCAGCGGCCCGCGGGCCGCTGCCTGAGTTGCCTGAAGCGCTGCTTGATGAGCTGGTGAAGGGTCCGATGACGCCCGGTGAGGTCCAGGACCTGATGCTGGCGTTCAACAAGGCGCTCATCGAACGCGCGATGGGCGCGGAAATGAGCATGCATCTGGGCTACCGGCCCGGCCAGCCCAAGCCTGCCGAGCAGACCAATGAACGCAACGGCGCCAGCGGCAAGACCGTCATCACCGAGCGCGGCGCGGTGCGGGTCGATCTGCCGCGCGACCGTGAAGGCAGCTTCGAGCCGATCCTGATTCCCAGGCACGAGCGCCGTTTCGCGGGCTTTGACGAGCGCATCATCGCCATGTACGCACGCGGCATGAGCGTGCGCGAGATTCAGGCATTTCTGGCCGAAAGCTATGGCACCGAGGTCTCACCCGATTTCATCAGTTCGGTCACCGATGAGGTGATGGCTGAAACGCTGGCCTGGCAAAGCCGTCCACTCGAGGCGATGTACCCGGTGGTGTTCTTCGACGCGCTGCGCGTGAAGATCCGTGGCGACGGCGTGGTGAGCAACAAGGCGGTGTATCTGGCGCTGGGCATTCAGGCCGACGGCCAGCGCGACGTGCTCGGCCTGTGGATCGAGCAGACCGAAGGCGCGAAGTTCTGGCTGAAGGTGTTCAATGAACTGAAGACCAGGGGCTGCCAGGACATCCTGATCGCGGTCGTCGACGGCCTGAAGGCTGGCCGAGGCGATCGGCACAGCGTACCCGCGCACGGCCGTGCAGACCTGCATCGTGCACCTGATCCGCAACAGCCTGGAATACGCCAGCTACAAGGACCGTAAAGCGTCGCCGCCGCGTTGCGTCCGATCTATGGGGCGGCCAGCGAACAGGCCGCGCAGCAGGCGCTGGAGGCCTTTGCCGAAGGGCCATGGGGCGCGAAGTATCCGACCATCGTGCAGTCATGGCGACGGGCATGGGAGAACGTCACACCGTTCTTTGTGTTTCCCCCGGCGATACGCCGGGTGGTGTACACCACCAATGCCATTGAGAGTCTGAACATGCAACTGCGCAAGATCATCAGGACGCGCGGCCACTTCCCCAACGACGAGGCCGCCATCAAGCTGCTTTGGCTGGCATTGCGCAATGTGCTGGCGAAGTCGGTACGGGCGGCATTTGACTGGTCCTCCGCCATGAACCAGTTCGCTATTCTGTTTGGAGAGCGTTTTACCAACGCACGCGGGTAACTCCGCTAACCGCCTCGCCCACAAAAACGCGGATAGGTTCGGTAAGCCCAGTCGGTACCTCCCGCAAAACAGATTGCCGCATCCGTCCGAGCAAACCGAAACGTCTTCTGACAGTGGTCGAATCGCTTCCCATTGCTAAGCCGGCTGTCGGAACAAAATATCAACTCCTCTGCGCCATTCTCCAAAGTGCGAACCCATGCGGCGGCGATTGTCATACATTGTTCCCCGAAATTGAAAAATTGACGTGTGCCATCTGTTAGCCAGAATTTAAAAAAATCACTCTAATCTAGGCCCGTACGCTCGGCCAGCGCGGCAGCACTGGATGAAGGGCGCTCAATCCGACACTACGGCAATGGAACGCGAAACTTGAGAACTCGCCGGATCGCCATTTTGGAATACGCCGCTGACGCTCGAACGTCCGGCCAGCACCTCCGCGACCGTTGCATGCTAGTCGACTTGTGCCCGATGAAGCCGTCCCTGAACGACCCTTAAACTGCGTTCGGGCGAAATCAACCAAGGAGACGTAATGCCTCGGTACAATGCTAATCTAGCTAGGGCCACCTGTAGTCGCTTTTTAGTGTGCGTCGCCCGGTAATATCTTAATAGGAACCTTGATGCCCGGCGTTTTCCTTGTTGGTCAAGACACGAGTCTTGTAAAGATGAACCCAGCAACGCCGCTGCAGGAAACAGAGTTGCAGGAGCTGATCGCCAGGCACCCAGCGCTGCTGGGTGGTTGCACAGCCGAAAACGAGGAGGACGAGCGCCGACTCCTGCTGGTCCGACGCGAGATGGGCGTCCCGGATCAGGAGAACGGCAATAACCGCTGGTCGATGGATCATTTCTTCATCGATCAATTGGCCGTCCCAACCCTCGTCGAGGTCAAACGCAGCAAGAACCGGGAGATCCGCAGGGAGATCGTTGGCCAGCTACTCGACTATGCGGCTAACGGCGTGGTGTATTGGCCTCAATCCGAAATCAAGGAGCAGTTCCTGCAGCAGTGTGGACCCAACGCGGAGAGCGTACTGGAAGCCTTTTTAGAGGAAACGGAGTTTGCCGAAGAGGACTTCTGGCAAGCCGTTGAGAACAACCTGCGCCGTGGCAATATTCGGCTGGTGTTCGTGGCCGACGAGTTGCCTCCGCAGCTCCGCCGGGTAATCGAGTTTCTCAATGAGCAAATGAAGGATGTTGAGGTCTTGGGCGTCGAGTTGCCGCAGTTCAAGACCTCCGATGACAAGCAGCGGGCTATCGCTCCTTCCGTTATCGGTCGCACGAGTGCAGCGGTACTGACCAAAGGGCGCGGCGAGCGCCGCAGTTACGAGCATCTGGATGCGGTGGTCGCCGACTTTCGGGCGTTGCCGGGGGTGCCGGCGGTCTCAAACCACTCCAGCCATTATCGCCAGCTTTATCTGCCGGGCATCGGCCGCAACATCCACTTCGAGTTTCTACAGTTCGTACGCAAAGGCATCCTTTGCGAGTTTCATGTCGAAACGGCGGCCGCTAACACAGACCTGGACGCGCTAATGCGCGAGCTTGATGGCACGTTATGCGCGGGCTCCAAGGTCGAGTATTTTCAACGAGGGCGCAACGGGGCTCTGCGGGTGGTTCCGCGCAATCAGCAGAACTCTACGGTTATTGCGGAGACGATGCGCGAGTTCATCCTGATCGCCCAGCCCAAACTGCATCCGGTCCTCGCCTGATCCGTCGCCGCCGCCTCTAACATCAGCGTCGCTCGTGAATCGGCAAGCCGCCGCTTGCGCCAAGCCGGTTGCAGCCACGCGCGTTTCTAGACACATGCCCCAGTGGGTCGCGAGTTTAAGTGGCATGAAGTCGCGTTCCCGTAACCAGGGAATCGCGGGCGCAAAGGCTCCTCTCCTCGGTGGTGGCGTGTTCTACCGGAGCCGCGGCTCCCAAGAAGCAGACGGCTGAACGCAACCAACGAGCGAGGTGTTCCGCGAAAGTTGCTCTAAAGAATTCTCGCCCGTTGCCGTTACTAAAGCGGGAACCGTTCACGGTGCGCCGTGACAGCGTTTCCCAGACAAGAAGAATCAGCCAAGGTGAGAGGGAAAATTATGGCGTGGGTCAAAGCAGGCGCTGCGATGTTAGCAGCATCGGTGTTCTCGGGTTGCGCGTATAACGTCCAAGTTTCGTCGCAATCTGGTGCTTCCGAGGTCATGAGCACGAAGATCAGGCAGGACAAGGCCTACGTTGTCTTTAGCGACAATCTCGTTACGGCGGGTAAGGATGTCAAATCCGGATTCGCCTGCGGCGCACATAAGTATCCGATGTATATCGGTGAGGCGCTGCAAGGTTCGCTTTCGAAGACTGTCGAAGCCGCCTTTCCCCAAGTCGCGAACAACGGCGGAGCGGTGCCTTCTGCGCGTGATGGGATCATTTTCAAGTTTGACCTCTCGGAGTTCGACCCGCGAATTCGCTTCACACCCGGATTTTGGGTGCCATCCGCTGATGCAAACGTGGATATCGCAATTCGCGCTCGCGTTTCCGACAGGCAAGGAAAAGAATTAATCACCACCACGTTCCGTGGCCAAGGCCATGCAAGTGAGGACGGAAATTGCCCGGTAGGCGCGGATGCCTTGAGTCTTGCTGCTCAAAAGGCGATCGCAAACGCGATGGAAAGCTTTGTTGACAAGGTGATCAACACGGGCGCACTCGATCCAGTCTTGGCAACATCTGCGCGACAATAGCCTCAAGCAAACTTCGAAACTAGAAATGGCCCCACACTATCACTTGCGGAAGAAGATCGAGTCATGGCACGCCCTCCGCGTGTCCGGGTTGGAAGATGCTGTAGGATTCCCGGTGATGCGTGGGCCGTTCGTTGAGTTTTTGCAAGCAGAGGACCAACGCAGCATGACGTCACCTCTAGCTGAAATCCTTTCACGAGGATATTTTCCAAAAGAGCTGCCGCCGCCATTCAACACGCGCTCGTTTGGGGCGTTTGCCGAGACTGCTCCAGCTAATTTTCACCTCGATACGACGAAGAAGGGAAGCAAAGTCAACTTGGTTTCACGGCCTGCCGTCCATAATCAGTCTCACCTGCAAAATTCGATCTCGCTCGCGCGTGCTCCCGAGTGGTCGATCGGGGCGCAGTCCCACCTTTCCATCTCGGACGGTCGCGCGGGGCGCGAACAAGGCTTCGGGCGAGTCTTTGAACCAGCAGCGCAGCCACGCAAGAACAAAAAATATGGGCGCAAGCCCCAGGCGGACGATGGCGCGCAACAGCCAGCGCAAGTTGTAGCCCGCCGCGCACAACACTGCGTGTAACGCGTCGCCGATTTGCCCTTTTAGCCAGCAACGCCGCATGCCGTGCTCCTGTTTTACGTGCCCGATGATCGGCTCGATCGCTTGGCGGCGCTTTAACCACTTTCGCTGCGTACTGCTTAGCGCCTTGTGTTTACCTCGATGAATCAGCTGCACCGGCGCAACATCGGCATCCACACCGCGAAATCCGAGGTCGGCCAGCACGATCTTCGGCGTCGGCGTGCCCGGCAAATCCTGCAGCAAGATGTTCGTTTGTTCAAGTTGCGCGGCCAGCGTGTGCCCGTCGTAAGGGTTGCCTGCAAACGAGCGCGCACCGACGATCAGACCCTGCTTCTCCGTGATCGCGAGACTGACTTTGACACCGAATTCGTAGGGCTGGCGGGCCTTGCCTTTGGATATGCATTCCACTTCTGGCGCGTGAAGCGCGTAGAGTTTGTGCTTGTCCTTCGCACGCTGACGGCAGATACGCCAGGCGCGCTCCAGCCAGATTCGCAAGGATGCCTGTTGCTCAGCGGATGCACCCGATAATTTGCGTTCGATGTCACGCAGCAATCGTCCGAGTATCGTGCGCTGACGCTTGAGCACCCGGCGCAGACGCTTGAACTGTTTGGCATGCGCATAGCCGCCTGCCCGGCGACGCAACTGTTTCCCCTCGCGCTGGTAGGTCTGCTTGAGCGTCAGTCCGGCGCGTTGGGCGAGCCTTGCGAGTTTTCCTCGTGCAACCTCCAGCAAGCGGCTGTCAGTCGGGTAGGCAATTGCTTTCTCCTGGACCGTCGTATCGACAATCACGCGCTCGAACTCGGCCGGCCTTACGGCTTTCATTTGCACGGCCGCCGCAATTGTTGTCGCGAGCATCTCCTCGACGCCGGCTTCGCCCAGCGCCTGCCGAAAGCGCACGAGGTTGGTCGGATCGCATGGCAGGCGCGGCTGGAAATAGTCCTCGCCGCAGAAGTACTGGAAGTACACGTCTTGTGCCCAGCGCTCGCAAACCGACTCATCACTTTCGTTGTATGCGTGCTTCAGGTAGAGCAGTCCGACCATCAGCCGGGTCGACAGGCGCGGACGTCCGGCAGCGCTATGGCCCGCGCCCGCCAGCTTGGGCGCCGTGCCGAACAGATCAACCTCTGCGCTCAGCCGGCCTTCGCGAGCACGCCGCTCGAAGATCGGTGTCAACGTCGCTTCTATCGACGTCCAGGGCATTCGGTTAGCCAGTACGGCCAGCGGGTGCCGCAAATCGATCATTGCATCCAGGCGGCTGCGGAAGAAATCCGGTGTGCTCATCGGCGCTTCTCACTCCCAGAACATAGGCCAATTCCATATTGGAACTGGGAGTTCCGCAACCCTCTGTTTGCACCTATTACCACGCAGCGCCTGGCTTCACGGCATTCTGCAAGACCGACTAATCAGGCTCGCACAGGGACATTGCGGCGTAAGCTGACGATTCCCAACCCGGTCAATCAATACCAGGTCGCGCGGACGGTTGCCGAAGGCTGGAGGGAGTTGAAAGCCGCTTGTCGGAAATCGCCAATAGCGTTGACCACGCCGCGATATTCGAAACATACCGCTCGGGCGATTAGCCCTCGCAGTACTTTCGATGCAATTCCCTTGGCGCGGGCGCGATCGCGGACGGCATCGCGTTACTTACTGACAAGTGATCTAAGCTCTTTCTATCAGACCATTTACACCCATTCGATACCCTGGAGTTTGCACACCAAGGTCGTTGCAAAGGCAAATCCAAATGATTACTCTCTGCTCGGCAACCTCCTTGACCTGGCAGTGCGAAATGGCCAAGATAGGCAGACGATCGGCATTCCCATCGGACCAGATACTTCGCTAGTCATTGCCGAAGCGATTCTTTCGTCGGTTGACGCGCAGCTGGCGGGTACGATAGTCAGGCGGGGATTTCGGTACATCGACGACATCGCCTGTGGATTCCACACCATAGCTCAGGCTGAAGAAGCGCTAGGCCGACTGCAGTATTTGGTCGGCGATTTGCAGCTTCAGCTGAATCCTAGGAAGACGCGAATCATCGAGCTGCCCTATGAACTGGAGGCATCCTGGGTTCCGCATCTGCGTTTGTTTGCGTTTCGCTCTTCGACTGCCAACGCTCAGCAGACTGATTTGCTCAGCTATTTCGGTAGAGCTTTCGAACTCGCAGCCGCGCACCGCGAGGAAGCAATCCTTCGCTACTCGGTTCAACGAATGCGGTCGATCTCGATCTTCGAGAGCAACTGGGCACTATATGAAAGTTTGCTTCTTCAATGCCTCTCCGTTGAGCCGGGTACAGCACCCGCAGTGATTGGAGAATTATACAAATATCACCTGCACATGCCGCTGGATCGCTCCCGCATCACAGAGTCCCTGCAACAGTTGATTGAGGACCACGCTCCACTGCATCACGGCAGCGAGGTCGTTTGGGCGCTGTGGGGTGCGATCTGTCTTGGTTGCCCGCTCGATGCGACGGTTGTTGAGAGATCGCTCCTGGCGTCTGATCCATGTGCCGCGCTTTGTGCGTTGCACGCGCGAGCTAAGGGGTTAGTAGTTGGCCGCGTGGACGTCAGTGCTCTTGAAGCACTCATGCACGATGGCGAACTGACCGATGCACAGTGGTTGCTTGCCTACGAGGCCAACGTAAAAGGTTGGCTTCCGAATATAGCAGGGAAGGACTTCGTGGGCGCGCATAAGCACTTCGGCTCGATGAAGACCGCTGGTGTCTCTTTCTATGATGAGGCGGCGACGCACCCAATCACACCCAAACCTGCGGCAGTGCAAGGCGATGTGGATGCTGACATCGACTACGACGTCGAATACATGCTAGGCGATGTTTCAGGCTAGCAATCAACGGCGAGAGAGGAGGATTTCCGCACCTCCAGTCTTCGTTCTTAGCGGCTTCAGAAGGGGCAACGGCAGCGAGCACACTCGCGGAATTGGTGCTCTCCAAGAAAAGCCGCTAGCCCACCCTCCGCTGACGGCCGCCTGAGATCAACCGTATGGCGACATGTCGGATGATATGTAAGAATCGTCACAGTCACTACAACGCGCTAGGGCGGTCTCAGAATCATATGCAACCAAGGGCATTCATCTCATACAGCTGGTCGTCTCCGGGCCATCAAGCACGCATACGCCAATGGGCCGAGCAGTTGATTAACGACGGGGTTGATGTCGTCCTCGATATCTGGCATCTCAAGGAAGGCGACGACAAGTACGTGTTCATGGAGAAAATGGTCTCAGACGATTCTGTCACCCACGTCTTGATTTTCAGCGATTCTGAATACGCCGAAAAGGCAGATGCTCGTAAGGCAGGTGTCGGCACCGAGTCCCAGATCATCTCGCGTGAGGTGTATTCGAAGGTCCAACAATCGAAGTTCCTTCCGATCGCCTGTGAATTCGATGACTCAGGCGAACCGTTCCTTCCGACGTTTCTCAAATCGCGTATCTGGATCGACTTCTCCACTCTTGAAGCCGCGAACGACAATTGGGAGCAACTTGTCCGGGTTCTTTATGGAAAACCTGCTTTCGAGAAGCCGTCCCTGGGCAAGGCACCTAGCTACATCACAGCGGAGGTTCACGCACCCGCGAGCCCAGCTCTCACGAAATTCGCGGCGCTAAAACAGGCGATCCTCCAAGGGAAGATGGGGCTGAAGTTATATCGAGAAGACTTTCTCCGTGCTTGTTACGAGTACGCAGATGCTCTGCGCACTCGAACGCGGCCTGATGTAGTGAACATGGGCCAGCGCATTGTCGAAGACTGCGGGAAGCTAAAGCTCGTGCGCGACCACATTGTGGATTGGGTACGGCTCGAATCTGCGACCAAGCCCTCAGCAGAGTTCGATGAAACACTTGTCTCAATGCTAGAGAAGTTGCTTGAATTAAAGTCAAGGCCACCCGAAATCAACTCTTGGAACGATGCGTGGTTTGACGCACACGGTGTATTCGTCTACGAGACCTTCTTATACATAGTTGCGGTTCTCCTAGAGACTGGCTCGTTTGACAGTCTTCATCTTGTTTTCACTAACCACTACCTTCTACCCGGAACGGAGTCAATCGGTGCGGACCGATTTAGAACTTTTGACGCGTTCTATGGGTACTCCGACGCGCTCCAGGTTCTGGCGCCAGAGGGAAAGAGACTCTATGCACCGGCGGGTGAGCTTATAAAGCGCCAAGCCGATCGCACCGACGTTCCGTTCGCCGAGGTAATGCAAGCTGAATTACTCATCCTGATGATGGCGTTTGTCACCGATGGCACCCGTTGGTACCCTCAAACGCTCCACTATTCATCGCGCTCTGGCGCGTTCCCCTTCTTCGTGAAGGCAGCACGTCATCGCGACTTTCAGAGGCTCGCTAAGATCACAGGGATTGGAAGCGGAGATGAGCTGCGTAGGGCAGTGTCGGCGGGCGTTGCAAGACTTGAAGTCAACCGTTGGACTAACTTCTGGATGAGTGATCGAACGTTTCGGGGCAGCCTGAATTTGGATGCGCTGGATACGCTGCCGTGAGCTATCGACAGAACGCGATTGGAGGTGCGGCGAGCCGCCGGCGCTGTTGTATGTGAGCGACCGCGTTCGTCTACGAGACGATCCGATCTGAAGCTCTGCAAAGAGTCGTTAAGACTTCCCTCGCCGTTATCGCAAGCCGAAGTTCGGCTGCCTTGCAAAGCGAATGACGGAAAAAGGCCGCGCTGCAGCCGCTTGACGAATGAGTCGGTCTTGCAGAATGCCGTGAAGCCAGGCGCTGCGTGGTAATAGGTGCAAACAGAGGGTTGCGGAACTCCCAGTTCCAATATGGAATTGGCCTATGTTCTGGGAGTGAGAAGCGCCGATGAGCACACCGGATTTCTTCCGCAGCCGCCTGGATGCAATGATCGATTTGCGGCACCCGCTGGCCGTACTGGCTAACCGAATGCCCTGGACGTCGATAGAAGCGACGTTGACACCGATCTTCGAGCGGCGTGCTCGCGAAGGCCGGCTGAGCGCAGAGGTTGATCTGTTCGGCACGGCGCCCAAGCTGGCGGGCGCGGGCCATAGCGCTGCCGGACGTCCGCGCCTGTCGACCCGGCTGATGGTCGGACTGCTCTACCTGAAGCACGCATACAACGAAAGTGATGAGTCGGTTTGCGAGCGCTGGGCACAAGACGTGTACTTCCAGTACTTCTGCGGCGAGGACTATTTCCAGCCGCGCCTGCCATGCGATCCGACCAACCTCGTGCGCTTTCGGCAGGCGCTGGGCGAAGCCGGCGTCGAGGAGATGCTCGCGACAACAATTGCGGCGGCCGTGCAAATGAAAGCCGTAAGGCCGGCCGAGTTCGAGCGCGTGATTGTCGATACGACGGTCCAGGAGAAAGCAATTGCCTACCCGACTGACAGCCGCTTGCTGGAGGTTGCACGAGGAAAACTCGCAAGGCTCGCCCAACGCGCCGGACTGACGCTCAAGCAGACCTACCAGCGCGAGGGGAAACAGTTGCGTCGCCGGGCAGGCGGCTATGCGCATGCCAAACAGTTCAAGCGTCTGCGCCGGGTGCTCAAGCGTCAGCGCACGATACTCGGACGATTGCTGCGTGACATCGAACGCAAATTATCGGGTGCATCCGCTGAGCAACAGGCATCCTTGCGAATCTGGCTGGAGCGCGCCTGGCGTATCTGCCGTCAGCGTGCGAAGGACAAGCACAAACTCTACGCGCTTCACGCGCCAGAAGTGGAATGCATATCCAAAGGCAAGGCCCGCCAGCCCTACGAATTCGGTGTCAAAGTCAGTCTCGCGATCACGGAGAAGCAGGGTCTGATCGTCGGTGCGCGCTCGTTTGCAGGCAACCCTTACGACGGGCACACGCTGGCCGCGCAACTTGAACAAACGAACATCTTGCTGCAGGATTTGCCGGGCACGCCGACGCCGAAGATCGTGCTGGCCGACCTCGGATTTCGCGGTGTGGATGCCGATGTTGCGCCGGTGCAGCTGATTCATCGAGGTAAACACAAGGCGCTAAGCAGTACGCAGCGAAAGTGGTTAAAGCGCCGCCAAGCGATCGAGCCGATCATCGGGCACGTAAAACAGGAGCACGGCATGCGGCGTTGCTGGCTAAAAGGGCAAATCGGCGACGCGTTACACGCAGTGTTGTGCGCGGCGGGCTACAACTTGCGCTGGCTGTTGCGCGCCATCGTCCGCCTGGGGCTTGCGCCCATATTTTTTGTTCTTGCGTGGCTGCGCTGCTGGTTCAAAGACTCGCCCGAAGCCTTGTTCGCGCCCCGCGCGACCGTCCGAGATGGAAAGGTGGGACTGCGCCCCGATCGACCACTCGGGAGCACGCGCGAGCGAGATCGAATTTTGCAGGTGAGACTCAGTATCTTTTGTCGTTGGACATGCTGGAGAAGCTGGATGCAGCGTTCGCCTTGCGTTCGCACTACAGCGACTGGCGCCACGATCCGATTTCTCGCATGCTGTTCAAGAACGAGCCGATCGAATGGTTTTATCAGTACTGGCTATCGCGTGTTGATGTGGAATACGATGAGTACAACGGCGTGGTTAATATTCACGTGCAAGCATACGATGCCAAGACAGCACGTGCGATCGTGGAGTTCATGATCCGCGAGGGTGAGGCGCAGATGAACTCGATCAGCCATCAACTCGCACAGTCTCAAGTCGACTTCTTGACCAACGAAGTCACGGTGACGCACGCGCGCCTGCTAGATGACACGCAAACTCTGATCGACTTTCAAAATCGACAAGGGCTGGTGGCGCCGGAAACAACGGCACAGAGTCTTAACGCTTTGATCGACCGTCTGGATGCACAAAAAACGGCTGTGCAGACGCAACTTGATTCTTTGCCCTCGACGTTGAATGCGGATCAGCCGATCGTCGTAATGCTGAAGAAGAATCTCGTCTCCATCGACCAGCAGATTGTGCAACGACGGGCGCAATTAGCTTCGCCGTCGAAGAACACGCTGAATTACACGGTCGAGGAGTTTCAGCGTTTGCAGATGCAGGTTGGTTTCGCTCAAGATTTATATAAGACAGCACTTTCGGCGCTTGAGCAGGGTCGCATAGATGCGGCTCGCACTTTGAAGATGGTTTCGGTGTTGCAGTCACCGACCCGGCCGGGCTTCCCCATAGAGCCCTCCCGCTGGTACAACGCGTTGGTCACGTTGCTCGTTGGGCTCGCGTTGGCGGGTGTCCTTAAGCTAACCGAGAGCATCATCCTGGACCACGTCGATTGAGATGCCGAGCTGCATCAACGCGCATAGTTGTTCCTGATAAGAATGAATAAATTGTCGGCATGAAAACCGTGATTCACGATGGAGCGCGCGCAAACGCAAACAAGCTGACGACTCTGATAAAAGTTCTCGACAAAGAACCAAAGGTCAAATGGGAAGATCCACCGCCTCGGTCGGAGATGGTGCGACGTGGGTGCGTTCACGCTCGAGGGGAGTTCAAGAGATGCATCACACATTGAAGAGGCCGGTACTCGTCCCAAGGAATGTAACCGAGAGTCCTGAGACCGTTGCTTCAGGGACGGGCCGCATCGTTGAGAGCGATCGAGCAGCGATCGCTCGGGAAGCGAGCCGTCTGCTGGACGGTCTTATTGCTTACCGTGTGATCGCACACGGGGAAAATTGCTATGTCGATGGTAACGCTCAGCGTCGAATGCGCGAGCTGCTATGGAGTGCGTCGTGAATACTGTTTCCATCATCGGTCTCGGCTACATCGGTTTGCCGACCGCGACGCTCTTCGCCTCGCGTCGGCTGCAGGTTATTGGTGTCGACGTCTCGACCTACGTTGTAGATACCATCAACCGCGGGAATATACATATCGTTGAGCCTGAACTCGATATTTTGGTTCAGGCCGCGGTCCGCGCCGGCTATCTGCGGGCAACCCTTTGCGCGGAGCCCGCCGATGCGTTCGTGATCGCGGTGCCGACGCCGTTGGTTGCCCATAATAAGCCTGATCTAAGCTACATTGAAGCCGCAGCCCAGTCGATCGCCCCCGTACTAGAGCCAGGCAATGTGGTCATTCTCGAATCCACTTCGCCGGTTGGCGCGACGGAGAGGCTGGCCGAATGGCTTGCCAAGATGCGACCAGATCTCAGTTTTCCGCAGCAATGTGGTGACGCGTCCGATATCCGAATTGCGTATTGTCCGGAGCGGGTGTTGCCTGGCCGCATCGTGCATGAACTGGTTTGTAACGATCGCATCATTGGTGGGATGACGCGTGCGTGTTCCGAAGCGGCCGCAGCGCTGTACAAGCTGGTCGTGCAAGGCGAATGCATCCTCACTGATGTGCGAACTGCAGAGATGTGCAAGTTGGCGGAAAACAGCTTCCGCGATGTCAACATTGCCTATGCCAACGAACTCTCGATAATCTGCGACGAGCTGGGCATCGATGTGTGGGAGCTAATCCGGCTTGCTAATCGCCATCCGCGTGTCAGCATTCTGCAACCCGGCTGCGGTGTAGGCGGGCACTGTATTGCCGTCGACCCGTGGTTCATCGTCGACAGCGCACCGGACGACGCGAAACTAATTCGCACCGCGCGCAACGTCAACGATTCAAAGCCGGGCTGGGTGATCGAGAAGGTCGTGCAAGCTGCCAACGAGCTTTTGATTTCGGGCGTCCGGGCTCAGGATATTCGCATTGCCTGTCTTGGCATCGCTTTCAAGCCCAACATTGACGATCTACGCGAAAGTCCCGCAATGGAAATCGCTCGAACCCTGGCGAAGCGCTATCAAGGAAACGTCGCGGTGGTCGAGCCGAATATCCAGCGCTTGCCGGATCGTGCTTCCGACGGACGCATGGTTTTGATGAATTTGCACGATGCGATCGCCTGGGCAAACATAGTTGTTTTGCTCGTAGATCATGCCGAATTCATGCGGAACCCGCTTGCTTTGAAAGAAGGGACGAAGTTCATCGACACACGTGGCATCTGCACGCGCACGCAGTGATCGCAAAACACGGTATTCAGCCAAATTCAAGAATATAAAGAGTCGGTCTTGCAGAATGCCGTGAAGCCAGGCGCTGCGTGGTAATAGGTGCAAACAGAGGGTTGCGGAACTCCCAGTTCCAATATGGAATTGGCCTATGTTCTGGGAGTGAGAAGCGCCGATGAGCACACCGGATTTCTTCCGCAGCCGCCTGGATGCAATGATCGATTTGCGGCACCCGCTGGCCGTACTGGCTAACCGAATGCCCTGGACGTCGATAGAAGCGACGTTGACACCGATCTTCGAGCGGCGTGCTCGCGAAGGCCGGCTGAGCGCAGAGGTTGATCTGTTCGGCACGGCGCCCAAGCTGGCGGGCGCGGGCCATAGCGCTGCCGGACGTCCGCGCCTGTCGACCCGGCTGATGGTCGGACTGCTCTACCTGAAGCACGCATACAACGAAAGTGATGAGTCGGTTTGCGAGCGCTGGGCACAAGACGTGTACTTCCAGTACTTCTGCGGCGAGGACTATTTCCAGCCGCGCCTGCCATGCGATCCGACCAACCTCGTGCGCTTTCGGCAGGCGCTGGGCGAAGCCGGCGTCGAGGAGATGCTCGCGACAACAATTGCGGCGGCCGTGCAAATGAAAGCCGTAAGGCCGGCCGAGTTCGAGCGCGTGATTGTCGATACGACGGTCCAGGAGAAAGCAATTGCCTACCCGACTGACAGCCGCTTGCTGGAGGTTGCACGAGGAAAACTCGCAAGGCTCGCCCAACGCGCCGGACTGACGCTCAAGCAGACCTACCAGCGCGAGGGGAAACAGTTGCGTCGCCGGGCAGGCGGCTATGCGCATGCCAAACAGTTCAAGCGTCTGCGCCGGGTGCTCAAGCGTCAGCGCACGATACTCGGACGATTGCTGCGTGACATCGAACGCAAATTATCGGGTGCATCCGCTGAGCAACAGGCATCCTTGCGAATCTGGCTGGAGCGCGCCTGGCGTATCTGCCGTCAGCGTGCGAAGGACAAGCACAAACTCTACGCGCTTCACGCGCCAGAAGTGGAATGCATATCCAAAGGCAAGGCCCGCCAGCCCTACGAATTCGGTGTCAAAGTCAGTCTCGCGATCACGGAGAAGCAGGGTCTGATCGTCGGTGCGCGCTCGTTTGCAGGCAACCCTTACGACGGGCACACGCTGGCCGCGCAACTTGAACAAACGAACATCTTGCTGCAGGATTTGCCGGGCACGCCGACGCCGAAGATCGTGCTGGCCGACCTCGGATTTCGCGGTGTGGATGCCGATGTTGCGCCGGTGCAGCTGATTCATCGAGGTAAACACAAGGCGCTAAGCAGTACGCAGCGAAAGTGGTTAAAGCGCCGCCAAGCGATCGAGCCGATCATCGGGCACGTAAAACAGGAGCACGGCATGCGGCGTTGCTGGCTAAAAGGGCAAATCGGCGACGCGTTACACGCAGTGTTGTGCGCGGCGGGCTACAACTTGCGCTGGCTGTTGCGCGCCATCGTCCGCCTGGGGCTTGCGCCCATATTTTTTGTTCTTGCGTGGCTGCGCTGCTGGTTCAAAGACTCGCCCGAAGCCTTGTTCGCGCCCCGCGCGACCGTCCGAGATGGAAAGGTGGGACTGCGCCCCGATCGACCACTCGGGAGCACGCGCGAGCGAGATCGAATTTTGCAGGTGAGACGAATGAGCCGTGAAGGTCCGCAAAGGCCGATATCCGCCCATTCAACTAAATGCCGGTTGCGGAGTGAACCAGCCCGTCAAACGTCCACTGCATAGCCAAGCAAACGGCCGCACATCATCGACATCGACCTTCAGCGGCCCAACGACCCGCAAAATAGCCCTAATCCCATTCGGGCAAATAAATCCGCTGCAATCACCACGACCAGCACCGCCACGAACCAATCACCGCTTCCCCAACCCCTCCAACAACGCCCGATGAAACGCCCCCGGATCCTGCATCTGCGGCGCATGCCCAAGCTCCGGAAACTCCACCAACGTCGCATTCGGAATCATTCGCGCAGCCGCCTTTCCAAGCTCCGGATAACGCCCGAGCTTCTCCCGCACATCAGCCGGCGCCAGGTCCTTGCCAATCGCCGTAGTGTCCTTCTGCCCGATCAACAAAAGCGTAGGCACCCTCAACTGCCCAAGCTCATAAAAAACCGGCTGCGTATAAATCATGTCGTACAGCAATGCCGAATTCCACGCGACGATTTCCTTCCCCGGCCCGCGATACATCCCCGCGAGCATCTGCACCCACGGTTCATAATCGTCGCGCCAGTGGCCCGCGTAATACGTGTTCTTTTCATAATTTCGGATGCCGTCAGCGCTCGTCTTCAATTCGCGCACGTACCAGTCATCGATTGAAATCGACGGCACGCCCTTCGCCTTCCAGTCCTCGAGCCCGATCGGATTGACGAGCGCGAGTTGTTCCGTCTCCTGCGGATACATCAACGCATAGCGCACGGCGATCATGCCGCCCGTCGAATGCGCGATGAGCGTCGCGCGGTTCACGCCGAGCGCAGCAAGCAGCGCATGCGTGTTGCGCGCGAGTTGCTGAAAGCTGTACTGATAGCGCTCGGGCTTGCTCGACTTGCAGAAGCCGATCTGATCCGGCGCGATCACGCGATAACCCGCATCGCTCAATGTGTCGATGGTCTGCTTCCACGTCGCCGCGCAGAAGTTCTTGCCATGCAGTAGAACGGCGGTGCGCCCGTTCGGATGCGCGGGATGGACGTCCATATAGGCCATGCGCAAGACCTGACGCTGCGACGTGAAAGCGAAGCGCGCGACCGGATACGGATAATCGAAGCCCTGTAATTCCGGGCCGTAGACGGGCTCATCGGCGCATGCATTCGATGCGGCGAGCAGCGCGAGCGTCGAAGCAAAAGAAACCAGCAGGGATCGCGCGAAGAGAGACTTCGATTTCATGAGCTTTTTTCAAGATGGAGTCGGCCGAGCGATTCTAGCGCGCGCCTCGCGAACGCGTTTCGACGCGCCGCGCCAGGCTTTATACTGTGCCGCCCTCGCCGGCGCGCTCGTCATGCGGCGCGTGGCAAGCGGGCGTTTCCAGCATCGCAATCAGTCCGGACTCTCAAGCATGCAAGCAAGCATCAAGGCACTCGCCGCCGCAATACTGGGCGCCGTGTGCATCAGCGCGGTCGCGAGCGACTGCCCGCAGTTCAGCCCCGGCGGTTTTGCGCCCGTCGTCACCAACGCGAAAATGCGCGCGGCGACGCAGGAAATCTGCTACTCCGACTTCGCGCTCCTTCATTCCGGCGTCACGCACGGGCCGCTCTGGTCGGCGGAACATCTGACGGCGAAGAGCGTCGATGACGCAAAGGACAACACGCGCACCAATCGCTTCTTCGTCGACAAGCGTCTGCCGCGCGGCGACAGCGCGCAGCTCGACGACTACAAGCGCAGCGGCTACGACCGCGGCCACATGAGTCCTGCGGGCGACCGCGCGAGCAAGCGCGGCATGGCCGAATCGTTCTCGCTCGCGAACATTGTGCCGCAGGACCCGTCGAACAACCGGCGCATCTGGTCGCGCATCGAGCAGTCGGTGCGCCGGCTGACGGAGGAATCGGGCGAGGCGTATGTCGTCACCGGGCCGCTCTTCTCGGGCCGGCAATTGCAGACGATCGGCGAATCGCGCGTCCTCGTGCCGACGCAGCTTTACAAGGTCGTCTATTTGCCGCAGCGTCAGATCGCCTTCGCGGTCGTCGTGGAGAACACGGCCACCGACACGTATACGATGAAGACCGTGCGCGAACTGGAAGCGATGAGCGGCCTCGCGTTTCCCGGCATCCCCGACGCGCTGAAAGACAAACGAATTGGAGGACTGAGAGGTGTTTAAACCATTTGCGAACGATACCGACGCGATGAACATCGCGGGCGACGCGATCAACATCGTCAACGGCAAAACGCGCGTGACGGTCAGCGGCGACTTGAGCATCGCGCGGGATCAGGCGGGACTCGCCGCCGCGAAAGCGCTGCATGAGGCGCTCGGGGCGATCGTGAGCGCGCTCGAGAAGGAAGCGAACCTGCCCGCGAAGCTCGCCGACGAACCGCCCGCCCCGACCGGCACCGCCAACAACCCGTTCATCTGACGCCGCGCGGGCGCGTGGAGGCATCGTCATGATCGAGTGCCACGTAAGCGAAAGTCCGCTCGGACCGATTCTGTATCGCGTCGACGGCGACTGCCTGACCGGACTCTTCTTCGTCGGGCAGAAGCATTTCCCGAAGGACATCGCATCGGTCACGAATGCTCGCGCGCCTCGCATCGTCGACGAGGCGCGCGAGCAGATTCGCGAATACTTCGCCGGCGAGCGGGAGACGTTCTCGGTGCCGATCCGTCTTCGAGGCACCACCTTCCAGCAGCAAGTCTGGGACGCCCTGCGCCAGATTCATTTCGGCGACGCATGGACCTACGGCGACCTCGCGCGCCGGATCGGTCTGCCGCCCGGCTCGGCGCGGGCTGTCGGCGGCGCGAACGGCCGCAATCCGGTGGCGATCATCGTGCCGTGTCATCGCGTGATCGGCGGCGATGGCGAGCTTACCGGCTACGCGGGCGGCGTCGATCGCAAACGCTCGCTGCTGACGCTCGAAGGCGGCCGCGCACGCGAACAACTGCCGCTGTTCTGATCTGCATCCGAAAAAAAAGCTCGCGGACCATTGCGGTCCGCGAGCTTTTTCTATGGCGCTGTGCGAGCGGCTTATTGCGTCAGTACGATTTCCACGCGGCGGTTTTCGGCACGGCCCGCGCTCGTCGAGTTCGATGCGCTCGGGTTCGATTCGCCGTATCCGTTCGTCGCGTAGTTGTTCGCGCGCAAGCCGTGGCTGCGCAGGTAATCGAGGACGGACTGCGCGCGGCGCTTCGACAGCGCGACGTTATAAGGCGCCGAGCCGGTCGAATCCGTGTACCCGGCGACGACCACCGACGAGAACGTGACGCCGCGCCCGTCCGCCACGATCCGATCCAGAATGGATTTGGCCTTGAACGAGAGTTTCGCGCTGTCGAATGCGAAGTTGGTTTTCTCGTCGAGCGCGACCTTGCGCACCGGCGCGGGAGCGGCGGCATCCACGACGGCGGGCGCAGCCGCGACGACCGGCTGCGGCTCCACGGCCTGAGCCGGCTGGGCAACGGGCGCTGCAGCCGCGCCGCAGACGAAGACGACTTCGCGCGGATCGCCGGACGCTTCCGTGCCTTCGACGTTCTGCAGCACCCGGACCGGCTCGTTGCCGCAGGCGTCCTGCGCGGCCTGCATGCACGAACTGCTGCTCTCGAACAAGCCGTAGCATTCGGCGCGGAAGGCACGTTGCCCGTTCGACGTCTGGATTTGCTTCAGGTTGAAAGTGGGTCCGGCGGACGCGGTTGAGAAACCGGCGAGTACAGCAGCAGCGGCGAGAAGAAGCGCAACGGTTTTTTTGAACATCTTTGATTCGTTTGGAGAGAGCGGGATTGCGCCGGTGCGTCCGGCTCTGCCAGCCCGAACGCAGATGGCGTTGCAAAAAAGCCGGGCGATTCTAGCAATCGCGCTCCAGCGAACAGCAGCAGATAAATCCCAATTCTGGAATTTTTCCGAAGCCCGTCGCGACGCGCCCGCTCGCCGCGTCAGCCCGCGTTCACAGCACGTTCGACGGTTTCGGGCGCGCTTGCGACACCAGCGATGCCTCATCGCCGCGCGGCGCGATGCGCGGCGAGAAGATGCGCGAATCCGCGGGCGTCGGATGCACGCGCGAATAGATGCCGTGATCCGCCTGAAACTGGAACGGCGCGGCGGACAGGATGTGCGGGTCCGGCAGCGGCTCGGCGGCGCGCGAGGGCGTCGCGGACAAAACGAGGGTCGAGCAAAGGCTGGCGGCGAGCGCGGCGACGCTCGAAGCGAAGGATGAGCTGTTCATGGCGTAAAGGACGGTTGGCTGGCGCGGCGCGCCGGTTCGGGCGCCGGAAGACATGCGGCGCCGATGACATCGAGATGCGTATTCTTGCCAGTCCCGAACGCTCCGACCATGAGAACGTTCTCAAACTCGTCCTGTCTGGGACAACTCGCCGCAGATTTCGACACAGGCGCGGAATATGCGGCCCGACTCCCCGAGCAGAAATACGGCTGGCGCCCGACCGATATCCCTCGCTCGCGCGCGAGTCGCGGCGCGCACGGCACCGGGGCAAGCGCAGCCTGCAATCAATGGCGACATGTTGCTCTTTGTCAGGGATAATCCGCGTTCAAAAAGAGCCGGTCCGCCAAGTAAAAACGAAAATTTCATGAGCCAAGACGACAATCTTTCGCCCGGTCCACCGCAGCTCGCAGCCACAGACGGCAATATCACGACGGGCGTCGCGGGCCTGGACGACATCCTCGGCGGAGGCTTCGTCGAAGGCGGCCTCTACATGATCGAAGGCATGGCGGGTGCCGGAAAGACGATTCTTTCGTCGCAGATCGGCTTTCACCGCGTGGCGCAGGGCGACAAGGTGCTGTACATCACGCTCATCGCCGAATCGCATACGAAGCTGTTGTCGAACCTGCGCGCGCTGACCTTCTACGACGCCAACGCCATTTCCGGCCGCATGCTCTTCGTGAGCGGCTATCACGAACTCATGCGCGACGGCCTGTCCGGTTTTCTCGCGCTGATCGCCTCGACGATCAAGACGAGCCGCCCGCGCTTCATGGTCATCGACGGATTTCGCAGCGCCCGCGAATTCAGTTCGACGGAGCTGGAACTGTCGCAGTTCATCCACGAGCTTTCCGCGTTCGTCAGCGCGGCGCGTTGCACGACGCTGATTCTCGCGCCGCTTTCGGGCAACGAGCCGCATCCGGAGCACACGCTCGTCGACGGGCTGATCGAGCTGAACCGTTACAACGCCGGCATGCGCCGCGCGCGCGAGCTGGAAGTGCACAAGCTGCGCGCGCGCGATCATCTGCTCGGCAAGCACTTCTTCACCATCACGGCGGACGGGCTCGTCACGTTCCCGCGCCTGGAAGCGTCGCGGCTCAACCAGAATCCGCCGCGCCACTTCGATACCAAGCTCACGTTCGGCTTCCCCGAATTCGACCGCATGATGGGCGGCGGCGTGCCGCGCGGCTCGACGACGTCGCTCGTCGGACCTTCGGGCATCGGCAAGACGCTGCTCGGGCTCAAGTTTCTGCAGGCGGGCGTCGAACGCGGCGAGCGCTGCGTCTATTTCGGTCTCTACGAATCGCCGGAGCGCCTCGTCGCGAAGGCGCGCTCGGTCGGCATCGATCTCGCCGATGCGCTCAAGGACGGGCGCCTCACGATCAACTGGCATTCGGCGGTGGAACTCGCCATCGACGAGCTCGCCGCGGAACTGTTCGCCGTCGTCAAGAACACGGGCGCGTCGCGGCTCGTGGTGGACGGCATCGACGGATTCCGTCAGTCCGCGAACCGCGCAGAGCGCTTCGGACTCTTCGTCAACGCGCTCACGCAGCGATTGCGCGATGCGGGCGTGACGACGCTCCTCACGGAAGAACTGTCGCTGTACGGCGAATCCTCGGCACCCGCGACCATGCGCGCCTCCGCGATGACCGAAAACATCGTGCTGATGCGCTATGTCGAGGCGAACTCGGCGCTCTATCGGATGGTGTCGGTCGTGAAGCAGCGCGACAGCGCGCACGATTCCGCGATCCGCCGCTTGACAATCGATTCGCGCGGACTGCATATCACCGAGGGCTTCATCGGACCGACGGGCATCCTGTCCGGCCATCCGACGCTGTCGCCCGCGCTGTCCGTGTCCGACCCCGGCCCGCGCACATGAAAAAGATCCTCGTCGTCGACGACGAATTCGACATTCTGACTACGTGGCGGCTCGTGCTCGAAATGGAAGGCTATGAAGTGACGACGGCGTCGAACGGGCGCGTCGCGCTCGATGCCGCGAACATGAACGCGCCCGATCTCGTCATCACCGACTGGATGATGCCGCACATGGACGGCGTCGAGCTGATCCGCAGTCTCGCCGCGAGCGCCACGCTCGGCAAGGTTCCCGTTATTCTGATGAGCGCGGCGGCGCATGCCCCGGAGTTGAATCATCCCGACGCGCGGTTTCGGCGCAAGCCGCTTTCCATCGACGATCTGATCGCGCTCGTCGGCCAGCTCGTCGGTCCCGCGTGAGCGCCGCGCGCGTGCCGCACGAGCACCGCGCGCGTTGCGGGCACGAACCATGCTCTATCGTCCGTTCCGGCGCTGCCGGTTGAATCGAAGCAGTATCGACGCAGTTCGGAGCAACATCAACGCAAACCGCTTCAACGAGAATGGGAGGCACCATGGTGCAAGATCAAGTGGAAGGCACGGCTCAGAACGTGGTCGGCAAGGTGCAGGACGCGGTCGGCGCGCTGACGGGCGACTCGGGTACGCAGGTCGAAGGCAAGGCTCGCCAGGCGCTCGGCTCGCTGCAGCAGACTTACGGGCAGACGCTCGACAACGTGCGCAGCGTCGTGTCCGATCAGCCGATCAACGGCGTGCTGATCGCCGCGGCCGTCGGGTTCCTGCTCGGCGCGTTGTGGAATCGGGATCGGTAAAAGGCAACACGCGCTGCGTAGTCGGCAGCGCATGCCCCGAACGGCAAAGCCGGCGTTTCGCGCGCCGGCTTTGCCGTTTCTGCGGATATCGTGCCGGCGTCGCTACGCGGCCAGCACATTCGACAACGTGCCGATTCCCGCAATCGACACGTCCACGCGCGCGCCGTCCTTGATCGATCCCACGCCGATCGACGTCCCGCACGCGATCACGTCGCCGGGCGCGAGCGTCATGTCGTGCGACAGCAGGCTCACCTGCTCGGCGGGCGAAAAGATCATGTCGTCGAGCGGATAGTTTTGACGCTCGACGCCGTCCACGGTCGTCACCACGCTCGCGCTGCGCCACTCGAAGCCGCTCACGATGCCCGGTCCGAGGCACGTAAAGGTGTCGAAGCCCTTCGAGCGGCACCACTGCGCGAAGTTGGGATCTTCCTGCAACAGTTCGATGGCGGTCACATCGTTCACGCAGGTGTAGCCGAAGATCGCGGCCTCGGCCTCTTCGACCGACGCGCACGACACCGTCTTGCCGATCACCACGCCCAGTTCGCCCTCATACGCGATCTTGCCGTGATAGTTCTTCGGCCGGCGAATCGACTCGCCCGGCCCGATCACCGACATCGGCGGTTTGATGAGAAAGAGCGGATGCGCGGGCGGCGCCTTGTCGAGTTTCTGCGACAACGCGTAGTAGTTGTTCCACAGCGCGATGACCTTGCTCGGCTCGCACGGCGCGAGCAGCGTCAGGTCGTCGACGGGAAAGGTGATGTCGGTCGGACGCGGGCGGTCGAAGAGCGCGCCGTCGTGCTGCACGACGCGGCCCGAACGCGCGTCGAGCGTGCCGAAACCGATGCGGCCGTCCGCATCGCGGAAACGAATCCAGGTGGTCACGTTATCGTCCTTTTTGAGCGGCGCGAGCGGGAAACCCGCGCCGCATTACGTCTGCTACGTCGGCTACGTCGGCTACCTCGGTTACATCAGACCTGGCCCGCGCCGCGCGCCCACTTGTACTTCGCGCCGAGCACCGCGACGGGCAGTTCCGTCGAATAGGCGTAGGCCGGCACGCCGTGTTCGTACAGGTATTCGGCCGCTTCCTCGACCTGCACGTCGCCCGCGAGCGACGCCACGATCGGCTTCTCGATACCGAGCGCCTTCATCTCCTCCTTCACTTCGATCACGAGTTTCGCGAAGACCATCGGCGGCGTGATGATCGTGTGCCAGTAACCGAGGATGATCGAGTGGATGCGATCGTCCTCGAGTCCGAGCTTGATCGTGTTCTTGTATGTCGACGGCGGCTCGCCTCCGGTGATATCGACCGGATTGCCCGCCGCGCCGAACGGCGGGATGAACTTGCGGAACGCGGCATCGAGATCGTCGGGCATCGTCATCAGCGAGAGATTGTTGTCGACGCACGCATCGGAAAGCAGCACGCCCGATCCACCCGCGCCCGTGATGATGACGACGTTCTCGCCCTTCGGCGTCGGCAGCTTCGGAATGCCGCGCGCGAATTCGAGCAGATCGCGCAGCGAGCGCGCGCGGATCACGCCGCATTGCTGGAACACGTCCTCGTAAATCTTGTCGTTGCCCGCGAGCGCGCCCGTGTGCGAACTCGCCGCGCGCGCGCCGAGACTCGTGCGGCCCGCCTTCAGCACGACGACCGGCTTCTTCTTCGACACGCGCTTCGCGGCTTCCGCGAACGAACGGCCGTCCTTCAGGTCTTCGCAGTGCTGCGCGATGATCTCGGTGTTGTCGTCCTGCTCGAAGAACGTGAGCAGATCGTCCTCGTCGATGTCCGATTTATTGCCAAGACCGACGATCGCGGACACGCCCATCTTCGCCGAGCGCGAGAAGCCGATGATCGCCATGCCGATGCCGCCCGACTGCGACGACAGCGCGGCCTTGCCCTTCACGTCATACGGCGTGCAGAACGTCGCGCAGAGATTCTTTGGCGTGTAGTAGAAGCCGTAGATGTTCGGACCCATCATGCGGATGTCGTACTGACGCGCGATCTTGACGATCTCTTCCTGGCCTTCGTGGTTGCCGGTTTCGGCGAAACCCGACGGAATCAGCACCGCGCCGGGAATCTTCTTCTCGCCCACTTCGACCAGCGCTTGCGCGACGAACTTCGCCGGAATCGCGAACACGGCGACGTCGATCACGACGGGCACGTCCTTCACGCTCTTGTACGCCTTGCGGCCCATGATCTCGTCGGCTTTCGGATGGATCGGATAGATCGCGCCCTGATAGCCGCCGTTGATGAGGTTCTTCATCACCGAGTTGCCGATCTTGCCGTCCTCGTTCGACGCGCCGATCACCGCGACCGCATCGGGCTTCATGATGCGGTTCATCTGCGCGACGATCTGCTCCTGCGTCGGGCGATAGCGCGGCGCGGCCGGCTCGAAGTCCATCACGATGCGCACGTCCGCCGCGACCGCGCCACTCGGACTCGCGAACACCGGGTTCAGGTCCATCTCCGAGATTTGCGGGAAGTCGTCCACCAGCCGCGACACGCGCTCGATCAGCGTAATGAGCGCCTCGCGATGCACCGGCTCCGCGCCGCGCACGCCGCGCAGCACCTCGGCGGCCTGGATGCCGTCGAGCATCGACGCGGCTTCGTCGCGCGTGACCGGCGCGAGCCGGAAGGTGACGTCCTTCAGCACTTCGACGAGCACGCCGCCGAGACCGAACGCGATCAGCTTGCCGAACGACGGGTCCGTGACCGCGCCGATGATCACTTCCTGCCCCGCGCCGACCATCTGCTGAACCTGCACGCCCACGATGGTCGCGTTGGCGTCGTACTTCTTCGCGTTCTCGATGATGGTCGCGAAGCCCGCCTTCACGTCCGCTTCGTTCTTCACGCCGACGAGCACGCCGCCCGCCTCCGTCTTGTGCAGGATCTCCGGCGAAACGATCTTCAGCACCACCGGGAAGCCGATGAACGCCGCGAGCTTCGCGGCATCGTCGGCGCTCGTCGCGACGCCTTCCTGCGGCACCGAAATGCCGTAGGCATCGCAGACGAGCTTGCCTTCGGGCGCGGTCAGCGACGTGCGGCCTTCGGCCCTCACGCGCTCGAAGATTTCCGCGACGTGGCGTTTCGCGTCGGCCGCATGCAGCGGAATGACGCTCGATGTCTGCGTGGAAGAAACGTCTGCTTCGCTGCGTTCCTGGACAACCGTGCTGTTCATTTGTCGTGTCTCCGTTTATTCGGGGCGTGTCTGGACGCGCGCCGCCGGTGACCGGCGGCGCGCGAGGGCGCATCGGGAGTGAAGCGGGAGTCAGATCGCGCCGAGGCTTCTCAGCGAGGCGATCTGGTCAGGCGTGTAGCCGAGTTCGGCCATGACTTCTTCCGTATGCTCGCCGAGCAGCGGCGAGCGCACGACTTCGGTCGGGCTGTCGGACAGCTTGATCGGATTGCCGACCGTCAGATACTTGCCGCGCACCGGGTGATCCACTTCCACGATCGTGCCGGTCTTGCGCAGCGACGGCTCTTCGGCGATTTCCTTCATCGAGAGAATCGGGCCGCACGGAATGTCGTGCTTGTTGAGAATCTCCATCGCCTGGAACTTGGTCTTCGACATCGTCCAGCGCTCGATTTCCGCGAAGATGTCCTTGAGACGCGGCAGGCGCGCGTTCGGCGTCTTGTAGTCGGGATGATCGATCCACTCTTCCTTGCCGATCACCTTGCAGATTTCGCCCCACACCGGCGCCTGCGTGATGAAGTAGATGTACGCGTTCGGGTCCGTTTCCCAGCCCTTGCACTTGAGAATCCAGCCCGGCTGACCGCCGCCCGAGGCATTGCCCGCGCGCGGCACCGCTTCGCCGAACTTGCCGTTCGGATACTGCGGATACTCCTTCATGACGCCGGTGCGTTCGAGCCGCTGCTGGTCGCGCAGCTTCACGCGGCAGAGGTTGAGCACGCCGTCCTGCATCGCGGCGAGCACTTTCTGGCCGCGCCCGGTCTGGCTGCGCTGATAGAGCGCCGTGACGATGCCGAGCGCCAGATGCAGCCCCGTGCCGGAATCGCCGATCTGCGCGCCGGTCACGGTCGGCGGGCCGTCGTCGAAGCCCGTCGTCGATGCCGCGCCGCCCGCGCACTGCGCGACGTTTTCGTAGACCTTGCAGTCCTCGTAAGGCCCCGGTCCGAAGCCCTTGACCGACGCGACGATCATCCGCGGATTCAGTTCCTGAATGCGCTCCCACGTAAAGCCCATGCGATCCAGCGCGCCCGGCGCGAAGTTTTCCACCAGCACGTCGCACTTCTTGACGAGCGTCTCGAGCACCTTCTTGCCCTCGGGATTCTTCGTATCGATGGTGATGGAGCGCTTGTTGTGGTTCAGCATCGTGAAGTAGAGGCTGTCGGCGTCGGGAATGTCGCGCAGTTGCTCCCGCGTGATGTCGCCCGCGCCGGCGCGCTCCACTTTGATGACGTCCGCGCCGAACCACGCGAGAAGCTGCGTGCAGGTCGGACCGGACTGGACGTGCGTGAAGTCGAGAATGCGCACTCCGTCGAGTGCCTTGCCCGAGGTGTTGCTCATGGCTGTCTCCCAAGTCTCTCGTTTATCGTTCACCTTTATTTGTACATCGTCTGCGCCATCGTGCCAGGAGCGTACACGCTCGGATCGACCCAGATGTTGATGACCGCGCTCTTGCCCGTCTTCGCGATGGATTCGCGCGCCCGCTGCAACGCGCCCGCGATCTTCGACGCTTCGTAGACTTCCTCGCCGTAGCCGCCGAGCATTTCGGCGAAGCGGCCATACGGCACGTCCGACAGCAGATTGCCGACGTTGCCGCGCTCCTCGCCGTACTTCGCGAGCTGGCCGTAGCGAATCTGGTTCATCGCCGAGTTATTGCCGACGACCGCGATATACGGCACGCCGAAGCGGTTCGCGGTTTCCATGTCGAACGACGTCATGGAGAACGCGCCGTCGCCGTAGTAGCAGAGCACTTCCTTCTCCGGATTGGCAAGGCCCGCAGCAATCGCGAAGCCCGTCCCGACGCCGAGCGAGCCGAGCGCGCCGGGGTCCATCCACTGTCCGGGGCGGCGCGGGCGCACGGCCTGCGCGGAGATCGTGACGACGTCGCCGCCATCGCCGATATAGATCGTGTCGTCGGACAGGAACTGGTTGATCTCGTGCGCGACGCGGTACGGATGGATCGGGCTGGCATCGGACGTGAAGAGCGGCATCAGCTTCGCGGTCGCGGTTTCCTCGGCGGAGGTGAGTTCGCGCATCCATGCCTGGCGCAACTGGCGCTTGTCGTTCTTCAGGCGCCCGCTGGCGGCCTGCAGCACCGCGCCGAGTATCGCGCCCGGATCGCCGACCAGCCCGAGATCGATCTCGCGGTTCTTGCCGACCGTGCGGTAATCCATGTCGATTTGCACGAGCTTCAGGTCTTTGCTGATGCGCTTGCCGTAGCCCATGCGGAAATCGAACGGCGTGCCGACGATCACGATCAGATCGGCCTTCGCGAAAGCCTGCGAGCGCGTGCGGTCGAAGTGATGCGGGTCGCCCGGCGGCAACAGGCCGCGGCTCGCGCCGTTGAAATAGCCGGGAATGTCGAGGCCGCGCAGGAGCGCGATCGCTTCTTCGTGGCCGCGCGCCGTCCACACTTGCTGGCCGTAGAGAATCGCGGGGCGCTCCGAGTTCACGAGCAGATCGGCGAGCTTTTCGATGTCGTTCGGATCGCCGACCGATTTCGTCGATGCGCGATAGCGCCCCGGCTGCGGAATCACCGCCTTCGTCACGTCGATTTCGCGGTCGAGCACGTCGCGCGGAATCTCCAGATACGCCGGGCCGGGCGCGCCGTTGAAGGCTTCGCGGGCGGCCATCGAGATCATGTCGGCGACGCGTTCGGTGCTCGGCACGGTCGCGGCGAACTTGGTGATCGGCGACATCATGTCGACGTGCGGCAAGTCTTGCAGCGAGCCCATCTTGTGCTGCGTGAGCGCGCCCTGCCCGCCGATATGGATGATCGGGCTTTCCGAGCGGAACGCCGTGGCCACGCCCGTGACCGCGTTCGTGCAGCCGGGGCCGGCGGTCGTCACGACGCAGCCGAGCTTGCCCGTTTGACGCGCGTAGCCATCGGCGGCGTGCGCGGCAACCTGTTCGTGCCGCACGTCGATGATGCGGATGCCTTCGTCGACGCAGCCGTCGTAAATATCGATGATGTGGCCGCCGCACAGCGTGAAGATCGTGTCGACGCCTTCGTTCTTGAGCGCTCGCGCGACCAGATGACCGCCCGAGATGACGCCCGCGCCGCGCGTTTTCTGTTTGAGCGTGTCATCGGCGGTGGTGCTGACTGGGGCGACTTCCGGGCGGCTGCTGACGACTTCGGACATTGTTGTCTCCTCCTCGATGGGGGTTGTGTGTGCGTGTCCGGGCGTCGCGCTTCCGCCCGGTTGCTGTGATATACAATATTCCACACACAGTATTAGTCAACGATCATCGCATTGGAACAAACCCTGTGACGCACCGCACGATCCTCGTTCACCTTGTGCATCCGGACTGCAATTAACTTCCTTGCTGCATCGCGGCACGGCGCGAATTTCTTTGCGGAACCTGATATGTGATATATCTCATACCAGCGCGTGCGCTTCCTGCTGCCGAAACCGTTCGCGCCATCCCAAAAACGCTTTGTATCGAACCGGACCGACGTCATCGCGCGCGCGTCCGGCCGACACAGGAGACGCAATGAACATCCACGAATATCAGGCGAAGGCGCTGCTGCGAAAGTACGGCGTCGCGGTGCCGCACGGCCGCGTCGCTTTCAGCGCGCAGGAAGCCGCCGACGCCGCGAACGCGCTGGGCGGCCCGGTCTGGGTCGTCAAATCGCAGATTCATGCGGGAGGACGCGGCGCGGGACGCTTCACGAACGATCCCGACGGCAAAGGCGGCGTGCGCGTCGTGAAATCCATCGACGACGTGCGCGCGAACGCGCAGCAGATGCTGTCGTCGGTGCTCGTCACGAAGCAGACCGGCCCCGGCGGTCGGCAAGTGAAGCGCCTCTACGTCGAGGAAGGCTGCGACATCGTGCGCGAGCTGTATCTCGGCATGCTCGTCGATCGCGCAAGTTCGCGCATCACGATCATGGCGTCGACCGAAGGCGGCATGGAGATCGAGGAAGTGGCGCATCGCACGCCCGAGAAGATTCTCAAAGTCGCGATCGATCCGGCGACCGGCCTTCAGCCCTTCCACACGCGGCAGATCGCGTTCGGACTTGGTCTGACGGGCGCACAGGTGAAAGCGGCGTCGAAGTTCATCGCGGCGCTGTATCAGGCGTTCGTCGAACTGGACGCTTCCGTGGTGGAAGTGAATCCGCTCGTCGTGACCGGTTCCGGCGACGTCATGGCGCTCGACGCCAAGCTCAATTTCGACGACAACGCGCTCTATCGCCATCCCGATGTGGAAGCGCTGCGCGACGAAGACGAAGAAGATCCCGCGGAAATCGAAGCCGCGAAGCACGGCCTCAATTACGTGAAGCTCGACGGCAGCATCGGCTGCATGGTGAACGGCGCGGGCCTCGCCATGGCCACGATGGACATCATCAAGCTCTACGGCGGCGAGCCGGCGAATTTTCTCGACGTGGGCGGCGGCGCCACGCGAGAGCGCGTTGCGACCGCGTTCAAGCTGATCCTGCGCGATCCCAAGGTCAAAGGCATCCTCGTCAACATCTTCGGTGGCATCATGCGCTGCGACGTGATCGCGGAAGGCGTCGTCGCGGCGGCGCGCGAGATCGAGCTCGACGTGCCGCTCGTCGTGCGCCTCGCCGGCACGAACGTCGATGCGGGCCGCGAGATTCTGCGCAACTCCGGCCTCACCATCATTCCCGCCGACAACCTCGCCGACGCCGCCGACAAGATCGTCAGCGCCGTCCACCATTGAGAGAAGCCACATGAGCGTCCTGATCGACAGCAACACGAAGGTGATTTGCCAGGGCTTCACCGGCGCGCAAGGCACCTTTCATTCGGAACAGGCCATCACGTATGGCACGCGCATGGTGGGCGGCGTCACGCCCGGCAAGGGCGGCACGACGCATCTCGACTTGCCCGTGTTCGACACCGTGGCCGACGCGGTCGCCAGAACGGGCGCGGATGCCTCCGTGATCTACGTGCCGCCGCCCTTCGCCGCCGATGCGATTCTCGAAGCCATCGACGCGAACGTGCCGCTCATCGTCTGCATCACGGAAGGCATTCCGGTGCTCGACATGCTGCGCGTGAAGCGCGCGCTCGACGGTTCGAAGAGCCGGCTCGTCGGGCCGAACTGTCCGGGCGTCATCACGCCGGGCGCGTGCAAGATCGGCATCATGCCGGGGCATATTCATCGGCCGGGGAAGATCGGCGTGGTGTCGCGCTCGGGCACGCTGACTTACGAAGCGGTCGCGCAGACCACGGCGGCCGGACTCGGGCAGACGACGTGCATCGGCATCGGCGGCGATCCGGTGAACGGCACGAACTTCATCGACTGCCTGTCGCTCTTTCTCGAAGACGACGCGACCGAAGGCATCATCATGATCGGCGAGATCGGCGGTTCGGCGGAAGAAGAAGCGGCGCAATTCCTGAAGGATGCGCAGACGAAGAAGCCGGTCGTCGGGTTCATCGCCGGAACCAGCGCGCCGCCGGGACGACGCATGGGGCACGCGGGCGCGATCATCTCGGGCGGTGCCGGAACAGCCGCCGCGAAGATCGACGCGATGAAGTCGGCGGGAATCCGCGTCGCGGACTCGCCCGCCGCGCTCGGTGAAACCATGCTGCGCGCCATGCGATAGCGCGCGCCCGTCCGCGCACGCAAAAAGGCCGCGCGGCGTACGCCGCGCGGCCTTTCTCTTATATTGCTTTGCGCGCTTCAAATTTCAATCCAGGAAGTCGCAATTCGCCTCGACGAACGCCGCGAGATCGAGCGAATGCTGCTTCACGAGCCGCTCGACCAGTTCGGTGTCGCGCTTTTCCAGCGCCTCGATAATCCGCATGTGATCCACGATCGAGCGCGACGCGCGGTCGCTCTGCGAAATCGTCATCTTCCGGATGGCGCGGACGTGCGTGAAGATATTCTTGATCGTGTCGTAGATGATCTCCGACTTCGACAGCCGCACGATCGCCGAATGGAACGCGATGTTCGCTTCCGAGTACTCGTCGATGTGTTCGGCGGGCGTGCCGTCGCGAAAGTTGTCGAACATGTGGCGAAGCTGCGCGATTTCCTCGTCGGTCGCGCGCTGCGTCGCGAGGCGCGCCGCCATGCTCTCGAGCGCGGCCCACATGTGAATCATCTCGACGATCTCGCGCTTGGTCTTGCGCAAGATATATACGCCCCGGCGCGGCACCGTGCGCAGAAAGCCTTCCTGCTCAAGCAGCGTCATGGCCTCGCGGATCGGCGTGCGCGAGACGCCCAGCGCTTCCGTCAGCTCTTTCTCGTCCAGCCGGATTTCCTCGCGCGAACGGTAGATGTCCGCCTCGGCGATGGCTTGCCGCAGCTTCGCGTATGCCTGATCGCGCAGCGAAACCGTGGCGTTGATCGGCTCCAGCGAAAGCGTCAGCCCGGACGCACGGACATCGGGCCGAACGTCA
This sequence comes from Caballeronia sp. Lep1P3, assembly GCF_022879595.1. Lineage (NCBI taxonomy): Bacteria > Pseudomonadati > Pseudomonadota > Betaproteobacteria > Burkholderiales > Burkholderiaceae > Caballeronia > Caballeronia sp. Lep1P3. The sequence goes on along the minus strand of NZ_CP084266.1, from coordinate 219,372 downwards.
GGACGCGCTTCAGGACGCGCTTCGGGACGCACTTCCGGCGTGTCTACGGATTGAGTATCAGATGGCATTGATGGCTTGATTTCCCATTTGCGGCCGGTTCGCGACGACGCGCTTGCCCGAACCGCCATTCTGGTCGTCCGCCGCGAGGCCGGCAAAGCGACCGTGATCCTGCGCGCGCTGCAGCATGTCCTGCGGCACCGCCGACGCAATCATAAACGTAACGCCCACACCCACGGCAACCAGCGCGAATCCAACCACTACCAACAAGGCGATGCTCATTTCAGGCTCCGGTTAAATCACTCAAGAGCCCTCAGTATATGTTGCGTCGCAGCAGAACGCAACATATTTTGCATCTTGTATATCAGAAACAACGCTGGCGCCTCTGGATGCAGTTTAGGCTGCTTTTTGCGCTTCCGGCGACGCCGTGGCGCGGGCTGTGCCTTGATTCACCGCTTCGCGCAGCTTGATCAGTGCGAGCACCGCATCGATCATCGGCGTGTCGACTTCGACCAGACGCCCGATTTCCTGGACGACCGTGATGAGCGGATCGATTTCCATCGGCCGGCCGGCTTCGCAGTCCATCAGCATCGACGTCTTGTGCGCGCCGACCGCGCCCGCGCCGTTGATGCGCCGCTCCACGTCCACGCGAAAGTTCACGCCGATCTTGTCGCCGATGGCTTTGGCCTCGAGCATCATCGCCTTCGAGAGCGCGCGCGTGCCGGGGTCGCTCGTGAGGACATCGAGCGTGGCGTGCGTGAGCGCGCTGATCGGGTTGAAGCACAGGTTGCCCCATAACTTCAGCCAGATTTCGTCGCGGATGTTGTCGCGCATCGGCGCTTCCATGCCCGCCGCGACCATGATGTCGTGCAGCGCCTGCAGACGCGGTGTGGTTTCGCCGCTCGGCTCGCCGATCGGGAATTTGTTGCCGTAGTGATGCTCGATCACGCCCGGCTCGACGATCTCCGCCGCCGGCAACAGCACGCAGCCGATCGCGCGCTCCGGCCCGAAGACGCTCCACTGCCGCCCGCCCGGATCGATGCTTTGCAATGTGGTGCCGGCGAGTTCGCCGCCGTGCTGATAGAAGTACCAGTAAGGCAAGCCGTTGACCGCGGTGACGATGGCCGTGTCAGGCCCGAGAAGCGGCGGAATCAGGTCGACGACGCCCGGCACCGAATGCGCCTTCAGCGCGATGATGACGTAATCCTGCGGCCCGAGCTCGGCGGGATCGTTCGTGCAGCGCACCTTCACCGTGTGCTCTTCCCCGCCGATGCGCAGGCGCACGCCGTTCGCCTGCATCGCGGCGAGATGCGGCCCGCGCGCGACGAAGCTCACGTCCGCTCCGGCACGCGCGAGTTGCGCGCCCATGTAACCGCCGATGGCACCGGCGCCGTACACGCAGATTTTCATGGTCTGTCTCCTGAGTTGTAGCCTTATAGCCTTCTGATATACAAGATACTACATTCCGTCAACGGTCAGAACAAGGCGATTCGTGCGCGGGGGGACAAGCGGAAACCCGCATGCGGCGAACGCATTGCGGTCAATGATAGGAGAAGCGAGACGCCGTCAGGCGACGGCTTGCGAGGTAACGAGAGTTTGCGTCGACGACGCCATGAAGTGCGACCAGACATGCGCCGCGCTCGCCCGCAATGCGCGGCCGCGACGGCGGACGAGCATGAGCGTGCGTGACTCGTCGGGTACGAGCGGGATGAACGCGCTGGCACTGCTTTCGGCGATTGCGCGCGCGTGCATCGGCAGGACGCCGATGCCGAGCCCCGCCTCCGCCATGCGCGCGACGGCTGCCGGTTGCGTGAACCGCTGACGCACCGCGCCGGCGATGCCGTGGCGCGCCAGCGCGTTTTCGATGGCGGCGAGACTGCCGGTGTCGTCGTCGAGAAGGAGCAGCGGCATGCCGCGCAAGTCCTGCCAGTTCAGGCGTTCCGCTTGCCCGAGCCGGTGCGACGCGCCGGCGACCGCGGCGAAGCTGTCGTCGAAGAGCGGCTCGGCGGCGAGTTCGTCGAGATTGTCCGGCGCGATCACGATGCCGAATTCCGCCTCGCCCGAACGGACGAGTTGCAGCACGGCGTTTTGCGGGCGATCCATCACGACGACGGTCACCTCCGGCAAGCGCGACTTGCACGACGCGAGCAGCGCGGGGAGCACGCTCGCGGTGAGACCGCAACTGCTCGCGACGTTGACCACGCCCGGCTCCGTCGAATTGTGCGGGTGAGGCCGCAGCGTCGCTTCCAGTTCCTCCACGAGCGGCGCGAGGCGCGCGAGCAGCCGCCGTCCGGTATCGGTGAGCGCGACCTGACGCGTGGTGCGATCGAAAAGCCGGAGCGCGATTTCGTCTTCTAGTTCTCGAATGCCGCGGCTGACCGCCGATTGCGTGATGCCGAATTCATCGCCGACGCGCGTGAAGCTCCTGTATCGCGCGAGGGCGATGAAGAGCCTCAACTGATGCAGCGAGACCGAAGGCGCATGCGCGCGGTCGAGCGGACGATCGCGCATGCGCCGCTTCCTTTACTGCACCGACGTGTTGCCCGACGCTTCCGGCCAACTCGTCTGAAACGACGCGTTCATCGGCGAATCGCCGGCCGTCTGCGCCACCGTATTCTCGATCCAGCGCTTGCGCATCGGTGCGAGCACGAACTTGGCGCAGAAAGCGGCCGCGATCGATGTCACCGCCGCCGTGATGAAGACCGCATTCCACGAGCCGATCGACGCGAGCACGGACGCAAGCGGCACGAGCATCGACGCCGTGCCCTTCGCCGTATAGAGCGTGCCGGCGTTGGCGGCTGCGTACTTGCTGCCGAACGTGTCCGCGCACGTCGCCGGGAAGATCGAGAAGATTTCGCCCCAGCAGAGGAAGGTCATCGCGGCGAACAGCATGAACAGATACGGGTGATGCCCGAACTTCATCAGCCCGAGCAGCGCGATGCCTTCGCCGAGGAAGATGATGAACATCGTGTTCTCGCGGCCGATCCTGTCCGAGATGAAACCGCACAGCGGACGCGTGAAGCCGTTGCAGAGATTGTCGATGGAGAGCGTCATCGCGAGCAGCGGCAGCGTCACGCCGAGCAGGTTGACGGGCATCTTCGCGAAGCCGTATTCCTTGGCGATCGGGCCGAACTGCGCGGTGGCGATCACGCCGCCCGCCGCGACGAATACGAACATCAGGTAGAGCACCCAGAAGAGCGGCGAGCGCACCATCTGGCCGGTCGTGTAATCGATCTTCGTCGACACCACGCGCTTGGGCGCCACCATATTCACGGGCGGCTTCGGACGCACGAGCATCAGCGCGAGCAGGAAGATGCACACGCCCTGGAAGATGCCGAAGAACATGAACGCATGCTCGTAGCCCGAGCTTTGAATCATGTTCGAGATCGGAATGACCGTCACGGCCGCGCCCGCGCCGAAACCGGCTGCCGTGAGGCCCGCCGCGAGACCGCGCTTGTCGGGGAACCACTTGAGCGCCGTGCCGACGCACGTCCCATACACGCAGCCCGCGCCCACGCCCGCGACGACCGCCGCGATGTACAGATGCGCGAGGCTCGTCGCGTGGGCGTCGATGATCCAGCCGAGCGCCGCGCACACCGACCCGCCGATGACCACCGGCCTCGGCCCGAACTTGTCGACGAGCCAGCCCTCGACCGGCACGAGCCACGTCTCGGTGACGATGAATATGGTGAAAGCCGTTTGAATCGCCGCTTGACCCCAATGATGCTTCGCATCCATCGGTACGACGAAAAGCGTCCACGCGTATTGAAGATTGGCGACGAGGCCCATGCATAGAATGCCGATCGCCAGCTGAATCCATCTGTTGTGGTGACGCCCGTGCGAATGCCCGGACACAACCGTGTCTGCGCTTGCCATGTCTGTCTCCGTTATCTGTCTCAGCGCTCGTGCGGCGCTTGATGTGCTGCGAGATCACCGGCGCCGAAGGGCCGGCGGGCGAGGCGGTCGGTCAGGGAACGTGTTCGGGCCACGCGGCGCGGGCGTGCAGCCGCGTGCCGAAAAGGGCGATGGAGGGGCATCCGTAGCCAACATCCGCGTCAGGCGATCGAAGAATCATTTCGAGCGATTCCCAATAGAGTCCGGATGATCGATGCAGCCTTTGCAGGCCGTCTTGATGCGATGCGCCGCGCTCGAAACGCGATCCGCCACGGCGGAAGGCTTACAAATTCGTGGGGCGTGAAAGCATCGTGGGGGAGAAAAATGATTAAGGAAAGTTAAAAAAAATTATTGTATAAGTTAGCTATCGTGAATGGATGAGGGCTCGCCGTGCTGCGTAACGCCACCCTGCGTCAACTCAAAATCTTCGAAACGGTCGCGCGCCGACTTAGTTTTTCGCGAGCCGCCGAAGAGCTGTATCTCACGCAGCCAGCGGTTTCCACGCAGGTCAAGCAACTGGAAGAGCATGCGGGCTTGCCGCTTTTCGAACAGCTCGGCAAGAGAATCTACCTGACTCCCGCCGGCAATGAAATGCTCCATTACAGCAGGTCGATCCTCGAACAATTTCGCGAAGCCGACGACGCGATGGCGCGGCTCAAGGGTATTTCCGGAGGCACGCTCAACGTCGCGGTCATTAGCGCGGGCGACTATTTTTTTCCGCGGCTGCTAGCGGAATTCACTAAGCGCAATACGGATGTCCGGCTCAATCTCGCGGTACACAATCGCGAGGAATTGCTTCATCAGCTTTCCGACAATCTCACCGATCTCGCCGTGATGGTCCGGCCGCCGCGCGATATGGACACGGTCAATGTATCGTTTGCGCCGCATCCTTATGTGATTGTCGCGCCGCCGGATCATCCGCTCGTCGGGATAAGCGACATTCCTCTCGAGACGCTCGCGGACGAGCCGTTTATCGTGCGCGAGCGCGGTTCCGATACATGGAACTCAATGGAGGAAGGCTTTGCGGGGAGGCTTGCGAATCTGAATGTCGCAATGGAAATCACCAGCACGGAAACGATCAAGCAGGCAGTGATTGCCGGAATGGGTCTGAGCTTTTTGTCCGCGCATACGATCAGCATGGAGTTGCAAGTCGGCAAGCTCGCGGTGCTCGACATCGAAGGCTTCCCGGTCATGCTCAGCTGGTTCGTCGTGCATCGCAACAATAAGCGCCTGCCGCCAGTGGCGCTCGCGTTCAAGCAATTCCTGATCGAAGAAGGCGCCGCGCAGATCGAAGCGATCACGCATATCGTCGCCAAGACCGGCAAGCCCGACGCATAAGCTAAAGCAAATAGTTAAGCGAAAAAAGTTTAACTGTCATCTATGGATCGTCTTTTCTATTCTGCCTACATGCCCCACGGCCATAGAGGAGACAATCATGATCCACGCAAGTCTGAGCGACGAACGCGAACTGCAGGCGCAGGTGTGCGCGTTCAATACCGCATTCGAAGAACTCGATTTGATGTTCCGCTGGGACGCCGAAACGTACCGCTCCCTCGCTTCGGCGGATAGCGACTACGGCAAGGTCGCGCAGTACATCGGCACGCACTGCCCGCATTTGCTCAAGGCTTATAGCGCCGAATTTCTCTGCCAGGCTATCGTCGAGCGCAAGAATTCGACGATCGAGGCTTGCCGCCAGAACACCGTTCAGTATGAAGACAGCACACAACGGGCGCGGCTATGGCGTGCGCGCAATGAAGAAGTGAGTCAGGCGCATATCTGATTCAACTTAGCGATGTTTGAATCAAGGGCGGCTTCGTGCCGCCCTTTATGCGTCCTTTTGCTTAAGCGTCGATTTTCACCGCGCGCCGTCGACGCGCGGTGCATCGTGAAGGATCAAGGGGTCAGCGAAATCCAAACCGCCTTGGGCTCGGTGAAGTTTTCGATCGCCACGTCGCCGTGTTCGCGGCCAAAGCCGGAGTCGCCCGCGCCGCCCCACGGCAGGCGCACGTCGGTGTAACCGTAAGTGTTAACCCACACAGTGCCGGCCTTTAGTCCTGCCGCCATCCGGTGCACCCGGCCGATGTCCGCGCTCCACACGCCCGCCGCGAGACTGTAAGCGGTGCCGTTGGCGATGCGCAGCGCGTCGGCTTCATCGTCGAATGGAATGACGCTCGCCACGGGACCGAAAATCTCTTCTTGCGATATCCGCATCTCGTGCTCGACGTTCGCGAACACGGTCGGCTCCACGAAGTAGCCGCGCTCGCCCGAGCGCCGCCCGCCCGTCACGAGCGACGCGCCCTCGCCCTTGCCGATATCGACGTAATCCAGCACGCTCTTCATCTGCTTGGCGGAAATGAGCGGGCCCATGTTCGTTTCGCGCTTGGACGGATCGCCGAGCTTGATGGTCTGCGCGCGCTGCGCGAGAAGTTCCACGACATCGTTATAGACCGCGCGCTGCACAAGCACGCGCGAGCCCGCGGAGCAGACCTGACCCGCGTTGAAGAAGATGCCCGACGCGGCGGCGCGCACGGCGTTGTCGAGATTGGCATCGGCGAAGATTACGTTCGCGGACTTGCCGCCCAGTTCGAGCGTGACGCGCTTGAAATTGCCCGCCGCGCCCTGCAAAATCCCCCGCCCGACCGACGGCGAGCCGGTGAACGTGACCTTGTCCACGCCCGGATGCGCGACGAGCGAATCGCCGACTACCGAGCCCTTCCCCGTCACGATGTTGAGCACGCCCGGCGGCACGCCGGCTTCGAGCGCGAGACGTCCGACCATCAGCGCGGAAAGCGGCGTGATCTCGGCGGGCTTCACGATCAACGTGCAGCCGCACGCGAGCGCGGGCGCGATCTTCCACATGCCGATCATCAGCGGGAAATTCCACGGCACGATGGCGCCCACGACGCCGACCGGTTCGCGCACGGTGTAAGTGAGCGCGTCGGGGCGCGCCGGCACGACCTGGCCGTTGATCTTGTCGCACCAGCCCGCGTAGTAGGCGAGCGTGTCGATGGCGGCCGGCACGTCCTGGCGCTGCACGCCCCCGATCGGCTTGCCGGCATCGAGGCTTTCGAGCGCAGCCAGTTCTTCCTGATTCTGACGCAGGAGATCGGCGAGCCGCATCAGAATGCGGCCGCGCTCGGCAGCGCGGATCGCATTCCACGGCTTGAGCGCAGCGCGCGCCGCCTGCACGGCGCGATCGACGTCGGCGGCCGTTCCCTGTGCCACATACGCGATGGGGTCTTCGGTCGCCGGATTAAGGTTCGTCGAATATTCACCGCCGCTCGGCGCGACGAATTCCCCGCCGATCAATAACTCGTAGCGCTTGAGGTCCGCTGCGTTTTCCATGTCCGTCTCCATGCTTTATGAAATCGCTTCATGTTGGGCCAGAAAAACCATCCATGAAAGCAAAACATTTTTATTGTTCTCATTCAGCGGAATGTATGGACGAATATAACGACGTGGCTCGTGCCTTGCGCTTCGAGTAATGCGAAGTAAGCATTGCTTACACAATCTCACGTCATTGCAGGGCTTCAGAACGTAGAGTGTTCGCCTGCTTGCGCGTCAAGCGGTCAGATTACAAACAAACGAGGAGGATTTTAAGATGAAGAACCAAATCATCGCGGCCCTGTTGTCCGCAACCCTTGGCCTTGCTGCGGGAACGAGTTTCGCCCAGTCGTCGCATGGTCCCGAATTCGATCGCGATCACGGTCACGGACCTGATCGCGCGCCGATGATGAACGGCCACGACGCGCCGCGTCCGCCTGAGCATGCTCAAGGCCCGGGACGCGATCGCGGGCATCCGGACTGGCACAAGGGCGATCGGCTCACCGGCGAGTATCGCGACCATCAATATGTCGTCGATGACTGGCGCGGCCACGGCCTGCGTCAGCCGCCGCGCGGCTATCAGTGGGTGGGCGTGGGCGCCGATTACGTGCTCGTCGCAGCAGCGACGGGGTTGATCGCGCAGGTGGTGTTGTCGCAGTAAACGCGCTTTACGCCGAGGCGCCAATGTGCCGCTTCGGCATTTCAGCATGCGAAAAGGGCGACCGGGGCGTCGCCCGCTCGGTCACTCGTCGTCCGCGAACAGCGACGCTTGGGTCACGCGCCGAGCCGATTCACTGGCGTGCCGGCCCACTGGCTGACTCGCGAGAAACGCGTCCCGATCCTTGCCGGCGATCCATTGCGGCGCGCGACCGCGCCCGCTCCACGTCGCGCCGCTCGTCGGATCGCGATACTTGATACCCGTATCCGCCGCAGCCTGCGACGAACCGGGCTTGCGCCCAAGCAGTTCATTCAACGTGATGCCGTATTCGCGCATCTTCTGCACGATCTCGATGAGCGCGAGCCGCTCCTCTTTTCGGCGGGCCTCCGCCAGTTCCTTTTCCAGCGATTCCCTTTGCGCCATCAACTCGGCGACTTGCGGACTTCTGTACGTCATGTTCGTGAAGTGCGTCTGATTTTTGTGGCTTGCCGCCCGATATGCGGCGCGCTCGGTAGGATAGCGTCTTGTCGGCGCGCGATGCTCACGCCGCAGCGAAGACGAGAGGCTAACACGAAGCGGCTTCTTGCGATGCGCAGCGTCACAGCGTGGCTGCCCTATCCTGTCGCATAGGTATCGTCCTTACTTCGTTATGCTAACGTTCCCGACAGGCCATCGACATGTCGAATTATTACGCTGCTTAGTATCGCTATGTATTAATTTCAACGACGAGTTAGCTGGTCGTTATTTGAATGACCATTGCCGATCGAAATCGTGAATGTGCACCTTCAAGGTTTACTTCGAAGGCAGAACAAAGTAACCTTTCGCCCGCTGTCTCATTAATCGGCAACGGTTGCCTGATGGCCAGGAAGCACGCCGAGAATAAGAGATTCTCCTAACAGCACACCGCTGGCGTCGCTCGTCGACGCATCCGGTGTCGCATAGAGCGCGCGCGATGAACGCATCATCGTTCATCGCCCGTCGACTGCCCTTCGTTCCGAACGATGCAGCGTTCGGGGCCATCGTTTCCGCATGTCTCGGCGCTGGCCCGCACCGCGCTCGTTGCTCAGTGGGGTATTGCGCCCCTTCCGAATCAATCGTCGAAAGCGATGGCCGCAGCGCGGCATCGCTTTAATTCTTGCAATTTCATTAGTCCGACTAATTATCATGATGAAAGCAGTTCGATCGTGTTCCACCCTCAGCCTCGGCGCGATTGCCAGCGCCGTCGCCGCGGCTTTGCTCCTTACAGCATGCGGCGGCAGCGATAGCGCTTCCGACGCGGGCATCGATAAGAGCGCCACGCTCGCCGCCACTGCCAAGAGCGCGAATAGCAGCGGCTCGATCTTCTATGGCATGAATGGCCACAACAACGGTGGCGGCGCCTACGACATTTCGAGTCCGCAAACCCAGCTTGCGCAGCTGCACGATCTGGGCGCAACGATCTACCGCAACGAGGTCTATAACGAGGCATCGGCAAACAAGCTCGCGGGCATTGCTCAAACGATGGCTGATGGCGGCGTAACCGTGTACCCGGTGATGTTGCTTGGTCTCGATTACGACAACGAGCAGGACGCGTATAACGGGGGCTTTCAGCTCGGGGAACAAACGGCGCGCGCGCATCATTACGCATATTACGAAGTGGGCAACGAACTCGAGGCGTCGGCGTTAAGCGGCAACGTCGATGGCGTGTCGTGGCAGCAGTACGACAACCGCAGATTCCAGATTGCGCGCGGCGTCATTCGCGGACTGATTGCGGGTGTGAGGTCGCAGGACACGGCGGGCAAGATCGTTCTGGGCGGCACCTGGCTGCATTACGCGTTCTATCAGATGCTTGCCGACGGCTCGCAGCCCGATGGAACGCAAGGTCATCCGACGGTAAGCTGGGACATTACCGCATGGCACTGGTACTCGAACGAAGGCGATATCACGCACGCGTGCGGCGGCACAGGATGTCACGACGTGCTCGACGTTCTGCATCAGATGGGCAAGCCAATCTGGATCAATGAGTTCGGCGTGCGCCCGGACTTCGGCTCGGTGCTGCAGATTGCCGCTTATCTGACGGGCAACGACATGATGGCGCAATATGTCAGCGTGGCGTCGAAGTACAACATTCAATCGATTCAGGCTTACGAGCTATACGACGACAAGGAAGGCGCATACGGCATGATGGAGGGCGATGGACATACGCAGAAGCCGGCGTATGCGTCGTTTAGGAATTTTGTGCGGAATAATCCGCGGTAGGGACAGCGTAGGGTGGTCGGCGGGTGCGCGAGTCTTCGGCACACCGAGCACGCCTAGCGCCGATTCACCGTCCCATCATCCATACGCATATGTCGACGCCGACCCGGGGTTTTTCCCATCGTCAGAAGTCGTCTCGATGCGTGTGAGCGTGCCATCGGCCATGCGCGTGTAGCGCGCGCTCATGTTCCTGAGCGCATCGCGCTCGGAGACAACCCGGCTATCGGCATCCGACACGCGCGTGATGTTGGACACCGACAGGAAACTTAGTGAAGAACGAGCAGCCTCTTCACAATCGGCATAAAACACGCTCGACTGGCTCAAAGCCGATTGCCACGAGTAACTAGCATCATCAAGTGCCTACGCTACCTCGGTTGACCGCCCCTGAAACTATCCCTGGAATGTCCGTCTCACGCCGCCGCAGTCGCCCGGACTGGGCTTCACCAATACCGGGCGGCCAGTAAGGTAGCGGTGCCACCGGGTGCACAAAGCTCATGGCGCGCCATCAAGGGCGGCACTAAGTGGACAATCCAGCGCGCGTCACCGCAGCGGTCATCCTTCAACATCGTACTTCTTGCGCTTGAGGGGATTCATCGTTCGGTCAAGGACGGCGCAATTCCGACACCAGCACCCCTGTTGAATGGCGGAGGGCCTGGCCTGCCAGACATGCCCCCGGTGACACTGCCATGTGTGTTTGACGTGCGTCCCCAACGCTTCTGGCGAGAGACACTTTCCGCCACGTTCGGTAGCCATCATTTGCAACGCCTCGATCGGCTTGCGCTGGGCAATCGAAGCACAGCGGCTACACCATGCGCCCTGCCAGATCGTGCTGGCAATTGCACTCCATTCATGGCCGACCGCGCAACGGAAACGATAGTGCGTGCGAGCGCCAGTGTATTCACTGGATAGGCACCGGCCAGAATTCATCGACTTTGACGCCCACGCCCGACGCACCCAGCGCGACCACCCCCGCCAGACCTTCCGGCGTGCGCGTGCGCTGAATCAGCAGACCGAGCAGCGCGAGCATCCGCGAATCGGGCAAACCGGCGCGCGCGGGCTTGCTGCCCCAGCCGAAGCCGGCCAGACACAGCAAGTTCTTCGAATGCCCGTCCGCACCGCCGTAGCGAAAGCTCTCCGGGTACCGATACTTCTTCCACGCGCGATACAGCAGCGTCACGAAGCGATGATGGAACTGATCCAGAAACGCCTCGACCGCTTCGTGGCCTTCCTCGCGCTGCGCGATGTCGTCGAGATAGTGGCTCGGCATGGCCGCGTCCACGCCGTACAAGCCCATGAAGGTCGTGTGCACGGCGGGTGGCTGGGGCGTCGCGTAAGGGTCGTCGTCGAGGTCGTCATAGCTGACGCCCGCGATTTCGCCCGCCGGGAAGCCCATGCGCGCACGCGAGCGGAACCGCACCGGCTCGTGCTCCGGCGTGTCGCGCTCGCCGAAGCCGGCTCGCTCAGGGCGCCCCGCTTCCAGCAACCGACAAAGCTGCATGAAGTTCATCTGCGGCGCGCGGGCGAGCAGCGCGGCGACCAGCGGCTCGGGGTTCGGAAGGTCGCGCGGCTTCATAGCGGCGCCCGATGCGTCTTGCTGCGCGGCCACTCGATGCGCGCCTGCGACGGCAAGCTCACGATCGCCAGCTTCGTGAAGAGATTGATCTCCGCGTACAGCTCGAAGAAGCGATGCAGCAGCTCGCCGAACAGCATCACGTCGCCTTCGCCGGAAAACGCGTGCGAATCGAGCGTCACTTCGATCAGTACCCCGCGCTCCACCGCCCCGCCCGACACTTCTTCGAGCAGCTCTTCCGAGACATGCAGAATGCCCGCCAGCCGCCGTCGATTCAGTTCATCGCCGGTCCAGTCGTAGAGCGCGAGCGCGCCGCGCAGGACTTCGGCGTTGAGCATCGACAGGAAGTTGGGCGCCAGATGCGAGAGCACGCGCCACTGGAAACGGTCGCCCGTGGGCGGATAGAGCGGCAACGTCGGCGCGACAAGGTTTCTCACGCCGCCGACGTTCGGCGTGCTTTCCGCCAGTTCATTCAGCCGCGCCTCGCGCAAGCCTTTGCGCGGCAACATGCCGTTCGTGCCGGTCACGTGCAGCGACACGCTTTCTTCCGGCAGATCGTGCATCGATTCCCACGCGTTGCCGCCGAAGATCACCCACGTCTCATGCAGCCCGTCCATGCCCGGTCGCACGCGCGTATGGAAATAACGCTCGGGCGCTTCGTGGCGCAGCATCCCGCCGCGATGACGGAACGTCGCGAACGGCACGTATTCGTAGCGCTCGGCGGTTTCGTGATCGAATGCCTCGACCGCATCGACGGAATAGGTTTCGACGTGCTCGCCCTGATGTCCCGCCGGGATCACGCGGTATTCGGTCTCGTGATGGTCGATCACGATCGGCTCGGCATCCAGCTCGAACAGATTAATGACGGGCGTGCAGAAGAGCCGCACGTTGTCCTTGGTAAAGCGCTGGTCGGACGGATACGTTTCCTTGAGGACAATCTCGAGTTCGAAATGCGTCGCGCGTTCAGGCAGCTTCTGGATGTCGAGACCGCATACATCGACGAACAGGAACTTCTCGCGGAACGTGAAGTATTCGAGCAGCAATTGGTAGCCGGAGAACGCGGCGTCCGACTTCGGCCATAGGCGCTCTTCAGACGCGAAGCCCGCCGGGACGATGCGCACGCCATCGAGCGACAGCGCCTCACCATCGCGCACTTCGGGGATACGCCATTCGATTGCGTGCACCTGACGCGTGAGCGCAAGATGCATCGCGAAGGCGGTCGGCTGGTCGGCGCTCAGGTGCAGGCGCAGGCGCGAGAGGTCGGTTTCGTTGCGGTTCGCGGAACGGTCGAGTTCAAACGCGAGGCGGATGATCGAGCGTCCGTCGTGACGCACCGACGGTCCAGCGTGCGTCAGGCGAAGCGGATGCAGATCGACTGGCTGCGTCGTGCGGTAGAGGCATTGGACCGTTCTGTGGGTGGCGCCATCGCCCGAATCCTTGGCCACCGCGATCGGCGCGGAGCGGATCGCCACGCCTGCGGGCACGTGTTCGGTGCGCTGGTGCTTCTCGCCGAGCGGCAACAACTCGACCACCGAGAGCGACGGAATCATACGCAAGTAATGCGGCCAGAGCAGGCTCACGAGGCCTTCGGTGAGTTCCGGCAGTTCGTCGTCGAGCTTCTGCTGCAGGCGTCCGGTGAGGAACGCGAAGCCTTCGTACAGTCGCTCGACGTAGGGATCGCGGTCGCCCACGCGATCGAGATTGAGCATGCGCGCACGATCCGGATGCGCGCGCGCGAACTCGCGCCCCGATTCGCGCAGATAGCGCATCTCAGCTTCGTAATAGCGCAGGGCGGGATCGGCGTGCTGAGCGTCATGCTGGGCGGCGTGTTGCAGCGCTTGCTCTTGCTTGTTTGTTTTGTCGTTCTTCTGCATCAATGGGCTCCCGGCAAAGGCACGCCGACTTTCTGCGCCGCGGTGATCGCGCCGGGCGGCAGCGGCGGCGGGCTCGCCGATGTCTGCTTGGCCGCATCTCTCGGCGTGCTCGTCATGAAGATGCGCGTGGGTAGCGCGAAGTGCCGCAGTTGGAGGACGTCGAGCGGACCTGCGCCGCCCTCGGCGCGCAGCTGCACCGACAGCGGCACGCCCGCATTCTGATCGGGCGTCCACGACAGCACATAGCGCGCGTTGTCCTGCTGCTCGACCTTCGCGCGCTCAAGCAATCGGATGAGCGCAAAGCGCCCCTGTGCGTACATCGTCGAGCGCAAGCCGCCCTGCTCCGTTTCCCACTGCAGTTGGGCGGTGTTATCGAGCGCCTGGCCCGGCCATTCGAACGGCACCCACTGCTCCATCTGGTTGAAGTAGTGCAACTGCTGGCCGGAGGCGAGGAGCTTCATGTCGGTGATGCCGGGCGTCGGCACCCCGCGTAGTTCGAAGCGCACGCGGGCGTCGCCTGAGGGGAAGAGCACCGTCGAGACATGTGTAAGTTTGTTCAGGCCCGCGAGGAAGGCCGGGTCGAGCGTAAGCGTGCTTTCATTCGTGCCTTGCGCCGCAACCCACTGATCGCCTTGGCGCTTGACGACGCCTGCAAGTTCCGTCGCGACGAACTGCGCGATAAGACCGTTATCCGGTCGCATGAAGCGCGCCATGTCAGGCAATGAAACATCGTTGTCCGAGTCGGCGAATGGATATTCAAACCCTGACAACGGCTATCTCGCGGCGGGCTTGAGCCGCTCGCTCGGTCCCGTCGCGGTACTGACTGGCCGCCTGCCGACGGTTCCACAGACTCTCCAAGGCAATGCAACGATGGGCACGGGCAATATGCGCTACTGGTCGATATGCTCGTATGAACTCTTCTCGCAGAAGGTCGCGGGCTGTCTGTTCGATCAAACCCTCAAGACCGACAGCGCTGGAAACTACGTAATCGCGGTCAGCCGCAGCGCGGACCGACCTTCGAACGCCAATGCAGCTTGCGGTTATAACTGGATCCAGTGGTCCGACAATGGCGACGGGAACGGCAACACGAACGACGGCTTCATCGCGCTGAGGAACTTGCTGCCCGACCCCTCTTTCGGTCAGTCTGTTCAGAACGCCGCGCTGCTCGGCATCGGCGCACCGCTGACAATGGGCGCATATTTGCCGGCCATCAGCTACTCGAGCGTGAGCGCGTTCCAAGCGCGTGGCTGCAGTCCATAGTTCACCGGGCTACTGAAGGATCTTGCTTAGGGGACTGGCCGCTCTCGAGCCCCGGAATCACCGACCGGCTCACGCATCGGCAGTTGGGCTCGCGCCCCGGCCACGTCCACCCGCCGTCCAACTGCATGCCCTTCGCGATCCGATAGCGCTTGCCGTCCGTCGCCACATGCGACGCTCGCGGATGCTTGCCGACGTGGCTGTGCATCCAGAGCGCCTCGATAATGCCGAATCCTTCCTGACGCACGCGCACGACCGTCGCCGTCGCCGTCGCCTTGCTGTTCTGATCGCGGGCGATGAAGGCTGCGCGGTCGCGCGTGACCGCGTAGCGTTCGTGCGATTGATCCGTCAGGCTGTTGAGAGTTTGCCCCGTCTGCACGTTGCGCATCACGATGCCCTCGACATCCGCCAGATGTTCTGACGCGATCGAGCAGATCAACCCGACGTTCTCGCCGATGGTCGCCTGCAGCGCGTCGTTGGCCTCGCGTGTGAGCCCGAAGTCGACCGCGAAGCCGGCGCGCTCGAGCGACGACTGGAACGCTCCATCAGCGCGAGTCATCACGCTGTCGGCAAAACGCTGCGCCAATGCCGGCGGCAGTTCGTCGAAGCCCCGTTGCTAGCGCCGCGCCAGCTTCGCGAGCGTCCGGCGCTGCATGCGCAAGGTGTCTCGCCCATGCAGACGCAAACGCGACAGGCGCGACCAGGTTAGGACGCTGAGTGGATGTTCGCCGCACACAACGCTACAGTGCCCGGCGCCTTACCCTCGCGGGACCGTTCAGACGACGCGTTGCTGGACGTAATTCAGGTATGCAGGTGAATGATCGACATGGGAACGCGCTGGATGAAGTCGACCGACTGGCCGCAAGCGCGCACTACGTCAGTGTGCCTCTTGCCGCTGCCCTCTCGGATGGGAGATGGCGCCGCTGGAACGGCGCTCACGGGCGACGATGCGACGTCGAGTACCACGCGCAGCGCGCGAACGAAGTGGATCGAGCCACGACGCGTCCGCACGCAGGCCGAGGTGAAGCACAAGGAAAGCCGAGTGGGTTAGATGACCCGCATCGTCCCTGAAGATTTTTTGTCAGGGACGAAAGCACGCCAAGTATTTGACTTTAAAAACAAACACTTGGTGGGCCGGGTGGGACTCGAACCCACTATCGGTCGATTATGAGTCGACAGCTTATACCAGTTAAGCTTCCGGCCCTTGAGCGCATAGGGCAAAAAGAAAGCGCCGTGCGGCGCTTTCCGATACTTCAGAACGATGCGCGAGGCGATTCTCGAAGGCCTGCGAGTTTGCCTGACAACGTCTCTCAATACAAGCCCGGCCCGCGCATCAATTGCCTTCGAGGAACGACTTGAGCTTGTCCGAACGGCTCGGATGACGCAGCTTGCGCAGCGCCTTCGCCTCGATCTGGCGAATGCGCTCGCGCGTCACGTCGAACTGCTTGCCGACTTCCTCGAGCGTGTGATCCGTGCTCATCTCGATGCCGAAACGCATCCGCAGCACCTTCGCCTCGCGCGGCGTCAGCGAATCGAGCACGTCCTTCACGACATCGCGCATGCTCGCGTGCAGCGCGGCGTCGGACGGTGCGACCGTGTTCGTATCTTCGATGAAATCGCCGAGATGAGAATCGTCGTCGTCGCCGATCGGCGTTTCCATGGAGATCGGCTCCTTCGCGATCTTCATGATCTTGCGGATCTTGTCCTCCGGCATCTCCATTTTCTCGGCAAGCGTCGCCGGATCGGGCTCGAGACCCGTTTCCTGCAAGATCTGCCGCGAAATGCGGTTCATCTTGTTGATCGTCTCGATCATGTGAACCGGAATGCGGATGGTGCGCGCCTGATCCGCAATCGAACGCGTGATGGCCTGGCGAATCCACCACGTCGCGTAAGTCGAGAACTTGTAGCCGCGACGATATTCGAACTTGTCCACCGCCTTCATCAGGCCGATGTTGCCTTCTTGAATGAGATCGAGGAACTGCAAGCCGCGGTTCGTGTACTTCTTTGCAATCGAAATCACGAGGCGCAGGTTCGCCTCCGTCATCTCGCGCTTCGCCTGACGCGCCTTCAACTCGCCCGCCGCCATCTGGCGGTTCGTTTCCTTCAGGTCCTTCAAGGGCAGGACTACACGCGCCTGCAAGTCGAGCAGACGCTGCTGCTGCTCGCGAATCGCGGGAATGTTGCGCTCGAGCACGGCGCTGTACTCGTGTCCTTCCGCGACGACCTTGTCGGCCCAGTCGAGGTCCGTCTCGTTGCCCGGAAAGCGCGTGATGAACTCCGCGCGCGGCATGCCGCATTTGTCGACGACCGTATGCAGAATCTGCCGCTCGACCTGGCGCACTTCATCGACCTGGGCGCGCAGCGTGTCGCACAGACGCTCGACGGTGCGCGCCGTGAAGCGGATCGACATGAGTTCGGTCTGAATGGCCTCCTGCGCCTTCAGATACGCCTTCGACTTGTAGCCTTCCTTCTCGTAGGCGCGGCGCATCTTGTCGAACCATTCGCTGATGAGCGAGAACTTCTCGAGCGACTGCCGCTTGAGCGCTTCGAGCTGCGCTGCGTTGGCGCTGGCCTGCGCGGCTCCGTCGTCGTCTTCCTCTTCCTCGTCGCTTTCCTCGTCGGCTTCCTCGTCTTCGGATTCGATCGCCTCCGCTTCCTGCTCGGAGAAGCCGTCCGTGTCCTCGGCGTTCGGATCGATGAGGCCGTCGACGAGTTCATCGACGCGCGTTTCCTCGTTTTGCACGCGCTCGGCCATCGCGAGAATATCGGCGATGGTCGTCGGGCAGGCGGAAATCGCCATGACCATGTGCTTGAGGCCGTCCTCGATGCGCTTGGCGATCTCGATCTCGCCCTCGCGGGTCAGCAGCTCGACCGTGCCCATCTCGCGCATGTACATGCGCACCGGGTCGGTCGTGCGGCCGAATTCGGAATCGACGGTGGACAGCGCGACTTCGGCTTCTTCTTCCACTTCGTCGTCGGCGGAAGCGTTCGGCGCGTTGTCGTTCAGAAGCAGCGTCTCGGCGTCGGGCGCCTGTTCGTACACCGCCACGCCCATGTCGTTGAACGTGCTGATGATGCCTTCGATCGCCTCGGTTTCCGTGAAGTTATCCGGAAGGTGATCGTTGATTTCGGCATAGGTGAGGAAGCCGCGCTCCTTGCCGAGCTTGATGAGCGCGCGCAGCTTCGAGCGGCGCTCCTCGAGTTCCTCGACCGTGCCAGGCGCGCTCGACGCGAAGGCGTCTTTCAACAGCGCCTTCTCCTTGGCGCGGCGGTCGCGAGCCTTGGCCTTTTCGACCTTCGCCGTCGGAGCGGCGGCAGGCTCTGCGTTTTGCATTGCGTCGTCTTCGACGGGTACATCGTTCAGCTTTTTCGTCATGGAGTTCGCCATACAGGCTCTAGTCTCGACTCGCGGTTGCCGGACGGCAACCGATGGAACCGTGAATACCCAATGTGCACGCTGCCAAAAGCCAACATGCTGCGTGCCCTGCCGGGCTCCATCGCGGTTCGAGCGATGCGCTCGATCGTGAATCGCTCTTACCCGCAATAGCAGCCGCTTCCCTTGCGCCCGTCTGTTCGCCGGCGTGCCCATCCGCCTGTTATATGTGCCCCGGCACGCTTTCGCGGCGATATCACCGCTTCAACCGCTTTTCGCGCCCGCGACAGCCGATCCAGTCAGCGCCTTTCTGCAACCCTTCGCAACTTTGCTTCCGATTTACTTCGCCCGGCGACTCGCGCCCGATTCACTGCTTTTACCCTTCGATTCGCTGCCCTTCAGAACGACGCGACCGCCCGCGATCTCGCGCAAACGGTTGAAAAAAGGCAACGATTCTTGAACTTTTTATTATAGCATTTCACCTTTCGCTATCCGGGCTTGCGGCCCGCCCCGCCTTGATCTGCGCGACTTTCGCCGACAAGTCCGAGAACTCGGCCACCTCTTCCGCCGACAGGCTCGCTTGCCGCGCCAGTTGATCCAGCCGCGCCCGATAACTGTCGTGCCGCAGCTTGATGACCGTCGCCAGCAGTTCCTCCGTCAGCAGGCGCTTTTGCTCTTCGACGCGCTGCGCGGCATCCTCGTCGGAGGGATCGCGCAACAGCAGATCGCGCACGTTTTCATCATAGGCGAGAATTTCCTGGAAGATATCCTCATATGTCGGCGCATTTGCTGCGTTTCGCAAGACGTCCGATAGCATCTGAAATTCCGCCGCGCCGCCCAGCTCGCGTACGTGACCAAGCACTTCGCTGAAGAGTTCGCCGTGCTCGGTCATCGTCACGAGCGTGCGTTCGCTCTCTTCGTCCAGCGACGCCGCGATGCCCGGATACATCACGAGATTGCGCAGCGCCCGTTGCTCCTGGCCCGTCACGCGGCGGCGTTCGCTCTTCGGCACCGATGCCCGCGCGACGGCGGCCGCACGCGAATCGATGTCGCAGAGCGCCGCAATTTCCGTGAACGGCGTAGCGAGCCGGTCCGCAAGCATATGCAGGATCTGCACCCGCAGCGCATTAGCCGGCAGCGCCTGCAAGAGCGGCTTCGCGTCGAAGAGCGCCTTTGCGCGGCCTTCCGGTTGTTCCAGTTCCTTGTCGTTCAGGACCTCGTTCAGCAGGAATTGCGACAACGGCATCGCGCGGTCCACTTGCTCGCCGAAGCCGTCCGTGCCGAACTCGCGCACGTAGCTGTCCGGATCGTGTTCCTTAGGGAGAAAGAGGAACTTGATGGTCCGATTGTCGGCGGCGTGCGGCAGCGCCGCTTCCAGCGCGCGGCGCGCGGCGCGGCGGCCGGCGGAATCGCCGTCGAAGCTGAACACGACGGTGTCGGTCTGCCGGAAGAGCTTTTGCACATGGACCGGCGTGCAGGCTGTGCCGAGCGTCGCGACCGCGTTGGAAAAGCCGAGTTGCGCGAGCGCGACGACATCCATATAGCCTTCGACGACGAGCGCATAGCCCATTTCGCGAATCGCGAGACGAGCCTCGAAGAGGCCGTAAAGTTCGCTGCCCTTGCTGAACAGAGGCGTTTCGGGCGAATTCAGATATTTCGGCTCGCCGCCGTCCAGCACGCGTCCGCCAAAGCCGATGACGTTGCCCTTCACATTGCGGATCGGGAACATGACGCGCTCGCGGAACCGGTCGTAGCGGCGCGCCTGACCTTGCGCGTCGGTCTTTTCGCTGACGATCACGAGGCCCGCTTCGACGAGATTGTCGTGGCGATAATCGGCAAACGCGGCTTCGAGATTCTGCCAGCCGTCCGGCGCATAGCCGAGGCCGAAGCGCGCGGCGACTTCGCCCGTCAGTCCGCGCTTTTTGAGGTACGCGATCGCGTTCGGCGCGGCGCGCAGTTGCTTGCGATAGAAGTCGCACGCGGTCTGCATGACTTCGGTGAGCGCGACGCTCACCGCCTTGTTCGGCGCGCTCTCGCCGCCGTAGCCGCCATGCCCGCCGCCATTGCCGCCACGGAACGAACCGGACGGTTCCTGCGGCACCGTCAGACCCGCGCCTTGCGCGAGTTCCTTCACGGCTTCGGGAAACGTCAGCCCCGTGTGCTCCATCAGGAAGCCGATTGCCGTGCCGTGCGCGCCGCAGCCGAAGCAGTGATAGAACTGCTTGGTCGGACTCACCGTGAACGACGGGCTTTTCTCGTTATGGAACGGGCACAGGCCCATGAAGTTCGCCCCGCCCTTCTTGAGCTGGACGTAACGGCCCACCACGTCGACGATATCGACGCGGTTGAGCAAATCCTGCAGAAATGCGTGCGGAATCACCGGATGCGCGCGCGGCGTGGATTACTTGGCGAGCGCGGCTTTCACCTGCGCGGAAACGGCGGTCATGTCGGCCTTGCCCGCGAGCTTCGGCTTGAGCACGCCCATCACCTTGCCCATGTCCTGCGGGCCTGCGGCGCCCGTCGCGGCGACGGCGGCCTGCACTTCGGCGGCGATCGCATCGGCGGAAAGCTGTTCCGGCATGTACGCGGACAGCACGGCGAGCTCCGCATTTTCCTTCGCGACGAGATCGTCGCGGCCCGCAGCCTGGAACTGGCTGATCGAGTCCTTGCGCTGCTTGATCATCTTGTCGACGACGGCGGTGACGGCAGCGTCGTCGAGCGTGACGCGATCGTCGACTTCACGCTGCTTGATCGCCGCGAGCAGCAGGCGAATCGTGCCGAGGCGCTCGGTTTCGCGCGCGCGCATGGCCGTCTTCATGTCGTCGTTGATCTGGTCCTTGAGGCTCATCTTTCACCCGGTGCAATTGCGAAATGGAAATGTCCGGCCGACGTGCGTGCGCGCCGTTAAAGCAAAAACCCGCTTGGGGATTGACCTCCTCAAGCGGGACTATTAGCGAGTCGTCGTGAGCTTCATGCGATGCGCGCCGCCTGAACGCAGGCCAGAGCGAAGGAACGGCGCGAGAGCCGCGCTTGGAATCCTCCGATGACCGTCCGAGTATAGCAAACGGGTCGGTGTTCCGAGACCCGTGGAACACCCGCTGGCGCGTGACTTCGAGCGGTTGTTCAGGCCACTTTCGCGGCGCTTCGCGCGTATTCGGCCGCGGCTTTTCCCGCCGCCACGCCGGACGCCCATGCCCACTGGAAGTTGTAGCCGCCGAGCCAGCCGGTGACGTCCACTGCTTCGCCGACGAAGAACAGTCCGGAGACGCGCTCGCTCATCATCGTCGCCGACGATAATTCGCGCGTATCGACGCCGCCGCGCGTGACTTCCGCCTTGCGATAGCCTTCCGTGCCGCTCGGCGTGAGCGTCCAGCCGGACAGCGACGCGCCGAGCGCCTTCAACGTGCGATCGGGAAGATCGGCGAGGCGCGCATCGGCGGGCACGCGCTGCGCTTCGAGCCACGCATGCGCGAGACGCGCCGGCACATGCTCGGCGAGGAAATTGCCGATCTGCTTCCTCGATCCGGCTTTCGCGTCGAGCAGCAAGTCGGTCGCGTCGGCGTCGGCGTCGGGAAGCAGATTCACGTGAATCGGCTCGGACGTGTTCCAGTAACTCGAAATTTGCAACACGCCCGGACCCGACAGCCCGCGATGCGTCAGCAGCAAGTCTTCGTCGAATTCGCCGCGCGTCTTGCCTTTGCCGGTGCCGATGCGGACCGGCAGCGAAACGCCCGACAGCGCGGCGAACGGCGCCCAGTCAGCCGAGGTGAACGTGAGCGGCACGAGCGCCGGGCGCGTGTCGATGAGTCTGTGGCCGAACTGCTTCGCGACGCGATAACCGAAATCCGTCGCGCCGATCTTCGGAATGGACAAGCCGCCCGTCGCGATGACGAGCGCCGCCGCGCCGATCGCTCCCGCAGTCGTGTCGAGCGTGAAGCGCGCGCCGTCGTGACGGATCGCGTGAACGCTCGCCGGACGCCGCCACGCGACGCCGCCCGCGTCGCATTCGCTGCGCAGAAGGTCGATGATCGTCTCGCTCGAATCGTCGCAAAAAAGCTGGCCTTTGTGCTTTTCGTGCCATTTCACGCGATATTGGCTGAGCAGCGCGAGAAAATCGCGCGGCGTGTAGCGCGCGAGCGCGGAGCGGCAAAAATGCGGATTCGCGGACAAAAAGTTCGCGGGTTGCGCGTTGATATTCGTGAAGTTGCAGCGGCCGCCGCCCGAGATGCGGATTTTTTCGGCGAGACGCTCGGCGTGGTCGATCAGCACGACGCGCCGGCCCGCCTGGGCCGCGACAGCCGCGCACATCATGCCGGCCGCGCCCGCGCCGATGACGGCGATATCGAAGGATTCCATGCCGCGCATTGTAACTGGCACCCGCTGATATACTTTCCCGTTCCCCTCCGAAGTCCCGATCATGCTCGTTCTCGGCATCGAAAGCTCCTGCGACGAAACCGGCCTCGCGCTCTACGACACCGCGCGCGGCCTGCTCGCGCACGCGCTGCATTCGCAAATCGCGATGCATCGCGAGTACGGCGGCGTCGTGCCGGAACTGGCGTCGCGCGATCACATCCGCCGCGCGCTGCCGCTGCTCGAACAGGTGATGAACGAGGCGAAAGTCGCGCGCGCCGACATCGACGCCATCGCGTTCACGCAGGGGCCGGGGCTCGCGGGCGCGCTGCTCGTCGGCGCGAGCATCGCGAATGCGCTCGCGATGGCGTGGGACAAGCCGACGGTCGGCATCCATCATCTCGAAGGGCATTTGCTTTCGCCGCTGCTCGTCGATGCGCCGCCGCCCTTTCCGTTCGTCGCGCTCCTCGTGTCGGGCGGGCATACGCAGCTTATGCGCGTGACGGACGTGGGCGTCTACGAAACCCTCGGCGAAACGCTCGACGATGCCGCCGGCGAAGCCTTCGACAAGACCGCGAAACTGCTGGGGCTCGGCTATCCGGGCGGCCCGGAAGTGTCGCGGCTGGCGGAATTCGGCACGCCGGGCGCGGTCGCGCTGCCGCGTCCGATGCTGCATTCCGGCGATCTCGATTTCAGCTTCAGCGGCCTGAAAACCGCCGTGCTCACGCAGAGCCGCAAGCTCGGCGCGAACGTCTGCGAACAGGGGAAGGCGGACCTGGCGCGCGGTTTCGTCGATGCCGCCGTCGATGTGCTCGTCGCCAAGTCGCTCGCCGCGCTCAAGAAGACGGGCCTGAAGCGGCTCGTCGTCGCGGGCGGCGTCGGCGCGAACCGGCAGTTGCGGGAAGCGCTGTCGGCGGCGGCCCGAAAGCGGCGCTTCGATGTGCACTATCCGGATTTGTCGCTCTGCACGGACAACGGCGCGATGATCGCGCTCGCGGGCGCGCTGCGTCTCACGCGCTGGCCCGATCAGGCCGTGCGCGATTACGCGTTCACCGTCAAGCCGCGCTGGGACCTGACTTCGCTCGCGCGCGCGTGAGCGTTTTTATTTCGGCGGATTGAACGGCTGAACGATCGCGGTGAACGCGGGCAGCGCTTCGCAGCGGTCCGCGTGGGCGATCAGCGTCGGCCAGCGCGTCGCGGCGAACATCTGCGGATGCGCTTCGCGCGTGAAGCGCAGTGCGCACGCGACAGCGACATCCGCATGGCCGATGGCATCGCCGAACCAGTACGGCGTCGGGCGCGACGCGCGGTCTGCCTCCAGCACGCCCAGGACGCGCTCGACCTGTCCCGCGCAGCGATCGATCCACGCCTGCGATTTCTCCTTGTGCAGCACGCGTTCGTAGACGAGCGCGACGGCCTTGTCCGCGAGACCCGTCGCGAGCGCGCAGACCTTGAGCGCCTCGCGTCGCGCGCGGCCCGCCGACGCGATCATCGCGCGCTCGGGGCCGGCTTCTTCGTCGAGATAGTCGAGAATCATCGCGCTTTCGATCAGCGCGTCGCCTGAATCGAGCACGAGCGTAGGCACGCGAATCAGCGGATTGAACGGCGCGATCTTGTCGGCATCGCTGAACACGGACCACGGACGATGCTCGTAGTCCATGCCGTAGAGCTTCATCGCGATGGCGACGCGCCGCACGAACGGGGAATCGTATTGGCCGATGAGGATCACGATGCGCGCTCCTGTGACTGAGTGTGTCGGAGAAGCAGTTTAAGCGCGCGCGGCCCGAGCGCGCATGAAAAAGCCGGTCGCTGGGACCGGCTTTTCGCAAAGCAACGCTCGCTGCGCGAAAATCAGCGCTTGTCGCGCTCGATCACCGCATACGCGCTGTGATTGTGAATCGACTCGAAATTCTCCGCTTCGAGCACATACGCAACGATGCAATCGTCCGCGTTCAGCCGCGTCGCGATATCGCGCACGAGGTCTTCGACGAACTTCGGGTTCTCATACGCGCGCTCCGTCACGAACTTCTCGTCCGGCCGCTTGAGCAGGCCCCACAGTTCGCACGACGCCTCTTCTTCCGCGATACGCACCAGTTCCTCCACCGCGACGTCATCGGCCAATTGCGCCGTGATCGTCACATGCGAGCGCTGATTGTGCGCGCCGTATTGCGAAATCTTCTTGGAGCACGGGCACAGGCTCGTCACCGGCACCAGCACTTTGAGCGACATGCGCGTTTCGCCGTCGCGCTTTTCGGCGATGAACGTCGCCTCGTAATCCAGCAGGCTCTGCACGCCTGAAACCGGCGCGGTCTTCATCACGAAGTACGGCAGGCTCACTTCGATACGGCCGGAATGCGCCTCGAGCTTCGTGAGCATATCGGCGAGCATGGCGCGGAGCGCGGCCTGATCGAGCGGCGCGCGATGCTCTTCCAGCAGCGCGACGAAACGCGACATGTGCGTGCCTTTCTGCTCGGCGGGCAGATGCACGTCGAGGTCCCACACGCCGACGCTCGGCTGCACGCCGCTTTCCGTACGCACCGACAACGGATGCCGCACGCCCTTCACGCCGACGCGCTGAATCGCGATCTGGCGCGTGTCGGGCGTGCTCTGGACATCGGGCATCACGAAGGCGGGATTCATCTGGTTCATTTGTTATGTCCTTTTATGCCGACGCAGCGACGGCGCGGCGCTAAACGGTGAAACGCACGCGGCGCGGGACATTGCCCGCGCCGCATGCAAAACAGACTGCCGGCCAGCTTCCGATGAACGGCGCGCCCCGAGCGCCCGCGGCCGATTCTCGCGTCAGGCGACGCGCTTTTCCAGCTTGCCCGCGCTTTCGACGGCGGAAAGGAAACGCTCGCGAATCGAACGCGCGATGCCCACGGCATCCAAGCCGACGCTCGCAAGCAGCTTGGCGGGATCGCCGTGATCGATGAAAACATCCGGCAAGCCCAGTTGCAGCACCGGCTTGACGACGCCGCTCGCGAGCAGCGCCTCGACGCAAGCCGAACCCGCGCCGCCCATGATCGCGCCTTCCTCGACGGTCACGATCGCGTCGTGCGTCGCGGCGAGTTCGCGCAGCAACTCGGCGTCGATCGGCTTCACGAAGCGCATGTTCGCGACGGTCAGGTCGAGTTCCTCGGCGGCGGCGAGCGACGGCGCGACCATCGTGCCGAACGCGCAAACGGCGATGCGCTTGCCCGAACCCATTTTCTGCGACGATTCGCGCCGGATTTCGCCCTTGCCGAGCGGAATCGCGGTCATCTGCTTGACCGTGGCGACGCCCGTGCCCGCGCCGCGCGGATAGCGCACGGCGGTCGGGTTCGGCTGCTGGAGCGCGGTGTAAAGCATCTGGCGGCATTCGTTTTCGTCGGATGCGGCCATCACCGTCATGTTCGGAATGCAGCGTAAAAACGCGAGGTCGTAGTTGCCCGCGTGCGTCGCGCCGTCAGCGCCGACGAGACCCGCGCGGTCGATGGCGAACACCACCGGCAGGTTTTGCAGCGCGACATCGTGAATCAACTGATCGTAGGCGCGTTGTAGGAACGTCGAATAGATGGCGACCACCGGCTTCATGCCGTCCGCGGCCAGCCCGCCCGCGAACGTGACGGCGTGCTGCTCGGCGATGCCGACGTCGAAATAACGGTCCGGGAAGCGCTTTTCGAATTCGACCATGCCGGAGCCTTCACGCATGGCCGGCGTAATGCCGACCACACGCGAATCCTGCGCGGCGGCGTCGCAGAGCCACTCGCCGAACACCTGCGTGTACGTCTTCTTCGACGGCGCGCTCGACGGCTTGATGCCCTCGGCCGGATTGAACTTGCCGGGACCGTGATACAGCACCGGGTCGGCTTCGGCGAGCTTGTAACCTTGGCCTTTCTTCGTCACGACGTGCAGAAATTGCGGGCCACGCAGTTCCTTGATGTTCTGCAGCGTCGGAATCAGCGAATCGAGGTCGTGGCCGTCGATCGGTCCGATGTAATTGAAGCCGAACTCTTCGAAAAGCGTGGCCGGCACGATCATGCCCTTCGCGTGCTCTTCCAGCTTGCGCGCGAGATCGAGCACCGGCGGCGCGGCGCGCAGCACGCGTTCGACGCCCGCGCGCGCGGCGGCATAGAAGCGGCCGGACATCAGACGCGCGAGATGACGATTCAGCGCGCCGACCGGCGGCGAAATCGACATGTCGTTGTCGTTCAGAATGACGAGCAGCGGCAGGTCGTCCGCGACGCCCGCGTTGTTCATCGCCTCGAAGGCCATGCCCGCAGTCATCGCGCCGTCGCCGATCACGGCGATCGAATAACGGTTGTCGCCCTGCAGCTTGTTCGCGACGGCCATGCCGAGCGCCGCCGAAATGGACGTGCTCGAATGCGCGGTGCCGAAGGTGTCGTATTCGGATTCGCTGCGGCGCGGAAAGCCGGAAATGCCGTTCAACTGACGCAGCGTCGGCATCTGCTCGCGGCGGCCGGTCAGAATCTTGTGCGGATACGTCTGATGGCCGACGTCCCAGACGATGCGGTCGAGCGGCGTATCGAAGACGTAATGCAGCGCGATCGTCAGTTCGACCGTGCCCAGATTGGACGACAGATGGCCGCCCGTCTGCGACACGCTGTCGAGCACGTAGGCCCGCAGTTCGTCGGCAAGCGGATGCAGTTGGCGTCGATCGAGGGCACGCAAATCGGCCGGATCGTCGATGGTTTTCAGCAAGTCGTACATCGTCGTCCCATTTTAGGAAAACTGGCGTGATTCGTTCAGCGCGAATGTTGCGCCGTGGGGTCCGTCACGCGTTCAACAATCAATGCGCCCGGTTCACGACCAGGTCGGCGAGTTCGGCGAGGCGCTGGGCGCGCGGGCCGAACGGCTCAATAGCGGCGTGCGCGTCGCGCCCGAGTTGGGCGGCGAGTTCGCGCGACGCGTCCAGTCCGATGACGGACACGTAAGTCGGTTTGTCGTGCTGCGCGTCCTTGCCGGCGGTTTTGCCGAGCGTGGCCGAGTCGGCGGTGACATCGAGAATATCGTCCACGACCTGAAACGCGAGGCCGATGGCGGCAGCGTACTTGTCCAGCGCGGCGAGCGCGTCGGCGCCGGGCCGCTCGCCCGCGAGCGCACCCATGCGCACGGACGCGCGCAGCAGTGCGCCCGTCTTTTTGCGATGCATCGTCTCGAGTTCGGGCCGCGACAGCTTGCGCCCGACGCTTTCGAGGTCGATGGCCTGCCCGCCCGCCATGCCCACCGAGCCGCTCGCGACCGCCAGTTCGCGCACGAGCGCGGCCTGCTGGCTGTCGGTGAGGCCGTTGCCTTCGGCCGTCAGCGCGATGAACGCCTGCGATTGCAGCGCGTCGCCGACGAGCAGTGCCGTCGCTTCGTCATATTGGATGTGTACCGTGGGCTTGCCGCGGCGCAGGGCGTCGTCGTCCATTGCGGGCATGTCGTCGTGCACGAGCGAATAGACGTGAATCATTTCGAGCGCGACGCTCGCCGCTTCGACCGCTTGCGTGGCCGCGCCGGTCAGTTCGCCCGCCGCGTGCACCAGCAGCGGGCGCACGCGCTTGCCGCCGCCGAGCACCGCGTAGCGCATGGCTTCGTGCAGGCGCGCGGGCGCGACGTCCGTGGCCGGCAGATAATGCTCGAGCGCGGTTTCGACGCGGTCGAGCGTGGCGCGCATCCATTGGTCGAAGGTCATAGGTCGTCGTCCCCGTTGTCGTTCGTTGCTCCGGCACCCTGGGCGGCGCGCTGGACCTCGGCGGGCAGCGGCTTGAGCGTCTCGCCGTCGAGCACGCGAACCTGCTGCTCGACTTTTTCGAGCTGTTGTTGGCAAAAGCCCACAAGCGCCGCGCCTCGGCGGTACGCTGCAAGCGATTCCTCGAGACTCAGCGCGCCTTCTTCCATGCGCGCCACGAGCGATTCGAGTTCGGCCAGCGCCGCTTCGTAATTCTCCGGAAGCGACGCGGCGTCCGCGCCCGGCGCGTGCGCGCCGGCTTCTTCGCCCGATGCCTCTGCTGCGGTCTTCGCCATGAATCGTGGATGTGCAGTTGAAAATTGGAACCAAGTCGCACATTCTACGGCAAAAGCCAAATTTTCGACCCGCACCCCGCGCGTTCCCAAATGCAAGCGTCGCGCAACGCCGCAAACGCGCACGCACGCCGCAATCGGACTTGCGCGGCGTCACACAAACCCGCATTAAGCGGAACCTTCGCGACAATTTATACCCAAATCAAGACCTTATGCGCCCCGGCGTGGCGGATTTCGGTATAATCGCGGGCTCCCTAAATCGAATCTTCGATGGTTGGGTTGTTCACTGCTTTCACGTCTTCATCGGGAGTGGGAATGTCCAATCTGAGCAATGCATTGCAGTTGAAAGCAGTACATAGCCAACTGCCAGTCACGGCTTACTTTGACGAAGCGCTTCTTACGCGCGAACTCGACATACTTTTCAAGCAGGGTCCACGCTATATCGGGCACGAACTCATGGTCCCCGAAGCGGGGAACTATTTCGCGCTTCCGGGCGAGGGCGAAGGGCGCGTGCTCGTTCGCAATCAGCAGAATCAAATCGAACTGCTCTCGAACGTGTGCCGTCACCGTCAGGCAATCATGCTGAACGGGCGTGGCAGCGCGGAGAACATCGTCTGCCCGCTGCATCGCTGGACCTACGATCTCAATGGGCAATTGCTCGGCGCGCCGCATTTCGCCGACAAACCGTGCCTGAATCTCGGCGCCACGCCGCTGCAGAACTGGCAAGGCCTGCTCTTCGAGGCCGAAGGCCGCAACGTCGCGGCCGATCTCGCCAAACTCGGCACGGCGCGTCACTTCGACTTCTCGGGCTTCATGTTCGATCACGTCGAAGTGCACGAGTGCAATTACAACTGGAAGACCTTTATCGAGGTCTATCTGGAGGATTACCACGTCGCGCCGTTCCATCCGGGCCTCGGCAGTTTCGTCTCGTGCGACAACCTCGAGTGGGAATTCGGCGACTGGTACAGCGTGCAGACGGTCGGCGTTCACAAGAATCTGGAGAAGCCCGGCAGCCCGACCTACCGGAAATGGCACGATCAGGTCCTGCGTTTCCGTAATGGCGCGCCGCCGGACTTCGGCGCCATCTGGATGGTGTATTACCCCGGCCTCATGATCGAGTGGTATCCGCATGTGCTGGTCGTGTCCTGGCTCATTCCGCGCGGCACGCAGAAGACCACGAACATCGTCGAGTTCTATTACCCCGAGGAAATCGCGCTCTTCGAACGCGAGTTCATCGAGGCGGAACGCGCCGCGTATCTGGAAACCGCGCGCGAGGACGACGAAATCGGCGAGCGCATGGACGCGGGCCGGCGCGCGCTGATGTCGCGCGGCGAGAACCAGGTCGGGCCGTATCAGAGTCCGATGGAATCGGGCATGCAACACTTCCACGAGTTCCTGCGGCATCAGCTCGGCACCATCTGAACGCTGTTCAACCATCACAAGAGACGGGCTTTCGGGCCCGTTTTCTTGTTTACACTTAAGTATCGACGCAGTTCCACGCCACGCACGCCGAAGACCATCAGGAGCCGTCATGCCGCACACTCACTACACCACGCTCATTTCGGCGGGCAATCTCGCCGAACGGCTCGCCGCCGCGCCCGGCAGCGTGCTCGTCTTCGATTGCCGCTTCGATCTCGCCGCGCCCGATGCAGGCGAAGCCGCGTATGCCGCGGGCCACATTCCCGGCGCGCATTATCTGCATCTCGACCGCGACCTCTCCGGCACGAAAACGGGCACGAATGGCCGGCATCCGTTGCCGGAGCGCGCGGCGCTCGTCGCAAAGCTCGCGGGACTGGGGCTGAACGAGGGCCAGCAGGTCGTCGCGTATGACGCGCAAGGCGGCATGTACGCCGCGCGTCTCTGGTGGCTCCTGCGCTGGCTCGGGCACGATTCCGTCGCGCTGCTCGATGGCGGCCTGCAGGCGTGGGAAGCATCGGGCCAGCCGCTCGACACCGCCGTGCCGCCGACGACGCAGGGCACGTTCAAGGCCGGCCAGCCGCTGCAGGTCACGATCGATGCGCAAGCGATCGCGCGCAGCATCGGCACGCGCGAGCATCTGCTGATCGATGCGCGCGCCGCCGACCGCTATCGCGGCGAGAACGAAACGCTCGATCCCGTCGGCGGCCACATTCCCGGCGCCCTCAATCACTTCTTCAAGAACAATCTGTCGCCGGAAGGCCGCTTCAAGACCGCGCACGAACTACGCGAAACGTTCGGCTCGCTGATCGGCGCGACGCCCGCGGATCACGTCGTGCTGCAGTGCGGATCGGGCGTGACCGCATGCCACAACGCACTCGCGATGGAAATCGCCGGGCTGCACGGCGCAGCGCTCTATCCCGGCTCGTGGAGCGAATGGAGCGCCGATCCGGGCCGCCCCGTCGCGACCGGCGCGAATCCGTAATCCACTTATTTGACGCCGTGCTCGCGGAACCACGCGAGCGCGCGTTTCCAGCCGTCCTCGGCGTCCGCCTTGCGATAGCTCGGCCGATAATCCGCGAAAAACGCGTGCGGCGCGTCGTCATAAACGACGAATTGCGAGCCGCGCGCGCTCGGCGGACCGTTCGCGATTGCCTGCTTCATCGCTTCGATGGTGTCCTGCGGGATGCTCTGATCCTGCCGGCCATACAGACCAAGCACGGGCACCTTGAGTTCGGCGGCGTTATCGATCGGATTGCTCGGCGTGTTCGCCGTCTTGTTGCCGGTGAGCCGCCCATACCACGCGACAGCCGCCTTCACGTGCGGATTGTGCTCCGCGTACAGCCACGTAATGCGCCCGCCCCAGCAAAATCCGTTAATGCCGAGCCGCTTCAGATCGCCGCCATGCTCGCCCGCCCACTTCACCGTTTCGTCGATGTCGGAGATCACTTGCGCGTCTGTCACCTTGGACACGAGCTGATCGTTGAGCTGCTGAATCGACGGATACGCCGATGCATCGCCTTGTCGTGTGTAAAGATCGGGCGCGATGGCGAGATAGCCCTGCTTGGCGAACCGGCGGCAGACATCGGCGATATGTTCGTGCACGCCGAAAATCTCGTGAATCACGATGATGACCGGCAAATGCGTCTTGCCCTTCGGCTGCGCGCGATACGCCGGGACGAGCGTGCCGTCCGCGCCGCGCACGCCGATCGCGCCTGCCTCGAGGCCATCGGCATCGGTGTGAATCGTCTGCGCTGAAACGGGCAGCACGGCAGCCGCGAAGCCTGTGCCGAAAGCGGCCTTGATGAAGTTGCGCCGGTTGAACGGAACGTGCGGGATGAGACTGTCGACTTCAGGGGTCAGCATACGAAGCTCCTGCGGCAAGAGCCGCCAAAGCGCCGCCGATGCGAGCGCGCTGGCGTCGTCGAGCCACAGCCGCACCGATGGCGCTGAACCGGAAACCGCGCCTGCCCGATCACGCGAGGCACGAGCGCGGCGCTACACGACTGGATTCGGGCGATAAAGCCGCATGCCCGCGCGCGCGATGATTACGCGCGCCGCTCATTCTAAACAGCTTGCCGTGCGACTGCGCGCCGGTCAGTGCAGTTTCACACGCGGCGCGGTGGACCGGCGCAGCCAGTGCGCGAACGTGTCGAGGACCATGCGCGCGTAGCCATGCAGCGCCGCGACATGCAGCCGATACAGCGACATGTACATGAACCGCGCGAAGAGTCCTTCGATCAGCATGTTGCCGCCGATCAGCCCGCCCATCAGATTGCCGACCGCGCTGTAATGCCCGAGCGACACCAGCGACCCGAAATCGCGATACGTGTATTCCGGCAGCGGCTTGCCCTGCATGCGCCGCTCGAACGCCTTGAACAGAAAGCTCGCCTGCTGATGCGCCGCCTGCGCGCGCGGCGGCACGTTGCGCTCGTTGCCCGGCCACGGACACGCGGCGCAATCGCCGAGCGCGAAGATGTCGTCGTCGGTTTCGGTTTGCAGCGTGCGGCGCACGATCAACTGGCCGAGCCGGTTGGTCGGCAAGCCGTCGAGCCGAGTCAACACGGCGGGCGCCTTGATGCCGGCCGCCCAGACGGTCAAATCCGCCCGGATAATCTTGCCGCTCGCCGTGCGTATGGAATCGCGCGAGACCTGCGCGACGGTTTCACCCGTCAACAGTGTCACGCCGAGCTTCGTGAGCAGTTCGGCGGTGGCCGACGACACGCGCTCCTGCAACGCGGGCAGAATGCGTGGCCCCGCTTCGATCAGCGCGATGCCGATGTCGTGCTTCGGATCGAGCTTGTGCAGGCCGTAGGCGGACAGCACTTGCGCCGTGTTGCGCAATTCCGCCGACAGTTCGACGCCCGTTGCGCCGGCGCCGACGATCGCGATCTGAATGCGCGGCGCGGCTTCCATCACGCGCTCCTCCTCGACGCCCGCCGCGACAGGCTCGGGCGCGAAGTGCTCGGCGCGCATGCACGCCGCGATCAGCCGCTTGCGAAAGAGTTCGGCCTGGCCGACGGTATCGAGCGCGATCGAATACTCCTGCGCGCCCTCGACGCCGAAGAAATGCGTCGTGCTGCCGATGGCGATCACGAGCGTGTCGTATTCCAGTTCGCGCTCGGGCAGCAGTTCGCCGGCTTCGTCGTCGCGCAGTGCGCCGATCGTGATGCGTCTCGCCGCACGATTCAAACCAACGAGTTCGCCCTGCTGAAATTCGAAGCCATGCCAGAGCGCCTGCGCCGCGTATTCGAGTTCCTGCGTGAACGGGTCCATGCTGCCCGCGGCGACTTCGTGCAGGAGCGGCTTCCAGATGTGCGTCGGATTGCGGTCGACGAGCGTGACCTGCGCGCGCGGAGGTTTCGAGTCGGCCTTGCCTTCGCTCGAGCCGAAACGGTCGCCGAGCCGCGTCGCGAGTTCGAGACCGCCGGCCCCGCCGCCGACGATGATGAAGCGGTGCATGAAGCTCTCCCTCTGTCTTGAAGATGCGCAAGGCGCCGTTGCTCGCCCGATGACTCATTGTGCGTGAGTTGGCGCTGCATTCACAAGCGCCGCCGCCGCATGCCGGGCATACGCTCGTTGCCGATGCTTCAGTGCGCCTCTTCCCAGTTGTTGCCGACGCCCACTTCCGCGACGAGCGGCACCTTCAGCGCCGCGACGCCGCACATCAGCTCGGGCAGGCGCTTGCGCACGTCCGGCAGTTCCTCTTCGGGCACTTCGAGCACGAGTTCATCGTGGACCTGCATGATCATCTTCGTGCGCAGGCCCGCGCTTTCGATCCAGTCCTGCACCGCGATCATCGACATCTTGATGAGGTCGGCGGCCGTGCCCTGCATCGGCGCGTTGATGGCCGCGCGCTCCGCCGCCTGACGGCGCGGCCCGCTGCCGCCGTTGATTTCGGGGAGCCACAGACGCCGCCCGAACACGGTCTCGACGAAGCCGTTCATCTTCGCGGTCGTGCGCGTGATGTCCATATACGCGGCGACGCCCGGATAGCGCGCGAAATATCGGTCGATATAGAGCTTCGCGGCATCGCGCGTGATGCCGAGATTCGACGCGAGCCCGAACGAACTCATGCCGTAGATCAGGCCGAAGTTGATGACCTTCGCGATGCGCCGCTGATCGTTGTCGACTTCGAGCGGCGTCACGCTGAAGACTTCGGACGCGGTGGCGCGATGCACGTCCTCGCCTTCCTTGAACGCGCGCATCAGCGATTCATCGCCGGAAATATGCGCCATGATGCGAAGTTCGATCTGCGAATAATCCGCCGACACGATCTTGCTTCCCGGCGGCGCGATGAACGCCTCGCGAATGCGCCGCCCTTCGCCGGTGCGCACGGGGATATTCTGCAGATTCGGCTCGTTCGACGACAGGCGCCCCGTCACCGCGACGGCCTGCGCGTAGTTCGTATGGACGCGCCCCGTCGACGGATTGACCATGCGCGGCAGCTTGTCCGTATAGGTGGACTTGAGCTTCGACAGCGCGCGATGTTCGAGCAGCACTTTGGGCAACGGATAGTCTTCGGCGAGTTTCTGCAGCACTTCTTCGTCGGTGGAAGGCGCGCCGCTCGGCGTCTTCTTCACGACGGGCAGTTGCAGCTTCTCGAAGAAAATCTGGCCGATCTGTTTCGGCGACCCGAGATTGAACTCGCCGCCCGCGTGCTCGTACGCTTCGGCCTGCAACTCGATTAGCCTCTTCGCGATCTCAGTGCTCTGCGCATCGAGCTTCTCGCGATCGATCAGCACGCCGTTGCGCTCGATCTTGCGCAGCACGCGCGAAGTCGGCATCTCGATGTCGCGATACACGCGCAGCAAGCCTTCTTCCTCTTCGACTTGCGGATACAGCGTCCGATGCAGGCGCAGCGTGATATCCGAGTCTTCGGCGGCGTATTCGGCGGCTTTCTCGAGCGGCACTTCGTCGAAGCCGATCTGCGAAGCGCCCTTGCCCGCGACGTCTTCGTACTTGATGGTCTTCACGCCGAGATGCCGCAGCGCGAGGTTGTCCATGTCATGCGGACGATGCGACTCCAGCACATACGACTGCAGCAGCGTGTCGTGCTCCACGCCGCGCAATTCGATGCCGTGATTCGCCAGAACCTGCTCGTCGTACTTCAGATGCTGGCCGACCTTTTTCTTCGATGCATCTTCGAGCCACGGCTTGAGCTTCGCGAGCACTTCGTCGCGCGGCAGTTGCACGGGCGCGTCCGGCCCGCGATGCGCGACCGGAATATACGCCGCGTGTCCCGCTTCGACCGCCACCGACACGCCCACGATCTGCGCGACCATCGGATCGAGGGACGTGGTTTCCGTATCGAACGACGTGATATCCGCGGCGTCGATGCGCGCGAGCCAGGCATCGAGCTGCTCCCACGTCTGCACGGTCTCGTAGTGATGAACGATCTCGGTGACTTCGGCGGGCGGCGTGTCGGTCGGGCCTTCGACGGCATCCGCTATTTCGATTTCGCGCAGCCACGTCTTGAAGCCATGACGCAGGAACACGTCGCGCAGTTCATCGCGCGCTTCGGGGCGCGTCTGCAATGTCTCTTCGATGGAGTCGATCTGCGAAGCCAGGTCGCATTGCGTGTGCACGGTCACGAGCTTTTGCGCCATCGGCAGGAAGTCGAGAGCCTTGCGCAGATTGTCTCCTACCGCACCTTTGATCTCGCTTGCGTGTGCGACGATGCCATCGAGCGTTTCGTATGCAGTGAGCCATTTGAGCGCCGTCTTGGGTCCGCACTTTTCGACGCCGGGCACGTTGTCGACCGTATCGCCGATGAGCGAAAGATAATCGACGATGCGTTCCGGAGGCACGCCGAACTTCGCCATGACGCCTGCGCGATCGAGCGTTTCGTTGGTCATCGTATTGATGAGGGTGACATGATCCGTCACGAGTTGAGCCAGATCCTTATCGCCCGTCGACACGATTACTTTCATGCCGCGTTTTTCGGCCTGCACCGCGAGCGTACCGATGACGTCGTCGGCTTCCACGCCTTCGATCATGACGAGCGGCCAGCCGAGCGCGCGCACTGCCACATGGATGGGCTCGATCTGCTTGCTCAAGTCATCGGGCATCGAAGGACGGTTAGCCTTGTAGTCGGCGTACCAGTCGTCGCGGAAAGTCTTGCCCTTCGCGTCGAAGATGCACGCGCTATACTCTGCATTGATTTCGCGGCGCAGGCGCCGCAACATGTTCACCATCCCATACAGTGCGCCGGTGGGACCGCCGTCGGGACCACGCAGGTCAGGCATCGCATGGTAAGCCCGGTACAAGTAGCTAGAACCGTCGACCAATAGCAGGGTCTTACCTTCAAGACTGAGTTCTTCAGGCATTATGAACAAGAGAAAAGTGATTCCGAGTCTGCGATCACTCGCAGATCAAGAGCGCGCGACGGCCAAAAAGGCTCGCGCATCGTGGCAGATGTTCACGATTATGGCAGAGTTTATCGAGGCGACCGAGTACCTCTCGGAGATCCGTCCTGCCATCAGCATCTATGGTTCGGCACGTCTGAAACCGGAGTCGCCGTACTATCAGCGCACCATCGAAATCGCGCAAAAATTCTCGGATGCGGGCTTCGCCGTGATCTCGGGCGGCGGTCCCGGCATCATGGAAGCGGCCAACAAGGGCGCGCATGCGGGCAAGTCTCCGTCGGTGGGTCTCAACATCGAATTGCCGCACGAACAGTCCGGCAATCAATGGCAGGACATCTCACTGCGCTTTCGTCACTTCTTCACGCGCAAGGTCACGTTCGTCAAGAATTCGGATGCGGTCGTGGTGATGCCCGGTGGCTTCGGCACGCTCGATGAACTTGCCGAAGTGCTCACGCTCATTCAGACGAAGAAGTCGCGCCATGTGCCGATCGTGCTGGTCGGCGCGGAGTTCTGGGCGGGCCTGCTCGACTGGTTCAAGAACACGCTGCTGACCAATGGCGTGATCAGCGAGAAGGACCTGGATCTCATGCAAGTCATCGACGAGCCGGATCAGGTGCTCGACGCTGTATTGCGGTTCTATGAGGAGCGCGAGCAGGCAGCGGAGGCGCCGGCTGAAAGCAAGTCGGATGAGGATCGAATGTTTTATTTGTGATGCGTGAAGACGACGAGGCCGACGTTATGCGTTGGCCTCGTCTCTTTCATGCATGCCATGCTCTTCAATCACGAGCGCTGGACAAAGGCACTGCGGGCGGCGCCATAACGCCCGCTTTCGATCGACGCAGCTTACTGAAACGCCACCTCCGCAAAGCTCCGCAACTTGCGCGAATGCAGCTTCGACAAGCCGTTCATTCGCAGCAACTCCATTGCCTTCACGCCAATCTGCAAGTGCTGATCCACCTGCGCGCGATAAAACTGATCCGCCATTCCCGGCAGCTTGAGTTCGCCATGCAGCGGTTTATCGGATACGCATAGCAGCGTTCCATACGGCACGCGAAAGCGAAAGCCGTTCGCGGCGATCGTCGCGCTTTCCATATCCAGCGCAATCGCGCGGCTTTGCGACAGCCGCTGCACCGGCTCGCGATGCTCCCGCAATTCCCAGTTGCGATTATCGACGCTCGCGACCGTC
Organism: Caballeronia sp. Lep1P3; assembly: GCF_022879595.1. Lineage (NCBI taxonomy): Bacteria > Pseudomonadati > Pseudomonadota > Betaproteobacteria > Burkholderiales > Burkholderiaceae > Caballeronia > Caballeronia sp. Lep1P3. The sequence goes on along the minus strand of NZ_CP084266.1, from coordinate 181,861 downwards.
CCCGTCCGCATCACGCGCTTGAGTTCGACGCCTTCGAGCTGCGTCACCTGCGCGACAGCCTTCTCCAGCGCGACCTGCACTTCCGCGAGCGCGGGAATCGGCACCCAGAGCGGCAAATCGGCATCGAGCACATGATCCTCACGCACATAGCCGTGCGCGAGCACGTAGTCGCCCAGACGCTGCGTGTTGCGCAGCCCCGCGCAGTGGCCGAGCATGATCCACGCGTGCGGACGCAGCACCGCGATGTGATCCGTGATCGTCTTCGCGTTGGACGGTCCCACGCCGATATTCACCATCGTGATGCCGCTGCCGTCGGCGCGCTTCAGGTGATACGCCGGCATCTGCGGCAGACGCGCGGGCGACGCGCCTTCCTCGGGTTGCTCGCCGAGATTCGCGTTGTACGTGATGACATCGCCCGGCTCCACGAACGACGAATACTCGCTGCGATACGCGCGCGTCTCTTCATCGTCGGCGCGCGACATCAGCGCGCGGCCGAGCTTCACGAACTCGTCGATGTAGAACTGATAGTTCGTGTACAGCACGTAGTTCTGGAAATGCGTCGGCGAAGTCGCCGTGTAATGCCGCAGCCGATGCAGCGAAAAATCCACGCGCGCCGCCGTGAAGAGCGCGAGCGGATGCGGCTCGCCCGCCGCCGGCTCGTATGTGCCGTTCACGATGCGGTCGTCGAGGAGCGCGAGATCGGGCGTATCGAACACGTTGCGCATCGCGAGCAGGCGGTCGCGGTCGAGATCGCCTTCGAGATGGATGCCTTCCGCGAACGCGAAGTGAATGGGAATCGGCTGGGCCGATACGCCCACTTCGATGCCTACGTGATGATTCTTGGCAAGGAGCCGCAGCTGCTCGCGGTAGTAGTCGCCAAAGAGGTCGGGGCGCGTGATCGTCGTCTCGAAGATGCCCGGCCCGGCGACGAAGCCGTAAGAGCGGCGCGAATCGATGTGCGTATTGAGTTCGGTCCGGATGCGCACGAACGGATAGCACGCGCGCACGCGATGCGCGAACTGCTCGTTGCGACGGTAGCGCGCGAAGGCATCGCGCAAGAAGGCGGTATTCGCTTCGTAGATCGCGGAAAGGCGCGTGACCGCGGCGACGGGATCGTCGAAAGATTCGGTCGGGAAGTCGTTGGCGGGCGTGCCCTGCGTGGTCAGCGTGCGGTCGGTTGTCATGATCTTGTATCCGTCTTGAATGCCTCTCGGTCAAACGACATTAACACGGAAGAATGCGCGCGCCATGAAGCCCCTATCGCGCGGCGGCCCGCGTTTCGCGATTCCGACGCTGAACCGGCAGCGCGTAGGCGTCACTAGGGTTTGCTAGAATCCGGCCATCCCTGGAGAACTATCATGAAGCCGCTTCTTTCTGCCGCCGCCGCGGCAGTCCTCGCCGCCGCGAGCATTGGCGCGAACGCGCAGCCGATGCCGAACGTGAATCCACAGGCGGCGCAACCGGCGGCGCACGCCATGTCGCCGGAAGAAGCAGCGGGCCTTCCCGATCTCAAGTCCATCAATCGCCCGCCCGCGAACGTCAGTTCCAAGGTCGAGATTTCGCCCCCGCGCACGCCGAGCTTTCACGAATTGAGCCCGAACGGGACGGAAATCACCGAGTATCGCGACAAGGGCAAGCCGGTCGAGATCAACGTGCATTCGAATTTCGGCACGCGTTATCAGATGAGCGCGCCGGCGGACACGTCGCCGCAAGTGCGCGACAACGGCCGCGCTAGCACGCGCCTGCCGTCCGTGAATCTGCGTTACTGACATCGCCCATTAGCTTGGAGCCCGCTCACTTCGAGCGGGCTTCGTCATTCGGCCCGCCACGGGCCATTCACCGACCGACGTTTCCTGCATGGCCGTATTCACCCCCGTCTCTGACGCCGAACTCGGCGACTGGCTGCAACATTACGATCTCGGCGATGCCGTCGAATTTCGCGGCATCCAGTCGGGCATCGAGAACAGCAACTTCTTTCTCACGACGACGCATGGCGAGTACGTGCTGACGATCTTCGAAAATCTCAGCTCGACGCAGCTTCCGTTCTATCTGGACCTGATGCGCCATCTCGCGTCGCATCGCGTGCCGGTGCCCGATCCGATGCCGCGCCGCGACGGGTCGCTCTTCGGCATGCTGAATGGCAAGCCCGCAGCCATCGTCACGAAGCTCGAAGGCGCGCCGGAACTCGTGCCGACGCCCGCGCACTGCATCGAAGTCGGGCAGATGCTCGCGCGCATGCACCTCGCGGGCCGCGATTTCGCGCGGCATCAGCCGAATCTGCGCAGCTTGGCGTGGTGGCAGGAGAACGTGCCCGCCATCGTCGGGTTTCTGAGCGCGAGCCAGCGCGCGCTGATCGAGTCGGAACTCGCGCATCAGGCCGCGTTCTTCAGTTCGGCCGACTACGCCGCGCTGCCCGAAGGCCCCTGCCATTGCGATCTTTTCCGCGACAACGTGCTCTTCGCGCACGGCATCGACCACGCGCGGCTCGGCGGGTTCTTCGACTTCTACTTCGCGGGCGTCGACAAGTGGCTCTTCGACGTCGCCGTGACGGTGAACGACTGGTGCATCGATCTCGCGACGGGCGCGCTCGACGCCGCGCGCGTCGATGCGCTCCTGCGCGCCTATCAGACCGTGCGCCCGTTCACGCCGGCCGAAGAGCGCCACTGGAACGACATGCTGCGCGCCGGCGCCATGCGTTTCTGGGTCTCGCGCCTGTATGACTTTCATCGTCCGCGCGAAGCGCAAATGCTGAACGCGCACGATCCCGGCCACTTCGAACGCATCCTGCGCGAGCGCGTCAGCGCCGCGGCCGCGTCTTCCTCCGCTCAACGGTAATCCTGCGATCACTCATGCGACTCATCGAAGTTCCCGCCAAGACCGGCTACGTGTGGTTTCGCCAGGGCATCTGGCTGTTCCGCCGCAACCCGTTCGCGTTCCTCACGGTGTTCTTCGCCTATCTGTTCGTGATGACGCTGATCTCGCGCGTGCCGGTCATCGGCCCGTTATTGCCGCTGCTCTTCATTCCGGGCGTCGCGGTCGGCTTCATGGCGGCGTGCCGGAACACGGTCGCCGGCAAACCCGTCTGGCCGACGATCCTCGTCGACGGTTTCCGCTCCTACGGCAGCGTGGTCGCGCGGCGGCTGCTGGTGCTCGGCGCGCTGTATGTCGCGGCGATGGCGGTCATCTTCGCGATGTCCGCGCTCGTGGACGGCGGCGTGCTGCTCGGCCTGATGATGGGCAATTCCCCGTCCGGCGATCCGGAAACGATGGCGGCGAGCTTCAGCCCGCTCGCGGTCATCGTCGCGATGGCGTGCTATCTGCCGGTCGCGATGCTCTTCTGGTTCGCGCCGGTTCTCGTCGCGTGGCACGACGTCTCGACGGCCAAGGCGCTCTTTTTCAGCGTCGTGTCGTGCTGGCGCAATCGCGGCGCGTTCATCCTGTACGGCGTGATATGGATCGCGGTCGCGCTCACGGTCTCCTTCGGGCTGACCGCGCTGATGCAGGCGCTCGGCGCGGGACAGGACATGGCGTTCGCCGTGCTGATGCCCGCGTCCATCGTCGTGACGACGGCGCTGTACTGCTCGTTCTACGCGACGTATCGCGGATGCTTCGGCGTGCAGACGCCCGACGCGCCCGATCTGCCGACCGCGTCCGGCGCGCCGGGCGCCTGATTTTCGCGCGGCCCCGGCTGCGCGCAGACGACAAAAAGCCGGCTCACAGGCCGGCTTTTCTCATGCGCTCGAAGCTGCGCGATTAAACCCGCTCAGTTGGACATCCACGACGGATGACGTGCCGCAGCGCGCTGGTCCAGCTTCTTCATGCGGTATTCGAGGTCGTAAATGTCGGTGGCTTCAGCGAGGTATGCGTCGTCACGTTCGCGATCGCGCTGGTCGGCGGACTTGGTCAGGAAAAGGAAAATGCGGGAGAGCAGGAACATGTTGGGCCTCGCTGGAAACTAGGGTTACTACCTATGAAGGTGATTATAGGGTAATCCCTGATTCGACGCCAGCCTTTACCGCTAGAACGCTGATACTAAAGACGATTTTGCAACACCCGAAACAATGCGTCCGGCGCGTCACGCCACGAATGCATCCCGCGCGGCCTCATTGGAGCGCCGCTGGTGCTTGAAAAACTCCCAGAGCATCGCGGCTGAATCCGGCCCTTTCGACGAATGGAAAGCCACCGTGTCGTCGCCGCCGGCCCACGAGTGGCCCAGCCCGCGCACGATCGACGTCTTCACGACGCGTCGTCCGCTTTTGAAGTAATCGCGCACGACGCCGTCCGCATGCGTTTCCTCGCGAAGATCGCCGGCGCGGCGATTCCCCGCTGCATCGATGAAGCCGTTCAGCCGCAGAAACTGCTGCGTGAGTTGCTCGGCGTTCGTCGCCGACACGACCGAATCCAGTTCGCCGTGAACGATGACCGCCGGCATGCCGGGATAGTCGCGGACATCGACGGCGGCGTCGATCAGCGTGACCGGGTCGCTGCGACTGCCGCGCCGCATGACGTCCATCGCGCCGATGGCGGAATTCGCCTCGCCGAAGACGACGCCCGAATGCAGCCCCACGGCGGCGAACAGTTGGGGATATCTGATGGCGAGCAATGCCGCGAGGCCCGCGCCCGCCGACATTCCCGCGAGGTAGATGCGCTCGGGGTCGAAGTCGTGCTGCGCGACGGCCGCGCGAATCAGGGAGACGATCGAGGCCGCCTCGCCGCCGCCGCCACTGCTCGAATCCTCGTACCAGCGCCAGCAGCGATGCGGGTGATCGTGTTTCGACTGCTCGGGATAAAGCACCGCGAAGCCGTACTTGTCAGCGAGCAGATTCATGCGCGTGCCCTGCGCGAACTCGTCGGCGCTCTGCTGGCAACCGTGGAGCATCACCACGAGCGGGAGCTTTCCGAGGCCGGCCTTCGGCGGCACGTACAGCGCGTAGGAGAGATGGTTCACGAAGCGGCCGGCTGTGGGCGGCGCGGAGTGATACGAGCGGTCCCATTTGCCGCGCGCCCAGGCCGACGCACGCGGCCGCACGCGCGATTCGCCCGTCGAGGGGCGCGTGAACGCGGGTGCGGCGGCGGCTTTGGCGGCCGCGCCGGACTTGAGCTTGGACTTGACGGTTTTGGCGCGGCCCGGCTTGCCCGCAGCACGCGGCTTCGGAACGCGGATCGGTTCGACTTCGCCAGCGACCATGCGTCTCAAGCCGCGCAACCAGAGTTTGGTAAGGCTTTTCGACATTCGGCTGGTTCCTCTACACATGAATCGGACGACGCGCTCGGTGATCGACGCGTCGCGTTGTTGCATTGCACAATAACACCATTTGGGCGAGCTAGCTCGAATGCGCCGCGTCTTTCGGTAGCGAGAAGGCGTCTTTTAGGCGCAGTATCCGATAAATAGCGACAGAATACGCCTGTAAACGCCCAAACCGGGCAGCACATTTAGTCTCCGTCCGAAGCGGTATACTGCTGCACTGCCTCACGCTTTCGACTGCATCTCTGTCGCAGTGCAGCAACACCCGTACCAACACCGTGACCGATTTTCAAATACCACGTTCTCTCTGGATGAGCGTTACGGCGCTCGGCAGCATCGGCGTCATGTTGCCTGTCGCGCTGGCCGCGGCCGCGTGGCTTGCGCTCGGCTATCGCTGGAAGTACACGTTCGAATGGCTCGGGCTGCTCGGCGCGGGCAGCGGCGCGGTGGCGCTGAGTAAGATCGCGTTCATCGGCTGGGGAATCGGCATGCGCGACCTCGATTTCACGGGCATCAGCGGTCACGCGTTCATGGCGACATCCGTCCTGCCCGTCGCCCTGTTTGTCGCGCTGTTGCCCGCGCGCGGGGCCATTCGCGCAGGCGGCGTCGCAATCGGCTTGCTGCTCGGGGCGGCGGTCGGCGGTTCGCGCGTCGCGGTCAACGCGCATTCGTGGTCGGAAGTCGTGGCCGGATGCATCCTCGGCGCGTTCGTCGCGCTGGCGTTCGCGCGCATCGCGTGGCAAGCGGAGCCGGGCAAGCTCTCGCCGACGCCCGTTGCGGCCAGTCTTGCCGCCGTCGTCGTGGCGTTGCACGGCGTGCCCGTGCCGACGCAGCACTGGATCACGGAGATCGCGCTCGGGCTGTCCGGCCACGAGCGCCCGTATGTGCGAGCGCGCTGGAAGACAAAGAATTACCGCATTCCCGAACGCCGCGCGGAATTCGACGCCCCGCGTGCGCTGGCCGCAGCGCGCGCGTAGCGGCTGGCTCAGTCGTTCACGCCGATGATCACGCTCGACGCCTTGATCACCGCGACTGCGTTCTGGCCCTCCGCGAGTCCGAGCGTCTCGGCGCTCTGGTTGGTGATGATGGCGGTGATCGTCGTCGTATCGTCGAGCGACAAGGTCACTTCCGCATTGACCGCGCCGCGCGTGACGCTCGCGATGGTCCCGCGCAACTGATTGCGCGCCGACAGCTTCGCGGGCGCGTCCTGCATCAGCATCACCCACGACGCCTTGATGAGCGCGAACGCGTCGCCGCCTTCGCGCAAGTCCAGCGCCTCGGTGCTTTCGTGCGTGACCACCGCGACGATCGTCTGGCCGCCCGGCAAGCCCAGCTCGATTTCGTCGTTGACCGCGCCGCGCGTGATCTTCGTGACTTTCCCTGCAAGCTGGTTGCGTGCGCTCGTTTTCATTCCCAGTCTCCCGATGAGTTGCCAGTCGCGTTCGAAGCCTTCCACGGCCTCGCCCACACGTTGAAGGAATTTGCGATGCTCGCGCTCGACCGCGCGGTACGTCTCGATGAGCCGCAACGCCGATGCCGTCACCGTCGTGCCGCCGCCGCCGCGCCCGCCTGTGGCGCTCGTGACGAGTTGTTCGCCGGCGAGGTTGTTCATCGTATCGACGGCATCCCACGCCGCCTTATAACTCATGCCGACGGCTTTCGCCGCCGCGGTGATGGAGCCGGTGTCGCGGATCGCGGCGAGCAGCGCGATGCGCGCCGCGCCGCCCAATGTTTCGTCGCCGCTTTTCACCCATACCGAGCCGGCGAACTCGAGCGGCTCGCGCGGGGCAGGCGGTGTCGTCATGGTCATCGGTCGCCTCCCGATTGTTCGAATAAGCGCGTCAATCGCGCGCACTATGCCGCCGATTATATCGATGCTCTTCGGCAACGATTGCTCGTCATGTCAGACGAAACAAGAACTGTTCACGAAGTCATGAAACCGACACATGCGCCATGAAACATGGCCTCTTCAGCCCTCGCCGGCTTCTCGCCCGGCGCAAGCGCTCGAAACCGCCACGCCTAAAGGACGCGACATGAATCAGGTTGTCTTTCCCCAATCGCAGGGCCGCACGCCGGGGCAGCGGCTCGCGTTTCTCGTATTTCTGCTCGCCATCGGCGCGGGCGCCGTCTACTGCGTGCTGCATCTTTTCGAAGACCTGGCACCCGTGCGCGAATCGTCGGTGTTTCCGTACATTCTGCTCGGCGTGGCACTGCTGATCGCGCTGGGGTTCGAATTCGTGAACGGTTTCCACGACACGGCCAACGCGGTCGCCACCGTCATCTATACGCATTCGCTCACGCCGAATCTCGCCGTCGTGTGGTCCGGCGCGTGGAACTTCATCGGCGTGCTGATTTCGAGCGGCGCGGTGGCGTTCGGCATCCTGCAACTGCTGCCGGTGGAACTGATCATCGGCGTCGGCAGCTCGCAGGGCTTCGCGATGGTCTTCGCGCTCCTCATCGCGGCGATCATCTGGAATCTGGGCACCTGGGCGCTCGGGCTGCCGTCGTCGAGTTCGCACACGCTCATCGGCTCGGTGATCGGCGTCGGCCTCATGAACCAGATGCTGCACGGGACCAACGGAACGTCGGGCGTCGACTGGAGTCAGGCGGTGTCGGTCGGCAAGTCGCTGCTCTTTTCGCCGATCGTCGGCTTCGTGCTTGCGGGCCTCCTGCTCTATGTGCTGAAACTCGTCGTGCGCGTGCCGGCGCTCTACAAGGAGCCGAAGAAGAACACGCCGCCGCCGTTCTGGATTCGCTGCCTGCTGATCCTGACGTGCACCGGCGTGTCGTTCGCGCACGGCTCCAACGACGGTCAAAAGGGCATGGGCCTCATCATGCTGATCCTGATCGGCACCGTCCCGACTGCCTACGCGCTCAACAAGGCCGTCACGCCCGAGGAAACGCAGACGTTTCTCGCGGTGAGCCACAGCGCATCCGAGGCGCTCGACCGATACAGCGGCGGCGCCGCGCCCGCGTCCGATGCGCGCGAGCAAGTCGAAAAGTACGTGCAGACGAAGAAGCTCGAGCCGGGTACCGTCGCGTCGCTGAAGGCGCTGATCGGGTCCATCGATTCGCAAATCGGCCCGAGCGCGACGATCGCCTCGGTGCCGCAAGGCAACGTGCGCAACGTGCGCAATCAGATGTACATCGCGTCCGAAGCGCTGCGTCTGATGGAGAAGCAGAAGGCGCCCGCGTTCTCCGCGAGCGATCTCGCCGTCGTCGACAACTACAAGCATCAGCTCGATCACGCGACGAAGTTCATCCCGACGTGGGTGAAAGTCGCCGTCGCGGTCGCGCTCGGGCTGGGGACGATGGTCGGCTGGAAGCGCATCGTGGTGACGGTGGGCGAGCGCATCGGCAAGACGCATCTCACGTATGGACAAGGCGCGTCGGCAGAAATGGTCGCGATGCTGACCATCGGCGCCGCCGATATGTACGGCCTGCCCGTCAGCACGACGCACGTGCTCTCGTCGGGCGTCGCCGGGACGATGGCCGCGAACGGCTCCGGCTTGCAATGGCGCACGGTGCGCAGTCTCGCGCTCGCGTGGGTGCTGACGCTGCCGGTGTCGATCGCGCTCGCGGGATTTCTGTTCTGGGTGTTTCGCGGCGTGTTCTGATCGCGCGCCGCCGGGCGCCGGATTGCAAACTTTGCACGCAGCGACGCCCGGACTTTCATTTTGACAATCGCGCTGGCGGCGCGCCCGGATGCTTTCGGGCGTGCCGCCTTGTGCTTGGGGCTTCGCGCCGAATGGCACGGGCCTTGCTTAACGCTCCTTGTCGATCGCAACGCCGGACGGCCAGCGGCACCATGCCGCTGCGCTAAGACGCGAGGCTGCCTGGGAGGCCACGTCGAGCCGGATGGTCGCGCGGTCTTTTATAAGGAGAAGTGAAATGACGATCGGAACCATCCTGCTGATCATCCTGATCCTGCTGTTGATCGGCGCCATTCCGTCCTGGCCGCACAGCCGCAGCTGGGGTTACGGACCGAGCGGGATTCTCGGCGTCGTGCTGATCGTGGTCATCGTTCTATTGCTCATGGGCCGGATATGACGTCTTGCGGAGCGTGCGCGCTCCGCGACCGGCTCGAATAAAGAGGGGCGCCCGATCGGAGCGCCCCTCTTTTTTTTCGTCGATGCCCGCTTTAGACGCGCATGACCTGCCCGTTCGGCTCGATCTTGCGCGGAATCACCGGCTCGCTCTCTTTCGGCGATGCCGCCTTCGCACGCGGCGCGGCCATCGGCTGATCGATGGCGCCCTTGTCGGCGACCTGCTTGACCGCCGTCGCGCTCTTGCGCTTTTTCTTCGCCGCGATGCGCGATGCGGCGTGCGCCTTCGGCTTGGCCTTGGCGAACTGCGGCTGGGCTGGCTGCGCTTCCGGCGGGTTCCAGACTTCCGTGTAACGCTGCGAAGCCATGACGGGCGACGTCCCCAGCACGAAAGCGATCGTCAGGAATGCGAGCTTCAAGTCGTTTCGCTCCATCGTTGATGCCCTAGTGACCTTGCCCCGCGCGGCGCGAGAGAATCGCGTCGAGCGAGCGCTCGGAGGTTTCGAGTTCGCAGAGCGCGGCGTCGAGGCGCTCGAGCGACCGCGCGACGGACTGCGCGCCGAGTTCGAAGTCCGGCTCGCCGCGCGTGGCGTCGAACGCGGCGTTCACGGCGCGGGTCGCGCGCATGAAACGTTCGAGCGCGGCGGCTTCGAGCGAAACGTGGCGGGAAATCATCGGCGAACTCCTTGTTGCTGACAAGCTGTACGAATATACAGTAACGCTGCCGCCCGGCAAACAAACGGCGCGCAGCGTCGCAAAAATGCCGAACCGCCCATTGACGGCTTTCGTTGCGCTCGACGCGACGCTTTGTCGCGCTGTTTCTTCAACAGGCGACGGTTAAGCCGCGCTTAATTCTGCGCGGCCACACTCGTTTCGCGATTCAGCCCGCGCCGCGTTCATACGGCGCCGCGCATCCGGAATCGGAGTTATCAACGAGGAATGTGCCATGCCCGCCAACTTTGCCGCGCGCCCGACGTTCGCCAATCTCGCTCGCGCGATGCGCAGCCATACCGCGCTGAAGCTCAGCCGCTGCCGGCTGTCCGCGCCGATCGAGCCGCCGGGGGGCGAGCCGTACCGCACGGTCGAGTGGACGCTGAAAACCGATCCGCGCGTGCAGCGCTGCGTGCTGCGCGCCGATTGCACGCCATCCGATATCGCCGACGCCTTGCGGGCCCACGTGCCGGGCCGCCGCTACGGTCCGTCCGACGACGACGAGTGACTCATCGCGCAAAAGCGAGATTTCGCTTGAACTAATCCATATATGGACTAACATGCGTTAAGAGTTCCTTTGGAGACTTAACGACATGCCTCATGCCGCACACGTCGCATCGCCGGCGGCAGACCGCGCGCCGCGCCCCGCGCTCAACGTCGGCGAACTGTCCGCCGCAGGCTTGCGCGCGTTCGCAAAGATCGCCGAGGCTTGGGCGCTGTCCACGGACGAGCAGATCAGGCTCCTAGGCTCTCCCGGCCGTTCCACCTTCTTCAAGTGGAAGTCCGCGCCGCAATCGGCGCGGCTCGGCCGCGATACGCTCGAACGCCTTTCGCTCATTCTCGGCATCTACAAGGCGCTGCAGATCCTGCTGCCGGAACCGCAAGCCGCCGACGGCTGGATCAAGCGCCCTAACAGCGCGCCGCCGTTCGGCGGACGGCCCGCGCTCGATCGCATGCTGGCGGGCAACGTCAGCGATCTCGTCGCCGTGCGCCAGTATCTCGACGCGATGCGAGGCGGCTGGGCGTGACGGGAGACAAGGCTGTATCGAACTGGCGGGACACGTGGCCGCACGGCGAGGTGCACTGGTCGCCGGCGTATCGCGTCATTCCCACGCGCTTTCCGGCGGTGAATCTCTTCGACCGCGTCGCGTCGCCGCAGGATTTCGACGCGCTCTATGCGCTCGAAGCCATGACCAACGACCGCCTGCGCACCGAAGTCGGCGAACTCGATCTCGTGCCGCGCGAGGAGCGCTGCTTCGGACCGGGCTGCGGGCCGATCATGGCCGCGTTCACGCATCTGAACCCGAACGGCAGCCGCTTTTCCGACGGCAGCTACGGCGTCTTCTACTGCGCGCGCGAGCGCCAGACGGCGATTGCCGAGACGCGCTATCACGCGGGCATTTTTCTCGCCGCGACGAAGGAAGCGCCGCTGCGCCAGCAAATGCGCCTCTATCGCGTGACGGCGCGCGGCGAAGTGGTGGATTTGCGCGGCGACGGCATCGCGCGGGCGGGGCTGGATGCGCGCATTCTCGATCCCGACGAGTACGCATACGGCAAGACGCTCGGCCGCGCGGTGCGAGCGGCGGGCGCGCCCGGCATCGTGTATCCGTCGGTGCGCGATCCGAAGGGCGAATGCCTCGCCGCTTTGCGCACGACGCTGCTGCGCGATTGCCACCACGCCGCGTATCTCGAATACAACTGGAATGGCGACGCAATCGATTGCGTGTTCGAGCTGAATCAGGTCGGCTAGGCGCGCATCAGCCGATGGCCACCGCCGTCGACGTGCGCGTGCGCGACAGCTTTTTCGTCGCGGGCCGCGCGGCCTTCGGCGCGGTCTTGCGCGCGACGGTCTGAAGCGCCTGCGCCGCCGCGTCCTTCTTGCTGCCCTTCAGTGCGCCCGCGCGCGCCTTGCGGCTCGATTCCGCGAGCAGGCCGGTGAGCCGCGCATCGCTCGCGGCGGCGCCCTTGCGGTTCGCGCGCGCGGCCTCGCGCGCCCGGCGCTTCGCGTCCTTCTCGAGGAAGATGACGAGCGCGGCTTCGTCGATCTTGAGCCCGTGACGGCGCGACGCGGACAGCGCCTCGGCCAGTTCGCCGGCTTCGAACGCCTCGATCACCGCCGGATGCACGTAGCACTTGCGGCAGACCGCCGGCGTGTTGCGCAGCAGTTGCGACACTTCCTTGATGGTCCCGACGACGTGCTTGCGCGCCTCCGTCACCGTTTCCCATTTGAGCTTTCGGAGCGCCGCGAGCGCGAACACGCTGCCGGCCCACGTGCGGTAGTCCTTCGCCGTGAAGTCCGCGCCGGTGACTTCGCGCAGATAGTCGTTGATGTCGGACGAACTCACCGCATGACGCTCGCCGTCCGCATCGAGATACTGGAAGAGGTCCTGGCCCGGCAGGTCCATGCAGCGCTTCACGATGCGCGCGACCCGCGCATCGCTCACGGCGACATCGTGCTCGATGCCGCTCTTGCCGCGAAACTTGAACCGCAGCGTCCCCGCCGACACCTTCAGGTGGCGCTTTCTGAGCGTCGTCAACCCATACGAGCGGTTCTCGCGCGCGTATTCCTCGCTGCCGATGCGGATGAGCGTCGTATCGAGCAGGCGCACGACGGTGGCGAGCACCTTGTCGCGCGGCATGCCGTCGAGCGCGAGATCGCGCATGACGCGGGCGCGCAGCTTCGGCAGCACGGCGCCGAACGCGAGCATGCGCTCGTACTTGTTCGCGTCGCGCGTTTCGCGCCATTGCGGGTGATAGCGGTACTGCTTGCGCCCGCGCGCGTCGCGCCCGGTGGCCTGAAGGTGGCCGCGCGCGTCGGGGCAAATCCAGACATCGACGTAGGCGGGCGGAATGGCGAGCGCGTTGATGCGGCGAATCTCCGCTTCGTCTTCGATGCGCTTGCCCTGCGTATTGAAGTAGACGAACGCGCCGTCGATCCATTCGCGCGTGTAGCCGCGCCGCGAATCGTCGACGTAGCGCAGGCCCGGCGGAAGCTCATCCACGATCGCCTGAGCCACGGCGTTCTGCGCGGCGCAGGCTTCCTGCGCAGCCCCGTTGCCGCTTTTACGCCCGGCGTTGCGTCCCGCGTTGCCACCGTTCTTCGCCACTGCGCGCCTCGACTTTCTACTTTCGATTGATGGCGACGATGACAGCAACGCGCGTGCCTCGGAACCGGTCCGGCTAAGGCAGCGCCAGTTCGCGCGCGCCTTCTGACGCGGCCCAGCGCTCCTTGACCGACCAGCGCTCCTCGGTGCCCGCCTGGACGATGGTGAGCCGCCCTTCCGCTGCGAACGCGCCCGTGTCGATATAAATCTGCGCGCCGATCTGCCGGACCGCGCGCATCGGCGTGTGACCGCAGTAGGTCGGCGACAGCCCGCGCTGCAGCGACGGGTCGCCGTTGCCGAGCGCGAGCGAGCGGCCCCATAGCATCTCGCCGCGCGTGTTGTCGGAGAAATCGGCGGCGTCGAGATCCGCGTCGCTGCCGAAAAATTCCGCGTGCAGCACGTTGAAGCGCCGCGCGCCCTCGCCGACGACGCGCACGAGCGGCAGCGGCGCGAGCCGGGTCGCGAGCAGGCGCAGTTGTTCGTCCGCGAGCGTTTCGGCCCACGCGCCGCCGATCGCGTACCACGACTGGCGGCGCATCTCGCCGGTTGCCACCGCGATCAGCGAATCCTCGTGATTGCCGAGCACCGGATAGAACCACGGCTTGTCGATGAGGTCGATCGCGGCGAGCGAATCCGTGCCGCGATCGATGAGATCGCCGACGGAAAACAGGCGATCGCGCGAGCCGTCGAAATCGATCTCGCGCAACAGATAGCGCAACGCATCCATGCAGCCGTGCAGATCGCCGACCACGAAATCGCGGCCGACGTCATTGGCGGGATGCCTGCACACGACGGGATAAGTAGGATCATTCATGCGTCGATCTTAGCGCCGGGGAAATGGGACGTGTGCGCGCTGGGTCGCTTTCGTCGCGGAATTCGCATCGCCGACGCGCGACGTTTCGCTTGCGGGGTTCCTGACGATTCGATCGCGAATGCACATGTCCGAAAAAGTTGATTATTGCGCGATTGCGCGCAGCCGCGCGACGTCCGCCGCGCGCGTGGCGGCGCGCGGATCGCCGAACTGACGCGTCACGAAACTGGCGAGCGCGGCGATTTCTTCGTCCGACAGTTGCGCGCCGAACGCGGGCATCGACGCGCTCGCGCCGCGACTTGGGCGCTGGACGCCGTGCAGAATCACGAGAACGAGGTTGCTCGGGTCCATCGCGCCGAGCGCGCCGGTCACGGCGTCGTGTACGAGCGGCGGAAACGCGCGGCCCTCGCCTTCGCCGCTGATGCCGTGACAGCTCGCGCAGGCGGCGGCGTAAAGCCGCGCGCCATCGGCGTGCGCCGCGGCGGTCGGCGCGAAAACGGACATCGCGTCGAGCGCCGTCACATCGACCTTCGCCGGCTGGCCGAAGCTCCATCGCGAAGGCGCGCGTTCGTCGCCCGCCACGACCGGCATCGAACGCAGATAGACGACCATCGCGCGCAGATCGTCGCCGCTCAGAAACTGCGTGCTGTTCGCCACGACTTCCGCCATCGGCCCGACCGCGTATGCACGGCCGGGCGCCGCGCCGGTCGCGAGATAGCGCAGCAGTTCGTCGTCGCGCCATGCGCCGATGCCCGCCACGCGCGCGGGCGTCAGATTGCCCGCGCGCCAGCCGGCCACCGTCGCGCCGCCGAGCCGCTCGCCGTCCTTCAATCCGCCGAGCAGGTTGCGCGGCGTGTGGCACTGCCCGCAATGGCCGAGCGCGTCGACGAGATACGCGCCGCGATTCCACTGTGCGCTCTTTGCCGGATCGGGCACGAAGCGCCCCGGCGAGAAATTGAACGCGTTCCACACGGCCATCAGCCAGCGCTGATCGAACGGAAAGGCGAGCGCGTGGCGCGGCGGCGTGTAGCGCACGGGCGGCACGGTCGCGAGATAGGCGCGCATGGCGAGCACGTCGCTGTCGGAGAGGCGCGTGTAGGCCGTGTACGGGAACGCCGGATACAGCCGCTCGCCGTGCCTGCCGATGCCCTCGCGCATCGCGCGGACGAACTGCGCGTCGGTCCACGCGCCGATACCGGTCGCGCGGTCGCTCGTGATGTTCGGCGTATAGAACGTGCCGAAGCGCGTCGCGATAGCCCGGCCGCCCGCGAACGGGCGCGCCGGGTCCGCCGTGTGGCACGCCATGCAGCCGCCCGCGCGCACGAGATACGGGCGCGCTCGACGTCTGCGGCCAACGCCGCGTCGCGGAACACGAAGGCCAGCGCAAGCAGCGCAAGAACGGCGAACGCGCGCTTCGTCATCGCAACGACGCTTCCAGCGTGTCCGCGAGCCGCAGCGCGAGCGCCGCGATGGTCAGCGTGCAGTTGACCGAGCCGCCCGCAGGCATCACCGCGCTTCCGGCGATGAACAGATTCGGATGCTCGTGCGCGCGGCAATCGGCATCGACGACGGAATCGTTCGCGTCGCGGCCCATGATCGCCGTGCCCATGATGTGGCTGCTGGGCGCGAGCGCATCGTCGTATTCGATTTCCTGACCGTCGAACCAGCCGGCTATGCGCGCAAAAAGCGCACGCGTGTCGGCGCCGCTGCGGCGCACGTAGTCGTCGATCGAATACGTGATTTCGGGGCGCGGCAGCCCGAGCGCGTCCTTCTGCGCGGAGAGCGTCACGCGGTTCTCCGGCGAGGCCACTTGCTCGTGGAAGCTGCCGAGTGTGAGGCGCCGCGCGGAGCGCTCGCGGATTTGCCGGTCGAGTTCGCCGCCCGTCAGCCCGTCCTCGATCAGCTTCGCCGTGACGACGAGCGTCGGCGCCGCATTCGACAGATGCAGCTTCTTCGCCGCCTGCTGGCCGCGAAACGCGCCGTCGCGGAAATCGACGACCGAGCTCATCTCCACCGGCCCGCGCCCCGGCCACAGCGCTTCGTTGGCGAGAAAGCTCACGCCGATGCCCGGATGGTCCATCAGATTGCGCCCGACCTGATCCGAGCCGTTCGCGATGCCCTTCGGAAAGCGCGCCGACGCGGACATCAGCAGCAGCTTCGGCGTTTCGATGCCGTTCGCCGCGATGACGAAGCGCTTGCCCGTCACGCGCGTGCTCGCGCCGTGCGGGTCCTTGTAGTCGATCGCGACGATCTCGCCCCGCTCGTTCGACTCGATGCGGTACGCGACCGCCTGCGCGATCAGCGTCGCGCCCGCGCGCTCGGCTTTGTCGGCGTGCGTCGCGCCGTGATAGAGCGCGCCGATCGGACATACCGGCATGCAGTTGTTCGCGCCGCAGCACGGCGGGCGGCCGTCGTAGACGCGGCTGTTGCGCGCCATCGGCTCGGGAACCGCGTGCAGCGACTGCGCGGCGAGCACTTCGCCGAAACGCCGGTCCATGTAGGAGAGCGGCAACGGAGGCATCGGATACGGACTGGAGCGCGGCGAGCCGAGATCGATGTCCGGTCCCGCGACGCCCAGTTCGCGTTCGGCTTGCGCGTACCACGGCTCGAGCGTTTCGTACGGAAACGGCCAGTCGCGCCCGACGCCGTATCGCGTGCGCAGCGCGAAATCGGCCGGCAGGAGCCGCCACGCGGCGCCCGCCCAATGCCACGTCGTCCCGCCGACGAGCCGCAGAAACTGCGGCTCATACACCTGCGCGCCCCGATTGACGAGATAGCTGCCCGGATTCGTCGGCTCGGGACGCGGCGCGTGGCGCTCGAGCGGATAAGGCGCGCACGGGTCGCGCTTTTCGGGCGCGCGCCGAAAGTTCTCGACGATCTGCCAGCGCGCGAGACGCGGCCCCGCCTCCAGCACGATGACCGACGCGCCCGCCTTAGCCAGCCGATGCGCGACGAGACTGCCCGCCACGCCCGACCCGACGATGACCACGTCCCCCGCTGTCGAAACCGCCATGCGCTATGCCTTTGTCGTTTGCGTTTTACGGCTTGCTCGCCCAGTCGGCTGGCTGGCCGCGGCAGTAGGAAGGAACCGTGAGCATGTCGCGCACGGGATCGAACATCAGTGCGCGCTCGAACGCGACGACTTCGGCTTGCGCGCCAACGCCCGCCACGCCGAGATACCACGCGCGCATCGTGTCGCCGACGGTTTTTGCCAGGTCCGGCTGCGTCGCGTGCAGCGCGGCGGTGACGACATCGCTCGGCGTGCCGCCGTGCGTGGACAGCCACCGGTCGAGCCGCGCGATCTTCGCGTCGAACTGCGCGTCGGCGTGCGCGAGCGCCGCATGCACGCGTTGCGCGAGAAGCGAATCGAAGCCGCTGCGTCCGGTGAGCTTCATCGATACGGCGATGAACCTGTCCAGCGCGGCAGGCGCCGCTGGCGTCGAAGACACGGAAGCAGCCGAAACTGCCGCCGAAGCGCATGCGCCCGTCAACATCGCGCGACGCATCGCGAAGGACACGCGCTTACGTTTGAACATCGCTCGATCTCATGTGGCTCTCATGTGGATCTCATCTGGATGTAAGCCGCGTCAGTGATAATCGCTCGCTCCAGGCGACGCCGACTCTCTCTCTCGCGACGATGAACCTTCTCCCGCCCGTCCTGCGCACGCGCCCGCGCGCCTTCATCGGCCTGCTCGTTGGTTTCTTCATCGCCGCTTTGGTTCCGGCGCATGTGCGCGCGACGGTGCGCGCGCTGATCGGCTGGGACGCGGCCGTGTGGCTGTATCTCGCGCTCATCTGGCTGCAGATGGCCACTGCGCGGCAAAGCAACGTGCAGGCGCTCGCCGAACGTGAGGACGAGAACGCCGCCGCCGTGCTGGTGATCGTGAGTCTCGCGGCCATCGCGAGCCTCGTCGCGATCGTCGTCGAACTGGCGGCGGCGAAGAGCCTCGGCGCGCACGCGTTTCCGAACTACGCGCTCACCGGCGCGACGATGCTCGGCGCGTGGTTCCTCATCCCGACGATGTTCACGCTGCACTATGCGCGGCATTACTATCGGTCGCCGTCCGGCGATCCGGCGCTCAAGTTTCCCGACCGCCATCTGAAACCCGACTATTGGGATTTCCTTTACTTCTCCTTCACGATCGCGGTCGCTTCCCAGACTTCCGATGTCGTGCTGTGCTCGACGAGCGCGCGGCGCACGGCGCTCGCGCAATCGGTGCTGTCGTTCTTCTTCAATCTCGCGGTGCTCGGGCTCTCCGTCAACATCGCGGCGAGCATGGTCGGCGGCTGATAGCCGAACGTTCGTCGGCTTCCTGCCTTCCCCGGCGCGGCGCGCAATGCGCCTGTCACATGCGGGCCATACGCTCTTCGAGATTCGCCTTGTAAAAACGCGGCGCGCGGCGCAGTCAGTTTTACACGTGGCACGCGCGTGCGCTTCTCAGTGCTGCGGCGTGAGCGCAATCAGACCCCGATCGAACATAAGTCCGAAATGATCGTGGGGCGCCGCACATACGCGAAACACCGGTGGCACGTAGATTGCTGGATTGCTGCACTGCGCAAGCAATTTCCAGAACAAACTCGATCAGCATCAAAACGCGCGGCCCGGCTCTTCCTCGTTACGTCGACAACAAGAGCGAGGCGCATGGCCATCGCCGCGTCAGCCCGCACAGGAGCCCATTTTGCCTTTGAACGTACTGCTGGTCGCCTCCGAGGCCGTCCCGCTCGCCAAGACCGGGGGTCTCGGCGATATGGTCAGCGCTTATGCCGCCGCCCTGCGCGCCGCTGGCGTCGACGCGACCATCCTTCTGCCCGCTTACCCGAAGGCGATTGCCCAGGCGGAAGGCATCAGCAAGTTGTGCACGCTTCGCGGCCTGCCGGGCGGCGACGCGGCGCTCCTGCGCGCGCGCATGCCCGATACCGGCGTGCCGGTTCTCCTGCTGCGCTGCGATGCGCTTTATGCGCGCACCGGCCTCTATCAGGACGCGCAGGGCCGCGACTATCCGGACAACGCCGTGCGCTTCGCGACGCTGTCGGCTGCCGCCGTGCGGATCGCGCAAGGCGTGCGCGGCGTGAAGAAGCCGGACATCGTTCACGCGCACGACTGGCACAGCGGCCTCACGCCGCTTCTGATGAAGCATGCCGACGTGCAGGCGAAGAGCGTTTTCACGATCCACAACCTCGCGTTCCAGGGCAACTACGCGCTCTCTCTCGGTGCGTCGCTCGGCGTGCCGGAGAAGTGGCTGGTGCACGCGCTGAGCGATCCGAAGAGCATCGAGTTCTATGGCGCGCTGAGTCTGATGAAAGCGGGCATCGTTCACAGCGACCGCGTGACGACCGTGAGCGAAACCTACGCGCGCGAGATTCTCACGCCGCGCTTCGGGCATCTGATGGAAGGCGTGCTGCAAAGCTGCGCCGGCAAGCTCTCGGGGGTGGTGAACGGCATCGACGAAGATACGTGGAATCCGGCCATCGATCCGCTCATCGAGCGCAACTATTCGTTCGACGACATGCGCGGCAAGCACGCCTGCAAGCGCCGCCTGCAGCGCATGTTCGGCCTGCCCGCCGATCCGTTCGCGCCGCTCATGGCGATCGGTAGCCGCATGACGGGCCAAAAGCTCGCGGATGTGGTGATCGAAGCGCTGCCGCGTCTGCTGGAGCGTCATCCGCGGCTCCAGCTCGCGGTGATCGGCCAGGGCGAGGCGTATATCGAAAAGGGCTTCAGAAAGCTCGCGCAGGCGTGGCCGGATCGCGTGGGCGTGCATATCGGCTATGACGAGCGGCGCGCGCACGCGCTGCACGCGGGCGCGGACATTCTTCTGCACGGCAGCCGCTTCGAGCCGTGCGGCCTCACGCAGATGTACGCAATGCGCTACGGCACGCTGCCCGTCGCGTCGCGCGTGGGCGGCCTTGCCGACACCATCGTCGATGCGGGGCATGGCGCGGACATCGCCGCACGCGAGACGCTCTACGTTCGCGACGGCACGCACGACGCGCCCATCGCCGTGCATGACGGGACGCGCGCGCCCACCGGCTTTCTCTTCGACGGCGAAACGCCCGACGACGTCATCGCGGCCGCAAGCCGCGCGATCGACGCGTACATGCGCCCGCCCGTCTGGCGCGCAATGCAGCGCAACGCGATGTCGTGCGAGTTCGGCTGGGGCGAGGCTGTCGCGAAGATGATCGCGCTTTATTCGGATATCACGGGCCTGCGCCCCATCCGCGCCGCCGTCCGTCTCCGCCGCGCAGCCGATGCCGCTCCTGCCGATGCCGTTTCCGCCGCCGCTACCGCCACCGCCGCCGCTGCCGCCCGCGCGCTGCGGCACGGCGCGCACGAGCACGGCAAGCCGCTCGTCGCGAGAAGCGCCTGAGGCCCGGCGCGCGTGCCCGTCCCGGATGCGCGCACGCCGTATCGACGGCAGGCGACGCATAAACCCGGGCGCGGCACGTTCCATGCTCTTACCCCCCGTGCAATGCCGGCAGGAAATCCCTTTCGGGACCGTGGCGCGCCGGCCAAGCGCGACGAAGCGGCTGCGGCGCCCGGTGCACGGTGCATCGCGAGCGCGCGACGGGGCGTGCGTCGCTTGAGCGCGCAGCGTTTTCCGATTGTCGCGACGCGCGGCGCGCGAGACGCGCCTCAACGTGCGGACCGGCTCTTCGGCCAGTTTGACCCGTGAGCGTGATCGCGATTCGTTGCCCGCATCCCCGCCACCGCAGGACGACTCTGGAAAAGACGAACGATGGAAAACCATCAAGCTCATCATGCGTATGCGCCCCGTATCTACTTCATCGATCCCCTTCTCGTCGGCCCGCTCTCCGAGTGGCCGGCCCAGTTCGAGCACGCGGCCTCTCTCGGCTTCGACCACGTCCTGATCGGCTCGCCGTTCGTGCCCGGCAGTAACGGGCATCGCGAGGCCGTCGCCGATCATCATCGCCTGCACCCGGTTTTCGAATGCGACGCGAGCGCCGCCGACGGCCTGCGCCAGCTCGCCGATGCCGCGAAAAAGCACGGCATCACGCTGCTCGTCGATATCGTGATCGACCGCGTGAGCGCCGAAGGCGGGCTGTATCAGGACAACGCACACTGGTTCCAGCCGTTCGAAACCGCCGACGCGCGGCTCGATCCGCGCCGGCCGCCGCGTCAGCGCGACGTCGCCATCGCCAATTTCGCCGATGGCGAAGCCGCGCATCAGTTGACGCAATGGTGGGCGCGCGAACTTGCGTCGATCGCGGATGCGGGCATCGGCGGCTTTCGCTTCGATTCGCCGCACGCGGTGCCCGCGCATGTGTGGCGCAGGCTCGGCGCGGCGGTGCGCGAGAAGCATCCGCAGACGCGCTGGCTCGCGTGGACCGTGGGCGTGTCGCGCGAGGACCTGCGCGCGCTCGCCGATGCCGAATTCGACGCGGTCTTCGCCTCGACGCGCTGGTGGGACTTCAGGGGCGCATGGCTCGTCGACGAACACGCGGCGCTCTCGCGCATCGCGCCGCCGATCGCCTTTCCCGAAGAGCCGTTCGGCGCGCGCCTGATCGCCGATCTGAGCGACACGAGCGACACCGCGCTCGTGCAACGCGCCTACTGCCGCGCGCTCGATACGGCCGCCGCGCTCGGCACCGGCCTTCTCGTGCCGATGGGCTTCGAATACGGCGTCGGCTTGCCGATGTCGCAGCAATACGGCGTCGCGGCTGAATACAAGCGCGCGAAGAGCGAGGCGCGCATCGATCTTCGCGCGCAGATCAAACGCGCGAACGGCCTGCAGCGCGACACAGGCACGCTCTCCGACGTGGGCGAACTGCGCGCGCTGACCGGCGCGGGCACGCCTTACGCGGCGCTGATCCGCGCGGCGGGCGGCGACTTGCGCGATAGCGAATCGGCGGTGCTGGTCGTCATCAATCCGGATCTCGTCGCGCCGGTGCAAGTGGACACCGCGCATCTGCTCGAAGGCGTGCCCGGCAACTACACGCGCTTTGCGCCCATCGACGACGCGAAAGCCAAGCCGCAGCGCCTCGCGTCGCTCTCGCTCAACGCGGGCGAAGTGCGGCTCTTTCGCGCCGAAGCGGAGCCGTTCATCCTGCTCGCGCAGCCGCAAGTCAAACGCGGCGCGAAAACCGCCGACAAGAAATCGGTGACGGCCGCGATCGACGCGCCGCGCGTGTCGATCGAGAGCGTCACGCCTTCGGTCGATCACGGACGCTTTCCGGCCAAGCGCATCGTCGGCGAGGCGGTCGAGATTCAGGCGGCGATCTTCGCGGAAGGTCACGACAAGATCGCCGCCGCCGTGCAATGGCGCGCCGCCGACGAAACCGAATGGCACGAAACGCCGATGTCGCTCGTGCTTCCGCTCGGCAACGATTTGTGGACCGCGCGCGTTCCGCTCGAACGCGTGGGCCGTCACGAATTCGTGGTGATGGCGTGGCGCGACGACTACGCGTCGCTCGCCGATCACATGCAGAAGAAGCTGAAAGCCGGACAGAGCGTCGAACTCGAAGTGCAGGAAGCGAAGCATCTCTTCGCGCTGATTCTCGCGGAAGTGAAGACCGTCGAGGATTCGGACAGCGGTCCGCTCGAAAAGATCATCAAGGAATTCACGAAGGCCGACGACGCGCGCAAGCTCGAACTCGTGCTCGCGCCCGCGACGGCGAAGGCGGTCGAAGCCGCGCGGCACCGGCCGTTCCTGTCGCGCGATCCGGTCGTGTACCGCATCGACTCGGAGCGCGCCGCCGCGCGCTTCGCAAGCTGGTACGAGATCTTCCCGCGCTCGATGAGCGACGACGAGAACCGCCACGGCACGTTCATCGACGTCATCGGCAAGATGCCGCGCATCCGCGAAATGGGCTTCGACGTACTGTATTTCCCGCCGATTCACCCGATCGGCCTCGCCAACCGCAAGGGCAAGAACAACTCGCTCACGGCGCAGCCCGGCGATGTCGGCAGCCCGTACGCCATCGGCGGCAAGGAAGGCGGCCATACCGCCGTTCATCCGGAACTCGGCAATCTCGACGACTTCAAGCGCATGCTAGAAGCCGCGCATGAACACGGACTCGAGATCGCGCTCGACTTCGCGGTGCAATGCTCGCCGGATCATCCGTGGCTCAAGGAACATCCGACGTGGTTCGCGTGGCGTCCCGACGGCTCGCTGCGCTATGCGGAGAATCCGCCGAAGAAGTATCAGGACATCGTGAATCCGGACTTCTATGCGAAGGACGCGAAGCCCGATCTATGGATCGCACTGCGCGACGTGTTCCTGCACTGGATCGCGGCGGGCGTGCGTATTTTCCGCGTCGATAATCCGCATACGAAGCCGTTCCCGTTCTGGGAATGGGTCATCGGCGACGTGCGCGCGCGTCATCCCGACGTGATGTTCCTAGCCGAAGCGTTCACGCGTCCGCGCGTGATGAATCGTCTTGCGAAGCTCGGCTTCTCGCAGTCGTACACGTATTTCACGTGGCGCGAGACAAAGCGCGATTTCCTCGAATACATGCACGATCTGACGCAGACGGACGCGAAGGAATATTTCCGGCCGAATTTCTTCGTCAATACGCCGGACATCAATCCGCGTTTCCTGCAAAGTTCGGGGCGTCCCGGCTTCGTGATTCGCGCGGCGCTTGCCGCGACCTTGTCGGGACTGTGGGGCGTTTATAGCGGCTTCGAGTTGTGCGAATCCGCCGCGCTGCCCAATAGCGAGGAGTATCTCGATTCCGAGAAGTATCAGTTGAGGGCGTGGGACTGGAACCGGCCCGGCAACATCGTCGCGGAAGTGACGGCGCTCAACCGCATCCGCCGCGCGAATCCCGCGTTGCAGACGCATCTCGGCGTGAACTTCCTGCCCGCGCATAACGATCACATTCTCTTCTTCGAGAAGGCGAATGCATCGGGCGACAACGTCGTGCTCGTCGCGATCAATCTCGATCCGTTCAACGAGCAGGGCGCGGATATCGAGTTGCCGTGGCAGACGCTCGAACGCTGGGGCGTGAAGGAATGGGATGCGGTGGCGGTCGAGGACCAGATGACCGGCGAGCGTTTCGAGTGGCGCGGACGCCGCCAGCATGTGCGGCTCAATCCGCATTCGCTGCCGTTCGCGATCTGGCGCATCTCGCCCACGTGGGGTTTGCCGAAGCCCAAGCCGCAGCCACAGTCCGACTGAGAACGTTAATTGCGAGAGCGGAACGAGCAGACAAGCGAACGCCTACAAAAGCATTGGAGCAAACCGTGGATACAAGGGTGAAGCGCAACAAGAAGACGTCGATACTCAGCGACGATCCGCTCTGGTACAAAGACGCGATCATTTATCAGGTTCACATCAAGTCGTTCTTCGATTCGAACAACGACGGCATCGGCGACTTCGCGGGCCTGCTCGCGAAGCTCGATTACATCGCGGAACTGGGCGTCGACGCCATCTGGCTGCTGCCGTTCTATCCCTCGCCGCGCCGCGACGATGGGTATGACATCGCCGACTATCGCAACGTGCATCCGGACTACGGCACCCTCGCCGATGTGAAGCGCTTCATTCAGGAAGCGCATGCGCGCGGCATTCGCGTCATCACGGAACTCGTCATCAATCACACGTCGGACCAGCATCCGTGGTTTCAGCGAGCGCGGCGCGCGAAGCCGGGATCGAATCATCGCAACTTCTACGTGTGGTCGGATACGGACAAGAAGTACGAAGAGACGCGCATCATCTTCATCGACACGGAGCCGTCGAACTGGACGCACGATCCGGTCGCGGGCCAGTATTACTGGCATCGCTTCTATTCGCATCAGCCGGATTTGAACTTCGACAATCCCGCCGTGATGAAGGAAGTGCTGCAGATCATGCGCTTCTGGCTCGACATGGGCATCGACGGCCTGCGGCTGGATGCGGTGCCGTATCTCGTCGAACGCGAAGGCACGAACAACGAGAACCTGCCCGAGACGCACGCCATTCTCAAGCAGATTCGCGCGACCATCGACGCCGAATATCCGAACCGCATGCTGCTCGCCGAAGCGAACCAGTGGCCGGAAGACGTGAAGGAATACTTCGGCGACGAAGACGAATGCCACATGGCGTTCCACTTCCCGCTGATGCCGCGCATCTATATGTCGATTGCGAGCGAAGACCGCTTCCCGATCACGGACATCATGCGGCAGACGCCCGAACTCGGCGCGACGAATCAATGGGCGATCTTTCTGCGCAATCACGATGAACTCACGCTCGAAATGGTCACGGATTCCGAGCGCGACTACCTGTGGAACACGTATGCGAGCGATCGCCGCGCGCGCCTGAATCTCGGCATTCGCCGGCGTCTCGCGCCGCTCATGGAGCGCGACCGCCGGCGCATCGAACTCATTAATTCGCTGCTCCTGTCGATGCCGGGCACGCCCGTCATCTATTACGGCGACGAACTCGGCATGGGCGACAACATCCATCTCGGCGACCGCGACGGCGTGCGCACGCCGATGCAATGGTCGTCCGACCGCAACGGCGGCTTCTCGCGCGCCGATCCGGAACAACTCGTGCTGCCGCCCGTCATGGGTTCGCTCTACGGCTACGACGCAATCAACGTCGAAGCGCAAAGCCGCGATCCGCATTCGCTTCTGAACTGGACGCGTAAGATGCTCGCGGTGCGCCGCTCGAAGCATGCGTTCGGGCGCGGCAAGATTCGCTTTCTGAAGCCGAGCAATCGGAAGATCCTCGCGTATCTGCGCGAACTCGATGGCGAGCCGCCGATTCTCTGCGTCGCCAATCTTTCGCGCGCGCCGCAAGCGGTGGAACTCGACCTGTCGGAATTCGCCGGCTCCGTGCCGCTCGAAATGACCGCGGATCAACCGTTCCCCGCCATCGGCCAGTTGACGTATCTGCTGACCTTCCCGCCTTACGGTTTCTTGTGGTTCCAGCTATGCCCCGGCAACATGCGCCCCGCATGGTCGCAAGCGCCGTCGGAGCAATTACCGGAGTTCGTCACCATGGTGATTCGCGCAGGGCAGACGGGTCCGACGCCTGAGAACGTGCGTCTGCTCGAATCCGAGGTGTTGCCGAGCTATCTGAGCAAGCGCCGGTGGTTCGCATCGAAGGATCAGAAGCTGCATGCGGTGCGCCTTGCCGCGCTCACGACGATAGAAGGCGCGGGCTTCGCGTTCACGGAAATCGAAGCGGATGTCGGCGATCACACCGAACGCTACGTGCTGCCGCTGTCGATTGCCTGGGGCACGGAAACCACGTCGCCGCTCTATATGCAGCTCGCACTCGCGCGCGTGCGGCGCGGCCGCACGATCGGCCATATCACCGATGCGTTCGCGGTGCCGCAGTTCACCTACGGCATCCTGATCAAGCTCAAGCAGCGCGCCGTCGTCACGACCGTGCAGAAGAGCGAGATCCGCTTCCTCCCGACCGAACGCTTCGATACGCTCGATCTCAACCCGGCCTCGCCGCCTGAAATTCGCTGGCTCGCGGCCGAGCAGAGCAACAGCTCGCTCGTGATCGGCGACAAGATCGTGCTGAAGCTCGTGCGCCGCGTGGTCGGCGGCATTCATCCGGAAGCGGAGATGAGCCGCTATCTCACGAAGCTCGGCTATGCGAACACCGGCCCGCTCTATGGCGAAGTGGTGCGCGTCGATCCGCAGGACGTGCCGCATACGCTCGTGATTCTGCAAGGCTTCGTCGACAATCAGGGCGATGCCTGGAATTACGCGCTCGATTATCTGCGCCGCGTCGTCGATGAACTCGCGGTCACCGGCGAAACCGATGAGACGAAGCCCGATCAGACCGCGCAGGCAGGCAGCTTCGAAGGCTATGCGAACATCATCGGCATCATCGGCAAGCGGCTTGGCGAATTGCACGTCGCGCTCGCCACGCCGACGGACGACGAAGCGTTCGCGCCGCGCCGCGCCACCGCGAAGGACGTCAAGGGCTGGATCGACGGCACGGTGCAACTGCTTACGAGCGCGCTCGACATCCTCGCGCAGAAGATCGGCGGCTTCAACGAACATGACCGCTTCCTCGCGCAGAGTCTGCTGGATCGCCGCGACAGGCTCGTCGATGCGGTGAAGAAGCTCGTTACCGCCGACTCCGATGCGCTTTGCATCCGCATCCACGGCGACTTCCATCTGGGTCAGGTGCTGATGGCGCAAGGCGATGCATATCTGATCGACTTCGAAGGCGAACCCGCGCGCACGCTGGAAGAGCGCCGCAGAAAGACGAGTCCGCTGCGCGATGTAGCGGGGCTTCTGCGCTCGCTCTCGTATGCGAGCGCGGCGGCGCAACCGACGACCGAGAGCGCGCCCGCGCAGGTGGCCGACCGCAAGCGTGCGCTTTTCGAGCGCATGCGCGCCGTCGGCGAGGAGAGCTTCATGCGGCAATACCGGGATGCGATCGCGTCGTCGCCCGAACCGATCGCCGCCGAGAGCGCGTTCTCCGCCCTGCTCGATCTCTTCCTGATCGAAAAGGCCGCCTACGAAATCCGCTACGAAGCGGCGAACCGGCCGACGTGGATCGGTCTTCCGCTGCGGGGCCTCGCGTCGCTCGCGAGCCGTCTGCTCGGCGAGACGGGCGAGCCGCCCGCGCCCGGCACGCGACCCGTATTCGGAGCAACCAAGGACAATCCGGATGGAACCCACCATGAATAACCGCAGCGATCCGGCAGCGGATACGAGAAATCCGGCGCATGGTCTGAATCCGCTCGATACCGACGCGCTCGTGGAAGCGCGGCATCCCGATCCGTTCTCGATGCTCGGGCTGCATCAGACGGAACACGGTCATGTCGTGCGCGCGTTCTTGCCGAATGCATCGGGCGTGCGTGTCGTCGATGCATCGAATGGCGAGCCGCTCGGCACGCTCACGCGCATCCACGATGCAGGGCTTTTCGCGGGCTTCGTCGAGCGTCCGGCTGCGTACCGGCTTCAGATCGACTGGCACGGCACACCGCAGGAAACGCACGACACGTATTCGTTCGGCCCCGTTCTCTCCGACGACTCGCTCAACCGCCTCTCGAACGCCGATCCGTATGCGGTGCTCGAATGCCTCGGCTCGCGGCCGGTCACGCATGGCGGCGTCGCGGGCGTGCGCTTCGCGGTGTGGGCGCCGAATGCGCGGCGCGTGTCGGTGGTCGGCGACTTCAACACGTGGGATGGCCGCCGTCATCCGATGCGTCTGCGTCATAACGCCGGCGTGTGGGAGCTGTTCATTCCGGGCATCGGCGCGGGCACGCGCTACAAGTACGAGATCGTCGCGCGCGAAGGCCACACGCTGCCGCTCAAGGCCGATCCTTGCGCGATGCAGAGCGAGAAGCCGCCTTCGACGGCATCGGTGGTGGCGGATGCCGACGCCATCGACCATTACGCATGGACCGATGAGCAATGGATGAACACGCGCGGCGCGAAGCAGACACCGCAGGCGCCCATCGCCATTTATGAGGCGCATGCGGAGTCGTGGCTGCGCGTGACGGAAGAAGACAACCGCGGCATGAACTGGCACGAGCTTGCGGAGCGCCTGATTCCGTATGCGAAGGGCATGGGCTTCACGCATCTGGAATTCATGCCGATTGCGGAGCATCCGTTTGGCGGATCGTGGGGATATCAGCCGCTCGGCCAGTTCGCGCCGTCCGCGCGTTTCGGCACGCCGGAGCAGTTCGCGGAGTTCGTGAACCGTGCGCACGAGGCGGGGCTGGGCGTCATCATCGACTGGGTGCCGGCGCATTTTCCGAACGACGCGCACGGTCTCATCCAGTTCGACGGCACGCCGCTCTACGAGCACGCTGATCCGCGCGAGGGCTATCACCAGGACTGGAACACGATGATCTACAACCTCGGCCGCAACGAGGTGAGCGCGTTCCTGATCGCGTCGGGCCTTGCGTGGCTGAAGCGTTATCACGTCGATGGCCTGCGTGTCGATGCTGTGGCATCGATGCTCTATCGCGACTATTCGCGTAAGGCGGGCGAGTGGGTGCCGAACATCTACGGTGGACGCGAGAATCTCGAATCGATTGCGTTCCTCAAGCGCTTGAATCAGGAAGTGCGGCACATTCCGGGCGCGATCACGGTGGCGGAAGAATCCACCGCGTGGCCGGGCGTGACGGCGAGCGTGGACAGTGGCGGCTTGGGTTTCGACTTCAAGTGGAACATGGGCTGGATGCACGACTCCCTGCACTACATGCAGGAAGACCCGGTGTATCGGCAGTATCACCATCACCTGTTCACGTTCGGGATGGTGTATGCGTATTCGGAGCGCTTCGTGCTGCCGCTTTCGCACGACGAGGTGGTGCATGGCAAGGGATCGCTCATCGGCAAGATGCCGGGCGACCGCTGGCAGAAGTTCGCGAATCTGCGGGCGTATTTGAGCTTCATGTGGACGCATCCGGGCAAGAAGCTGCTTTTCATGGGCGGCGAGTTCGGGCAGGTTGCGGAGTTCAATCACGACCAGTCGCCGCACTGGCATTTGCTCGACGATGCGATGCACGGCGGGCTTCAGAAGCTCGTGCGCGATCTCAACGTGCTCTATGTGAACGAACCGGCGCTTCACAAGCTGGATTGCGATCCGCGTGGATTCGAGTGGATCGTCGGCGATGACAATGCGAACAGCGTGTTCGCGTATCGGCGCACGGATGCGGAGGGACGCGAGCTTGTCGTCGTTTGCAATATGACGCCGGTGCCGCGGGTTGGGTATCGCATTGGCTTGCCTCGCGGCGGGCGTTGGAGTGAAGTGCTCAATTCCGATGCTGCGATTTATGGCGGGTCGAATACTGGCAATGGGGGGGTCATTCATGCTGAGGACATCGGCAGTCATGGGAAGCAGCAGTCTGCTGCACTTACTCTGCCGCCGTTGGCGGTGATCGTGATTCGGGGGGATTGAGGTTTGTTGCTCGGCGGTTTCTTGCTCTGCGGTTGTTTACGCTGCTGTTGCTTGCTCTGCGGTTGTTTGCTCTGCGGTTGCTTGCTCGGCGGTTGAGTGGGTTGTTGCAACTCGTGTCGGTCTATTAGCGTTGCCCCTCCCCGGGGCGGGGGTCACTTTCTTTGCTTGGGACCAGAGTAAGGCGCTAAAGCGCCAACTCTGGTCGACACAAAGAATGTAACCAAAGAAAGCAGCTTTCTAGCCCACAGCACTTAATGTGTGGGCAGCTTGCGGAAAGAGCATTGGCACTCAGCTTATAAACAGCCTTGAATCACCTTCCGCGCCCGCTGAGCGCCACATCCTGCGAGCCCCTTGGCTCGTTAACACCATCGTTTGCAAGCGTATGTGCGCCTGTACGTGTTTGCGGTTCAACGACGCTGATGCGCCGGCGCTCGCAAAACTCATTGACGCCCGCCGCCGACTAACGACTGGACCGCAGACGCAAGCGCAAAACGCGGATGTGGTGTTATCGAGCCAAGGGGCTCGCAGGACCTGGCGCTCAGCGGGCGTGGAAGGTCATTCAAGGCTGTTTATTTACCGAGTGCCAATGCTCTTTCCGCAAGCTGCCCACGCATTAAGTGCTGCGGGCTCAGAAGCTGCTTTCTTTGGTTACTTTCTTTGTGTCGACCAGAGTTGGCGCTTTAGCGCCTTACTCTGGTCCCAAGCAAAGAAAGTGACTGCCGCCCCGCACAGGGGCAACGCAAATAGACCGACACGAAAATTAAGCACAGAAGAGAACCCGAAGAACCGCCCCGCGCCCGCGAACAAAAAGCACCTCACAAACCCCAAAAAAGGCCAAAAATGGCAAACGCATTACCCGAAAAGTTGCTCCCGGGCGCTCCGTACCCGCTAGGAGCCAACTGGGACGGCCTGGGCGTCAACTTCGCGGTGTTCTCGTCGAATGCGCACCGCATCGAGGTGTGTCTCTTCGACAGCACCGGCCGCAAGGAGCTGATGCGCTTCGACCTGCCCGAATGCACCGACGAAATCTGGCACGGCTATCTGCCGGGCGCGCATCCCGGCACCGTCTACGGCTTTCGCGCGCACGGGCCGTATCAGCCGCAACAAGGGCATCGCTTCAATCCGCACAAGCTGCTGCTCGATCCCTACGCGAAAAAGCTCGTCGGCCCCTGGCGATGGTCCGATGCCCTCTTCGGCTATCGCGTGCATTCGAACCGGCTCGACATGTCGATGGACCGGCGCGATTCCGCGCCCGCCATGCCCAAGTGCATCGTCACCGACGACGCCTTCGACTGGTCCCGCGACGTGCGTCCCGATACGCCCTGGGGCGAAACCGTCATCTACGAAACGCATGTGCGCGGCGCATCGATGGCCCGCCACGATATTCGCCAGCACGAACGCGGCACGTTCGCCGCGCTCTCGTCGCCGTGGTTCATCGAGCATCTGCAAAAGCTCGGCATCACCGCCGTCGAGTTTCTGCCGGTGCACGCCTTTCTCAACGACCGCTTTCTCATCGAGCGCGGACTGCGCAATTACTGGGGCTACAACACCGCCGCGTTCTTCGCGCCCGAGCCGTCGTATCTGTCGACGCACCGCCTCAACGAAATGCGTATCGCCGTGCGGCAACTGCATGCGGCAGGCATCGAAGTCATTCTCGACGTCGTCTATAACCACACCTGCGAAGGCAACGAACTCGGGCCGACGCTCTCGTGGCGCGGTCTCGACAACGCGAGCTACTACCGCCTCATTCCCGGCGACGAGCGGCATTACATCAACGAAACCGGCTGCGGCAACACGGTGAACCTGTCGCATCCGCGCGTGCTGCAAATGGTGATGGACTCGCTGCGCTACTGGTGCACGGCGTTCAACATCGATGGCTTCCGTTTCGATCTCGGCGTGACGCTCGGGCGCGAAGGACACGGCTTCGATCCCGGCTCCGGCTTCTTCGACGCAGTCCGCCAGGACCCCGTCCTCTCCACGCGCAAGCTCATCTCCGAGCCGTGGGACATCGGTCCGGACGGCTACCAGGTCGGCAATCATCCGCCCGGCTTCGCCGAATGGAACGACAAGTTCCGCGATGGCGTGCGGCGCTTCTGGCGCGGCGATTCCGGCATGCGGCCCGATCTCGCCGCGCGTCTCACCGGCTCGGCGGAACTCTTCAACCGGCGCTTCCGGAAGCCGTGGGCGTCGGTCAATTTCGTCGCGTCGCACGACGGCTTCACGCTCGCGGATGTCACCGCGTACACGCACAAGCACAACGAAGCGAATCAGGAAGGCAACAACGACGGCCATAACGAAAACTGCAGCGCGAACTGGGGCGTGGAAGGCCCGACCGACGACCCCGCGATCCTCGATGTGCGCGCCCGTCTCGCGCGCTCGATGCTCGCGACCACGCTGCTCTCGCTCGGCACGCCGATGATCCTCGGCGGCGACGAGTTCCTTCGCACGCAGCACGGCAACAACAACGCGTATTGCCAGGACAACGAGCTTTCCTGGCTCGACTGGGACGCGGCGCACAGCGCGCCCGGCGTGGAGATGACGGAGTTCGTCGCGCGCGTGATCGCGCTCAGAAAAAAGTACCCGGTGCTGCGGGAAACGCGCTTTCTCTATGGCGACCGCGAAGTGCTGCCCGGCCTCTACGACGTGAGCTGGTTCGACGAGCGGGGCAACGCGCTCGCCATCGAAGCGTGGCAGGACCCCGAAGGCCGCGCGCTCACGTTGCGTCGCGCGGGCCCCGGAACCAGCGGCGAAATCGACGTCGTTCTGCTCATGATCAACGGCTCCGCGCAGAAGCTGATGTTCGCGCCGCCCGCGCCGCACTTGGAATGGAACGTGCTGCTAGACAGCGCGGAGCCGGACGCCATCGAGCGGCCGCTTGTCGGCAGCGAACTGGAGCTGGACGCGCACAGCATCGTCGTGCTGCTCGCGCAGCCAACCGGTGAAGCGGACTGGCAGGCCGTATGGATGGCGGGCGCGCATCAGGGTCCGCGTCTTCTGACCGCGTTGCCGCCGGACCCCGGAACGTTGGCGTCGAACCGGCCATCCGAGCCGGACGCGACACCGAGCGACACCTCGGCGACACCTTAGCGACGCGCGAGCGACGGCATCGTCAGGCAACGCACCGAGGCTCGCGGCGGCACGCATCACATTGGCAATGCGACAAAGCAAACCAGGCACGAAATCATGTCCGAACGTCCGATCGATCCTCACCAGCATCAACACGCGCATTGCCTTCCTTTCGGCGCGCATCTGACCGGCGCCGAACGCGAGAATCCGCGCACGCGCTTTCGTTTTTGGGCGCCGTCGCGCGACCGCGTTCAAGTGGAGATTCAGCGAGCCGGCAGCACGACGCCCGAACTCGTCGACATGCAGGCAACCGGCGACGGCTGGTACGAAGCCGAAGCCGACGCAGGCGCGGGCACGCTGTATCGCTATCGTTTCGACGATGACCTCGCCGTACCCGATCCCGCATCGCGCTTTCAGCCGCAGGACGTGCATGGCCCGAGCGAAGTCGTCGATCCGCGCGCGTATCGCTGGACGAACACGAACTGGCATGGCCGGCCGTGGGAAGAGACCGTGCTTTATGAACTGCACGTCGGCGCGATGGGCGGTTATGCGGGCGTCACCGCGCGTCTGCCGGAACTCGCGCAGCTCGGCGTGACGGCCATCGAACTGATGCCGCTCAACGACTTCTCCGGCACGCGCAACTGGGGCTATGACGGCGTGCTGCCCTATGCGCCCGATTCGGCCTATGGCCGCCCCGAAGAACTCAAGCAGCTCATCGACACCGCGCATGGTTTGGGCCTTATGGTGTTTCTCGATGTCGTCTATAACCACTTCGGGCCGGACGGCAACTATCTGCATGCGTATGCGAAGACGTTCTTCCGCGAAGGCGTGAACACGCCGTGGGGTCCTGCGATCGATTTCGAACGGCCGCAAGTGCGCGACTTCTTCTTCGACAACGCGCTCTACTGGCTCAACGAATATCGCTTCGATGGCCTGCGCCTCGATGCAGTGCACGCGATCAACGACGACGAATGGCTGCGCGAACTCGCGGATCGCGTGCGCAGTTCCGTCGAAGCCGAGCGGCATGTGCATCTCGTGCTGGAGAACGAGCACAACACCGCGAGCCTGCTGGAAAAGCACTTCGACGCGCAATGGAGCGACGACGCCCACAACACGCTGCACGTGCTGCTGACCGGCGAGAGCGAGAGCTACTACGAGGCGTATTCGGACAAGCCCATCGAAAAGCTCGCGCGCGTGCTTGCCGAAGGCTTCGTGTATCAGGGCGATCCATCGCCCATTCACGATGGCGCGCCGCGCGGCGAGCCGAGCGGACATCTGCCGCCCACGGCTTTCGTGATGTTTCTGCAGAACCACGATCAAGTCGGCAATCGCGCGATGGGCGAACGCCTGCGCTCGCTCACCGATGATGATTCGCTTCATGCCGCCACCGGCCTGCTGCTGATTTCGCCGCAAATCCCGATGCTTTTCATGGAAGAGCAGTACGGCTCGAAGCAGCCGTTCCTCTTCTTCACCGACTATCACGACGAACTCGCCGATGCCGTTCGCGAAGGCCGCCGCAAGGAATTTGCGAAGTTCTCCGCATTCACCGATGAAAAGCGCCGCGCGCAGATTCCCGATCCGAACGACAAGCGCACGTTCGAGATGTCGTCGCCCAATGTGGCGAACAAAGAAGACGAACTCGATCGTCTCGAATGGCTGCACTTCTATCGTTCGGCGCTGACGGTGCGCGCGAAGCTCATCACGCCGCGTCTGAAGGGCGCGAAATCGCTTGGGGCGAACGTGATCGGCGAAAAAGCGCTCGTCGCGCGCTGGAAGCTCGGCGACGGCGAGACGCTCTCTATCGCACTCAATCTCGCCGATGCGCCCGTCGCGCTCTCGGATGCACCGCAGGGCAAGGTCATCTTCGAGACGCCGCCGCGTGCGCAGGATCGCGCGAGCGAGGGCGAACTGAGCGGCCGAACGTTCGTCGCCTGGCTCACCGGCGACGTGAACGAATACGCGAGTGCGCACGACGCGCGCCGGCTGGAACCGACCGAGGGACAACGCACGTGAGCGCCGCGAACACCGCAAACGAAGCGCGTCCGCGCTCGACCATCGAAACGCTCGCGCAACGCGCGGGCTTCGAAGTCGAGTGGCAGGACGCGCACAAGAGCACGCAGCGCGTGCCGGAAAAAACCCTGCGCGTGCTGCTCGAAAAGCTCGGCCTGCCGTGCGGCAACGCCGCGCAGATCAAGCAGAGCATGTCCGCCATCGATGCCGAAATGAGTGGCCGAAAGCTGCCGCCGCTCATCACGGCAGAGGTGGATCGCGGCATCGCGCTGCCGGTGTCGGCGGCGAAGTCGGGCGCGCGCTATCGCATCGAAATGGAAAGCGGCGAGGTCATCGACGGGCGCTTTACGTCGCCCAAGGGCGAGACCGCCCTGCTCGCGCCGATTGCCGAGCCGGGCTATCACACGCTCGTCATCAACGACCATCGCACGACGCTCGCGGTCGCGCCCGCGCGCTGCTATACGGTCGACGATGCGTGGCGCGCCCTCGGCCAGGACGCCGATGCGCAGAAAGCGCCGCCGCTCTGGGGCGTCGCCGCGCAAGTCTATGGCGTGCGGCGCAACGGCGACGGCGGCGTGGGCGACTTCACCGCGCTCGCCGCGCTTGCGACGCAGGCCGCGAAGCGCGGCAGCCATGCGCTCGCCATCAGCCCGATGCACGCGATGTTCACCGCCGAGCCGAACAAGTGCAGTCCGTACTCGCCTTCGTCGCGGCTCTTTCTCAACATCGCGCATATCGACCCGGCGGCCGTGCTCGGCGCGCCGGCCGCGCGCGCGGCGATCGAGAAGGCGGGCGTCGCCGATGAGTTGACCGAACTCGAGCGCCTCTCGCTGATCGACTGGCCGCGCGCGATGAAAGCGCGCATCGCCGTGCTGCGCGCGCTCTTCGACGGCTTCTCGCAAGACGACGATTCCCCGTTCGCGAAGGACTTCGCCGCGTTCGTGAAGGAAGGCGGACGCGCGCTCGAAGACCACGCGCGCTTCGAAGCGCTGCAGGCGGAACAACTCGCGCAAAACGGCGAAGGTCACTGGCGCAACTGGCCCGAAGACCTGCGCGATCCGCGCAGCGAAGCCGTGGCCGCGTTCGCCGAGGCGCATCGGCGCGAGGTGGACTTTCATCTCTTCACGCAATGGCTCGCGGCCAAGGGACTCATGCACGCGCAGCACGCCGCGCGCGATGCGGGCATGGCCGTCGGCCTCGTCGCGGATCTCGCGGTCGGCTGCGACAGCGCGGGCAGTCACGCATGGTCGTATCGCGACGACATGCTGACGGGCGTGTCCGTCGGCGCGCCGCCCGATCTCTTCAATCAGGCCGGGCAATCGTGGGGCCTCACGACGTTCTCGCCGCGCGCGATGCGCATGCAGGGCTTCGCCGCGTTCATCGACATGTTGCGCGCCGCGTTCGCGCAGGCGGGCGGCATCCGCATCGATCACATTCTCGGCTTGCGGCGGCTGTGGCTCGTGCCCGAAGGCGAAAGCGCGAAGGACGGCGCGTATCTGCGCTATCCGTTCGAGGACCTGTTGCGGCTCATCGCGCTGGAATCGTGGCGGCATCGCGCGATCGTCGTTGGCGAGGATCTCGGCACCGTGCCGCCCGGCTTCAGCGAGCGTTTGCAGGAGCAGGGTTTGCTAGGTATTCGGGTGCTATGGTTCGAACGTGCTCAGGATGGCGAAGGATTCAAGCCGCCGGGCGAATGGAGCGACGGCGTAACCGCGACGACGACGACGCACGACCTGCCCACCGTCAACGGATGGTGGCGCGGGGAAGACATCGAATGGCGCTCGAAGATCGGCCAGACGATGGCGCGCGAAGACGGACGCGATCCGGTCGAAGCGGCGATGGAAGAGCGCGGCGTGGATCGCGGGCATTTGTGGCGCGCGTTTCAGGAAGCGGGCATCGCGCCGAAAGACGTCGAGGCGCCGCCTATCGACAACGCGCCCATCGATGAAGCGCTCGCATTCGTCGGCATGACGCCCGCGCCGCTCGTCACGTATCCGCTCGAAGACCTGCTCGGCCTCGTGGAGCAGCCGAACCTGCCCGGTTCCATCGACGAGCATCCGAACTGGCGGCGGCGTCTCGCGCTGCCGGTCGAAGAAATGTTCGCCGACGATGCATTCAGCGACCGCCTGCTCGCCGTGGACTCGGCGCGCAAGCGTTCCGTGCAGCAAGACAATTCAGACACCCCAAAGCCCGAAACACCATGACCGTACCGCGCTCCACGCTAAGGCTTCAGCTTCACAAGGGCTTCACGTTCGACGACGCCGCCGCGCAGGTGGACTACTTCGCCTCGCTCGGCGTGAGTCATGCGTATGCGTCGCCGATCACGACGGCGACATCCGGCTCCACGCACGGCTACGACACCGTCGACTATACGAAGGTCAATCCCGAACTCGGCGGCGAGGAAGGCTTGCGACGCTTCGTCGAGAAACTGCGCGCGCATGAAATGGGACTGATCGTCGATGTCGTGCCGAATCACATGGGCGTCGGCGGCTCGGAGAATGCGTGGTGGCAGGACATCCTCGAATGGGGACGCCACGCGGCGCATGCGCGCTTCTTCGATGTGGACTGGCATTCGCCCGATCCCGCGCTGCGCGGCAAGGTGCTTGCGCCGTTTCTCGGCGCCGCGTATGGCGAGGAGCTGCAAGGCGGCAAGATCAAGCTCGCGTATCGCGCGGACGAAGGGCGCTTCGTGATCGAGTACTACTCGCACGTGTTTCCCGTCTGTCCGGTCGATTACCCCGCCGTGCTTCAAGAAGCGCCCGAACTCGCGCAACGTTTCGCGGGCCTCACGACGCAGCCCGCCGATCAGCCGCGCGCCGCCGATGCGCGCACGGCGCTCGTGACCATCGCGCAGACCGAAGGCGGACAGGCCGCGATCCAGGCGGTTCTCGCGGCGCATTCGCCGGAGACGAATGCGGGCCGCGAGCGTCTGCATCGGCTGCTCGAGCGGCAGCATTTCCGCCTCGCATGGTGGCGCACCGCTGCGGACGAAGTGAACTGGCGGCGCTTCTTCGACGTGAGCACGCTCGGCGGCGTGCGCGTCGAACGGCCGGAAGTCTTCGAGGCATCGCATGCGCTCATTTTCCGGCTCTTCACCGAGGGCCTTATCGACGGCGTGCGTATCGATCACGTCGACGGGCTGGCCGAGCCGCGCGAATACTGCCAGCGTCTGCGCGCGCGGCTCGAAGAGCTGTCGGCCGAGCGGCCCGAGGCATTGCGCAACGGCAATGGCCATACGTACTTCGTCGTCGAAAAGATTCTTGCGCGCGGCGAGCCGCTGCGTCGCGACTGGCAAGTGGACGGCACCACCGGCTACGACTTCATGAACGATGTCGGCGCGCTCTTGCACGATCCCGCGGGCGCCGAACCGCTTGCCGCGCTGTGGGCGGAACTCACGGGCAAGAGCGGCAATTTCGCCGACGAAGCGTTGATCGCGCGGCGCAAGATTCTCGCGGAGAATCTCGCGGCGGAACTCGATCGCGTGACACGCGCGCTGCATCGCATCGCACGCGATGCGCAGACCACGCGCGACTACACGTTCACGTCGATTCGCCGTGTGGTTGCCGAACTCGTCGTGCACTTTCCGGTGTATCGCATCTATCCGGTGGGCGGCGTGCGCAGTGCCGAGGACGACCGATACTTCTTACAGGCGCTCGACGCCGCGCGCGCATCGCTTGCGCATGCGGACCACGTCATACTCGATCAGGTGGCGCAGTGGCTCGGCGGCAAGCTGCCCGACGATGCATCGCACACCGAACGAAACGAACGCAACGAGAAGAACGATCGTCAGCGCGAACGTGCGGCGGAGCGTGGCCGCGATCGCGATCGCAATCAGGCGCAGGCGGCTTCCGGCCAAGCACAGAATCCGCAGGCATCGGCGGGATCGCAGCGGCGCGCGGCGCAAACGCTGTTTTCGCAGCTGACATCGCCGGTGGCGGCGAAGGCTGTCGAGGATACGGCGTGCTATCGCTATGGACGGCTCATCTCGCGCAACGAAGTGGGCGCCGATCCGGGCGAGTTTTCGCTGTCGCTGGAGGAGTTTCACAAGGCGAACCGCGAGCGTCTCGCCACGTTTCCGCATGCGATGCTGTGCACCGCGACGCACGATCACAAGCGCGGCGAGGATGTGCGCGCGCGCATCGCCGCATTGAGCGAGATTCCAGACGAATGGGCCGCGACGCTCAAGGCATGGTCGACGCTGAATGCGCCGTTGCGACGCGGACCGAATGGCGGCCATAACGAAACGAGCGACAGCAGGGACTGGGCGCCCGGCCCCGCCGCCGAGTCGATGCTGTATCAGACGCTCGTCGGATGCTGGCCGCTCACGCTCGCGCCCGACGACGAAGCCGGCGTACAGGAGCTTGCGGAGCGCGTCGCGCAATGGCAATTGAAGGCGTTACGCGAAGGCAAGCTGCGCACGAGCTGGTTTGCGCCGGACGAGGCGTATGAGCAGGCGTGCAGGGACTTTCTCTTCGATATCGTCGCGCCGCAGCGTCGCAATGGCTTCTTGCAGGAGCTATCGAAGTTCGTCGAGCGCATCGGGCCGATCGGTGCGATCGACAGCTTTCAGCAGACGCTCTTGCGGCTCGCGTCGCCGGGCGTGCCGGATCTTTACCAGGGCACGGAGCTATGGGATTTCAGTCTCGTCGATCCGGATAATCGCCGGCCTGTGGACTATGAATTGCGCCGCAAGTGGCTTGAGGAAATCGACGAGAAGGGACCGCCTTCGGAGCAGATGGCCAACTGGCGCGACGGACGTGTGAAGCTCGGACTCGTGCGCCGGGCGCTTGCCTTGCGCAAGCATTGCGAATCGCTGTTTGCTCAGGGCGAGTATCTGCCTTTGGCTGTGCAGGGCGAGCATGCGAAGCATGTCATCGCTTATGCGCGGCATGCGGGCAGTGCTTATGCGATCGTCATTGCGACGCGGCATGCTGCTTCGTTGCTCGGCTCTGCGCCCGATTTGCCGCTCGTTTCCCCTTCCGTTTGGGGCGATACTTCCGTCGTTCTGCCCGAGGCGCTTCATTCGCGAGCGTTGTTCGATTGGCTCAGTCCTCATGCGCCTAAAGCCGATGGCGAGCGGCTATTTTTGCGCGATGCGCTTGGGGTTATGCCGGTTGCTTTGCTTGTTGAGGAGGGAGTACCGGGGGGTTAGGTTCTTTTTGCTCTCGCTGGGGCGTTGCTTATGTCGGTTTATTGGGCTGCCCCTGTGCGGGGCGGGGCAACGCCAATAGACCGACAAGACAATTAAGCACAACAAAAAAAGGTCTCATTGAGCCTCCTCAAACGCCTCCTCACGAGGATAAACCCGCACAAGCACAATCCTAGGCCCATTCATCTTCTTGACGACGATATCGAACCGATCGAACCCGACCCGCTGCCCTTCGGAGGGCAAATCGCCAAGCGCATTGATAACGAGCCCGCCGACGGACTCGGCGCGCCCTTCATCGATATCGATACCGAGCGCACGCTCGAGCGACACCACGGGCAACGAGCCCTTGCCCATCAGCGTGCCGTCGTCCATGCGCGACCAATCCGCATCACCCTGACGGAATTCGTCGTGAATCTGGCCCACGAGCGCGCCAAGCAAGTTATCGAGCGTGATGAAACCGATCGGCTTTGCGCCCTTCCTGCCGACAATCGCGAAATGCGGCGCACCCTTGCGAAAGCGCCTGAATAGTTCGAGCGCCGACAAGTTAGGCGCCACATACTGCACCGGCCGTACATAGCGCGACAGCTTGTCGAGCTTGCTCATGTCTTTCGTGAGACTGAAGCTGAACGTGCGGCTCTCCGGCGCGCGCGCAAGCAACAAGTCCTTCAAATGAATCATGCCGATCACCCGCTCGCCCGACGCATCCGCGTATAACGGATAGCGGCTGAAGCGATGCCGCGTAATCACCGCAAGGTTGTCGCGCGCCGGCAAGTCGTTGCGCAGACCGATGAGTTCGTGCGCAGGCCGCATCAGATCCGAGACCGTCATGCGGCTGAAATCGAGCGAATGCGCAATGGTGTTCCACTCGTCCGCGTTATAGGAAGACGCGCCGCCATGACGCCGTCCACGCAAAATCAGCTTGAGTTCATCGGTTGAATAATGCGCGTCGTGTCCATGTTCCCCCGACATGCCAAAGAGCCGCAGCACGAGAATCGCGCTCGTATTCAGCACCCAGATGAACGGGTACATCAGCCAATAGAAGCCATAGAGCGGTGTCGCGAGCCACAGGCCTACTTGCTCCGCACGACGAATGGCCCACGACTTCGGCGCGAGTTCTCCGACGACGATATGCAAAAAGGAAATGGCCGAGAACGCGAAGAAGAGCGAGATGGACTCGACGAGCTTTTCCGAATGCACGCCGATAAGCGCAAAGAGCGGATGCAGAATCGTTGCGAAAGCAGGCTCGCCGATCCAGCCGAGCCCAAGCGACGCCAGCGTGATGCCGAGCTGGCACGCGGAAAGATAAGCATCGAGCTGGCCGTGCACCTTGGCCAGCAATCGCCCTGGCAGACCATTCGTTCGCGCGATGGCCTT
This sequence comes from Caballeronia sp. Lep1P3, assembly GCF_022879595.1. Taxonomy (NCBI): domain Bacteria; kingdom Pseudomonadati; phylum Pseudomonadota; class Betaproteobacteria; order Burkholderiales; family Burkholderiaceae; genus Caballeronia; species Caballeronia sp. Lep1P3. The sequence continues at coordinate 140,527 of NZ_CP084266.1, read as the reverse complement.
GACACGCGTCGTCCTGAGTTTGACGAGCCCGAATTCCGCCGCCACGAAAAAACCATTGAGGGCGACGAGCAACAATGCGCCAACGAGCGCGACAACCTGAGCCAAGGCAACTCTCTTTCGGAAATGGAAAGCGTCAGTATATGGGCGACAGGCAATCGAAAGTGAATTTACATCCCGGCAACCGCAATGCGCGCCGATAGCACGGCCTCCGCACCATCGACGATATTCGCATGCTCGAACGCGCCGCCATGCGCTTCGGCCACGCGCTTGCAAAGCGCGAGTCCCCACGCGATGCGCCCGTTCTCGCGCGGCTCCAACGCCTGACGTCGCGCAAAGGCTTCGAGCACATGCGGCGCCGAAGAATCGTTGAGCGCTTGCGCCGATGCAACGAAGCGCACGTCCGTGCGCCACATGCCGCCCTCGATGTTGCTCGACACTTGCACGCTCGCATCGCGCGCGCTCGCTTCGGCGGCAAACGCGAGCATGAGCCAGAGCATTTGCGTGAGGCGCTCGGCATCGGCTTCGACCTGCTCTTCCGCAAGCGGCGACTCCACGTTGATGGCGACGCCACGCGCGCGCGCGATGCTGGATCGCGCAAGCGCCACGCTTCGTTCGAGCAACGGACGCACCGCGACGGGCGCGAGCAAAAGCGCGACGGCCTTGGTTTCCGCGCGCGTCCTATCGACGGATTGCTCGATGAGCTTCACCTGCTGTTCGACGCCCGAGCGGATACCGGCAAGCGCGCGTTGCGCAGCGGGATCGTTTGCATCGACTTTGCGTTCGAGCACATAGCCCCAGCTATGAATTGCGTTGAGCGGACCGCGCAAATCGTGCGAAACGATCGACAGCACATGATCGCGCATGAAAAGCGACGCCTCCGCTCGCAGATGCGCGAGGCGTGTCGCGCTGTCCTGCGCGTCGGGCGCGCCCGCGCATGGCGAGACGATCAGCGTGACGGAGTCGCTCGCCGGCAGCGCGAGAATGGTGAAGCTGCGCGTGGCATCGTCTTCGCCGAACGAGACTTGCGCGCGGCGGATGCCATTGCCGGCGAGCGCGGCATCCGCAGCGTCGGCGAGCGCCGCGGCAACCGGCTTCGGCAAGGTGCTTTGCGTGAGCGCGCGCTGGCGCAGTGCGGCCAAATCGATATCGAAGATATGAGCGAAGGCGGCATCGGCCGAAATGCAGCGCTGGGCTGTATCGAGCACCAGCACGCCATCGTTTCCTGCCACGGCCGGATCGCCGGATTGCGCGCCTGTGCGTTCGACCGAACTGGAGAAAGACGTGGTCACGGTTATTGGTCCTTGCATGTATCGATTATTGCGGTAGTTGCCGCGTCGAGCGGCCGCCGAGTTGTCAGGCGAAATGCCTGAACCATCGACCTGTTCGGGCTTTCGTAAGGCCATTATATGTGAGCACCCCACGCTTATCCGTCGCTCGAAAGCGGGCTTGCCACGGCGTCTATTAGCAAGCCATGTGCGTGCTTTCACGCGTGCGCGCCGTGCATTTCCTTGCGATGAAGCAGGCGCGCCCAAGGCACTGAGTTTCCTTCGCTATGCGGGCTTCACCACCAAGCGGCCGCTTCTCGTCAGAACATTCGTGCGTCGTCGAACATTCGAACCTTACAATTAGCCATAAGCTCCCTCTCAAGATAGCGCCACGGTCGGCAGGTCCTTAAGGGCCGCACTCGGGGAAACAGACGCCGACCATTCAGCACGCTCTCGGCCACGGTAAGACTCAATCAAAACCTCAACCGGTGACACGAGCCTATGACACGCGCCCGCAGCGACGCACCGACTCTGCTGTCGGTGGTTATCCCGGCGTATAACGTCGAACACTACATCGCCGCTTCTCTCGAATCCGCGCTTTCGCAGCCGCGCTCCGACGAGATGGAAATCATCGTCATCGACGACGGTTCGACAGACCGCACGCTCGAACGTATCCGTGAGGTGCAGCGCACCGAACGCGGCAAGAACATCCACGTCATTCATCAGGAAAACCGGGGCGTCTCGGCCGCGCGCAATCGCGCGATCGCGCAGGCGTCTTCGCGCTATATCGGCTTTCTCGATTCCGACGACGTCTGGTCCGCCGATTTCACCGCCAGGATCATGCCGCTGCTCGACCGGAGCGCGGCGGACATCGTCGAATTCAACGTGGGCATCATCAATTCGAATGGCAAGGTGATCGACAAGGTCAAGCTGATCGATCAGGCGACCATCGGCCCGCGACGATGCGATCTGTCGGCGCTGCTCGACTTCGCGCGCGTCTATCAGGTGTTCCCGGCAGCGCGCGTCTATAAGCGCGAACTGTGGGACGGCATCGAGTTTCCAGCGGGACGCGTGTACGAAGACGCCTCCGCGATTCCGCTCGTCTATGCACGCGCGCGCTCGCTTTATCGTCTTGCGGACGAGCTCTACTTCTATCGGCGGCGCGCGGGCAGCATCACGACCCGCGCGACGCCTTACACGGTCACGAGCCTCGCTGTCTGCGCCGAAGAAACTTTGCAGCGCTGCAATGGAGGCGTGCTCGATCCGTTCTGGCTCGCGATGTTCCATAAGGTCTTTTCGTATGCGTGCTTTCAGGCGGCACGCGTCGACACCCCTGCATTCGATGAATCGCTGCAAATCATCGAAGCCACCGCAGCGCGTTACCGCCTGTTTGCCGCGAATCGCACCGACACGCCCGGAGAACTGCGCTTTCATCGACGCATCGTCGCGGACCGGCGCTGGTTCCAGGCCAAGCGCATCGTCAAGCGCGCGCTCGGCATGGAATTGCGCGCGCCTGTCGCAACGCCGCGCGCGCTTGCGCCAGGCGACCTGAGCGGCAAGCCAGCCGCTAATCCATAAAAGAACCCAGCGAGGCGCTCAATGCAGATCTATCCGATGAGACCCGGCTTCACCGCCGGCGACTGGTTCGAACTCGCGGTGCAGCCGGGTTCGCGCTTTGGCATCGCCATTTATCATCAGGGCGACGACGAAAACCTGACGAGCGTGGGCGGCGTCGCCGCGCAGCCGGGCGGCAGCGTCAAGGCCGAAATGAAGCACGGCAGAGTCGTGTTTCAGTCGCCGGGAAGTCTCGCGCCTGTGCGCTTCGATCAGGACTGGGGCTGGCCTGTCATCACGATCAAGCCGAATAGAGACGCGCTTCAAAGCGGTGCGTATGTCGCGATCGCGTATGAAGTTGGTGCAAACGGTGAACCATTGACGGACCTCGGACGTCGTGTCATCGCGCACAAGCCGATCTTCGCCGGACCGCCCGATAGCGACAGCATGGCGCTCGTCATCGCGCGGCCAAGAAAGCGCTCTGCCGACCTCGCGTATATCGTGCCGGTCAATACCTACCACGCGTACAACTCGATGGGCGGCGGATGCTATTACGGCGACCCCATTCACCGCACGCATCCGCAAACGCGCGTGAGTCTGCTGCGTCCCGGCGGCGGTCTCGGCGCGCAACTCGGCGAGCCGACCGATCCCTACGACCCGCGCTCGCCGCGTCAGCAGTTCACGCATTGGGACGCGAAGTTCATTCGATGGCTGCGCGCAGAAGGCATCGCATGCGACTTCTATACGGACCATGACCTGCATCGCGGCACCGATCTTGCGCTCGAAGACTACCGCTGCATGTTGAGCGTCGGGCATCACGAATACTGGAGCAAGGAGATGCGCGAGCGCGTTTCGCGCTTCATCGCACAGGGCGGCAATCTCGCGATCTTCAGCGGCAATACGTGCTTTCGCCCAATCGATTACGGCGATGCCGCCATCGACGGCGATTACGCCATCATGAATCGCCTCGGCGCGCAGTGGCCGGGGCACGACGAGTCGGATCTAATCGGCCTGAGCTACGGCTATGGCGGCGGCAAGTACGGCGTGTGGAAGCGCTTGCGCGGCGGCTGGATCAAGCGCGAGCGCGAAGCGATAGGCTATACCGTGCGTCAGGACGATCACTGGGTCTTTGCGGGCACGGGCCTTCGCAACGGCGAGACGTTCGGTGCGCTCGACCGCCTCGTCGGTTATGAGGTCGATGGCGTGCCGCACGAGCCTAACGGCTTCGTCGCACTTGCCGATACGGTGAAGCTCACCGGCTGGGACATCGGCGGTGCAGGCGCAATGGGCGTGTTCCAGCCGGATCGAAACGGCCACGCGAAACAGGGCCTCGTGTTCAACGGCGGCACGACCGACTGGCCGCGCGTCCTCATGGACACGAACGCGGAGAGCCGGCTCGTCGTCGATCAGATCACGCGCAATGTGGTGCGCAAGTTCATCGGCTTGCCGGCGCACTGCATCGTGCGTGAAGATGCGATCATCGATGCGGCAAGCGATCTCGCGCGTGAAAGCGCGGATAGCGCGGCGGCATAGCGATTCCGTCATCTTCGTGCATCATGATGCCTGGATGGCATGGCACGCGACGCGCCCGAACGTGCGTGTGCAAACCCACTGAAGAATAGTTTTTTTTGCGGTTTAATGCTGGCGGGTACGTCCTGCGTCATACCCGCGCCGCAATGCGGCCGGTACTGACGCCAGAGCCTTGCTGTTATTGAGTCATCAATCTCGCACATGACCCTTCGTGCGCCCGTCGTCAATTCAACGACACGGGCGCTCCATCTTTTTGGCCTTGCGTATCAGCCATGCCGGATTACGCTTTGACGAAACTATTCGCTTCGAGCGTTGTCAGGCAAATGCCCGCCAGAAAGGGGGTTCCATGGGTTATGCGCCAATCAGCATTTTTTGCATCGCCGAAATCAGGGCAGCACTCAAGCCGGGAAAAACCGCTCAATGGCTTCTTTTCGTAAGAACTTCACCATCCTGATGACGTTGCAGGTATCGACATACCTTGCACCGCTTTTGACGCTTCCGTGGCTCGCACGCGTTCTCGGGCCGAGCGAATATGGCCGCCTCTCCTTCGCCATGGCTTTCACGGCGTATTTCATCACGCTGACCAACTTCAGCTTCTCTCTTACGGCCACACCCAAGATATCCATCAATCGCGAAAACCGCGCGCTGCGCTCAAGGGTCTTCTGGGAGACGATGTACGCGCAGATCGCGCTTTCTGTCGCGGGCTTTCTCGTGCTGCTGGTGCTCACGCTCGTCGTGCCGATGCTCGCCGAGAATCGCCAGTTGCTGCTCGTGGGCTTCGGCATGGCCATTGGTTCGATGCTTATTCCGACCTGGTATTTCCAGGGCGTCGAAGACCTCGGGATGATCAGCGCGCTGGTGTTCGTGGGCCGCGCGCTCAGCATCCCGGCCATGTATCTCTTCGTGCGTCATCACGACGACGTCAACATCGCAATGCTCGTCAACACGCTCGTGCCGCTCGTGTCGGGTATCGCAATTTGCACGTATTTGTACTTTCGACGCGAGCTCGACTTCGTTCATGTGCCGCTCAAGGTCATCATCGAGCGTCTCAAGGAAGGATGGAGCGTGTTCATGGCGACCTCGCTCGTCGACATCTATGCGTCGAGCAACATCGTGCTTTTGACGTTCATTGCGGGTAACGTCGCGGGCGGTTATTTCGCGGCGGCCGACAAGCTGATCCGCGCGGCGCTGAACATGCTGAGGCCGCTCAAGACCGCTGCTTATCCGCGCGTGAGCTTCCTCATGCACCACGCGCGCGAGGATGCGTTCGCGTTCCTGCGCAAGATGTTCATGCTGCAAGGGACGATTGTCTCGCTCATTTCCGTGGGCATTTTCTTTGGCGCGCCGCTCGCGGTGAAAGTGCTATACGGCCCGCAGTTCGGCCCGACCGTAGACGTGCTGCGCTGGATGGCCTTCGTTCCTTTGATGTCCGGCCTTACCGACCTTTTCGGCGTTCAAACCATGCTTCCGCTTGGCATGAAGTCGCATTTCAGCCGCGTGCTGATCGGCTCAGCCGTGTTGAACTTCGGCTTGCTTGCGGTGCTTGCCAAGCTCTTCGGCGAGCAGGGCGCCGCAGCCACGGTGTTGATCGTCGAAACGGCCATTGCAGCGGCGATGGCTTTCACGCTGCACCTCGAGGGCGTGTCGTTGCTGAAGCGTCCAATGACCGGAAGCGCGGGTTCGTGAGCTGGCGCGTTTCCTGCGTAGCAATGGCGGTTTTCCGTTTTGGTGCCGCACGTCCCTTTCGCTACCCGACGTTCTTCAGAACACAAAGGCTGAGGAATTCGCCCCGCTGCTGCTGGCGGAACGGACCTCGGCCACCGTCCTCGCGCGCGTTTAGCGCGCTACTCTAAAAGTTGCTGGCGTGTATGTGTGCTGCCGCACGGACGGAAGCAGTTTCGGGGTTTATGGTACTACGTGACAATACTTATTGTGAGCGCGGAATGAAATCAGACGACCTGTCTTTCGAGCGTGTGCAAAAGCTCGTCGAGAGCGCCGAGAACTTGCGCATGCAATCGGCTGCGGTGCCCGTGAAGGATCTGAAGGTCTTGCTGGAGGTTTGCGAGATCGCCTTCAAGCAACGCATTTCCTCCGACGCGAAACCCGAACCCGAAGTCAATTAACTTCATCGCAACGATCAACCTCAGCAAAGAAGGATCAGGCGCGCAGCAATGCTCGCGAAAGCCGGCAAGGAACGCTCGCCGGCTGCCAGGGAAGTCTTCTAAAAACGAATCAATGACCAAATGACATGGCGTCCCGCACGAATCTCGATTCGCGGGACGTGTCATCGCAGTTGAATGAGGCAAGGCTTCGGCAGCTCGCACATGCAAGGCTGACGCAGCGCTTCGCACCCGCATTCATGCAGCGGGCAACGCAAAACGACGCGGTCGATCGGGGTGCTTGCAAAACGAGTGGTCGATACCACACTCGGCTTGCAATGCTGCGCGCTTGTTTCCGTAAATTGTGTTTTCCTTTGAACGTGGATGCGCTCGCACCGTCTTAGTATGCTGAACCGAGTGAATGTGTGTTGCCCATCATCGATAACAAATAGGCCACTTTTCTTCTCCATTGCGAGTGCCGCGGGGCGCACGGCGAATCGCCAATCGAAGAGTCAAACATGAAAGAGATCGTCCATATAACCGAGGCATTTGGCGGCGGGGTGCTATCGATGCTGACCCAGCTGTCCAATCGCGCAGCGGCCGCAGGAGTCGGCGTAACGATCCTTCATTCGATGCGGCCGGAAACGCCGGCGAACTTCGAGAAGCTGTTCCATCCGGCCGTCAAGTTCAAGCATGTCAGCATGTGCCGCGAGGTCCATCTCAAGAACGACTGGGCGGGCGTGCGCGACCTCGTGCGTGCGTTGCGCGAATGCGATCCCCAAGTCGTGCATCTGCATTCGTCGAAGGCGGGCGTGCTCGGCCGCGTGGCCGCGCGCATCGCGGCGCCGCGGGCGCGCGTCTTCTATTCGCCGCACGGCCTCGCGTTCTTGCGGCGCGACGTATCGGCTGCCAAGCAGTTCGCCTATCTCACGTTCGAGCGCATCGCCGCGCGCATGGGCGGCACCATCGTCGCGTGTTCGACGAGCGAGCTGCGCGAAATCGAAACGAAAGTCTATGCGCCCCGCGCACGGATGATTGAGAACGGCGTGAACGTCGACGAGATTCTTCCGCGCGTCGAGAAGCGCAACGGCGAGCTCGTCATCGGCATGAGCGGGCGTGCGTCCTACCAGAAGAATCACGAAGCCTTCGCGAAGCTTGCCTCCAACTTGCAGGGACCGTCGATCGAGTTTCTGTGGATCGGCGGCAATGCCGACGAAGTGCCCGCCGAAAACACCGGCGCGGTCACATGCAGCGGATGGGTCACGCGCGAACGCGCGCTCGAACTCACATCCGAACTCGACGTCTACGTGCAGACCTCGCGTTGGGAAGGCATGCCCATCGCGCTGATCGAAGCGCAGGTGGCCGGCATTCCCGCAGTCGTGACCGACGTGGTCGGCAATCGCGACGTCGTGCAGCATGGCGTGACCGGCTTCGTCGCGAAGAGTATCGAGGACATGGAAGGCTATCTCGTGCGCCTGCGCGACAGCCCCGATCTGCGCGCACGCATGGGAACGGCCGCGCGCGTCTCGGCAAGCAAGCGCTTCTCGATGGAGACCATCTTCCGTCAATGGCTTTCGATGTATGAATTCGGTTCCGAAAAGCCTTCGCGCGAGCCGCTTGGCACGAACGAAGTCGCATCGTACGAGACCAGCTCCGACTCACAGTTCTAAAGCGCAAGACATGGACACATCGATCGCCTCACACAAGCTCGTCTACAACGGTCGCTTCACGAGCCAGAAGACCACCGGCGTTCAGCGCGTCGCGCGTGAACTCGTCGCCGCGCTGATGAAGTTGCCCGAAGGATCGCACCTTACGCTGGCCGTGCCTCCGCAGCCCGGCCTCGTGCCGGTGGACGGCGTGCCGACGGTCGAACTCGGTTTCGGCAAGGGCGTGTTCTGGGAGCAGATCGTGTTGCCGCTCTTCGCGGGGCGCTCGCGCATCGTCAATCTCAGCAACTCGGGCTCGATCTTCCGTCCGAATCAGATCATCTACATGCACGACGCCGCGGTGTTCGACACGCCCGCGCATTTCTCGTGGAAGTTCCGCATGTGGTATCGCGTGATGTTCTGGATTCTCGCGCGCACGTCCAGTTGCGTGATGACGAATTCGAAGTTCTCGCGCGACCGTCTCGCGCATCATGTCGGCGTGAATCCGGAACGCATCGGCGTCGTGCCGCTCGCGGCGGACCATCTGGATCACGTCGTGCCGGATACGTCGGTCATCGGCGAACTGAAGCTCACGCCCAACCGCTACGTGCTCGCGGTGAGCAGCATGAATCCGACGAAGAACTTCAAGCGCCTCGTGGAAGCTTTCATGCGCCTGAACGATCCCTCGATCGATCTCGTCATCGTCGGCATGAAAAACGCGACCATCTTCGGCAAGGCGCAGGACTTGTCGAGTTCACCGAACGTCAAGCAGGCGGGCTATGTCAGCGACGAAAAGCTCAAGGCGCTGTATCAGCACGCGGCTTGCTTCCTTTATCCGTCGATCTACGAAGGCTTTGGCATTCCGCCGCTCGAAGCGATGCGCAACGGCTGCCCGACGCTCGTGGGACGCGCGGCCGCGCTGCCCGAAACGTGCGCCGACGCATCCATCTACTGCGATCCCTATTCGGTCGACGACATTGCAGCGAAGCTGCGAGAACTACTGGATTCGCCTAAGCTGAGTGAAGACCTCAGGCGCCGCGGCCTCGCACATGCCGAGCGATATCGCTGGACGGAGAGCGCGCGACTGTTGATGCAGTTCATAAACAGAGCATAAAGACGCGCAAAACGCGCGCTTAAGGGGAGAAAAAGGTGAACGTTGGGATCTATTGCGATTCAGGCATCAACGGAGGGCATGAGGAAATGCTCAAGCGTTTCATGCTCGCGCTCATTTCGAGCGGGAACGTGGAGACGCTGCACATCTTCGTCCCCAAGGCGAACGCGGCACTATTCCGTTACGTGAGCGAACTGGCTCGCCATCACGCGAAGGTGCGCACCATCGGTCTCTCTTATACGGCCGAATCGATACGCGGCAATCCGTTCGCGCTGCTGCGCGTGATCCGCTCGACGGCGGCCACGCTGCGCACGCTGCGCCTGTCGAAACTGCTGATCGCGCAGGGCACGATTGCATCGGGAATCGCCGGTCTCTTCGCCGCGCGCTATGCACGCGTGCCGACGCTCAGCTACTTGCCGCTCGTGGACGACGCGTCCGCCGGCGCGAGCCTCACCGACAAGCTGAAATGGCTCGTCAAGCGCGTGCTTTATCGCATGCCCGACGAGTTCGTGACGCTCAACGAACATCTGCGCGACAAGCTCGGCACGCTCGCGCCGCATGCGCGCACGATGATTCTCGAAAACTACGTGGACGACCGCTTCAGCCGTTCGACGCTCACCAAGCCGGCGGCGCGCGCCGCGCTCGGCTTGCCCGATGACGGCACGACGATCGTCACGCACGTGGGCCGGATCAACTTCAGGCAGAAGCGGCAAGACTTCCTGATGGAAGCCATACAGCGTCACGCCGATGCGTTCAGGCGCACGCTCGTGCTGATCGTCGGCGAAGGCCCGGACGCGGCGCGCCTTGCCGCGATGGTCGACGCAAACCCGACGCTTTCCGCATGCGTGCGGCTCGTCGGGCCGCAGAACGACGTGCTTCCGTATATCGTCGCAAGCGATGCGCTCGTGCTGCCATCAGCCTATGAAGGCGTGCCGCTCGTCATGATCGAAGCGGTGCTCGCGGAACGGCCCATCGTCGTGTCGCGCGTATCGGGGCTGGATTCGTATCTGCCGAACGCGCTGCTCTTTCCCGCCGGCGATCACGACGCGTTCGTCGAACGCATCTTCGCCGCGCGCGACGTTCCCATGACCGGACTCGCGAGCGACTACCGCCGCCGGTTCTCGCGCGAAGCATTCGACGCGCAGGCACAAAACGTGATGATGCCCGCTGTTCCGTGCCGTGGCGCGTTCGACCCGGCATCGCCGCAACACTCGGATGTACCCGGCTAAGCCCTTCTCATGAGGACCGAACATTGAAGCGAAGGTTATGGTTGGTGGCATCGTTTGTCGGCATGCTGCTTTGCGGCTCCAGTCTGGTTGATGCGCGAACCGCCGGTTCTGAGCATTCGAACAACCCGAAGATGCAATGCGGCAGCCGCTCGCCAGGGGTCTTCTACGGCGTGGCAGGACACATCGAACATCGCGGAGCGTATCGGTCGAGCGACTACGACTTGCAGATTTCACAGCTCCGCGATCTCGGCGTCACGATCTACGCGCAAGATGTTTCGAACGAGGAAAGCGCGCACATGGTCGCCGATTTCGCGCGACAGGCCGCGAAGCAATGCATCGGCGTACTCGCGCTCGTGACGCCTTTCGAGCCGCAAAAGCGCGCGAACGAAGAGGAAACGTATGAACGCGGCTACGCGCTCGGCAAGACGGCGGGCACCGTGCTCAAGGGACTCGTGACGTACTATCAGGTCGGCAATGAGTACGACAACTGGACGATTCTCGGCTCGGACCGCAGCGGCGAACATCCATCGGATTACGACAACGCGATGTTCATGAAAGCGCGCGGGTCGATTCTCGGACTCATCAAGGGCATCCGCGGCGCGAACCCCGACGCGAAGATCCTGCTCACGTCGTTCAGCTGGCTGCATTACGGCTTCACGGACATGCTCGCCGCAGGCACGCAGCCGGACGGCAGCAAGGGCCACCCTATCCCGAAGTGGGACATCACCGCATGGCATTGGTACTCGAACATGGGATCGATTACGGCGGCGGGCGGTCAGAAGGTCGACGTGCTGAAGCGTCTGCGCGACAGCTATGGCAAGCCCATCTGGATCACGGAATACGGCGTGCGCCCGAATCATGCGGACCCTGGCGGCTATCTCGTCAGCAAGGATGCACTTGGGGGCTTCGTGTCGATGGCCAAGACCTACGACATTCAAAACGTCACGTTGTACGAGCTGTACGACGATCAGCGCTTCGGAGGCGACGGCAATTACGGCGTGATTCATGACGACGGCCGCACGCACAAGGCGCGCTTCGACGTCGTGCGCGATTTCATCAAGGCGAACCCGATGCCCTGAATCAAGAGGCAAAAAGGTGCGTGCGACGCATGATCCATGAGCGGAATCAGTAACTATCACTTCGATCGCCGCATGCGCAACCGGCATGCCCGCTCTGGCGCGAAGTAGTTCGTTCGCTACTTAACAGACGTATTCAGTTCGGGACCCGAAGATAGGTCCGACGCTAAAACTTTTGAGCATAGGTATCGATTCGCACACTGCCAGCGTGAGGCAACGCCTCCTCTCATCTGCGGATCGATAAAGCGCCTCGCGTTTTCGCGATTCGCGCTTCGCTAGCTCGGGCGCAACTCGACGAGCCAACGCCCCAAGCCTTGAGCCTTGCCGGCAAACGCCGGATCAAAATTACGACAGACGTACCGCGGCCGACCGCGCGGGCTCTTCGTTGTTTCACGGCCCGGAACACCACGCTTACATTCGAACAGAGGATACCGCCTTTGAACACGCTATACGTCAACTCCGGATCTTCGCGTCCTGGCAAGGACGACAATGAATTCACGGCAAGCGACATGATCAAGCTGCTGCGCGATCACATCGGCATCCTGCTGATGTTCATCGGCGCGGCAGCCGCACTCGCTACCGCTTACGCGTTCCTCGCGGAGCCCATCTATTCGTCGGATGTCGTCATCCGCGTGGATCCGCCGGACCCGAACGCGCTCGGCATCGCGCCGCAAAGTCAGATGCAGACGCAGGAGCCGCAACTGTCGGCCATGCAGCTCGCGCCCGCGGAAATCTCGGTCATGAAGAGCCGCTCGGTGCTGGAACCGGTTGTCAACCAGTTCCACTTCGACATCCGCGTCAAGCCGCACACGATGCCGGTGATCGGCTGGATCGCGGACATGTTCGCGAAGCGCGGCCATCTCGCGCCCGCGTGGTTCGGCATGAACTCGTATGCGTGGGGCGGCGAGGATCTTCACATCAGCCGGCTCGACGTGCCGCCCTCACTCGAAGACGCGAAGCTCGACTTCACGCTGCTCGACAATAACCAGTACGAGCTTCAGGACCCCGATGGCAACGTGGTCGTGCGCGGCAAGATCGGCCAGCCCGCGTCGGCGCATGGCGTGACCATGCTCGTCGATGGCGTCGTCGGCCGTCCGGGTGTTCACTTCGCCGTGACGCGCTACAACACGCTCGATGCAATCGACCTGCTGCTCAAGTCGATCAAGGTGGCCGAGTCCACGAAGGACACGGGCATCGTGGAAATCTCGTATAACGGCGACGATCCCGATGAAACGGCCGCGGTCGCCAACGCGCTCGGTCAGGCTTATCTCGCCGCCGCAGTCGCGAGCCGTCAGGCCAACGACACGAAGACGCTCGAATTCATCCGTTCGGAATTGCCGCGCCTCGAAAGCGATCTCAAGCAGGCCGAAGGCCGCTTGAGCGCGTTCCGTTCGAAGTCGCAGTCGGTTCAGCCGATCAACGAAGCGCAGGCGTATCTGCAAGGCAGCATCACGTCGATGCAGCAACTCGCGATGCTGCAACTGCAGCGCACGCAGGCATTGCAGCGCTTCACGCCCGACAGCCCGCAAGTGCGCAATCTCGATCAGCAGATCTCGCAATACGAGCAGACGAACAAGCAGATTCAGTCGCGCTTCGACAGCATGCCCGCTTCCGAGCGTCAAAGCGCCGAGCTCACTCGCGATGCGCGCGTGGCCGAAACCGTCTATCTCGGCATGATGAACAAGGCCGAAGAGCTTTCGGTGCGCCGCGCAAGCACGACCGGCGGCGCGCATATCGTCGATGACGCGCTGCGCCCGCATCGCCCGGTGAAGCCGAACAAGCCGCTCGTGATCGTCGCGGGCACGGCGCTCGGCTTCTTCGTCGGCACGTTCTTCATCTTCCTGCGTCGCCACGCGATGATCGGCGTCACCGATCCGATGTTCGTCGAACGTCGCCTCTCGGTGCCGGTGCTCGGCGAAGTGCTGTTCAGCCGTCAGCAGCAGATGCTGGATCACGAGATCGCCGTCTCTCCGGTCGATCACGCGCTCGGTTACTCGGGCGCCGCGTCCGCGACGAACGCGCCGCCCAAGGCATTGCCGCATTACAAGCAGGCCGTGCACGACGGCATCACGATGCCGAACATCGGCGAACTGGATCACGACGCGCGCCTGCTCGCGACGCGCTATCCGCACGATCCGGCCGTCGAAGCGCTGCGCGCGGTGCGCACCGAGCTGTATCGCGATCTCGTGAATGCGCCGAACAACATCGTCATGCTGACCGGCCCGATTCCCTCGGCGGGCAAGAGCTTCGTCGCGGCGAACCTCGCCGTGCTGCTCGCGGAAATCGGCCTGCGCGTGCTGCTGATCGATGGCGACTTGCGTCGCGGACACATCGCAGCGTTCTTCAAGCAGTCGAATCCGGGCGGTCTGTCGGAAGTATTGAAGGGCGAGATGGGCGTAGCCGATGCGATCCGCCATGTCGGCGTGCCGGGCCTTTCGTTCCTGTCGTGCGGCAGCTATCCCGACAATCCTTCCGAACTGCTGATGATGCCGGGCTTCCGCGACATGCTCGCACGCATGAGCGAGCAGTTCGATCTGGTGATGATCGATACGCCGCCGTTCCTCGCCGTGACCGATGCCGCGATCGTCGCGAGCGATGCCGGCTCGACCGTTCTCGTGCTGCGTTCGGGCATCCAGAGCGAGGAGGAGATCGAGGAGACGGTGAAGAAGGTGCATCGCGCGGGCGGGCGTCTCGTCGGCTCGGTGTTCAACGCCATTCCGAAGCGCCGCAGCAACCGACGCAGCTACGGTTATGCGGCGGCCTACACGAGCACGTTCAAGCCGGTGAATTGATGCGCGCATCGACGCATGACAGCCTGAATGCCTGAACGCATGAGCGAAGCGCCGCGTGCCCGTCACGCGGCGTTGTTTGTATGAGTCGCTGCTCGCCACTTGTTCCGCGTTTCATCGTGAACGTTCGACTGTCGGCATGAGGCGGCGAAGCAAACACAGATGCAGCACTACTCTCTACGATGAAAGATAAAGCAACGCTGATCGACTCGTATTACCGGATCTGGGCCTTCGCGATGCCGGTTACGTCGTTCCTCGTGATCCCTTCCATTCAGGGCACGACGATCGGCTATCTGATGTGCTTCCTGTCGGTGCCGCTCGTGCTGCTGTTCGGCGGCCGCTCGCGCAAGAGCTATATGCATTTCGTGGGCGCGGCGCTTCTCGTCTGGCTGCTCATGCTCTGCACGACGCAGCTTGCGGACGTCCTGGCGCCCTTCGATGTCGACTTCAGCAAGATACAGCTTGTCGACGACAAGGATCCCGTCACGTTCATCATGCGCAAGAGCATGTTCACGCAGTCCATCTACGTGGCAGCCGTCGTGCTCTATGCGGGTTACGTCTACTACTACTACAAGCCGCGATGGGACCAGTGGCTTCTCGCCGCCGTGACGCTCTTCGCGATCTACGGCATGTACGAGGTCGTGTACTACGTGCTGACGGGCTCGCCCGGCGACTTCATCTCGAACCGCGCATTCGGCGATCAGTTCGGCCGCGGCATCGTGCGCTCGGACGGCACGGTGAACGGCAGCTCGTTCCAGGTCATGAGCGTGGGCGGCATGTCGATCCAGCGTCTCAAGGCGCTGACAGGCGAACCGTCGATGTACGCGATGTCCATCTTCCCCTTCTGGGTCTATTTCAACGCCACGTCGCGCCTGCGCTGGCCTGTGTGGATCATCGGCGTGTCGCTGATCATGAGTACGTCGTCGACCGTGCTGATCGGCTATGCGGTGTTCGCGCTCATCCGCATGCGCAAGATCGGCATCAACCCGATCAAGGCGCTGGTCGGGCTTCTGCTCGTGGGCCTCGTCGCGTTCATCTTGCAGGACTACATCGCCGATCTCTTCCAGCAGATGGTGCTGGACAAGCTCGAAGGAAAGAACGAGTCCGGCTCCGACCGCGCCATGCTCTTCCTCGAATCCCTGCGCCTGTGGCTGCATGCGTCGCCGTTCAATCAGCTCTTCGGCATCGGCTTCGGCTACATCCGCTCGACCGACCTTTTCTCCACGCTGCTCGTGAATACCGGCGTGGTCGGGCTGGTCGGCATCAGCGTGCTGATGCTGTATCCCGCGTTCAAGCTCGACTGGGACCCGCGCGGCATCGCGCTGCGCCAGTGCTGCGCGGCCACCTGGACGATGATGATGGTCTCCGTGCCCGAGTTCGCCTACCTCGCGCCGTGGACTTTCGTCGCGATGGCTTACGTGCGCGTGCGTGCGCTCAAGCTCGCAAGACGCGATGCGCACGATCGCACCGCAGGCCTCGCGATGGAACGGTCGCATATCGGCACGGAGTTCGGCGTGCAGGTGAGCCTGAACGTCGGCGCGCGCGTGCAGTCGCCGATGAGCGCGCACGAACGTCCGCGCATCGGCAGCAGAATGAATCCGCGCGGGCGTCATTCGTAAGCGCGCAGGGTCCGGCTTCCATCGTTGCTACGCTCTACAATGTCGGTTTCGACCATCGGCGTAGAGCCGTGCAACCAGGGAGCAAACCATGTCGACAGTCACGACCGATTCCGGTCTCAAGTATGAAGACGTCACCGTTGGGGAAGGCGCGGAAGCCGTCGCGGGCAAGACCGTCAGCGTGCATTACACCGGCTGGCTGACCGACGGCCAGAAGTTCGATTCCAGCAAGGACCGCAACGACCCGTTCGCCTTCGTGCTGGGCGGCGGCATGGTCATCAAGGGCTGGGACGAAGGCGTGCAAGGCATGAAGGTCGGCGGCGTGCGGCGCCTGACCATTCCGCCGCAACTCGGCTACGGCGCGCGCGGCGCGGGCGGCGTCATTCCGCCGAACGCCACGCTCGTGTTCGAAGTGGAACTGCTCGACGTCTGAGCATTGCTCGATGAGCGCGCCGCTTCATCGCCCGACCGTTTCGCTGCGCCGCTATGAAGCGGTGCAGGCGTGGGACGAGCACGACTTTCATCAGATCGTGCTCGGCTTCGATGGCGCGATGGGCATGGCGGTCGATGGCAGCGAGTCGCACATCGACCGCCATCGCGCGTGGATCATTCCCGCGGGCGCGCGTCACGAGTACTGGGCGGAAGGCGTGAACCGCCAACTCGTGCTCGATCTTCCCGCTTCGTCGGTCGCGGTGCCGGCGCGCTTTTTCGATCGCGCACGCACCGTCGAACTCGATCCGCATCTCACGCAACTCGTCGCAAGCGTCGCATTGCACGCGCATACCGACGATACCGCCCTGCCCGCCCGCTTCGCGTGGCAAGCGGCCACGCATCTATGCGGCGCGCTGATGGCCGATGCCGGCGCGTCGCCCGGCGCGGACCTGCGCGGCCTCGACTTCGCGCGCATCGACCGATGGCTGCGCGCGCATCTTTCGGAGCCGCTGCGCGTGGCCGATCTCGCCGCGCATTGCGGCTTCGGCATGCGGCGCTTTCATCAATTATTCAACGAAGCGTTCGGCGAGACGCCGCATCGCTATCTGCATCGCTTGCGGCTCGATGCGGCGCTCACGCTGCTCGCCGATCCGCGCGCTTCGCTCTCCGACATCGCGCTCGATATCGGCTTCGCGGATCAAAGCGCGTTCACGCATGCGTTCTCGAAGCGCTTCGGCATGGCGCCGGGGCAATGGCGCAACAGCGGGCTGACGCGCGGGCAATAGACGCAAAAAAGCCCGCTCGTCTTATCGACCGAGCGGGCCCTATGACGAACGCCGAACTTCTTATTCCACCGACAACTGCAGGTGCAATTGCGAACGCACGGGGCCGCCTTCGAGCGCTTCGCTCGCGATATCGCGGTCGGACTGCGCTTGCGGCGCGAGGCGCGCGGTTTCGATGCGATCGAGGTAGTCGGTCGTGATGTCGCCGGTGATGTAGTTGCCGTCGAAGCACGATGCCTCGAATTCCTTCAACGCCGGATTGATGTCGCGAATCGCGCTCTTCAGGTCTTCCACGTCCTGATAGACGAGATAATCGGCGCCGATCATGCGCGCGACTTCTTCATCGCTGCGGCCATGCGCGACGAGTTCGCCGCGCGTCGGCATGTCGATTCCGTACACGTTCGGGAACTTCACCGGCGGCGCGGCGGACGCGAAGATCACCTTGTTCGCGCCAGCATCGCGCGCCATCTGCACGATTTCATGCGAAGTCGTGCCGCGCACGATGGAATCGTCGACGATCAGCACGTTCTTGCCCTTGAACTCGATGCCCATTGCGTTCAGCTTCTGGCGCACGGACTTCTTGCGCACCGCCTGGCCCGGCATGATGAACGTGCGGCCCACGTAGCGGTTCTTGAAGAAGCCTTCGCGATATTCGACGCCCAGCTTCGCGGCGACCTGCATCGCGGCGGGACGCGAGGAATCGGGAATGGGCATGACCACGTCGATATCCACGTCCGGCAGCACGCGCTTGATCTTTTCGGCGAGGTAGTCGCCCATGCGCAGACGCGCGTTGTAGACCGGCACGCCGTCGAGACACGAATCCGGACGCGCGAGATACACGAGTTCGAAGATGCACGGGTTCAACGCCGGCTTCTCCGCGCATTGATGGTTGTGCAGATTGCCTTCCGCGTCGATGAAAATGGCTTCGCCCGGTTCGACATCGCGCACGAACTCGAAGCCGATGCCTTCGATCGCCACGGATTCCGACGCCACCATCCATTCGACGCCCGTTGCCGTTTCCAGCTTGCCGAGCACGAGCGGGCGAATGCCGAACGGATCGCGGAACGCGATGAGACCGTAGCCGGCGATCAGCGAGACGATCGCATACGAACCCTTCACGCGGCGATGCACGCCCGCGACCGCCTTCCACAGCGCGGCGGCGTCGAGCTGAAGGCCCGAACTCGCGAGCTGCAGTTCGTGCGCGAACACGTTGAGCAGCACTTCGGTGTCGGATGCGGTGTTGATGTGCCGGCGATCGATGCGGAACATCTCGTCCTTCAACTGCATCCAGTTCGTCAGATTGCCGTTGTGCGCGAGGATGATGCCGAACGGCGCGTTGACGTAGAACGGCTGCGCTTCTTCCTCGCTCGACGCGGAACCGGCCGTCGGATAGCGAACCTGGCCGATACCGACGTTGCCCGGCAAGCTGCGCATGTTGCGCGTGCGAAAGACGTCGCGCACCATGCCGTTCGCCTTGTGCATGTGGAAGTTGTTGCCGTTCGCCGTGGCGATGCCCGCTGCGTCCTGACCGCGATGCTGCAGCAGCAGCAGGCTGTCATAGATGAGCTGGTTGACGGGGCTTTGGGAAACTACACCTACGATGCCGCACATGGCATGGTCCTTCAAAGAGTCGAAACGGGGTCGAAAAGCGTGTCGGCTGCGCGCGCCGCAGGCATCGGAGCGATGCGATGCGGCGACGCGCGGTGCCGTCGCGCGTTCCTCGTGTAGCCTGCCGTTCGTCTATTGTGCGGCGTTTCGCGCCGTGTCGCCTGGTTCGGGTGCGACGTGCACATACGCGGCGAGCGTATCGGGGAGCAGCGGTCTCAATTCGCGCACGCCCTGTTCGGCCATCGGCCTCAGCAGAGCGTTGCGCCAAAAATCCTTCTGCGGCAGTTCGGTCAGGCCAGCGAGGGCGACCAGGATCACCACCAGTATTGCGCCTCTGACGAGGCCGAAAAGCAGGCCGAGCGACCGGTCGACACCGCGCAGGCCAGTGACTTCCGTGATGCGCGTGAGCAGCGCGGACAGCACGCTCGACAGCAGCAGCACCGCGCCGACCACCAGCAAAAACGCGACGAGCCATTGCGTCAACGCGCCGCCCGGCCACGTCGCCGGAATGTAGGGCACGACGACGCTCACGAAGCGGCCCGCAATCAGAATGGCCGCGATCCAGCCAACGAGTCCGAACGCCTCCGCGAGCAGTCCGCGCCACATGCCGCGCAATGCGGACAAGCCGATGACGGCCATGACGGCGTAGTCGAAGCTCGTGAACATCGACGTTTAGTTCGACGCCGGCCGCTTGCCGCCAGCGAGCCCTGCCTGGCGCACCTTCACGAGCGCGGCGGACGCCGACGCGCGATCGGGGAACGGCCCTGCGCGCAGCAGCGCGCGCGACGAGCCGTCGGACTGCTGGCGATGTTCGAGATACGCGGGCACGCCCGCCGCTTTCAACTTGGCGACCCAGTTCTGCGCGGCGGTTTCGTCGTCGAACGTGCCGATTTGCAGCACGAAGCGGCTGCCCGCCGGGGACGCCGGCGTGTTCGCGCTCGATGTCGTGTTCGCGCTGCTATTCGTTTCCGGTGCGGGCTCGGCGGGTTGCGGCTTCGCCGCTTGTTTCGCCGCTTGCTTCGGGACGGCTGCCGGCTGGCTTGCAGGCTTTGCGTCGGGCTTTGCGGGCGCTTCTTTCTGCGCCTGCGGCTGAGTCACACCCGCCGCGACGTTGGCCGGCTCGGAAGCCGTCGTTGTCGCCGCAGCCGGCTTTTCATGCGCGACGCCCGCTTGCGTGTCGGCGTCGTTCGCCTCGCGCGACGCCTTGGCAGCGGGCGCGGTGCGATTGGGGATGTCGATGGAAATGTCGTCGGTGACGGGCTTCGGGCGTGAATCCAGCACCATCGGCAAAACGATGACCGCGGCGAGCACCAGCGCGATCGCGCCGACGAGCCGCCGCCGCGCGCGCTGCTTCTCGGGCAGCGTGGGATCGAGCATCATCGCGTCGGCGTCGGTGCGCTCCGTTCTGCGCGTGCGGCGTTCCGTGCGCACGGTATGACGCGCGCCCCGCGAGGAATCGGAGTACGCGTCGTTCGCGACGCGGGCGTCGTCTTTCTTGCCGAACGAGAAAAGTCCCATGTATGGCTTGGTGCGAGAAGCGTGGACGTCCGGTTGCGCCGACCGTCTCAGTGATGCTGCGATTTCCGGTAGGCCATGACGCCAGCCACCGTATAGAAACTACCGAAGACCACTATTCTATCATTTTCGGAAGCACGGCTTAACGCGTCTCGAAATGCGTCGGCGGGCGTCTCGAACTGTGCAACGCTGCTGTCGGGTCCGTCGTTGACGCCGGCTTCTCGAAGCGCCGCATCGAGCCGTTGCGCCGTGGCCGCGCGCGGCGTCGGCAGCGCGGTGACGTTCCAGTGATCGATCTCGCCCTTCAGTTGCTGCACGATGCCTTCGATATCCTTGTCGCCCATCGCGCCGAAAACCGCGTAGGTGTAGGGGAAAAAGCCCATGTTGCCGAGGTTTTGCGCGAGAACCGCAGCCGCGTGCGGGTTATGCGCGACATCGAGAATGAGCTGCGGTTTGCCGGGCAACACCTGGAAGCGCCCCGGCAGTTCCACGTTCGCAAGCCCGAGCCGGATGTCCTGCGCGGAGACCGGCAGCCGGTCGCGCAGCGCCTCGAGCGCCGCCAGTGCCGCCGACGTGTTGATGAGCTGGTTCGCGCCGCGCAGCGCCGGATAAGCGAGCGCCGCGCGCCGCTGAGTCCGGCCGATGTAGCTCCACTGCTGCCGCTCGTTACCCGGCTGCGCTTCGTAGCGGAAATCGCGTCCGACGAGCCACAGATCCGCGCCGACGGCTTCGGCGTGATCGATCAGGCTTTGCGGCGGCGAAGGATCGCCGCAGACGGCAGGCTTGCCCGCGCGGAAAATGCCCGCTTTCTCGAAACCGATCTTCTCGCGCGTGTCGCCCAGATAATCCGTGTGATCGATGTCGATGCTCGTCACCACGGCGCAGTCCGTATCGACGATATTGACGGCATCGAGCCGCCCGCCGAGCCCGACTTCCAGGATCACGGCGTCGAGTCCGCGCGACGCGAACAGATGCAGGATCGCGAGCGTCGTGAATTCGAAATATGTGAGCGTTGCCGGATCGGACAGGCTCGCACGCGCCTTTTCGACGGCCTCGAAGTGTTCGAGCAGGTCGGCATCGCTGGCGTCCGCGCCGTCGATGCGCGCGCGCTCGTTGAACGCGAGCAGATGCGGCGACGTATGGCAGCCGACCCGATAACCCGCGCGCAGCATGATGCTTTCGAGGATCGCGCACGTCGAGCCTTTGCCGTTCGTGCCGCCGACCGTGATGACGGGACAGTCGAACGTGAGGCCGAGCGCTTCCTTCACGCGTCCGATGCGCGCGAGGCCCATGTCGATGCCGACCGGATGCGCCGCTTCCAGATGGGCGAGCCACGCGTCGAGAGTGGGAAATGTGGTCATTTTCGAGATCGGTAAAGCAAAAGCGCCGCGCGGAACCTCGCGGTTCACGCGCGGCGCTGCGCTGGCGAAAGACGGTTCAAGCGACCGAATCGGCCGGCTGCCGCGTC
Organism: Caballeronia sp. Lep1P3; assembly: GCF_022879595.1. Taxonomy (NCBI): domain Bacteria; kingdom Pseudomonadati; phylum Pseudomonadota; class Betaproteobacteria; order Burkholderiales; family Burkholderiaceae; genus Caballeronia; species Caballeronia sp. Lep1P3. The sequence goes on along the minus strand of NZ_CP084266.1, from coordinate 118,807 downwards.
ATCAATGCCATCAATTGAGCCAGTTCCTCGCGCATCTTGCGGCGATCGACGATCATGTCGACCGCGCCCTTCTGCAGCAGGAATTCCGCGCGCTGAAAACCTTCCGGCAGCTTTTCGCGCACCGTCTGCTCGATCACGCGCGGCCCCGCGAAGCCGATCAGCGCCTTGGGTTCCGCGATCACGACATCGCCCAAGAACGCGAAGCTCGCGGATACGCCGCCCATCGTCGGATCGGTCAGCACGGAAATGAACGGCAGCTTCGCGTCGGCGAGCTTGGTGAGGAGCGCCGTGGTTTTCGCCATCTGCATGAGCGAGAGCAGGCTTTCCTGCATGCGCGCGCCGCCCGAAGCCGTGAAGCAGATGAACGGCACGTTCTGCTCGATCGCATTGCGTGCGCCGCGCACGAAGCGTTCGCCGACGACCGAGCCCATCGAGCCGCCCATGAACGAGAACTCGAAACAGGCGACCACGCACGGCAGCGTGTGGATTGCGCCGCCCATGACGACCATCGCGTCGGTTTCGTCGGTGTCTTCCATCGCCTCTTTCAGGCGATCCGGATATTTGCGGCTGTCCTTGAACTTCAGCGCGTCGACCGGCACGACTTCCTGGCCGATCTCATAGCGGCCTTCCGGATCGAGCAGGCGATCGAGCCGCTCGCGCGCGCCGATGCGCATATGGTGGCTGCACTTCGGGCAAACGTGCAGGTTCGCCTCGACGTCGTTGCGGTACAGCACCGCCTCGCACGCCGGACACTTCACCCACAGCCCTTCGGGGATTCCCTTGCGGCTTTTGGGATCGGTTTGCTTGATCTTGGGCGGCAACAGTTTGTCGAGCCAGCTCATCGTTTTTCCTTGACTGATCGGGGCCGCGGCGCGGCGGCGAATGTTATTTGGCGGAATCGAGCGCCGCGCGAATTTCGGCGATGAAGCTCGTAAGCGACGCGGCGGCCGTCTCTGGCGGCGCCTCTTCGAGCAACTGCACGAGCCGGCTGCCGATGACGACGGCGTCCGCCACTTGCGCGACCGCGCGGGCGGTTTGCGCGTCGCGAATGCCGAAACCGACGCCGACGGGCAGCGCCACGTGCGACTTGATGGCCGGGATTTTACTCGCGATGCTGGAAACGTCCAGATTTGCCGCGCCGGTCACGCCCTTGAGCGACACGTAGTACACGTAGCCGCTCGCGATCCTGCCGACGGCCGCGACGCGCTCGTCGGTGGACGTAGGCGCGAGCAGGAAGATCGGGTCGATGCCGGCTGCGCGCATCGTCGAGCCGAACGCTTCGGCTTCCTCGGGCGGGTAATCGACGACCAGCACGCCGTCCACGCCGGCTTCCTTCGCGGCTTTCGCGAACGCGTCCGCGCCCATGCGCTCGATCGGATTCGCGTAGCCCATCAGGACGACGGGCGTCGTGTCGTCGGTTTCGCGAAAGCGGGCGACATCGGCGAGCACGCGTTTCAACGTGACGCCGCGTGCGAGCGCGCGCTCCGACGAGCGCTGGATGACGGGGCCATCGGCCATCGGGTCCGAAAACGGCACGCCCAGTTCGATGACGTCCGCGCCGCCCTTGGCGAGCGCGTGCATGAATTCGACGGTTTGCTCCGGGTTCGGATCGCCCGCGGTGATGAACGGGATTAGCCCTTTCCTGCCTTGCGCGGCGAGTGCCGCGAACGTGTTCTTGATGCGGGACATGTGGGTTCTCGAAAACGTATTCGTTAGCGTCGGTAATCGACGCGACCAGCGACGCGACTAGCGACGAACGCCTGCGCAGCGCGACTCTATTCGGCGGCTTCGGTTTCGGCGGTCTTGGCGGCGCGCGACGGCGCGGGCACAGCTTGCGCCCGGGCAATGCGCCCTTCCGCGATCGCGCAGTAATCCGCGTTGATCTCGTAGCCGGTGAAAAGCCGCCCGTGCCGCGCGCACGCGACGGCCGTCGTGCCGCTGCCCATGAACGGGTCGAGCACGCGCCCGCCCGGCGGACAACTCGCGAGGACCATGCGCTCGACGATCTCCAGCGGCTTCTGCGTCGGATGATCGACCCGCTCCGCGTGCTGCCGATGCAGACGCGACACGGACCAGACGTCCTTCGGGTTGTAGCCCATCTCCAGCCACTTGCTGCCTTCGAAGATCTTGCGCGAGCGTGCCTTTTTCGTCGCTGCGTCGTAGGGAATGCGCACCGGATCGAGATCGAAGTAGTAGTCCTTCGATACCGCGAAATAGCCGATGTTGTCGTGCACCGACGTGAACTTGCGCGTCGTTCCGCCCATGCTCGGCACGCGCCGGTCCCAGACGATCTCGTTGACCATCGTCATCCGGCGCTTGAGGAACACGAACAGTTCTGGCGAATATTGCCAGGTGCAGAAGATGTACATCGAGCCGCTCTTCTTGAGCTTCGGAATCGCGATGTCCAGCCAGCGATACGTCCACTCGAGGAAAGCCTCGCCGGAGAGCATGTCGGAGTCGTTCCCGTAGTCCTTGCCGAGTCCGTAGGGCGGATCGGCGACGATCAGATCGATCGACGCATCGGGAATGCTCGCGGCATCGGCGAGAAAATCGCGGTTTCGAACGTCGATGCCGGCGCCCTGCAGCGCGCCGGCGGACATCGGCTCGTCGATAACGGTGCGCACGGCGGCTTAGAACTGAATGCCCGATCGCTCCGCGACCGTGTGCATGTCCTTGTCGCCACGGCCCGAGAGATTGACGAGCAGCACCTTGTCGCGCGGCAGCGTCTTCGCGAGCTTCGCGCCGTAGGCAAGCGCGTGACTCGATTCGAGCGCCGGAATGATGCCCTCGATACGGCAGCAGTCGTGGAACGCCTTGAGCGCCTCGTCGTCCGTGATGCCGACGTACTCGGCGCGGCCCGCGTCCTTCAGCCACGCATGCTCCGGACCGACGCCCGGATAGTCGAGGCCCGCCGACACCGAATGCGTCTCGATGATCTGGCCGTCGTCGTCCTGCAGCAGATACGTGCGGTTGCCGTGCAGCACGCCGGGGCTTCCGCCCATGAGCGACGCCGCGTGGCGGCCGGTGTCGATACCGTCGCCCGCCGCTTCGACGCCGATCAACCGGACGGCCTGATCGTCGATATACGGATAAAAAATGCCCATTGCGTTCGATCCGCCGCCTACACACGCGATGACCGCGTCCGGCTGGCGGCCGGCCATTTCGGGCATCTGCACGCGGCATTCGTCGCCGATCACGCGCTGGAAGTCGCGCACCATCATCGGATACGGATGCGGTCCCGCCACCGTCCCGATGATGTAGAACGTGTTCTCCACGTTCGTCACCCAGTCGCGCATGGCTTCGTTGAGCGCATCTTTCAACGTGCGCGAGCCCGATTCCACCGGCACGACGGTCGCGCCGAGCAGCTTCATGCGATACACGTTCGCGGCCTGACGCCTCACGTCCTCCGCGCCCATATAGACGACGCATTCCATGCCGAAGCGCGCCGCGATGGTCGCCGTCGCCACGCCGTGCTGGCCCGCGCCGGTTTCGGCGATCACGCGCGGCTTGCCCATTTTGCGCGCGAGCAGCGCCTGGCCGATCACGTTGTTCACCTTGTGCGCGCCGGTGTGATTCAGGTCCTCGCGCTTCAGATAAAGCTGCGCGCCGCCGAGCATGTCGCTCCAGCGTTTCGCGTGATAGATCGGGGAAGGACGGCCGACGTAGTGCTTCAGTTCGTAGTCGTATTCGGCCTGGAAATGCGGGTCCTGTCGGGCCGCGTCATAGGCTTCGCGCAGTTGGTCCAGCGCGTGAATGAGCGTTTCGGAGACGAATACGCCGCCATATTGGCCGAAATGGCCTCGTTCGTCAGGCAAGTTGTACATTGCGTCACTCTCTCGGTGGCGGACCGGCGGATCTGGGATCGACGTTCGGCCCGCATTCGGAATCAGCCGGCGTCCGCTTCGCGCACCGCGCGCACGAACGCCGCCATTCGGGCGGAATCTTTCACGCCCTTGGCGCCCGGCACTTCGATGCCGCTGGAGACATCGACCGCGAACGGGCGCACGCGCCGGATGGCGTCACTGACGTTTTGCGCGTTCAACCCACCACTCAAAACGGCCCGATGCCCGAGATCTGTTGGAATAAGTGACCAATCGAATGCCTTTCCGCCGCCGCCGAAACCCTCGACGAGCGCGTCGAGCAAAATACCGCCTGCGGCTGAATAGTTAAGCGACGATTCTACCAAATCGCTTGCAGCCGCATCAGGCCCCACGCGCACGGCGCGCCACCAGGGCAAACCCGCAATCGCGGCGAGTTCGGCGCATTGTTCGGGCGTTTCGTCGCCGTGAAATTGCAAAATGGACAGCGGCACGTTCGACGTGACTTCCTCGATCCACTCCGGCGTCGCGTTGACGAAAAGGCCGACCGCCGCCACGAGCGGCGGCACGCGCCGTGACAACTCCACCGCCTGCGACACACTCAGCGAACGCGGGCTCGGCGGATAAAAGACGAAGCCCACGGCATCCGCGCCGAGCGCGACAGCGTGCTCGACGTGTTCCACGGTGGAAAGCCCGCACAGCTTGATTCTGGTCCGATGCAAATCTCGATCGTTCATGGCTAGTCAGCCCAGATGGCGCTCCACGGCATGCTGGCGATATGCGGCGGCGGCACCGCGAAATGCTCGGGGTAGCCGACTTCCGCCAGATACAGCCCGTCGGGCATGAAGGTCGGCGCGGCGGCGCGGCGGTCGCGCGCGGCGAGGACGTCGGCCATCCACGAAGCGGGATGCCGCCCACGCCCGATCGCGACGAAGCATCCCATCAGGTTACGCACCATGTGATGCAGGAACGCATTGGCGCGAAAACGGAAATGGACGAAATCGCCCTGTTCGCGCACGTCGATCTGATAGACGTGCTTCACAGGCGTCTTCGACTGGCAATCCGCCGCGCGAAACGACGAAAAGTCATGCTCGCCGATGAGGCAGGCCGCGGAATCGCGCATGGCGGCGACGTCCAGCGGCGTGTGCACCCAACCGGCGCGTTTCGTCAGCATGGGTGAACGCACCGGATTGACGTACAGCACGTAAAAATACGTCCGCTCGAAGGCGGCGAAACGCGCGTGGAAATCGTCGGGCATCGGCTTCGCCCACCGCACGGCGACCGATTCCGGCAAGAACGCATTCGTGCCGCGCACCCAGGAAAACTCAGCGCGGTCCAGTTCCGTATCGAAATGGACGACCTGGCCGACGCCGTGAACGCCCGTATCCGTGCGTCCGGCGACAACCGTCTGAAGCGGCGTCTGCGCGAATCGCGCGAGCGCGCGCTCCAGTTCGTTCTGCACCGTGTTGCCATGCGGCTGCGACTGCCAGCCGCAAAACGCCGCGCCGTCGTACTGAATGCCAAGCGCGATACGCATGTCAGGAATGCGGCGCGAGCGTCGAAAGCAGCGCGGCGGCTTGCGGGCGCGTGCCCGAATCGTTCGACGCGATGACTTCCTGCAGCAACGTGCGCGCGCCGGACAGATCGCCGAGTTCGATGTATTCCACGGCCAGTTCGAGCTTGTTGCGCGCGATGGTCGCGAGTTGCGCGGCGGTCAGCGCGGGCAGCGGCTCGGTTTGCGTCGACGGCAGATCGAGGTCGAAGTCCAGACTGAGCGGTCCGAACTGCGTTGCGCCGAGACCCGCAACCGACGCCGCGCCCGCCGTTCCCGCCTCGATTTCCTCGGCGGCCGAAGGTGGCGCGGCATCGGCGAGTGGCGGGAGCGCGACGGCCTCGGCTTGCTGCGCGGCGTCCGTCTCGGCGACGGGCTGCGGCACGAACGGCACCGGCTCGATCGGCGTGTGCGCGTCCGCGTGCGGCGCCGCCAGCGGCTCCTGATGCGCCGACGATGCGTTGCCATCGGACGGGGCGTTCAACGTCAATTCCATGCGCGGCGGCAGGCTCATGTCGAGCGAATCGAGCGCATGAACGGCCTCGGTCGGAAACTTGGGCATCGGAAAACGATGCGCGGCGGGCGGCTCTGCATCCTCGACAGCCTCGTCGTGCTGCTGCGCCTCGCGCGCCGCTTGCTCTTCGATCGCGCGCTGATCGGCGGCGCGTTGTTCCGCGGCCTCTTCGTGGGCCGCGAGCGCCTGCGCTTCGCGCAACTCGGCTTCGCGCGCAATGATTTCGCGCGCCGCCGCCTCGCGCGCCGCTTGTGCCTGGGCCTCGCGTTGTGCGGCTTCGAGCGCTTGTGCGTCGCCCGAACGGGTATCGCGCTCGGCCATTTCGCGCGCCAGCGCCTCGCGCGCCGCCGCTTCGCGGGCGCGGATTTCGCGCGCTTCCGCCTCTTGCGCGGCGGCCTGACGCGCGGCCGCCTCGCGTTCCTCGGCTTCCCATTTCTCGGCTTCCCGATGCGCCGCTTCACGGGCGGCGATTTCGCGGGCGTGAGCCTCGCGCTCGTCGGCTTCCTCGGCTTCGTCCGATTCGGCCGGACGCGGCGGCACGAACCCGGCGTGCAGCGCCGCGGGCGGTGCCGGCACGAACGGCGCGGCGTGATCCGTGGCATTCGCATGCCCGGCGTGTGTTTCGGGGGCGCGCGGCGTCGCTTCGGGCGGAGCGGCGGGAGCGGTTTCGGCGGATGCCGGCGCGTCGTCGTCGGACGGCGCGGCGAACGCCTGTGCCGCCTCGTAGCTCTCCATGCTCGCGGCCACGGCGTTCAGCTCGGACGCGTCGCGCTGAACGGCCTGGCCTTCGAGATCGGCGGCGCCGGTGGCGTCCGTCTGCGGCTTCGCGGGCGGAACGGGCGTCGATGGCGGAATCGGCGGAATCGGCGCGCGCGCCGACGAGCGCGCCTGCGCTTCGGCTTGCGCCTGCACGCGGCGACGCTTGCGCGAACGCAGCATCATCAACAGAAAGAGGACGACCAGCACCGCGATAGCGATGCCGAATAACATCGGATCGGCGCCCGAGCGAGGCTTGCCCGCGCCCGGCGCGGCGGGTGCAGGTGCGGACGCGGCGGGCGCCGCTTCGGTGGCCGGCTGCGACGCGCCTGCAACGTTCGCCGGCTCGCTCGCCCCGCTCGCGGCAGGCGCGACGGCCGGCGCGCTCGCGGGTGCAGGCGCCATCTCGACGCTTGACGCCTGCGCGGTCGCGCTCGCGGCATTCGTCGGCTGCTCCGCCTGGGGCGCCGACGCGGGCGCAGCGTCCGACGCACCGCCCTGGCCGGTCGACGGCACGTTGAGCACCGCCCCGAGCTTCAGCCTGTTGATGTCGTGGCCCGCGAACGCGTTCGGATTCGCATCGAACAGCGCGCGCGCCATCTTTTCCTTGACGGCCCGTTCCTTCGAGCCGGTGATCTCGCCAGCGATGTCGTTCAGCGATTGCCCCGGCTTGACCGCGTACCGCTGCGCGGGCGCGTCGGCGGACGAGGCGGCGTCGGCGGACGAGGCGGCGTCGGCGGACGGGCCGCTCGCCTGCGCAAGCACCGCGCCGGAGTTCGTCCAGAGCGCCGCGCAGACGGCGACGCTTGCCGCGGCGAGCGCCGCACGCGATGACGGGAGGAAGGACCGGCGAGGTGGTCGAATCATTGATGCTCCAGGTACAACAAGGGTTGAATCACAAGCGAAGTCTGACGGGCGCGATGGCCGCAACGGGCAGCCGATTCGCACGCAGTCCCAAAAAAGCGGCCGCGCAAAACAAAAAGCGCCGCGATAACGCGACGCTTCCTGTTCGAGGTCCGCGCTCTCAGGCGCGTAGTTTACTTTACTTGTCCAGCAGAATGCGAAGCATGCGGCGCAGCGGCTCAGCGGCGCCCCAAAGCAGCTGGTCGCCGACCGTGAACGCCGACAGATATTCGCCGCCCATCGCGAGCTTGCGCAGACGGCCGACCGGCACCGTCAGCGTGCCCGTGACGACGGCCGGCGACAGATCGCGCATCGACGCTTCGCGCTCGTTCGGCACGACTTTCACCCAGTCGTTCGCCGAAGCCAGAATGCCGTTGATTTCGTCGAGCGGCACGTCGCGGTTCAGCTTGATCGTGAGCGCCTGCGAGTGGCAGCGCATCGCGCCGATCCGCACGCAGAGGCCGTCGACGGGAATCGATCCCGGCTCGCCCATCGCCGGCTTGCCGAGAATCTTGTTGGTTTCCGCGCCGCCCTTCCACTCTTCCTTCGACATCCCTTTGCCGAGATCCTTGTCGATCCACGGAATCAGCGAACCGGCGAGCGGCACGCCGAAGTGGTCGGTCGGCATTGCGTCGCTGTTCATCGTGGCGAGCACCTTGCGGTCGATGTCCAGAATGGCCGACGACGGATTCGCCAGATCGCCCGCCACCGAAGCGTTGAGCGCGCCCATTTGCGAGAGCAGCTCGCGCATGTTCTGCGCGCCCGCGCCCGACGCGGCCTGGTACGTCATGGCCGTCATCCAGTCGACGAGGTTTTCGCGGAACAGGCCGCCGAGCGCCATCAGCATCAGGCTGACCGTGCAGTTGCCACCGACGAAATCGCGCCCGCCCTTGACGAGCGAATCCTTGATGACGTTCAGATTGACCGGATCGAGAATGATGACCGCGTCGTCCTTCATGCGCAGCGCCGATGCCGCGTCGATCCAGTAGCCCTTCCAGCCCGCCGCGCGCAGCTTCGGATACACGTCGTTCGTGTAGTCGCCGCCCTGACACGTGATGATCGCGTCGCACTTTTTCAGGTCGTCGATGCTCGTCGCATCCTTGAGTTTCGTCTCGTTTTTGGCGAACGACGGCGCGTTGCCGCCCGCATTGCTGGTGCTGAAGAACACCGGTTCGATCAGATCGAAATCGCCTTCCTGCTGCATGCGCTGCATCAGGACGCTGCCGACCATGCCGCGCCAACCAACGAGACCTACGTTCATGACTAACCTTATCTGTGAGAGCTTCCCCGCATCCTTACCCGGCGTGGCCGCGCGGGGAAGACGCTCGGACACGAGGGACGATCAGCGAATCGTGATCGCTTTGATGGAGCGTTTCGTAATCGTAACGCGCGTCTTGGCGATGCCAGCGGCGGCAACGTCGCGCTTGATGATGGCGAGTTCCGTCGCGACGGCTTGCGAGCCGCGTCCGAGGCAATTCAGAGAGAATTGAGAGTTCTTCGCCATGACCAAAGAATATACACGATACCCGGGCGTTTTCGTCAGGCAAGTGCGGCTTGCGCGCAGAATCGACGCCGATCGTGCGTCTACGCCACCGATGCAGGGCGAAATACCGCGATCGGCCGCTTCACGGAAAACGGCCGATCGTGCGCGAGCCAGCGTCTTAGAGCGCAGCGAGCACCGCGTCGCCCATTTCCTTCGTGCCGACGATCTTGCCGTCCTGCGTGGCGATGTCGCCGGTGCGGTAGCCTTGTTCCAGCACCTTCCTCACCGCGTTCTCGATGCGGTCCGCCTGCTCCGTCTTGCCGAGCGAATAGCGCAGCATCATCGCGGCGGAAAGGATGGTTGCGAGCGGATTCGCGACGCCCTTGCCCGCGATGTCCGGCGCGGAACCGTGCGACGGCTCGTACAGGCCCTTGTTGTTCTTGTCGAGCGACGCCGACGGCAGCATGCCGATGGAGCCGGTCAGCATCGCGGCCTCGTCCGAGAGAATGTCGCCGAACATGTTGCCGGTCACGACCACGTCGAACGCTTTCGGCGCCTTGACAAGCTGCATCGCCGCGTTGTCGACGTACATGTGCGACAGCTCGACATCCGGATATTCCTTTGCGACGTCGATCATCGTGTCGCGCCAAAGTTGCGACGTTTCGAGCACGTTCGCCTTGTCCACGCTTGTCAGCTTCTTCTGCCGCTTTTGCGCGGCGGCAAACGCCACATGCGCGATGCGCCGCACTTCCGGCTCGGAATAGCGCATGGTGTCGAAGCCTTCGCGCGCGCCTTCGAACGGGCCGTCCGGCGCCTGACGCACGCCGCGCGGCTGGCCGAAGTAGATGTCGCCGTTCAGCTCGCGCACGATCAGGATGTCGAGACCGGACACGATCTCGGGCTTCAGGGACGACGCGCCCGTCAATTGCGGATAGCAGATCGCCGGACGGAAGTTGGCGAAGAGTTGCAGATGCTTGCGCAGGCCGAGAATCGCCTGTTCGGGGCGCAGCGCGCGCTCGAGCGTGTCGTACTTCCAGTCGCCGACCGCGCCGAAGAGAATCGCGTCGGCTTCTTTTGCGAGCGCGAGCGTCGAATCCGGCAGCGGATGGCCTTTCGCCTCGTAGCCCGCGCCGCCGACGGGCGCCTCTTCAAGCTCGAACTTCTCGCCGAGCGCGTTCAGCACCTTGACCGCTTCAGCCGTGATTTCCGGACCGATCCCGTCGCCGGGCAAAACTGCAATCTTCATCGTCTCTTCCTTTGGGTTTATCCGATCACGCGGTTATTCAGCCACGGCTGCTTGGCGAGGCGCTCCGCTTCGAACTGGCGAATCTTGTCGGCGTGGCGCAGCGTGAGGCCGATGTCGTCGAAACCGTTCAGCAGGCAATACTTGCGAAAACCGGGGACGTCGAACGCGTATTCGGTGCCGTCGCCGGTGCGCACGACTTGCGCTTCCAGATCGATCGTCAGCTTGAAACCGACGAACGCATACGTTTCGTTGAAGAGCTTGTCCACCTGCTGCTCCGTCAGCACGACCGGCAGCAGACCGTTCTTGAAGCAGTTGTTATAGAAGATGTCCGCGAAACTCGGCGCGATGATCGCGCGAAAGCCGTACTGATCCAGCGCCCACGGCGCGTGTTCGCGCGAACTGCCGCAGCCGAAGTTCTTGCGCGTGAGCAGAATGGACGCGCCCTGATAGCGCGGCTGATTCAGCACGAAATCGGGATTCAGCGGCCGGTTGCTGTTGTCCTGACCGGGCTGGCCGACATCGAGATAACGCCATTCGTCGAACGCGTTGGGACCGAAGCCCGTGCGCTTGATCGACTTGAGAAACTGCTTCGGGATGATCGCGTCCGTATCGACGTTTTCGCGATCCAGCGGCGCCACGAGCCCGCTATGAACGATGAACTTTTCCATGGTCTGTCTGAGTGTCCCGTTGGATCAGGCGAGCTTGCGCACGTCGACGAAATGGCCTTCGATGGCGGCAGCCGCGGCCATCGCCGGGCTGACGAGATGCGTGCGGCCGCCCGCGCCCTGACGTCCTTCGAAATTGCGGTTCGATGTGGAGGCGCAGCGCTCGCCCGGATCGAGGCGGTCGGCGTTCATCGCAAGGCACATCGAGCAGCCCGGCTCGCGCCATTCGAAACCGGCGTTCGTGAAGATCTTGTCCAGCCCTTCGCGCTCGGCCTGCGCCTTGACGAGACCCGAACCCGGCACGACCATCGCGAGACGCACGTTCGACGCGACGCGCTTGCCGAGCGTCTTCACGACATACGCGGCGGCGCGCAAGTCTTCGATGCGCGCGTTCGTGCACGAACCGATGAAAATCTTGTCCGGACGGATGGATTCGATCGGCGCGTTCGGTTCCAGCGCCATGTACTTGAGCGCGCGCTCCATCGCGTCGCGCTTGACCGGGTCCTTCTCGCGGTCGGGATCGGGCACGCGGCCGTCGATCGACGTCACCATTTCCGGCGACGTGCCCCACGTCACTTGCGGCACGATCTCGGCGGCGTTGATCTCGACGACGCGATCGAATTGCGCGTCCGGGTCCGACTTGAACTGGCGCCAGTACTCGACCGCCTGATTCCATTCGACGCCCTGCGGCGAGTACGGACGGTCCTTCAGGTAATTGATGGTCGTGTCGTCCACGGCGACCATGCCGGCGCGCGCGCCCGCTTCGATCGCCATGTTGCAGACGGTCATGCGGCCTTCCATCGTGAGCGCGCGAATGGTCGAGCCGCCGAATTCGATGGCGTAGCCGGTGCCGCCCGCCGTCCCGATCTTGCCGATGACCGCGAGCACGATGTCTTTCGCCGTGCAGCCGCGCGGCAGCGCGCCTTCGACCTTGACGAGCATATTCTTGCTCTTCTTTTGCAGCAGCGTTTGCGTGGCGAGCACATGCTCCACTTCCGACGTGCCGATGCCGTGCGCCAGCGCGCCGAACGCGCCGTGTGTGGACGTGTGCGAGTCGCCGCAGACGATGGTCATGCCCGGCAGCGTCGCGCCCTGCTCCGGCCCGATGATGTGCACGATGCCCTGACGCAGATCGTTCATCTTGAACTGCGTGATGCCGAAGTCGTCGCAATTGGCGTCGAGCGTATCGACTTGCAGCTTGGAGACCGGGTCCGCGATGCCGTTCGAACGATCGGTCGTCGGCACGTTGTGATCGGACACGGCCAGATTCGCGCTGATGCGCCAGACCGGGCGCTCGTGCATCTTCAGGCCCTCGAAGGCCTGCGGGCTCGTCACTTCATGCAGCAGGTGCCGGTCGATGTAGAGGATCGAGGTGCCGTCCTCTTCGGTGTGGATGACATGCGTGTTCCACAACTTGTCGTAGAGAGTCTGGGACATGATGAGCGCTTTCGTGGATGACTGCGGGGTGACGCTGCTTCGCTTCGTTCGCAGCTTGTCCGCCGATTATGCCACCTTCCCCGGCGCGCCGGGTACCACTCAATCGCAAAAAAACCAATCAAAACAGAGGCTTATCGTAGTGCCATCAGTACCCGGATGCGCACTACCAGCCTCGATCTCGTTCCGAATGAAAAAACCCCGGCAACTGCTTGCCGGGGTTCTTGCGACGCATGAGCGCCGATTCGCTTACCGCTGATCCAGCGGCTTCGCCTCGCGCGGCGTCTGGCCGATGAACAACTGACGCGGGCGGCCGATCTTCTGCTCGGGATCCGCGATCATTTCGTTCCACTGCGCGATCCAGCCGACGGTACGCGCCATCGCGAAAATGCAGGTGAACATCGACGTCGGGATGCCCAGCGCGCGCTGCACGATGCCCGAGTAGAAATCGACGTTCGGATACAGCTTGCGCGACACGAAGTATTCGTCTTCCAGCGCGATCTTTTCCAGTTCCATCGCGAGCTTGAAGAGCGGATCGTCGTGCAGGCCGAGTTCGTTCAGGACTTCATGACACGTTTCGCGCATCAGCTTCGCGCGCGGATCGTAGTTCTTGTAGACGCGGTGGCCGAAGCCCATCAGCTTCACGCCCGAGTTCTTGTCCTTCACCTGCTTGATGAACTCGGGAATATTGTCGACGGAGCCGATTTCTTCGAGCATGTTCAGCGCGGCTTCGTTCGCGCCGCCGTGCGCCGGGCCCCACAGACACGCGATGCCCGCCGCGATACAGGCGAACGGATTCGCGCCCGACGAACCCGCAAGACGCACCGTCGAGGTCGACGCGTTCTGCTCGTGGTCCGCATGCAGGATCAGGATGCGGTCGAGCGCGCGCACCAGCACGTCGTTGACCTTGTACTCCTCGCACGGGTTCGAAAACATCATGTGCATGAAGTTCGCGCTGTACGACAGGTCGTTCTTCGGGTACACGAACGGCTGGCCGATGCTGAACTTGTACGCCATCGCGACGAGCGTCGGCAGCTTCGCGATCATGCGAATGGCCGACACTTCACGGTGACGCGGATCGTTGATGTTCAGCGAATCGTGATAGAACGCGGACAGCGCGCCGACCGCAGCGGTCAGCACGGCCATCGGGTGCGCGTCGCGACGGAAGCCGCGGAAGAAGAAGTGCATCTGCTCGTGCACCATCGTGTGACGCGTAACCGTGTCCACGAATTCCTTGTTTTGCGCGGCGGTGGGCAGTTCGCCCTTCAGAAGCAGGTAGCAGGTTTCGAGAAAGTCGGCATTCACGGCCAATTGCTCGATCGGGTAGCCGCGATACAGCAGCTCGCCCTTGTCGCCGTCGATGTACGTGATCGCCGAATTGCACGAGGCCGTCGACATGAAGCCCGGGTCATACGTGAACTTGCCGGTCTGCCCGTACAACTTGCGGATGTCGATCACGTCGGGGCCCATCGTGCCCTTGTAGATCGGCATTTCGACGCTCGGCGAATTATCGCTGAACGATAGCGTGGCTTTAACATCTGACGGGGTCATAGCACATCCTCAATCGAAGTATGGGTACAGGTTTTCGATAATTTGCACGACGGAAGCTGGGCGGCAAGACTGTCGTGTCAGCCGCTGTTGCGCTTGGCTCGTTCTTTCGCCTTGTGACCGGCGTATTTTGCAGAACTCCCGCGATTTCTGCCGAAATCACACGGAACGCAGCCACTGCAGCAGGCGCATCACGTCCGGCGTGGCGAGATCGCCTTCCGGTTCGGTGCGCGCGAGCAGCAGGTCCATCAGTTCGTTGTCGCTCAGTTCCAGCAGGCGGGTCAGGGCGGCCACGTCGGCGTCACTGAGGTCATGCTCATATCGGCTGAAAAAACGTTCGAAAATCAGATCGTTTTCCAGCAGGCCGCGCCGCGCGCGCCAGCGAAGACGCGCGCGGCGAAGAGGGTCGGACTGATGCGAGTCGTCCTGCTTGTCGACCATGTCATCGTCCATCGTCAAACCGCCCGACGCACCAGCATTTCCCTGATCTTGCCAATCGCCTTCGTCGGGTTGAGCCCCTTCGGGCACACGTCGACGCAGTTCATGATCGTGTGGCAGCGGAACAGGCGATACGGGTCTTCGAGGTTATCCAGGCGCTCGCCGGTGGCCTGATCGCGGCTATCGGCGATAAAGCGATACGCCTGCAGCAAGCCCGCCGGCCCCACGAACTTATCCGGATTCCACCAGAAGCTCGGGCACGATGTCGAGCAGCTCGCGCACAGAATGCACTCGTAAAGGCCATCGAGTTCATCGCGCTCCACCGGCGACTGCAAACGCTCCTTCTCCGGCGGCGGCGTGTCGTTGATCAGATACGGCTTGATCGAGTGATACTGGTTGAAGAACTGCGTGAAGTCGCAGATGAGATCGCGCACCACCGGCAGCCCCGGCAGCGGACGCAGCACGATGCGCTGCGGCAACTCATTCAGATTCGTCAGGCACGCAAGCCCGTTCTTGCCGTTGATGTTCATCGCGTCCGAGCCGCACACGCCTTCGCGGCACGAACGACGGAACGACAGCGTCTCATCCAGCGCCTTCAACTTCACCAGCGCGTCGAGCAGCATGCGTTCGTGCTGAATCTCCAGCTCATACGTCTGCATGCGCGGCGCGGCGTCCTTATCCGGATCGTAGCGATAGACCTCAAAAATTCTCTTTACCATTTCGATTCCCTTGCTTTGTGCCTTAGAAGGTACGCGCCTTCGGCGGCACCGATTCGACCGTCAGCGGCTTCATCTGCACCGGCTTGTAGTCGAGGCGATTGCCTTCGCTGAACCACAGCGTATGACGCATCCAGTGCTCGTCGTCGCGATGCTCGTAGTCGCTATGCGCATGCGCGCCGCGGCTTTCCTTGCGCGCTTCGGCCGAGACCATCGTCGCGCGCGCCACGTCGATCAGGTTCGCCAGTTCCAGCGCTTCGACCTTCGCCGTGTTGAACACCTTCGACTTGTCCTTCAGATGCACATGCTTCACGCGCTCGGCCAGTTCAGCGATCTTGCCGACGCCTTCTTCCAGCAGCTTCGCGGTGCGGAACACGCCCGCATGCGCCTGCATCGTCGCGCGGATGTCGTTGGCGATGTCCTGCGTGTATTCGCCCGACGTCGATTTCTCCAGCACCGCGAGACGTTCGAGCGCGAAGTCGGCGGCATCGGCCGGCAGCGGCTTGTGCTCCTTCATCTCGCTTGCATGCTTGACGATGTGATTGCCCGCCGCGCGCCCAAATACGACGAGATCGAGCAGCGAGTTCGTGCCCAGACGATTCGCGCCGTGCACCGAGACGCACGAGCATTCGCCCACTGCATAGAAGCCGTTGACCGGATCGTTGTAGCCGTTGGCGGTGCCGACCACTTGTCCGTGCATGTTGGTCGGAATACCGCCCATCTGATAGTGGATGGTCGGCACGACAGGGATCGGCTCCTTGATGCAGTCGACGTTGGCGAACTTCAGCGCGATCTCGCGAATCGACGGCAGACGCTTCATGATCGTCTCGGCGCCGATGTGCGACAAATCCAGCAGCACGTGATCCTTGTTCGGACCCACGCCGCGGCCTTCCTTGATCTCCTGGTCCATCGAGCGCGAAACGAAGTCGCGCGGCGCGAGGTCCTTGAGCGTCGGCGCATAACGTTCCATGAAGCGGTCGCCGTTGGCGTTGCGCAAAATGCCGCCTTCGCCGCGCACGCCTTCGGTGATCAGCACGCCCGCGCCCGCCACGCCCGTCGGATGAAACTGCCAGAACTCCATGTCCTGCAGCGCGATGCCGGAACGCGCGGCCATGCCGAGGCCATCGCCGGTATTGATGAACGCATTGGTCGAGGCCGCGAAGATGCGCCCCGCGCCGCCTGTTGCGAACAGCGTGGTCTTGCCTTCGAGGATGTACACGTCGCCCGTTTCCATCTCGAGCGCGGTCACGCCGAGCACGTCCCCATCGGCGTCGCGAATGAGATCGAGCGCCATCCATTCGACGAAGAAGTGCGTTTTAGCCGCGACGTTCTGCTGATACAGCGTATGTAGCAATGCGTGGCCGGTGCGGTCCGCTGCGGCGCATGCGCGTTGAACGGGCTTCTCGCCATAGTTCGCGGTATGGCCGCCGAACGGACGCTGATAGATGGTGCCGTCCGCATTGCGGTCGAACGGCATGCCCATGTGTTCGAGTTCATACACGGCATTGGGCGCTTCGCGGCACATGAACTCGATCGCGTCCTGGTCGCCGAGCCAGTCGGAGCCCTTGATCGTGTCGTAGAAGTGGTAGTGCCAGTTGTCCTCGCTCATGTTGCCAAGCGATGCGCCGATGCCGCCTTGCGCGGCCACCGTGTGCGAGCGCGTCGGAAACACCTTCGACAGCACCGCGACGGAGAGGCCCGCGCGCGCCAGTTGCAGCGATGCGCGCATGCCCGATCCGCCCGCGCCGACGATGACCACGTCAAAGCGACGACGCGGCAGGGAAGTCTTGATTGCAGCCATGTTCTTTAAACTCTCCAGAGAATCTGTGCAGCGTAGCCGGCGCATCCGATGAGCCACAGCACGGTCAGCACTTGCAGACCGAGGCGCAAGCCGACGGGCTTCACGTAGTCCATCCAGATGTCGCGCATGCCGACCCACGCGTGATAGAAGAGCGAGAGCAAGGCGACGAACGTGGCGAGCTTCATCCACTGCATCGCGAAGATGGAGGCCCAGCCTTCGTAGGAGAAGTTATGCGCGCCGAAGAAAAGCACGAGCAAGACGAGCGTATACACCGCGACGACGATAGCCGTCACGCGTTGCGCGAGCCATTCGCGCAGGCCGTAATGCGCGCCGACGACAAGACGCTTCGGGCCGACTCTGTTCTGAGTTGCCATGTTAGAAGGCTCCGAAAAGTTTGAGCGCGACGGCGAGCGTCAGCACGAGCGAGACGACGAGCACCGCGATGGCGGTCTGACGCCCGCCTTCCTTGTTCACGGCGACGTGTGCATCGAGCGCGAGAAAGCGGATGCCCGCGCAGAAGTGATGCAGATACGCCCACGACAGCACGAGCGTGATGATCTTGACGACGGGGTGCGCGAGAAAGCCCTTGAAGGCGTCGAAGCTGATTTCCGAGGTGAGGCTCTGATCGAGCAGATACAGCAGGAATGGCAGCGCGATGAACAGCAGCAGGCCGCTGATGCGATGCAGGATCGACACCTTCCCCGCCCACGGCAAGCGATACTTCGCGATCTGTCCAAGCCCGATGTTCCGGTACTCGGGCCTTGGTTTTTTTACGGCTTCAGCCATGCTAGACCCCAACTCGTTATTACACTAACCCGCGATTTTAGCGCCATTTCATTTCGCGCTGCAGCGAAAAGCCGCCTAAGAGACTATTGCTGCTCACGCGAAAATGGCGCCCTCGAGAACGCCTTTCACGCCTTTTCCATGTTGGACCGGCATCCGGTTGCGGATGCCGCGGCCCCGCCCTTCGTCGTTCAACTCAAGTCGTTTTGATAGTAGTAGCCGGTCGTGACGTACCAGCCGCGCCGCACTTCCACGGGACGATCGCCATACGTGTAGGACACACGTTCGACCGACAAAAGCGGAAAGCCCGCCTGGACCTCCAGCAATTGCGCGACCGGCTCTTCGGCGGCGACCGCGCGGATCTTCTCCGAAGCGCGGATCATGCGCGTGCCGAACTCGGTCTCGAACATGGCGTACAGCGGACCCTTGTAGTCGGCAAGGCGTTCCGCCGTGAGTCCGCGAAACACCGCGCCCGGCAGCCAGATTTCGTCGAAGACGGTCGTCGCGCCGTCGAATTGCAGCAGGCGTCTGATGAGCACGACGGGATCGGCGGGCTTGAGATCGAGCTGGCGCGCGATTTCGGCGGGCGCGCGCAGGCGTCGGCATTCGAGCAGGCGGCTGACGTGGGGATGAACGTCGCCATCGTCGGGCAAAAGGCGCAGGAACCGGAACTGCACGCGGTCTTCGCTATGCGTCGCAACGAACGTGCCTTTGCCCTGACGCCGCACGAGCAGATTGTCGGCGGCGAGTTCGTCGATCGCCTTGCGCACCGTGCCCTGGCTCACTTTGTAGCGTGCGGCGAGTTCGACTTCGCTCGGGATGATCTCGCCCGGCTTCCATTCGCCGGATTCGAGGCCGTGCGTGATGAGCGCCTTGATCTGCTGATAGAGCGGGCTGAACGTCGGCGACGCCGTGCCGGCAGCCTCAGCCGCCTGTGCGCTGCCGTTTTGTGGGGGCGTGCCCGCCGGGTTCGCCGGATTGGAATTCATGCCGCGCATTTCAACACAAAGGCCCGCCGCACGTCCACATTTTCACGCGAGATCTTATGTCTTATATAAGACATAAGATAGTGTTGACTTTGCCTCTGCGCAATCCTACACTCCTTGTCGAGCAAGGGTTTGCGGGTCGTCGCGCGGTTCGCCGCATGTCCGTTCGGCGCTGTTTTTTCGGCAGTTTTCCGCTGAAGCGGTCGCTGTCGCGGGCGTACCGGTTCCACGCCACAAGCCGCCAGGCACGCCCTTTCGCTTTCGCCTCACGCCGATCGGCCACACGATTCGCGCGCCGCTGCCTGCCTACCGCCTCGCAACGTCAAGCGCCGTATCGAATGGGCGCTTGCCGTCAGACTCGAGCGAATCTCCGCGTCCCTGCGCAACGCCGCACCTTCCTCGCTCAATGTGAAGATTTCATGGCATGCCAGTCATGCCGCCACGCAGCCATGCGGAACAGGCGCCGCGCATCCATCGCGCGAGACCCCGCGTTGCAGAACGCTTTCGGGCGTTCGCGGGCGGCGTGGCCGGGATGTCTTCATCACGCTTGGCGTATCGCGCATAAAATGGCGTTTTTCCCTAGCGTTCCACGCACCGTCCAGGAGAGTTTCAATGGCTAAGTCCGCAAAGCGCGTTGCCGTCACCGGCGCCGCAGGTCAAATCGGCTACTCGCTGCTGTTCCGTATCGCCAATGGCGATCTGCTCGGCAAAGACCAGCCCGTGATTCTTCAGTTGCTCGATCTGCCGCAAGCGCAAGCCGCCGTGAAGGGCGTCGTGATGGAACTGGAAGACTGCGCGTTCCCGCTGCTGGCGGGCGTCGTCGTCACGGACGATCCCAAGGTCGCGTTCAAGGATGCCGACATCGCGCTGCTCGTCGGTGCGCGTCCGCGTTCGAAGGGCATGGAGCGCAAGGACCTGCTGTCGGCCAACGCCGAGATCTTCACGGTTCAGGGCCGTGCGCTGAACGAAGTCGCGAGCCGCGACGTCAAGGTGCTGGTCGTCGGCAATCCGGCCAACACGAATGCATACATCGCGATGAAGTCGGCGCCGGATCTGCCGAAGAAGAACTTCACCGCCATGCTGCGTCTGGACCATAACCGTGCGCTCTCGCAACTGGCGGCGAAGTCGGGCAAGCCGGTGGCGTCCATCGAAAAGCTGGCCGTGTGGGGCAATCACTCGCCGACCATGTACCCGGACTTCCGCTTCGCGACCGCCGAGGGCGAGAACCTCACGAAGCTCATCAGCGACGACGAGTGGAACCGCAACACGTTCATCCCGACCGTCGGCAAGCGCGGCGCGGCGATCATCGAGGCGCGTGGCCTGTCGTCGGCGGCATCGGCGGCTAACGCTGCGATCGACCACGTGCGCGACTGGGTGCTCGGCACGAACGGCAAGTGGGTCACCATGGGCATTCCGTCGGATGGCTCGTATGGCATTCCGGAAGACATCATCTACGGCGTGCCGGTTACGTGCGAAAACGGCGAGTACAAGCGCGTCGAAGGTCTGGAAATCGACGCGTTCTCGCGCGAAAAGATGGACGGCACGCTGAACGAACTTCTGGAAGAGCGCGACGGCGTGGCGCATCTGCTCGGCAAGTAAGTTCCGCTGTACGCGGCGCGGACGCTCGACGGCGTTCGCGCCTGATTCGAACGCGCTTGGACACGCGCCGAGCGCGGCCGAATCAGAAGCATGAGCAGCATCGCATTCACTTTCCCTTCGGACCCGACGCCGACAATGCCCGCTCTCACTCCCGCCGAAGTGCTGTTTGACGGCGAGCCGCAACCGGCCGTTCTGCCGCCCTGCGACCACTACGCCGGCAGCGAAAAGCTGGTCCGCAAGTCGCTCGCATTGCAGGCGCAGCTCGGCCCGGTGTTCGACATCACGCTCGATTGCGAAGACGGCGCGCAAGTCGGCCGCGAAGCCGAGCATGCGGAGATGGTCGCTTCGTTCGTCGGCGGCGAAGACGATCGTTTCGGGCGCGTCGGCGTGAGAATTCACGACTTTCATCATCGCGCGTGGCGTGACGATGTGCGCGTCATCCTGCGCCAGGCGAAGAAGGCGCCCGCCTATGTGATGCTGCCGAAAATCCGCGGCGTCTTCGATGCCGCCGAGATGATTGCGTTCATCGAAGCATCGCGCTGCGAGTTCGGCATCGCGCAATCCATTCCCTGTCATCTGCTGATCGAAACGCATGGCGCGCTCGCGGAAGCGTTCGAACTGGCCGCGTTGCCGGGCGTCGAGTCGCTCAGTTTCGGCCTGATGGACTTCGTGTCCGCGCACAACGGCGCCGTTCCCGATACCGCGATGCGCTCGCCCGGCCAGTTCGATCATCCGCTCGTGCGGCGCGCGAAGCTGGAGATCGCGGCGGCATGCCACGCGCACGGAAAGGCGCCGTCGCATAACGTGTCGACGGAAGTGCGCGACATGACCGTCGTCGTGAACGACGCCGCGCGCGCTCGCAATGAGTTCGGCTACACGCGCATGTGGAGCATTCATCCGGAGCAGATTCGGCCTATTGTCGAGGCCTTCTCGCCGCGCGCCGACGAAATCACGCTCGCCGCAGAGATCCTGCTTGCGGCGCAACGCGCGCAGTGGGGGCCGACGCGCCACGGCGACACGCTGCACGATCGCGCGAGCTATCGCTATTACTGGTCGGTGCTGCGCCGCGTGCACGCGACAGGCCACGCGCTGCCCGACGAATGCGCGCCGCTTTTTGCTGCGGGATAGATGCGAACGGAACAAGGTTTAGGTCACGCCGCGCGAGCTACAGGTTCGACGCGCCTTTCAAGCAAAAGAGACGACGCTGCTGCACGGGCGTCCACAGGAGACTTGAAGCAATGAGCGATACCGTATCGACCGACGCGCCCGCCGCAGCGGGTGGTTTCAAGCCGAAGAAATCCGTCGCGCTGTCAGGCGTGACGGCGGGCAACACCGCGCTGTGTACCGTCGGCAAGACCGGCAACGACCTGCACTATCGCGGCTACGACATTCTCGACGTTGCGACCACGAGTGAATTCGAGGAAATCGCGCATCTGCTCGTGCATGGCAAGCTGCCGAACGTCGCGGAACTGAAGGCGTACAAGACGAAGCTCAAGGCATTGCGCGGCCTGCCCGCGAACCTGAAAGCGGCGCTCGAATGGATTCCCGCGTCGGCGCATCCGATGGACGTCATGCGCACCGGCGTCTCCGTGCTCGGCACCATCCTGCCGGAGAAGGACGATCACAACGTTCCGGGCGCGAAGGACATTGCTGACAAGCTGATGGCATCGCTCGGCTCGATGCTGCTCTACTGGTACCACTATTCGCACAACGGCAAGCGCATCGAAGTCGAAACCGACGACGATTCCATCGGCGGCCACTTCCTGCGTCTGCTGCATGGCGTCGAGCCTTCGCAGTCGTGGGTACAGGCGATGCACGTCTCGCTGAATCTCTACGCCGAGCATGAGTTCAACGCGTCCACGTTCACGAGCCGCGTGATCGCCGGCACGGGATCGGACATGTACTCGGCGATCACCGGTGCCATCGGCGCGCTGCGCGGCCCGAAGCACGGCGGCGCGAACGAAGTCGCGTTCGAGATTCAATCGCGCTATCAAACGCCCGACGAAGCCGAAGCCGACATTCGCCGCCGCGTCGAAAGCAAGGAAGTCGTGATCGGCTTCGGGCATCCGGTCTACACGATCTCGGACCCCCGCAACAAGGTCATCAAGGAAGTCGCGAAGTCGTTGTCGAAAGAAGCGGGCGACACGAAGCTCTTCGACATCGCCGAGCGGCTCGAATCCGTGATGTGGGACGCGAAGAAGATGTTCCCGAACCTCGACTGGTTCAGCGCGGTCTCGTATCACATGATGGGCGTGCCGACCGCGATGTTCACGCCGCTTTTCGTGATCTCGCGCACGTCGGGCTGGGCGGCGCACATCATCGAGCAGCGCATCGACAACAAGATCATCCGGCCGAGCGCGAATTACACCGGTCCCGAGAATTTGAAGTTCGTGCCGATAAATAAGCGAAAATAGCGGGCTGCGCGATCGGAACCGGCGATGCGCCATTCCCGCCATTCCCATCCGCGCAACAACCGCCACTCAACTTACATGTTTTTGAAAGGTTTTATCGATGAATAAACTTCTGATCGCTGCAATCGTCGGCACTCTGGCAACCACGAGCGTCTTCGTGAGCGCCGACGCCTTCGCCGCGACAACCGAATCGAGCGCGGCCAAGGCCAAGCGCCCCGCTCCCGCGCGCCGCCTGATCAAGCGCAAGCCCAAGGCCGAAGCGGCCGCGGCAGCGAAGACCGACCCGGTTCCGGAAGGCGCGGTGAAGTGGTCGTGCAAGGACGGCCTCGCTTTCTATCTGAAAGGCGACATGAAGCGCGACGCGATCGTCACGGTGAACTGGGCGAAGAAGGACTACAAGCTGCCGCGTCAGGACACGACGACCGGCGCCGACCGCTTCCATGATTCGGCAACGGGCATGGATCTGGTCGTCATCCCGACGAAGGCGATGCTGTTCTCGGACAAGGACTCGTCGCGCCTCGCCGACGAGTGCATGACTTCCGAAATGGCCGCGGGCGCCGCCGCTCCCACGCAGGCAGAAGCGCTGAAGCAGAACCCGCTGATGCTCCAGCCGGCGAAATAAGCAAGGTCAGCACCCAAAATACAGGAATCCTCGATGTCCGCACCGATCTCCAATGTCCGGCCCGATCCGGACAAGGTACTCGTCGACATAGTCGATTACGTTCTCAACTACGACGTCGACAGCACGCTCGCGCTGGAAACCGCGCGCAACTGCCTCATCGACACGCTCGGTTGCGGACTCGAAGCCCTCTCCTACCCCGCCTGCACCAAGCTGATGGGACCGATCGTGCCCGGCACGGTCGTCCCCAACGGCGCCAAGGTGCCGGGCACCCAATTCCAGCTCGATCCGGTTCAGGCCGCGTTCAACATCGGCGCGATGATCCGCTGGCTCGACTTCAACGACACCTGGCTCGCCGCCGAATGGGGCCATCCGTCGGACAACTTAGGCGGCATTCTCGCCACCGCCGACTGGCTCTCGCGCAACGCCGTGGCGTCGGCCAGAAAGCCGCTCACGATGAAAGACGTCCTGATCGCGATGGTCAAGGCGCACGAAATTCAGGGCTGCATCGCGCTCGAAAACTCGTTCAACAAGGTCGGACTCGATCACGTCCTGCTGGTAAAGGTCGCGTCCACGGCGGTCGTCGGGCAGATGATCGGCCTCACGCGCGAAGAGCTCATCAACGCGGTGTCGCTCGCGTTCGTCGACGGTCATTCGCTGCGCACGTATCGCCACGCGCCGAATACGGGGTCGCGCAAGTCGTGGGCCGCCGGCGACGCAACCTCGCGCGCGGTGCGTCTCGCGCTCATCGCGAAGACCGGCGAAATGGGCTATCCGTCCGTTTTGACCGCGAAAACGTGGGGCTTTTACGATGTCCTCTTCAAGGGCAACGCGTTCCAGTTCCAGCGTCCGTATGGCTCGTATGTAATGGAAAACGTGCTCTTCAAGATTTCGTTCCCGGCCGAGTTCCATTCGCAGACGGCAGTCGAAGCCGCGATGACGCTGCACGACAAGCTGAAAGAAGCCGGCAAGGGCGTCGAGGACATCAAGCGAATCACCATTCGCACGCACGAAGCGGCGATTCGCATCATCGATAAAAAAGGACCGCTCGATAATCCGGCCGACCGCGATCACTGCATCCAGTACATGATCGCCGTGCCGCTGATTTTCGGCCGCCTCACCGCCGCCGATTACGAAGATTCGGTGGCGAAAGATCCGCGCATCGACACGTTGCGCGCGAAGATGGAATGCGTTGAAGACCCGCAGTTCACGAAAGATTATTTCGACCCGGACAAGCGCTCGATCGCGAATGCGCTGACCGTCGAATTCAACGACGGCACGACGCTAGGCGAAATCGAAGTGGAATATCCGATCGGTCACAAGCGCCGCCGCACGGACGGCATTCCGCTGCTCGTCGAGAAATTCAAAACGAATCTCGCGCGGCGCTTTCCCACGAAGCAACAACAGGCGATCCTCGCGGCATCGCTCGATCAGGCAAAGCTGGAAGCAATGCCGGTCAATGAATACGTCGATCTGTACGTCATCTGAACGGACTTACTGAAAACGTTGCATTGAAGTCTTTCCTCGTTTAGCCCAAGGAAAACAAACATGGCCCATAACCTCCACAGTACGCTCAAGGAATTCGACAGCGGTTCCGGCAAAGGCAAGTTCTACTCGCTGCCGCAACTCGGCAATGCGCTGAAGATCGATATCCAGCGCCTGCCGGTTTCGATCCGTCTCGTGCTCGAATCCGTCCTGCGCAATTACGACGAAAAGAAGATCAGCGAAGAGCACATCAAGCAACTCGCGAACTGGAAGCCGAACGCGCCGCGCGTCGATGAAATCCCGTTCGTCGTTGCCCGCGTGGTGCTGCAGGACTTCACCGGCGTGCCGCTGCTCGCCGACATCGCCGCAATGCGTGGCGTCGCGAAGCGCACCGGCAAGAACCCGAAGGCGATCGAGCCACTGGTGCCGGTCGATCTCGTCGTCGATCACTCGGTGCAGATCGACCACTTCCGCGAGCCGAACGCGCTCGACCTGAACATGAAGCTGGAATTTCAGCGCAATAACGAGCGCTACCAGTTCATGAAATGGGGCATGCAGGCGTTCGACACGTTCAAGGTCGTGCCGCCGGGTGTCGGCATCGTTCACCAGGTCAACCTCGAATATCTCGCGCGCGGCGTCCACAAGAAGGACGGCGTTTATTACCCGGACACGCTCGTCGGCACCGACTCGCACACGACGATGATCAACGGCATCGGCGTGGTCGGCTGGGGCGTGGGCGGCATCGAAGCCGAAGCGGGCATGCTCGGCCAGCCGGTCTACTTCCTCACGCCGGATGTCGTCGGCGTCGAGCTGAAGGGCAAGCTGCGCGAAGGCTGCACGGCAACGGACCTCGTGCTGACCATCACGGAAATGCTGCGCAAGGAGAAGGTCGTCGGCAAGTTCGTCGAGTTCTTCGGCGAAGGCACGGCGTCGATCGCGGTGCCGGATCGCGCGACCATCGGCAACATGGCGCCGGAATACGGCGCGACGATGGGCTTCTTCCCGGTCGACGAAAAAACCATCGACTACTTCAAGGGCACGGGCCGCACGGACGAAGAAATCGCCGCGTTCGAAAGCTACTTCAAGGCGCAGAACCTGTGGGGCGTGCCGAAGGCCGGCGACATCGACTATACGAAGACGCTCACGCTCGATCTCTCGACCGTCGCGCCGTCGCTGGCCGGTCCGAAGCGTCCGCAAGACCGCATCGAAATCGGCGACGTGAAGAGCACGTTCAGCGACCTGTTCTCGAAGCCGGTCGGCGAAAACGGTTTTGCGAAGAAGCCGGAAGAACTGCAAGCCTCGTACAAGACCGCTGACGGCATCGACGTGAAGAACGGCGACGTGCTGATCGCCGCGATCACCTCGTGCACGAACACGTCGAACCCGAGCGTGCTGCTCGCCGCCGGCCTGCTCGCGAAGAAGGCCGTCGAAGCGGGTCTGACGGTCGCGCCGCACATCAAGACGTCGCTCGCGCCGGGATCGCGCATCGTCACCGAATATCTGACGAAGACGGACCTGCTCCAGTACCTCGACAAGCTCGGCTTCACGCTCGCCGCCTACGGCTGCACGACGTGTATCGGCAACGCGGGCGACCTGACGCCGGAACTGAACGACGCCATCGTGAAGAACGATATCGTCGCGGCCGCCGTGCTGTCCGGCAACCGCAACTTCGAGGCGCGCATCCACCCGAACATCCGCGCGAACTTCCTGGCTTCGCCGCCGCTCGTCGTCGCTTACGCGATCGCGGGCAACATCACGCGCGACCTGATGACCGAGCCGGTCGGCAAGGGCACGGATGGCCGCGACGTCTATCTCGGCGACATCTGGCCGACGAGCGAAGAAGTGCACGCGCTGCTCAAGTTCGCGCTGGACGCCGACGCGTTCCGCAAGAACTATTCGCAGCTCACGAAGGAAGGCGACCTGTGGAGCAAGATCGCGGGCGAAACCGGTCAGGTCTATGACTGGCCGAAGTCCACGTACATTGCAGAGCCGCCGTTCTTCGGCGACGACTTCTCGATGAAGCCGGCCGATTCGATCCCCGCGGTGAAGGGTGCGCGCGCGCTCGGCATCTTCGGCGATTCCGTGACGACCGACCACATCAGCCCGGCGGGTTCCATCAAGGAAACGTCGCCGGCAGGCATCTGGCTGAAGGAAAACGGCGTGCAGAAGGCCGATTTCAACAGCTACGGCTCGCGTCGCGGCAATCACGACGTGATGATGCGCGGCACGTTCGCGAACGTGCGGATCAAGAACCTGATGATCCCGGCGAAGGCGGACGGCACGCGCGTCGAAGGCGGCCTGACGATCCACAAGCCGAGCGGCGAACAGCTCTCGATCTACGACGCCGCGATGAAGTACATCGACGAAGGCACGCAGACCGTGATCTTCGCGGGCGAAGAGTACGGCACGGGTTCGTCGCGCGACTGGGCGGCGAAAGGCACGCAATTGCTGGGCGTGAAGGCGGTCGTTGCGCGCAGCTTCGAGCGTATCCATCGCTCGAATCTCGTCGGCATGGGCGTGCTGCCGCTGCAATTCAAGGGCGCGGACAGTGTGCAATCGCTCAATATCACGGGCGATGAAACCTACGACATCGAAGGCCTCGGCGCGGACTTCAAGCCGCAACAGGAAGTCACGCTCGTGATCCATCGCAAGGATGGCAGCGATCAGCGCGTGCCGGTGCTGCTGCGCATCGATACGCCGATCGAAGTCGACTACTACAAGCACGGCGGGATTCTGCCGTTCGTGCTGCGCTCGCTGCTCGCGGCGTAAGCGCGTCTGTTTTGCAGGTGACCGCGCCCGAAAGGGCGCGGGAACATTGAACCCGGCCTTGGCCGGGTTTTTTTTCGCGCGTTACAGCGCCCGCCCGCGCGTCACATCGGCGGCGCAACGCCATCCTTCTCGACGACGATCCGCTGCGCGGCAAACTCCCCACCCGCCGGACTCGCCAGGACGAATACCTTCTTGCCCGGCTTCAAATCGTCATGCGAAGCCGGCGCGAACGTGACGACGGGCACGTTCTCCGGCACCGTCACCGAGTTCGATCCGCCCTTGTACGAGAGCTTGAGATCGCGGCCGCTCGTGCCCTGCACCACCTGATCGACGTTGGCGTTCGTCATCGAGCTTTGCGGACCGAGATCCCACGCGTAATGGCCTTCGCCGGTGCCGCGCGCCGCTTCCGGGAACACGAGGACTTCGGTTGCCGTGAGCTTGCCGTCGGTGCCGGCGGTCGCCGCCGTGCCGACGAATTCGCCCGGCTTGATGTCCTGCAGCCGGATGTTCTTGAGCGCGGTGACGGGCGTATCCGACTTCACCGCGATCTTGACCGTATCGCCGCTACGACGATGCACCGTCAACGTATCGCCCGACAGCGCGACGATATCGCCGCGAATGCGCGTGGGCTTGGCGGCGGGCGTGTCCGCGAAGGCGGCGCTCGTCAGTGCGAGCGCCGCGATGCTGACGCCGAGTTTCATGCGGATCGACATGCAATCTCCTTTGAGTGGAACGACAAAAAGCGCGTTTGAAACAGAAGCGTCCTCAGGAACCGCCGAACCAGTTGTAGCCCTGGTTCTCCCAATAGCCGCCGGGATAATCGTTCGTCACGGTGATCGCGACGATATGCTTCGGGTTCTTGTAGCCGAGCTTGGTCGGCATGCGCAGCTTCATCGGGAAGCCGTATTTCGGCGGCAGGATCTGGCCGTCGTAGGTGAGCGTGAGCAGCGTCTGCGCGTGCAGCGCGGTCGGCATGTCGATGCTCGTCGAATAGTTATCCGCGCAATGGAACGCAACGTACTTCGCGCTCGTATCCGCGCCCGCGCGCGCCAGAAAATGCGCGAAGCGCACGCCGCCCCATTTGCCGATCGCGCTCCATCCTTCGATGCAAATGTGCCGCGTAATCTGGCTTTCCTGCGGCATCGCGTGAAGCTCGTCGAGCGTCCACACGCGCTTGCCGTTGACGCGTCCGCCCACTTGCAGCCTGTATGCCGATGCATCGACTTCCGGCACTTCGTCGATGTCGTAGAACGCGTTGAACGGAAACGGCCGCGTAATCATCGACTCGGGATACGTCGGCGCGAGCGTGTTCGGATCGAAGAGCAGCGCCTGCGCGTCGTCGTTGAAGGACGATATCTTGCGCAGCATCGCGTTCACGGAATTGTCGTCGGTGATATTGCAGCCCGACAGCATCACGAGGCCACCCAGCGAAAGAATGCGCTTGCCGAACAAACGTCGCGCGGGCGCTTTCAGTTCCTTCGCGGCGTCCTTGATGATGGACTGCGCATCGAGCTTCGGGGCAGTCGGGTCTGATCGACGGATCGGCATGGCTTCAACGTCCTCTTATCATCAGCAGGAGCGAACGCGGCACGAGCGCGACCATCGCGACGTGCAGCGCCACGAACGCAACCAGAAAACTCATGCCGAAGAAATGCACGACGCGGGCATTGTCGTAGCCGCCCATGAGCGTGCGAAGCAACGGGAACTGCACGGACTTCCACACGACGAGGCCCGACAGCACGATCACGACGATATCGACGATCACCGCGAGATACGCTAGCTTCTGCACGGCGTTGTAATGCGCGAGGTCATCGTGGCCGAGCTTGCCGCGCAATGCGGCGAGCGCATCGCGTATCACGCTTTTGATGCTCAACGGAAACATGCGCTCGCGAAAGCGGCCGGTCGCAAGGTTCATCGCAACGTAGACGATGAAGTTGACGACGAGGAGCCACATCGCGGCGAAGTGCCATTGCAGCGCGCCGCCGAGCCAGCCGCCGAGCGTGATCGACGAAGGAAACGTGAAGCCCTTGAAGATCGGCGATGCGTCGTAGATTTGCCAGCCACTCGTCACCATGACGACGATGGCAAGCGCGTTGAGCCAGTGCGTGATGCGCAGCCATAGCGGCTGAAGCGTTCGTTGCTGCACGTCGGGCCTCGCGATGCGTTAGGGGGATAGGTTAGCGAGCATGAATCGCATGCTAGCGGCGCGGCGCTGATCCATCGATGACGACTCGATGACTTTTTTGTCATCATCGGCGAGGCGCGCGAAGACGCTGGCTAGAATGGCATCAACGTTAATGACGAAGCCCGCGCGCATGACCATCCTCGTGATCGAAGACGACCGCAAGACCGGCGACTACCTGAAAAAAGGGCTCATCGAGTCCGGCTATCAGGTCGATCTCGTGCGCAACGGCACGGACGGTCTGCATCAGGCGCTGGCGAACGCCTACGAACTGATCGTGCTCGACGTGATGCTGCCCGGCATCGACGGATGGCAAGTGATGGCCGCATTGCGCGCAAAGCGTGACTTGCCTGTCATTTTTCTCACGGCGCGTGACCACGTCTCCGACCGCATTCACGGCCTCGAACTCGGCGCGGACGATTACCTCGTCAAGCCGTTTTCGTTCACCGAACTCGTGCTGCGCATTCGCACGCTGCTGCGCCGCGGCGTGATGCGCGAATCCGATACCTTCCAGATTGCCGATCTGCATGTCGATGTTTTGCGCCGCAAGGTCACGCGCAAGGGCATCGACATCGTGCTCACGAACAAGGAATTCGCGCTGCTGCATCTCTTCTGCAAGCGTCAGGGCGAGGCGCTGTCGCGCACGCTCATCGCGTCCGAAGTGTGGGACATGAACTTCGATAGCGACACCAACGTGGTCGATGTCGCAGTCAAACGTCTGCGCGCGAAGATCGACAATCCGTTCGACGTGAAGCTCATTCACACGGTGCGCAGCATCGGCTATTCGTTCGGGGAAGACGCTTGAACCGGCCTTCGCGCTCGCTCGCGGTACGCATCGCGCTTTCGTTCGCGGCGATCGTCTGCGTGGTGGTCGGCATGGTCGGCGCGTCGCTTTATCAGGCGACGAATTCGGCGCTTTCCACGCGCGCCGACTATCAATTGATCGGCCGCGTCGAACACTTTCGCTCGCTGCTGCACGACCTTTACACGATCAACGAAATCGAAGCGCGCCCGAGGCTTTTCGAAACGATGCTCGGCGACCGGCAGGACGTGATTCTCTTTCGGCGCGCGGGCGCCGCGCCTTTCATCAACGTGAATCCCGAACGCATGCCGCTGCCGCCGCTCGATATCGTGCCGGTGAGCCGCGCGGTCGGACTGGACGATCTCTACGAAGGCACGCGCGCCGATGGCGTGCGCATGCGCTGGCTCGGGGCGCAGGCGCGCATCGGCGATAGCGGCGAAGTGGTCGAGATCATCGCGGCGCACGTGATGACGCAGGAAGCGCGCGTGCTCTCGGCGTATCTCGAACGCGTGTGGCTGACGGTCATCGGCGCGGTGCTGGTGACGATGCTGCTCGCGTACTGGGTCACGAGCCGCGGTCTCATGCCGCTCAAGCTGATGGCCGGCAAAGCCGCCGAAATCACGCCGAACCGCATGTCCGCGCGGCTCGACGTGGCGCACGCGCCGGCGGAATTGCAAAGCCTCGCCGCATCGTTCAACGCGATGCTCGATCGCCTGGAAAACGGCTACGAACGTCTGCTGCAATTCTCGGCGGATCTCGCGCACGAAGTCCGCACGCCGATCGGCGTGTTGATCGGCGAGACGCAAGTGACGCTCGCGCACGAGCGCAGCGTGGCGGAATACCGGAGCGTGCTCGAATCGAATCTGGAGGAACTGGAGCGGCTTGCGCGCATCGCCCAGAACATTCTGTTTCTCGCGCAGGCCGATGACGGGCAGCAGGACATCGAGCGCGAGCGGCTCGACATCCGGGAAGAACTCGAAACCATCGCGGCGTATTTCGAGGGCATCGCGGAAGAGCGTCGCATTGCGTTCGCCATCGACGCCAGCGGCGACATGCACGCGAACGCGATCATGTGCCGGCGCGCGATCGGCAACGTCGTCGTGAATGCGGTGCGGTATGCGACGGCGGGCACCGTCGTGCGTCTCGCGGGCCACGCGGATGCGGCGGGCGCGCGCATCGTCGTGGGAAATCGCGGCGCGCCGATCCGCGATGAAGAACTCGCGCGGCTCTTCGACCGCTTCTATCGCGGCGACGCGGCGCGCAGCCAGTGGACGGAATCGAGCGGGCTCGGGCTTTCCATCGTTCAGGCGATCATGCGCATGCACGGCGGCAGCGCCTCGGCTGCATGCACGCCGGACGGGTGGATCGAATTCACGCTGCGCTTTCCGGCGCGCGTGTAAGTCAACAGGCAGTCAAGTCTGCGCGACGCCCATCGCCTCGCGTTGCGCGAGCAGCGCGTGAATCTGCGCGACGACCGCCGCGCCCTCGCCCACCGCCGCCGCGACGCGCTTCGTCGAACTGGACCGCACGTCGCCGATGGCGAACACGCCCGGCACGCTCGTCTCCAGTCCCATCACGCCCTGCGTGCGTCCGCCATGCGCCTCGGGGCCGGTCAGCACGAAGCCCTTTCCATCGACGTTCACGCTGCAATCGCGCAACCAGTCCGTATTCGGGTCGGCGCCGGTGAAGAGAAACAGATGCCGCGATTCGAGCGTGAGCGGTCCATCCGGCGTCTTGCAGTGGATGGCGGTGAGCGCGCGGTCATCGCCTTCGAGCGACGTGATCTGCGTATGCGTGCGAACCGTCACGTTCGGCAACGAGCCGATGCGCTCGACCAGATAATGCGACATGCTCGCCGCCAGCCCGCCGCCGCGCACCAGCACATGAACGTGCTTAGCGTGCGTGGCGAGATACACGACGGCCTGTCCCGCCGAATTCCCGCCGCCGACCAGCACCACTTCCGCGTTCTTGCAGAGCTTCGCCTCGACCGGCGACGCCCAGTAGTACGTGCCGCGCCCTTCGTAGCGTTCCAGCCCTTCGATGGCCGGCCGCCGATACGCCGCGCCCGACGCGACCACGACCGTTCGCGTCGTCACGCGCGTGCCGTTTTCGAGTTCGATCTGAATCGGCGATGCCCCGCAGTGCAGCGCCTTGATGCGCGTCGGAATCGCGATATGCGCGCCGAACTTCTGCGCCTGCACGAACGCGCGCCCCGCGAGCGCCTGACCCGAGATGCCGGTCGGAAAGCCGAGATAGTTCTCGATGCGCGAACTCGCGCCCGCCTGTCCGCCCGGCGCGCGGCAATCGAACACGGCCACCGAAAGCCCTTCGGATGCCGCGTACACCGCCGTCGCGAGACCCGCCGGCCCCGCGCCGACGACAGCGACGTCATAAACATGCTCGGAATCGAATTCCGGCAGCCAGCCGAGCTGCGTCGCGACCTGATTCTCGTCGGGCGCGCGCAGCACGGTGCCATCCGGACAGATGACGAGCGGAAAATCCGCGGTCGATGCCGAAATGCGTTCGAGCAGCGCGATGGCGTCCGGGTCCGAGCAGGCGTCGATGACCGTGTGCGGATAGCCGTTGCGCCGCAGGAAGCCTTGCAGCGAAACGAGCCGGCCATCGTCGGACTGGCCGAGCAGCACCGGCCCGCTGCCCTTCTCGATCAGCCCGACGCGCCGCAAAATCAGCGCGCGCATGATGCGCTCGCCGAGTTCCGCCTCCGCGACGAGCAGCGCGCGCAACCGCTCCGGCGGCACCACGATGCCTTCGACATCCTCGGCCGCCATGCCGTCGACGAGACACGGCTTGCCGGAAAGCTGCGCGACTTCGGCCATGAAATGCCCCGGCCCGTGTTCGCCGATGAGATGCGAACTGCCGAGCGCATCGCGCCGGGTGACGCGCACGCGCCCCTTCAGGATGATGACCATGCCGCGGCCCGCATCGCCCATGCGGAACATCCAGTCGCCCGCACGCCAGCGCGCCGCCGTCCCGAAGCGGCTCGTGCGCTTGATTTCGTCATCGGTCAGGCGCGGAAACATCTGATGCGCGCGCGTGTGCAGCGGCGAGAACGGCGCGCTGTCGCCATCGGGCGCGGGCGCGCCTTGCGCGGCGCTGGAATCGTCGGGCGGCGGCATGCCCGGACTCCACGCGACGACATCCGGCATCGGCTCGTTGTGCTTGCTGTCCGGCGCGGTGCTCATGCGCGATCTCCGTGAGGTACGTGCGGCAGGCCGGCCTCATGCAGCGACGCCGCAGCCGCCTGCTGCACGAGGGGCAGCGAACAGGTGGCCGCGAGCTGCTCCGCTTCCTCGGGCGTGGCCGCGACCAGTTCGCCGAACTCGGTCAGCTTCGCGACATCGAAGCCGGCGAGCCGCCAGGCGTCCAGTCCGCCGGTAAGGGGGAGCACGTCGTTGAAGCCCGCGTCGCGCAGGGTTTTCGCCATCCACGCCGCCGATACTTCGTTCGGACACGAGCAGTAAATGACGAGCTTGCGCGACTTGTCGTAGCCCTCGATGATCTTCTGCAGCTCGCGCTCGTCGGCGAAGACCGCGCCGGGAATGGCGAAGGGATCGAGCATGCGCTTCTCGGGCGAACGGATGTCGAAGATCACGGGCAGCGGCTCGCCGTGCATCAGCGCGTAGAGATCGTCCACGGTGATGCGCGCCTTCTCGAGCGTTGCCATCAGCGCGCGGCGACGCCACCAGCGATACGCCACGTAGATCGCGAGCAGCACGGCGACGACCATCACCGCCTGCCGCCCGAGCCGCGAGATCATCGCGAAGACCATCTCCAGCTCGGCCGCGAAGATCACGCCAACGGCCAGGCCGACCGCGCCCCAGAGCGCGATGCCCGCGCCGTCGTGCGCGACGAAGCTGCGCAGGCGCACGCCCATCGCGCCGGCGAGCGGCACCGACACGAGCGAAAGACCGGGGATGAACTTCGCGACGAGCAGAATCCGCACGCCCCAGCGACCGAAGAAGCGTTCGGTCTGCTTCACGCAGGTATCGCGCGACAAGGACAGCTTGCAGATGGTCTTGAGCGTGCGGTCGCCGTACTTGCGCCCGCCCTGGAACCAGACGAGATCGCCGATAACGCCGCCCGCCACCGCGACGCACAGCACGCCGACGAGCGGCGGCCAGAACGCCGCGCCGTTCACGGCCATCAGCGCGATGGACGCGCCGACGACGATCATCGTCGGCATCGCGGGCACGGGCAGCCCGAGCGCGGAGCCCATGACGTTGACGAAAACGATCGCCGGGCCGAAACGATCGACTAGCTGATGGAGCAGCATGGGAATCTCCCGCGTGCGCGACGGCATATTGACGTGGCGAGGCGCTTGCCGCGCGAGAGCGGCGGGATCAGGGAGAGACGGGCATCGAATGCCCAGGGTCCGCTGCGGCCTTCGTCACATTTAAGGGATGAGTGTAGCGCGGAAACGGAGATGTAAGCATGACACCGCGCAGCCCGCGCGGCGCCATGCGTGAGCGTCAGGCATCAGGCGCGCTGCTCGCTGATGTAGGCGCGGATGACGTCCGCGAACGACGCGTCGCCCGTGAGACCGAGTTGCTCGGCGCGCGACGTGTTCCACGCGCCCGGCCAGCTTTCGACGATCTTCCCGATGCGCTCGTCGCGCTGCCAGTCGATGCGCGCGACGGCTTCGTCGCCGGCCACTTCGCGCAGCGCCGCGACCATCTCGTTCACGCTCACCGACAAGCCCGGCAGATTCACGACCGGACGATTGCCGAGCGTCGCGCGGTCGAGTTCGCAGCCGGCGATCAGCGCATCGATCGCGCTTTGGGGCGACAGCAGCCAGAGCCGCGTTTCGCCGTCGACGGGACACGTCGAGCGTTCGCCGTTCAGCGGCTCGCGAATGATGCCGCTCGCGAACGACGACGCCGCCGCGTTCGGCTTGCCGGGACGCACGCTGATGGTCGGCAGCCGCAGCACGCGGCCATCGACGAAGCCGCGCCGCGCATAGTCGCAGAGCAGCAATTCGGCGATCGCCTTTTGCGTTCCATACGACGATTGCGGATTGAGCGCGGTGTCGTCCTGAACGACGTCGGGCAGCGTGCCGCCATAGACCGCGACCGAGCTCGTGAACACGACGCGCGGCGCGTGCCCCGCGCTGCGGCACGCTTCGAGCAGCGCGCGCGATGCATCGAGATTGATGCGCATGCCGAGATCGAAGTCGGCTTCCGCCTGGCCCGACACGATGGCCGCGAGATGGAAGATCGCCTGCGTGTCCGTATCGATCAGGCGGTCCAGCACCGCGCGATCCGAAATATCGCCGGTTTCGGCGCGCACGCGCGCGTCGGACAGGAGCGTCGCGTCGGCGGGACGCGCGACGTCGAGCAGCACGAGTTCCGTGACGGGCTGGCCGTCGAGCGTGCCGCGTTCGAGCAGGCGCTTCGCGAGCCGCTGACCGAGAAAGCCCGCGCCGCCGGTAATGAGAATTTTCATGTTCGATCGCTCCGCTTCGTTCAGAGATACGGCTTGAGCCAGCCGAGGCCGTCGGACGTCGCCGCTTTCGGCCGGTATTCGCAGCCGATCCATCCGTCGTAGCCGAGCGAGTCGATCAGATCGAAGAGATACGGATAGTTGAGTTCGCCGATATCCGGCTCGTTGCGATCCGGCACGCCCGCAATTTGGATGTGCCCGATGCCCGCGTTCGGCCGCTTCATGTCGCGCTTGAGCTTGACGGCGATATCGCCTTCGACGATCTGGCAGTGATAGATGTCGAACTGCACTTGCAGATTCGGCGCGCCGATTTCGTCGCAAATGGCTTGCGCTTCGTCCTGACGATTCAGGAAGAAGCCGGGAATATCGCGCGTGTTGATCGGCTCCAGCACGATGCCGACGCCCGCCGATTGCGCCGCCTTCGCCGCGTATTCCACGTTCTTCAGATACACCGCGCGATGCGCTTCGCGCGGCTGGTCCGGCGCGATCAGGCCCGCCATCACATGCAGCTTCTTATTGCCGAGAAGCGCCGTGTATTCGAGCGCCTTGTCGACGCTCTGGCGGAATTCGTCCTCGCGCCCCGGCAACGACGCGATGCCGCGCTCGCCCGCCGCCCAGTCGCCGGGCGGCGCGTTGAAGAGCGCCTGCGTGAGTCCGTTGTCCGCGAGCCGCGCCTTGATGTCGGCGGCGGGAAAGTCATACGGGAACAGGAATTCCACGGCCTCGAAGCCGTCCTTCGCGGCGGCGGCGAAGCGGTCGAGGAACGCGTGTTCGGTGTACATCATCGTCAGATTGGCGGCGAAGCGGGGCATCGCGAGTTCTCCTTGGGCGTGTTGTCGTTGCGGTCCGGCGGCTACCAGCGTGCGCCGAACAGCGTGCGCAATTCGTCGATGGCGGCGTCGGGCAAAGGCTCGGGGCGCGGCGTCGTCGAAAGATAGAGTTGCGCGGTTTCTTCCAGTTCTTCGAGCGCATACGACGCGTGCGAGACCGACTTCTCCCACACGACCGGCCCGAGCCGTTCCAGCAGCACGGCGCGCACGGTCGAGGCGAGCGCCGCGACTTCTTCGGCGACGGCGGGGTCTCCCGGCCTGCGATACGGAATCAGCGGCACATGGCCGACTTTCATCACGTAGTACGGCGTGATGGGCGGCAGCACGTCGCCGGCGCGCCAGACGCCCGCGAGCGTGAGCGCGACGAGATGCGTCGAATGCGTATGCACGACGCCGCGCGTCTGTCCGTTGTTTTCGTAGATGCGGCGATGCAGCGCGAGCGTCTTCGACGGCCGTCCGCCCGACACGTGATTGCCGTCGAAATCGACTTTCGCGATGTCGTTCGGATCGAGCCGGCCGAGACAGGCGTCGGTCGGCGTGATGAGCCAGCCGTCGTCGAGACGCGCGCTGATGTTGCCCGCGCTCCCGACCGTATAGCGGCGCTCGTACAGGCTCTTGCCCGTGATGCAGATTTCCTCGCGGATCAGCGTTTCGGTCGATGCCATCACAGTGCCTTCGGCGCGTTCAGTGCGTTCAGCGCTTTTTCGAAGAAATCCGTCGCGCCGAAATTGCCGGACTTGAGCGCGAGCGCGAGCGGTGCTTGTGTGTGGGTGTCGTCGTCCGCGCCGATGGATTGCGTCGCCGGCACGCCGGGATCGATCTGCGGCCCGATGCGCAAACTGCGCACGCCGAGCGCCTGCACCACAGCGCCCGATGTCTCGCCGCCCGCGACGACGAACTTCGTCACGCCGTGGTCGCGCAAGCGGCGCGCGATCGACGCGAGCGCGTCTTCGACGAGTTGCCCCGCGCGCTCCACGCCGAGTTCCTTTTGAACGGCTTTCACTTCGTCGGGCGATGTCGTCGCGTAGATGAGCGCGGTCTGATTGCGCGCGAATTCCACTGCTTCATCGACGACGGGTTCGCCGCGCGCGAGCGCCAGCGGGTCGATGCGCAAGCTCGGCTTCGATGCGCGCCATTGCGCGACCTGCGCATTCGTCGCTTTCGACGCGCTGCCCGCCAGCACGACCGCCTTTCCTTCGATGCCGGGCAAGTCGGCGGCGTGCTCCGCATGCGCGAGCAGACCCGTCGCGCGGAAGTTCTGCGGCAGGCCGAGCGCGATGCCCGAGCCGCCCGTAATCAGCGGAAGGTCGCGGCACGCCTCGCCGAGCGTGTGGAGATCGGCGTCGGAGATCGCGTCGGCAATCGCGAGACGCACGCCGTCGCGCTTCAGTTCGCCGATGCGCGCGCGAACCGCGTCCGCGCCCTTCGCGATCGCGTCGTAGCGAATCAGCCCGACCTTCGATTGCGTCTGACGCTGCAAGACGCGCACGAGGTTCGGGTCGGTCATCGGCGTGAGCGGGTGATGCTCCATGCCCGATTCGCTCAGCAGCACGTCGCCGACGAACAGATTGCCGCGAAAGATCGTGCGGCCGGTTTCGGGAAACGCGGAGCACGCGATGGTGAAGTCGCTTCCGAGCGCGTCGAGCAGCGCGTCCGCGACGGGGCCGATGTTGCCCTCGTCCGTCGAATCGAACGTCGAGCAGTACTTGAAGACGAACTGGCGGCAGCCTTGCGCGCGCAGCCATTGCAGTGCGTCGAGCGACTGGCGCACGGCGTCGGCGGCGGGAATGGTGCGCGATTTCAGCGCGACGACGATCGCGTCGGCTTCGATTCGCGCGTCGACCTCCGGCACGCCGATGGTCTGCACGGTGCGCATGCCGCCGCGCACGAGCATGTTCGCGAGATCGGTGGCGCCGGTGAAATCGTCCGCGATGCAGCCCAGCAATGCGTCCGCCATCATTTCGCTCCCTTCGGAATGTCGATGCCCGGAAAAATCCTGATGACCGCCGAATCGTCCTCGCCGCCGTGCCCGGCGGTGGACGCCATCATGAACATCTGATGCGCCGCAGCCGAAAGCGGCAGCGGAAATTTCGTCGCGCGCGCCGTGTCGAGCACGAGGCCCAGGTCTTTCACGAAGATGTCGACGGCGGAAAGCGGCGTGTAGTCGCCCGCGAGAATGTGCGGCACGCGGTTCTCGAACATCCACGAGTTGCCGGCGCTGTGCGTGATGACATCGTAGAGCGCGTCCGGATCGACGCCTTCGCGCAAGCCGAGCGCCATCGCCTCGGCCGCAGCCGCGATGTGCACGCCCGCGAGCAACTGATTGATGATCTTCACCTTCGAGCCCGCGCCGTGCGCGTCGCCGAGCCGGTAGACCTTGCCCGCGATCGCGGCCAGCACGTCTTCGCATGCGGCGTAGGCGTCGGCGGGGCCGGAGGTCATCATCGTCATTTCGCCGCTCGCCGCCTTCGCCGCGCCGCCGGACACGGGCGCATCGAGCATCAGCACGCCTTTTTCCGCGATGCGCGCGGCGAGCGACACCGCGAAATCCGGCGCGACGGTCGCGCACGCGAGCACGACGCCGCCGGGTTTCATCGCGTCGAGCGCGCCGTTTTCGCCGAAGAGCACGGCCTGCGTCTGCGCCGCATTGACGACGAGCGTCACGACGACATCGCACTTGCCGCCCAATTCCGCCGGCGACGCGCACGCGACGCCGCCTTCCGCGGCGAATGCATCGAGCGTTTCGCGGCGCACGTCGCAGGCATGGACGGCGAAGCCCGCGCGCAACAGCGAACGCGCGACGCCCATTCCCATTGCGCCCAGGCCGATGACTCCCACGTTTCTTGACATGGCGATTCCCTTCGAGTGAGGTTAGCGGATGCCGGCTTGCCCGAGACGGCGCGCGGCGTTATAGAGATGCGCTTGCGCCGCGTTGCGCGCCGCCGTGGGATCGCCCGCGCGGATCGCGTCCGCGATGGCGGCGTGCTCTTCGCGCACCTGCCGCGAGAAATCCTCGCGCAGCGCTTCGTTGCCGCGCGTGACGAGCGTGCCGGCTTCCAGATATTGGTTCAGAAAGGCGAGCGTCTTCAGGAAATACGGATTGCCCGTCGCGTTCGCGATCTCGCGATGAAACGCGACGTCTTCGGCCACGCCGTCGCGGCCTTCGCGCACGGCATCGCCGATGCGGGCGAGCGCGGCATCGATCGCGTCCATCTGCGCGCCGGTGCGATGCATCGCGGCTTCGGATGCAACTTCGGCTTCGATCGCCCGGCGCAGCGCGAGAATCTGCACGACCGCGCCCGGCTCGACGGCCTGCGCGTAGTCGATGCGCAGCGGCCGGATGCCCGCGCGCTCGACGATGAACACGCCGCTGCCCTGTCGCGGCTCGACCATGCCTTCGTTCTTGAGACGCGAGACGGCCTCGCGGATTACCGTGCGGCTCACGCCGAATTCCTGCGCGAGCACGGCTTCGCTCGGCAGCTTGCCGGTGGCGGCAAAGCTGCCGGCCTCGATCAGCTTCTGCAATTGCTGCGCGACCGTGTCGGAAAGCGCGCGAGGCGGGATTTTCTCGAACATGCGCGGCGGCGAGTCTTGTAAAGTCATCGGGTCATCATACAAGTTGACCGCGCCGCCGTCTCTCTGGCGATAACCCTTAGCGGCGCCCCGTCATTGGGCGAGCGGCTCGTCGATCAGCGCGAGCGCGTCGCGGATCTCCCCGACATCGCCGGGACGCACGAGCCGCGCGACTTCCTTGCCGCCGAGCATGAAAACGAGCGTCGGCCAGAGCTTCACGCGAAACGAGCGGCCGAGCGGCCGGCCGGGGCCATCCTCGATCTTGATGTGATGCACGTCGCGATGCGCCTGGAACGCCTGCGCGATGAGCGGCTGCGCGGCGCGGCAAAAGCCGCACCAGTCGGTGCCGAACTCGACGACGATCGGGCCGGTCATCGCGTCCACTTCGCTGCGTTCGGGCGCGGTCTTCGCGTATTCGGTGGTCATGGTCATGGCGCGTTCCTTTGTGTGTGCATCGGCTTGGGAGGAGCAGAAATCCTGCCCGCTTTCGTTATTGCCCGAAGCCAGTCAGTCCGATCAACGCGCCGCCCGCGAGCAGCCACAGCGGATGCAGCTTCGTCCGGTACGCGAGCGCCGCGACGACCGCCGTGATGCCCGCCAGCGCCGCCGTGCGGTCCGACGCCTCCGCGATCAGAAGCGCGCTCGCCGCGACCAGCCCGACCGTGATCGGCGCGAGTCCGAGCTGGATGTATCGCCGCCACGGACGGTCCTTGAAACGCTCCCACGCGTGCAGCGCGGCGATGGTCACGAGCGACGACGGCCCGAACTTCGCCAGCGACGTGACGAGCACGCCCGGCCATCCCGCGACGTGCCAGCCGATCAGCGTGACGACCATCATGTTCGGCCCCGGCGCGGCCTGCGCGAGCGCGAAGAGCGCGGAGAAATCCGCCTTCGTCATCCAGTGATGCACCTGCACGACTTGCCGCTGCATCTCCGGAAGAATCGTGTTGCCGCCGCCGAACGCGAGCAGCGACAACTGGCTGAAGATCGCGGCGAGCGAGTAGAGATCGTCTTTCATCGGCGCACCTTCCAGGCGATCAGCACGGAAACCGGCGTTAAGACGAGCATCGACGGGAGAAGCGGCGTGCGAAACAGCGCGATGGCCGCGAACATCACGAGCGCGACGACCGCCGCTTCCGGCTTCTTGCGCAGCGGCCACATGATCTTGACGGACATCGCGACGAGCAGCCCCGCCGCAGCCGCCGCCAGCCCCGCGAACAGATGCGCGACGCGCGGGTCCTGATGCGTGCGCTGATAGACGACGCCAAGCGCGATCACGATCAGCGACGGCCCGACGAGCAGCCCGAGCAGGCCCGCGAGCGCGCCCGGCACGCCGCGAAAACGCATGCCGAGCGCCACCGACAGGTTGATGACGTTGCCGCCCGGCAGAAACTGGCAGAGGCCGAGCAGATCGGTGAAGGCGTCGGCATCGAGCCACTTGCGGCGCTCGACGATTTCGCGGCGCGCAAGCGGCAGCGCGCCGCCGAACGCGGTGAGGCCGAGCGTCAGAAAGCCGGTGAAAATTTCGGCAACGGTCGGGCGGGGGGATGAGTCCTGTTGCATGGCGCGGGATCGAGGGCGAGGAAGCCGAGAGCGTACAGCGTGCGGCCGCGCGACAAAAGCGGCCTGTGCATCGTCACGCCTGCGCTTCGCGCGCGCGCCGCGCCTCGTATGCCTTCAGATGCGCATACGCGACTTTTAGCAGCGACGCGCCATCGAGCGGAGCGCGCTCGCGCGCGATTAGATCGCCGACGATGTGATCCGCCTCGATCGGCGCGCCGCTTTCCAGATCGCGCAACATCGACGCGGTCATGAGCGATTCGCTGTCCGTGAAGAACGAGCGGCCGCGCGCAACCGCCGCGTCGCTCAGCGCATAGCCGTTCTGCGCGGCGATGTTCAGGCATTCGCCGAAGAGACGCTGCAGCACGTCCGCGCCGCCGGGCGAAGCGAGAATGTCGCGAATCGGCGCGCGCATGAGGCATGTGCCCGTCGCGAGCGTCGCGAGAAACACCCACTTGTCCCACATCGACTGAAGGACGTTCTCGCTCACGGTCAAGTCGAAGCGGGCGTTGCCGAGTTGCGCGGCGATGGCGTCGATGCGCGCCGGACGGCCGCCCTTGCGATCGCCGAAGACCATCGCGTGCAGGTTGCTCATCTGCACGATGTCGCCGTCGCGGTTGAGCGTCGCGGCAATCGAGCATTGGCCGCCGAGCACGTTGTCGGGATCGAAGCGCGCGTCGAGCGCATCGAGATGCGCCATGCCGTTCAGAAGCGGCAGGATGGCCGTATCGGGACCGACGGCGGGCGCGAAGGAATCCATCGCGCCTTGCAGATCGTAGGCCTTGCAGCTCAGCACGACGAGGTCGAACGGCGCGCCGATGTCCTTCGCGAGCACGATGGGCGGGTCGTCGAACGTCAGATCGCCTTGCGGCGTTCGCAC
Organism: Caballeronia sp. Lep1P3; assembly: GCF_022879595.1. Taxonomy (NCBI): domain Bacteria; kingdom Pseudomonadati; phylum Pseudomonadota; class Betaproteobacteria; order Burkholderiales; family Burkholderiaceae; genus Caballeronia; species Caballeronia sp. Lep1P3. The sequence goes on along the minus strand of NZ_CP084266.1, from coordinate 75,994 downwards.
CTTGAGCCCGCCTTCGCGCAGCCGCGCCGCGCGACGCTCGCGCACGAGAAAGGTCACGTCCCTGCCCGCTTCGAGCAGCCGCGCGCCGAAATATCCGCCGATGGCCCCCGCGCCCACGATCAGAATCCGCATGCTTTATCTCCGTTGTATTGGCTTATGCCTGCCGGTCACGCCTGCCACACGCCATAGCCCGCTTCCCGCAGGCCGATGGCGAGTTCCACTTCCATGTCGCGTGCGCCGTCGTAAGGCATCGGGTTGTACATCTCGTAGAGATGCGGCAGAAGCCGCAGCCCGAAGTCCCGCACGTAGCGGTTCGACTGAATGCCGGCCTTGTGCTTGTCGAAACGCACGTCGGGATCGATGCCCGTCATTCCCACATACACGAACGGCTTGCCGAGCACATAGCCGGGATTCGCGCGACGAAAGCGCGCTTCGTTCCAGACCGCGTCCGCCAGTTCGACGACATACACCGAATAGTGATGCGCTCGCGAGCGCCTTGACACCGCCATCGTTCGTTCAATGCCATGCGGGACGTTCATTCTATGACGGCGCCGCCGCGCGCGCCCGGCCGGGGCCGCTGCCGGTTGCGCCTCAAAGTGGTAAATTCGGGCGGTCTCTCGCTCGCATCGGCCGGGCCGATCACTCGCCCGCCGAACATGAGACGACCTCTCAGCCGCGAGCGGCACAACCATCGACACGTTTTCATCCCGAAGCGCCCGCGCCACGAGCCGCGAGCGCTTCGGTCATTCGGAGATCAAGCATGAGCAAACAAGCTATCGGCGTAGTCGGCCTCGCCGTCATGGGCCGCAATCTGGCCTTGAACATCGAGAGCCGCGGACACGCCGTTTCGGTCTACAACCGCAGCCGCGCCAAAACCGACGAACTGATTGCCGAACAGCCCGACAAGAAGCTCGTGCCGACCTACACGCTCGAAGAGTTCGTGCAATCGCTCGAAAAGCCGCGCCGCATTCTGATGATGGTGAAGGCGGGCGCGGGCACCGACGAAACCATCGCCGCGCTGCGTCCGCTACTCGAAAAAGGCGACATTCTCATCGACGGCGGCAACACGCATTTCACCGACACCATCCGCCGCAATCAGGACCTCGCGAAGTCGGGCCTGCATTTCATCGGCACGGGCGTGTCGGGCGGCGAGGAAGGCGCGCTGAAAGGTCCGTCGATCATGCCGGGCGGACAGAAGGAAGCCTACGAGCTCGTCGCGCCGATCCTGCACGAAATCGCGGCGAAAGCGCCGGACGGCGAGCCGTGCGTCGCGTACATGGGACCGGACGGCGCGGGCCACTTCGTGAAGATGGTGCACAACGGCATCGAGTACGGCGACATGCAGTTGATCGCGGAGAGCTACGACGTGCTCAAGCGCGTCGCGGGCCTCTCGAACGAGGAACTGGGCAAGGTCTACGTCGAGTGGAATCAGGGCGAACTGGACAGCTATCTGATCGAGATCACGTCGAAGATTTTCTCGAAGAAGGACGATGAAACGGGCCACGATCTCGTCGATGTCATTCTGGATCGCGCGGCGCAAAAGGGTACCGGCAAGTGGACGAGCCAGAACGCGCTCGATCTCGGCGCGCCGCTGCCGCTGATTACCGAAGCCGTGTTTGCGCGCGTGCTGTCGTCGCTGAAGGATCAGCGCGTGGCGGCGAGCAAGGTGTTGTCCGGACCGTCGCCGAAGTTCGACGGCGATCGCGCGGCGTTCATCGAATCGGTGCGGCGTGCGTTGTATCTGAGCAAGATCGTGTCGTATGCGCAGGGCTTCGCGCAGTTGCGCGCGGCATCGGACGAATACAACTGGGACTTGCAGTACGGCCAGATCGCGAAGATTTTCCGGGCGGGCTGCATCATCCGTGCGCGCTTTCTGCAGAAAATTACCGACGCCTACGAGACGAACCCGGCGCTCGCGAATCTGCTGCTCGATCCGTACTTTAGCGACATCGCGGCGAACTATCAGGACGCATTGCGCGACGTGGTCGTCGCTGCGGTGAAGGCGGGGATTCCGGTGCCGGCGTTTTCATCGGCGATTGCGTACTTCGACGCGTATCGCTCGGAACGGCTGCCCGCGAATCTGGTTCAGGCGCAGCGCGATTTCTTCGGCGCGCATACGTTCGAGCGGACGGACAAGGCGGGGAGTTTTCACGCGAACTGGGCGTGATTGTTAGCGAGTAAGGCGAGGCGGCCGCCCCGCCTTACTCCCTATACTCAAGCCGCGCGCGCCCACCCAAACGAGATTCGCAGTTCACGCAACATCTCGAATGTGTCGCAGTTCTCCACACCGAAACTGCGGCACACGTTTGGAATTTTCACCTTAGTCGATTGCTCGCTGAATCGTTCGTGGGTTGCTAGCCTCCAGCCCATTGTCCGCGCCTTGGCAATGAGCCAGGGGTCTGCGCCAGCTAAGAACTGGTCTTTGTTGGGCCGAGAATATTGCTTCGCTGCTTCGATGTGCTTAATAATCTCAACAAATGAAGATTGAGTTGCGTCGTCTGTTACGTCGAGAAACCAGCTAGTGTCTTGTCGTGCTTTGATCCAGCGGGCAAGAGGGTCTGTCCTGCCAGCAAGCTCGTCAAATACTTCACTGATACTCGCGACCAGTCCCTTACGGTTCGCATCGTCGAGCCATTCCCAGAAACCTGGGCAAATATCGTTCGCATAATACCGATTCTGTGCTTCGATAAAAATATTACTGTCCAGCAGGTACATGCTCAGCCTTCTCCATACACACTGCCTGCGAGCTTTTCAAGGCTCGAGGGATTTACTCCAAGCAACTGACCGGCGTCTCGCAATAACATCCGCCCTTCGAGAGCTGTCTCGAGTACCGCTCTAGTCAGACGCTTGCTGTTCCGGGTGGCCGATGTTTCATAGTAGTTCCCGCCAGCGGCGCGCTTGCGGGCCATCGCAGCCCACCTGTCCCGTTCAGCCAAGTAGAAGTCGTCGAATTCTTGCCGGCTCGCGAGTCCGAGTTCAGCAGCACGCCGAGCAGCTACAACATTGCTTACCTTGAGTTCCCTGGCTATCTGGCGAACTTGCCCTGTGAATTCAGTGTGGCTTGTCCATCGGCTTCTGAACGCTTCTTCGGGAACGAGAAACTCCGCCGCAACCGCATTGCAAAATCGTTCGACGTCGACATTGCTTGTCTGCTTGGCACTCAGTCTTTCATTCGATACGCTGCTGACGCCGACCCATAGATGCGCAGCTTCGTGAATGAGCGTGAAAATCTGCGCCGCCTTCGCATCTTTGCCGTTCAGGAAAACGACGGGCGCGTCGTCATCGGCGATTGCGAAGCCCCGAAACTCGTCGACCGAAAGCGGACGATGCGTATTGTTCCCAACGATGCCCGTTCGCATGACGAGCACGCCCACCGCTTCCATTCTTTCTATTAGAAGACGCAAGTAGCTTTCCCAATTCGCGCTCTGCGTAAGATCGGCGGGACCGATGGCTAGGACGCGCTTGATATCGCTTGCAATGGCGGCAACGGAATCGCGTATTCCGAAGCGCCCGATGAACGGAAGCGGGCTCTCACGCTGAAGCCTCCTGTATTCGCGATACCAGCTTTGCTTCCGCAGAACGTCGTTCAGAGCGTCACGGAACTCGGGGCTCAGCGGCTTCAACGGAGCGTCAGCGACAGTACGGAAATCGGCGAGCGGCAATGGCTCGTCTGGAGGCGCGGGCAGATAGAGGTAACCGAGCGGGATATGCGTGATTTCAGCTATCCGCTTCGCCTGCTTGAACGTCGGCTTTCTTTCCCCTGCTTCCCACGCGGCGACCCTCGCAACCGGCGTTCCGAGTTTGTCGGCCAAGATCGGCCCGTCAATGCCAGAGCGCTCCCGCGCCCAGGTCAACATTGCGGGATTGATTCGTGCGTCGGCCATATGGGAAGACAGTTCGATTCTCGTCGCGAGCATGTGTCGCAATGGACTTTGATCGTATCCCGAGCGCAAAGTGGCTCCGGATCGTATCGGCTAAAGAGTGAAACAGCGTAGCACCAAGTGCACCCGCCAGTCGTTGACTGCGGGCAGGCAGGCGGTGAAAAAGTACTAGCACCGACTCAGGATAAATCCGTCCACGCCCCATTCTTCCCACTACTCCGCAACACCCCCTCCACGAACCTCAACCCCGCGACCCCATCCTCGACGGTCGTCAACCACTCATCCCCCCGCGTCGTTCCGCTCGCGATACACGCCGCCGCATCCGCATAAACCTGCGCGAACGCTTCGATATACCCTTCTGGATGGCCCGCCGGCACGCGCGTCGCGTGCAGCGCTTCGGGGCTTTGCACGCGCCCGCGCGTGATCCGCTGCGACGTCCCGCCGACCGGCGTGAACCACAGTTCGTTCGGCGCTTGCTGATCGAACGACAAACCCGCCTTCGTCCCATAGACGCGCAAGCGAAGCGCATTCTCCTCACCTGCCGCGACCTGGCTCGCCCATAACATCCCGCGCGCGCCGCTCGCGTAGCGCAACATCGCCTGAACATGATCGTCGACGCGTCTTCCCGGCACGAACGTCGACACGTCCGCCGACAACGCCGCGGGCCGCATGCCCGTCACGTATTCCGCAAGTTGATACGCGTGCGTGCCGATGTCGCCGAGACAACCCGCCGGGCCTGCGAGCGATGGATCCGTGCGCCACACGGCCTGCCGATTCGCTTGCGTCTCGACAGGAAGCGAGAGCCAGTCCTGCGCATACTCGACCTGCACGACGCGGATATCGCCGAGCAAGCCCTGCCGCACCATCGCGCGCGCGTGGCGCACGAGCGGATAGCCGGTGTACGTGTACGTCACCGCGAACACAAGCCCTTTGTCGCGCGCGAGTGTCGCCAGCGCCTCGCCTTCATCGAGCGATACCGCGAGCGGCTTGTCGCAGATAACGTGGATGCCCGCTTCGAGGAACGCCGTCGCAATCGGCGCATGCAGATGATTCGGCGTGACGATCGCCACCGCTTCGATGCCGTCGGAGCGCCCCGCCTCGACGCGCGCCATCTCGCGATAATCGCCGTAGCTGCGCGCAAGTCCGATCGCCGCCGCGCTCGACGCCGCCCGCGCCGCATCGGACGACAACGCGCCCGCAAGCAGCTCGTAGCGATCATCGAGGCGCGCCGCCATCCGATGCACCGCGCCGATGAACGCGCCCTCGCCGCCGCCGACCATGCCGAGCCGCACGCGCTTCATCGCTTCTCTCCCGCTTCGTTCGCGATCCCGAGCACGCCGCGCAACTGGTCGCGGCTCGCGCCGCTGCCGGCAAAGTCGTCGAAGGCATGTTCCGCCACGCGAATGATGTGGTCGCGGATGAACATCGCGCCTTCGCGCGCGCCGTCTTCCGGTGCTTTCAGCGCGCATTCCCATTCGAGCACGGCCCAGCCGGCGAAGTCGTACTGCGCCATCTTCGAGAAGATCGCCTTGAAGTCGATCTGCCCGTCGCCGAGCGAACGAAAGCGCCCCGCGCGCTCGACCCATCCCGAGTAGCCGCCGTACACGCCTTGTCGTCCGTTCGGCCGAAACTCCGCGTCCTTCACATGAAACGCCTTGATGCGCGCGTGATAGATGTCGATGAACGCGAGATAGTCGAGTTGCTGCAAGACGAAATGGCTCGGATCGAAGAGGATGTTCGCGCGCGGATGATCGTCCACGGCGGCGAGAAAGCGCTCGAAGGTCACGCCGTCGTGCATGTCCTCGCCGGGATGCAGTTCGTAGCACACGTCGATGCCCGCGCGGTCGAACTCGTCGAGAATCGGGCGCCAGCGTTTCGCGAGTTCGTCGAACGCGGCTTCGACGAGTCCCGCCGGACGCTGCGGCCACGGATAGACATACGGCCACGCGAGCGCGCCCGAAAACGTGACGTGCGCCGTGAGGCCAAGACGCTGCGACGCCGCCGCCGCGTGCTTCAGTTGCGCTATCGCCCACTGAGTGCGCGCTTGCGGGTTGCCGCGCACGTGCGGCGCGGCGAAGCCATCGAAGAGCGTGTCGTATGCGGGATGCACCGCGATCAATTGCCCTTGCAGATGCGTCGACAATTCGGTGATCGCGACGCCCGCATCCTCGACGGTGCGGCGAATGTCGTCGCAATAGGCATCGCTCGATGCGGCCTTTTCCAGATCGATGAGACGCGGATCAGCCGGCACCTGTACGCCTTCGTAACCGAGCGAACGCGCCCACGCCGCGAGATTCGCGAGCGAATCGAACGGCGCGGCATCGCCCATGAACTGCGCGAGAAAGATCGCGGGGCCCTTGATGGTCTTCATGATGTCAGAACGGCGAGTTCGGGAAATAGAACTGCTTCGCGTTGTCCTTCGTGATGAGCACCGAAGGAATGATCGTCGTCGCCGGCAGCTTTTCGCCTTTGAGACGCGCTTCGGCGGTCAGCTTGATCGCGTCGTAGATGAACTTCGGCGAGTACGAGACGTCGGCTTTCACGAGCTTGTCGCCATCCATGATGCGCTTGACTGCTTCCTTCGATCCCGCGCCGCCGAACACTTCCTTGATATCCGTGCGATGCGCCTGATCGATCGCCTTCAGCACGCCGATCATCATGTCGTCGTCGGCGGCCCAAACCGCGTCGATATGCTTGAAGCGCGTGAGATAGTCCTGCATCACCTTGAAGGCGTCGTCGCGGTTCCAGTTCGCGTACTTCGCATCGAGAATCTTGATGTCGGGATGCTGCTTCATCACGCCTTCGAACGCGGCCCAGCGTTCGTTGTCGAGCGTCGTCGGAATGCCGCGCAGCGCGACGATATCGCCCTTGCCGTTCAGCGTTTTCGCGAGATATTCGGCGGGCAGCTTGCCGAACGCGGTGTTGTCGCCCGCAACGTAGGCGTCTTGCGCGCTGGTGTCGGTGAGACCGCGATCGACCACCGTCACATACACGCCCTTCTTCTTGACCTGCGCGACCGGCTGCGTGAGCGAGGCCGATTCGAACGGGAAGATCACGAGCGCGTTGATCTTGTTGACGGTCACGAGATCCTGCAACTGGTTCGCCTGCTCGGGTGCGCCGGCCGCCGTTTTCACGATGATCTTGAGATCCGGATGCGCCTTCTCCAGCTCCTTCTTCGCCTCGTTGGCCCACCAGACGATGCCGCCCGTGAAGCCGTGCGTGGCCGTCGGGATGGCGACGCCGAGAATCACCTTGTCGGCGGCGGATGCGAGGGAACTCATGCCGAATGCGCTCGCTGCAAGCGTGAGCGCGGAAAGCGCGTGAAAGAGTTTCTTCATGACGATGTCTCCTGTTTTATGGGGTTTTCAACGACGGCCACGCTGCAAGAACGCGACGAAGATGATGACGGCGCCCTGCACCGCCGCGTTCAGATACACGCTGATGATGCTCGTGAGATTCAGGATGTTGTTGATGACCGAAAGCAGAATCGCGCCGATGACCGTGCCGATCACGCGCCCTTCGCCGCCCTTGAGCGCCGTGCCACCGACGACCACGGCGGCGATCGCTTCGAGTTCCCATAGAAGGCCGGTGGTCGGCGTGGCCGAGCCTAAGCGCGGCACGTACAGCACCGTCGCCACCGCGACGCACAGGCCGAGCAGCACGTAAGTCGCGATCTTCACGTTGTCCACGCGGATCGCCGCATAGCGCGCGACCTGTTCGTTCGAACCGATAGCCTGAACGTGCCGCCCGAACACCGTGCGATTGAGCACGAGCGCGCCGCCCGCCGCGACGATCGCGAACACCCAGATCGGCACCGGCACGCCGAAGAGGTTCGCGTAATAGACGGGGCCGTAGAGATCGACGAGCGAATTGTCGAGCGTGAGCGCGCCGCCATCGGCGAGCCATGTCAGAAGCGCGCGAAACACGCCGAGCGTCCCCAGCGTGACGATGAACGGCTCGATGCGCCCTTTCGTCACCAGAAGGCCGTGCGCAAGGCCGAAGAGCGCGCCGAGCACGAGCGCGAGCACGATGCCGAGCGCGACGATCACAAGCGGCGGCACCGCGTGCCCGCGCACGCCCTGCATCAGCCCGTTCATCATGTAGATCATGCTGCCCGCGATGAGCGCGGCCATCGATCCGACCGACAGATCGATGCCGCCCGAAATGATGACGAAGGTCATGCCCACCGCGATGATGCCGATGAACGACGTGCGCGTGAGCACGTTCATCGCGTTGTCGAAGGTGGCGAAGTCGCTGTTGAGCAGCGTGCCGCCGATGCACAGCGCAACGAGTCCGATCAGCGGCCCGACGCCGAGCAGAAACCGCGCGAAGGCGGTCAGGCGGCTTTCCTGCGCGGTGTCTTCAGTGTGTGCCGGTCGCATGCGCGATCAACCTCTCTTCGGTCAGAAGGTCCATGCCGAGTGTCGCGACGAGTTCGCCCGCGCGCATCACCGCGACGCGATGACATAGCCCGATCAGTTCGATCAGCTCGGAAGAAATGACGATCACCGCGCGGCCTTCGGCGGCCAGGCGATGAATCAGAAAATAGATGTCGCGTTTCGCGCCGACATCGACGCCGCGCGTGGGTTCGTCGAGCACGATCACGCGCGGATCGGGATGCAGGAACTTCGCGAGCGCGAGCTTCTGCTGATTGCCGCCCGACAGCATCCGCGCGCGGCTCGACGCATTGCCCGTCCGAATGCCGAAGTCCTTCAACGCGAGCTTGAGCGCATCGCGTTCGGCGCGCGTATCGACGAGCGGATGCGCGTAGCGTTCGAGCGTCATCATCGTGAGATTGTCTTTGAGCGCCATGTCGACGTGCAGGCCGCGTCCCTTGCGGTCTTCGCTCAGATACGTGATGCCGTGGCGCATTGCGTCGCGCGGGCTTTTGAGCGCGACCGTCTCCCCTTCGATGACGACGCGTCCCGCCGCGAGCGGCCGCAAGCCGACGAGCGCCTCGAACAACTCCGTGCGTCCCGCGCCGACGAGTCCCGCGAAGCCGAACACTTCGCCCTTGCGCACCGAAAAACTCACGCCCTCCGCCCAGCCCGGCACGGACGCGCCGTCTACCTGAAACGCGACGGCGGCATCGTCGGCGAGCGCGGGTTTCTCCGGGAACATGTCGGAGACTTCGCGGCCGACCATCAGATTCGCCATCTGCTCGCGCGTGAGCTCGGAAGTCGGCGCGCGCGCGACGAAGCGGCCATCGCGCATCACGATCACGTCGTCGGTCACGCGCTCGACTTCATCGAGCTTGTGCGAGATATAGACGATGGTCGCGCCCGCGTCCTTCAGGCGCGCCATCAGCGCGAAAAGACGCTGCGTTTCGGACGGCGTGAGCGTCGCGGTCGGCTCGTCCATGATGAGCAGGCGGGCGTCGCGCAGCATCGCCTTGGCGATCTCGACCAGCTGCTTCTCCGCGACGATCAGCTCGCGCACCTTCGTGTCCGGATTCTTGTGCAGGCCGACTTCGTTGAGCGCGGCGCGCGCGTCGTCGCGCATCGCCGCTTCGTCGAGGAAAAAGCCCTTGCGCAGTTCGTGGCCGAGAAACATGTTCTGCGTGATGCTCAAATGATCCGCGAGATTCAGTTCCTGATGAATCAGCACGATGCCCGCGCGTTCGGCATCGCGCGAGTTCGCAAAGGCGGTCTCTTTCCCGTCGATGAAAAACGCGCCCGCGCTCGGGCGCTCGTAGCCCGCGAGAATTTTCATGAGCGTGGACTTGCCCGCGCCGTTCTCGCCGAGCAGTCCGTAAATGCGCCCCGGCGCGAGATCGAAGCTCACGCCGTGCAGCACGCGCACTGGCCCGAACTGTTTCTCGATTCCTTCGAAGCGCACGGCCAGGCTCATCGTCACGCGCTCCTTCGTTGAATGAGGCGATGCGGCAGCAATACGCCCGGCACGTCCGCGCGCGGATCGCGCAGGCGCTTGAGCAGCAGACGCGCCGCGGTTTCGCCGAGCGCCTGCATCGGCTGCGCGACGGTCGTGAGCGGCGGATCGACGTGCGCGGCCACGGCGATGTCGTCGAAGCCGACGACGGCGACATCTTCCGGCACGCGCAAGCCCGCGCCGCGCAAGCCGTTCATCACGCCGATGGCGAGCGTGTCCGACACCGCGAAGACCGCGCTAGGCCGCTCGCGTCCGAGCGACGACAGTTGCGCGGCGGCGCGCCCGCCCGCGTCGTAGTCGAGGCTGTCGAGTTCGATCAGCCACGCCGGATTCGCGTCGATGCCCGCGTCGCGCAGCGCGTCGCGATAGCCCGCGAGCCGCTGGCGCCCGTACAGATAGCCCTGCCCCGAATTGATGAGCGCGATGCGCTCGTGACCTTTCTCGATCAAATAACGCACGACGTCGCCGGCGGCAAGATGATTGTCGATGCCGACATACGGCACGCGCGCCGCCGGATCGAATTCGCAGCACGCGACCCACGGCAGTGTCGATGCCTCTTCCGCGAGTGCTTTCTGCACGGCGGCGGGATCGAGGCAAATGGCGCCGTCGGCGCGGCGTCCGCGCAGGAGATCGAAGTAGCTGCGCTCGCGCAGCGCGTCGGCGCCGGTATCGCAGAGCAGCATGAAGTAGCCGTTTTGCCGCGCGACGGTGTCGATGCCGCGCACGATGGCCGCGTAAAACGGATTGCCGAAGTCGGGGACCATCGTGAGCAGCAGGCGGCTTTCCGCCGTGCGCAGATTGCGCGCAAGCTCGTTGATGCGATAGCCGCTCGCCGCCACCGCCGCGCGCACTTTGTCGCGCGTGACCTCGCGCACGTTGGTGTGGCCGTTGAGCACGCGCGAGACCGTCGCCACGGACACGCCGGCACGCTCGGCGACATCGGCAATCGATACTTCCTCGCGGGAACGAACGGTATCGGACATGCTGCGCGCCGGCCGGCGGACGAGATGTAATGGATTACATTATTTGGCGCGACCCGCGCGGAAGGCAACCCGAATCGGATAGGGATAAACGCTTAACCAAATTTGACCGCGCGTTGTCGATCCGCGAGCCGCTTGCGCGTCGTAAGGTGTGAGCGCGAATTTTCGCCACCACTACGAACGAGGAGCACTCCCATGCGTTTCATGATGCTGATGATCCCGCGCGGCTATGAAAGCGCGGAACCCGGCGCGATGCCGAGCGCCGAAGCCGTCGCCGCGATGATGAAGTACAACGAAGAACTGCAAAAGGCGGGCGTGCTGCTCGCGCTGGACGGGCTGCACCCGCCGTCGATGGGCGCGCGCGTCACGTTCGAGGACGGCAAGCCGCGCGTAACCGACGGCCCGTTCGCCGAAGCGAAGGAAGTGCTCGGCGGCTACTGGATGATCCAGGTGAGCTCGCGCGAGGAAGCAATCGAATGGGCCAGGCGCTGCCCGGCTTCCGCGAACGAAATAATCGAAGTGCGGCAGGTTCAGGAGTTCGGCGACTTCCCGCCGGATGTGCAGGAAGCCGCCGCCGGTTTCGACGAAATGCAGAAGCGCGCAAGGACGTAGGGCGCGTCTGCGGGGAATGTCCGCGAGGCAGAAGCGATTGCTTGACCGCGCGGCCGGTGTCATCGGCGAGCATTTCTGCTTCGTCGCGCGCAACGCGCTTCCAGCATTCGCTCGACGCCACCCGGACGCACGCCCGTCGCGAGCCTGCCCTGCCCGCGCCATGCGTCGCGCAGCGCGTTGGCGATGCGCACAAATCGTCGCGAATGCAAAGCCGCCAAATCGCGCCTTGCCGCGTCCGTGCTGCCGCGGCGGTCGCTCGCGGCTGTGCCGAAATCCGCAGTCCGCGCGCGACTTAACGACAAGACGCGGCGAATTTGGCTTCCTACATTGCGCTTGTTCGCTGCGGCGCCCTTCGCCTGAATGTCACGCAGACGGCAAGGGCAACTCCCGCTTGCCCGCCGCGTTTTGGTCGTGTTCCATGCAGTAGCCGCGTTCCATTGGATTACCAAACCACAAAAGGAGAGGAAACCATGCGTATCCCAACGAGCCTCAGACCGCTCGCATGGCTCACGGCGTGCGCCGCCGCGCTCGCTGCCGCGCCGCTGACCGCCGCAGCGGAAGACGTCACCGTGAAAGTGGGTTTCGCCGCGCCGCTCACGGGCGCGAACGCGGGCTACGGAAAGGACCTTCAGAACGGCGTGCAACTCGCCCTCGACGAAGCGAACGCGAAAAAGATCAGCATCGGCGGCAAGACCGCGAAGTTCGAGATAGCGGCGGAAGACGATCAGGCCGATCCGCGCATCGGCGTGCAGGCCGCGCAGAAGCTCGTCGATGACGGCGTGGCCGTGGTCGTCGGTCACTTCAATTCGGGCACGACGCTGCCCGCCTCGCCGATCTACAACAACGCCGGCATTCCGATGATCGATCCGGCGGCGACGAATCCGACCATCACCACGCGCGGCCTCGAAAACGTCTTCACCGTGATTTCGAGCGATGCGCAGAACGCGGGCAACGCCGGCATGTACGCGGTGACGACGACGAAGGCGAAACGCATCGGCATCATCGACGACAGAACGGCCTTCGGTCAGGGCGAAGCCGACGAGTTCGAGAAAGCGGTCAAGGCGAAGGGCGGCACGATCGTCGCGCGCGAGTTCAGCGACAACCAGACCGTCGATTTCAGCGCGCAGCTCACGCGTCTCAAGGCCGCGAACGCCGATCTTATTTTCTTCGGCGGCCTCGACCGGCAAGCGGCGGCGGTCGCCAAACGCATGAAGCAGCTCGGCATCAACGCGCAGTTCGTGGGCGGCGGCGGCGTGATGGACGCCGATTTCCTGAAGCTCGCGGGCGATGCCGCCGAAGGCGCGCAGGCGTGGGAATACGGCAGCCCGCTCGACAAACTGCCGCAAGGCAAGGCGTTCGGCGACAAGTTCCAGAAGCGCTTCGGCGTCGCGATTCTTTCGTATGCGCCGTTCGGCTACGACGCGGCGTGGGCCGCCATCAACGCGATGCAGAAGGCCAATTCCGCCGATCCGAAGGTGTATCGGCCGGTGCTTAAGAAAATATCGTTCGAGGGCATCACGGGACCCATTGCGTTCGACGACAACGGCGCGCTGAAGAATGCGTCCTCGACGCTGTATCAGGTGAAGAACGGGCAGTGGGAATCGGTCGTGACGAAGCACGGCATGTAAGGTCACGCGCGCAGCTTTTCGCGCGTCGCGGCGGCTTCGCCTTCGAGCCAGCGCGCGAACTGCTGCAACGCGGGCGACGGCGCGGGCCGCTCCGGATAAACGAGGTAGTACGCCGCGCCGCTTCGCACGGAAAGCGAAAACGGCGCGATCACGCGCCTGGCGCGCAAGTCTTCCTCGATCAGCGAGACATCGCCGATGGTGACGCCGAGTCCCTGCATCGCCGACGACATCGCGAGGTCGAGCGTGTCGAAGTGCTGCGCCTTCGCCGACGGCAAGCCCGCGTATCCATATGCGCCGAGCCACAGCAGCCAGTCGCGGCGATCGCGCGTCGGATGCAGCAGCATCTTGCCGGCGAGGTCGTCGGGCGTGGGCCGCGCGTTCCTGCCCGGCTTCCACAACTCGGGCGCGCAGACCGGCGTGAGCACTTCATCGAAAAGATGATGCACGCTCGCGCCTTTGAGCGATGGCTTGCCGAAGACGATGGCCGCATCGAACTGTTCGGCGTCGAACTCCACGCCATGCGACACCGAGGCCGTCACTTCCACCACCAGTTCCGGCCGCTCGTTCTGCAGGCGAATCACCCGCGGCAGCACCCAGCGCATCGCGCAGGTCGGACACTTCACGCGCAGCGTGCCGGACTGAGCGCCGCCTTTGGCAAGCGCGTCGTCGATGTGCGCGAACGCCTGCTGAAGCGGCGCGAGCAGGAGCGCGCCGTGATGCGTGAGCGCGAGGCCGCGCGCTTGCCGCACGAAAAGCGCATAGCCGAGATGCCCCTCCAGCCCCGCGATCTGACGGCTCACCGCGCCTTGCGTCACGTTCAGCACGTCGGCGGCGCGCGTGAAGTTGAGCTTTTGCGCGACGACGAGAAAGGTTTTCAGCACGTCGAGGGAAGGCAGCGGTTTCATCGGGTTTTGGAAGATAGCCATGAGCGGCACGCATGGCTAGTATGACAAAGTTTCGATTGTCCGCGCTTTATGGCTGCGGTTGAATCGTCGGACCGCAATACTGGAGAAAGCCGTGCAAAGCGCCTGCGTTCCCGAGTCGAAGCTGCCGAATGTCGGCACGACTATCTTCACCGTCATCGGCCAGCTCGCCGACGAGCATCACGCGCTCAATCTCTCGCAGGGCGCGCCGAACTTCGCGTGCGATCCGCGGCTCATCGAGAGCGTCACGCGAGCCATGCAGGCAGGACATAACCAGTACTCGCCGATGTCGGGCGTGCCCGCGCTGCGCGAGGCCATCGCCGTCAAGACGCAAAAGCTCTATGGCGCCGAGTACGATCCGGGCACCGAAGTCACGGTGGTCGCGAGCGCGAGCGAAGGCCTGTACGCGACGATCAGCGCGCTCGTGCATCCCGGCGACGAAGTCATCTACTTCGAGCCGTCGTTCGACAGCTATGCGCCGATCGTGCAGCTTCAGGGCGCGACGCCGATTGCGATCAAGCTGTCGGCTGCGGACTTTCGTATCGACTGGGACGAAGTCGCCGCCGCCATCAGGCCGCGCACGCGCATGATTCTCGTCAACACGCCGCACAACCCGACGGGCAGCGCGTTCGATGCGAACGACATCGCGCGGCTCACGGCGCTCACGCGCGGCACGAAGATCATCGTGCTGTCCGACGAGGTGTACGAGCACGTCGTGTTCGACGGCGCGCCGCATCACGGCATGGCGCGCTATCCGGAGCTTGCCGCGCGCAGCGTGATCGTGTCGTCGTTCGGCAAGTCGTTCCATGTGACGGGCTGGCGCGTCGGATACTGTCTCGCGCCCGCCGCGCTGACCGCCGAGATCCGCAAGGTTCACCAGTTCATGACGTTTTCCGCCGACACGCCGATGCAGATGGCGTTCGCCGAAGCTCTCGCGGACGAATCGAGTTATCTCAACCTCGGGCCGTTCTATCAGCACAAGCGCGACGTGCTCGCAAGCGCGCTCGCCGGCTCGCGTTTCGAACTCTTGCCGAGCGCGGGCAGTTTCTTCATGCTCGCGCGCTACAGCGCGATTTCCGACGAGCCGGACAGCGACTTCGTGCTGCGGCTCATTCGCGAGGCGCGCGTCGCCACCATTCCGCTGTCGGCGTTCTATACGGACGGCACGGACCATCGCCTGATCCGTCTTTCGTTCGCGAAGGACGACGACACGCTCATCGAAGGCGCGCGCCGCCTTTGCTCGATTTAGTCCCTCGCTTTAGTTCCTCGACTCAGCCCCTTTCCCGGAGACCACAAGATGAAAGTGAATTCACTCGCTGCCGCGCTCCTCGTCGCGTGCTCGTTCGCGAGCGGCGCGGCGCTCGCCGCCGACACGCTGCGCTTCGGGCTCGAAGCGCAATATCCGCCGTTCGAATCCAAATCGGCGACGGGCGAACTGCAAGGCCTCGACATCGACGTCGGCAACGCCGTCTGCGCCGCCGCGAAGATGCAGTGCAAGTGGGTCGAAACGTCGTTCGACGGCCTGATTCCCGCGTTGCAAGGCCGCAAGTTCGACGCGATCAATTCCGCGATGAACGCGACCGAGCAGCGCCGCCAGGCGATCGACTTCACGACGGTCGTGTATCGCGTGCCGACGCAGCTCATCGCGAAGACGGGCAGCGGCATCGAACCGACGGCGGGCTCGCTCAAGGGCAAGAGCGTGGGCGTGCTGCAGGGATCGATTCAGGAAACGTTCGCGAAGGCGCACTGGGAAAACGAAGGCGTGAAGGTGGTGCCGTATCAGGACCAGAATCAGGTCTACGCCGATCTGAAGTCAGGCCGGCTCGATGCCACGCTCGTGCTCGCGCCCGCCGGACAGAGCGGCTTCCTCTCGAAGCCGGACGGCGAAGGCTTCTCGTTCGTCGGCGCGCCGGTTCGCGACGACAAGATTCTCGGCAGCGGCATCGCGTATGGCATCCGCAAGGGCGACGATGCGCTCAAGGCGAAGCTCAACGCGGCGATCGAGAAGGTCAAGGCGGACGGCACCATCGACAAATACGCGAAGAAGTATCTGGGCAACATCGACATTTCGGCGAAGTAAGCGGGCGCGGCGGCGGCTCTGCAGCTTTTTCGAAGCGCAGGCACACTGGCGGATTCACCGAAACGGGAAGACGCATGAGCACGCCGCCGACGCCAACTAATGCCGCGCCGCCTCCTCCACCGCTGCACGGCGCGCAACTCGTGCTCGCCACGTTCGCCGTCGCGCTCGCGACGTTCATGAACGTGCTGGATTCGTCGATTGCCAACGTCGCCATCCCGACCATTTCCGGCAATCTCGGCGTGTCCGTCAACGAAGGCACCTGGGTCATCACCGTGTTCGCGGCCTCGAACGCGGTGTCGATTCCGCTCACCGGCTGGCTCACGCAACGGCTCGGGCAGATCCGGCTCTTCGTCGGCGCCATTTTGATGTTCGTGCTGTCGTCGTGGCTGTGCGGGCTCGCGCCGAATCTTCCGGTGCTGCTGATCGCGCGGGTGTTGCAGGGCGCGGTCGCCGGGCCGCTGATTCCGCTTTCGCAGGCGATTCTGCTCGGCTCGTATCCGAAAGAGAAAGCGTCGATGGCGCTCTCGCTCTGGGCGATGACCGCGACCGTCGGTCCGATTGCCGGCCCCGCGCTCGGCGGCTGGATCACGGACAGCTATTCGTGGTCGTGGATTTTCTACATCAACATTCCGGTCGGCATCTTCGCGGCGGGCGTCACATGGATGATCTACCGCGACCGCGAAACGCCGACGCGCCAGGCGCCTATCGACGTGATCGGCCTCGCGCTGCTCCTCACGTGGGTCGCGTCGCTGCAGATCATGCTGGATAAGGGCCGCGACCTCGACTGGTTCTCGTCGCCGGTGATCGTCGTGCTCGCGATCATCGCGGTCATCGCGTTTGCGTTCTTCGTCGTGTGGGAGCTGACGGAGGCGAACCCCGTCGTCGATCTGCGGCTTTTCACCGGGCGCAATTTCTTCGGCGGCACGGTGGCGATTTCGGTCGCGTATGGCGTGTTCTTCGGCAATCTCGTGCTATTGCCGCAATGGATGCAGCAGTATCTGAACTACCGCTCCGTCGACGCCGGCCTCGTCACCGCGCCGCTCGGCATCTTCGCGGTGATTCTCGCGCCCGTCATGGGCAAGGTGCTGCCGCGCAGCGACGCGCGCGTGATCGCGACGATGGCCTTCATCGGCTTCGCGTTCGTGTTCTGGCTGCGCTCGAAGTACGTGATCGAGATCGACACCTTCCATCTCGTCCTGCCGACGCTTCTGCAAGGCATTCCGATGGCGATGTTCTTCGTGCCGCTCACGGCGATCGTGCTATCGGGCCTGCCGCCCTCGAAGATTCCGGCGGCGGCGGGTTTGTCGAACTTCGCGCGCGTGTTTTGCGGCGCGGTGGGCACGTCCCTCGCCGGCAATGCGTGGGACGACCGCATCGCGCTGCATCACGAGCGGCTGACCGAACAGGCGAACCTGTATAACCCGGCGTTCGGGCAATCGCTCGGCATGTCGCAATCGACGCTCAATATCAGCGAAGCGCAGGCGCGCGGCATGTTCAACTTCACGGTGAATTCGCAAGCCGCGATGATGGGCCTGAACGATATCTTCCTGATCTCGGCGGTGATCTTCATTTTGATCATTCCGCTCATCTGGATCACGAAAGTGGCGAAGGGCGGCGGCGGAGGAGCGGCGGCCGGGGCGCATTGAGGGGGCGCGGGTTGCGGTCCGCGCTAGCGATCATTCCGGAAGGAACCCTTCCTCGAGCACGCATCCGATCGGCCACGGGCAGATTTCGGGGAAGTCGTCGAAGTCGATACCCGTTTCCGACTCCGCCAACGTTCGCGCTTTCGACCACACGACGTCGAGCCATTTCGATTCATCGAAGCGTCGCCGCAGGCTCGGTGCTTCCCCAAGGAGATAGTTCGCGTCCTTGCGCTGTGTGCGGATCGTACTCGACCAACTCTTGCTTCGCCGTTCCGGCTGATACTGCCACTTCAGGAGATGCGCAAGCAGCACGGATATCCTGCTGCCCAACTCGCGTAATTGACTCTTCCCCACGTCCTCGATTTCCTCTGCAATATGCTCGATATCGATGGCCGAGAGCTTTCCTGCCCGCAGCAGCGCGGCCTGTTCATTGGCCCACGCCACCACGTCTTTCTCATAAGGCGTTCCCATCGGCTCACTCCCGTTGTCGTCAGGATTTCCGGTATCGATCATGCTATGCAGTCCCTCGCTCATCGAGTCGTCCAAACGGCTGATGCCGCGCTATTTCAGCCCCAGTTCTACGCGGCTTCCGGCGCCCTTGTCTTCGATGCCCTGCGCATCGAGCTTCGGCGCGACCACGAAGATGCGGCTGCTGTCGATCTTGCCGTCGAAGTACTCCTTCACCGCCTGCGCGCGCCGCTGCGCGAGATCGCGCAACGAAGCGTCGTCGACCGGCGCGTTCTCCATCAGCGCGGCTTTCATGTCGGCATCGGGCAGCGTCTTCGTCATGCCGATGAAGTTGCGGGGCTTCTTGAAGTCCGCTGACTTGTAGACCTTGGTCAGATACTTGTCGTAGTCGTCGGGGGACACCGTCACCGACGTCCAGTCGACGTTCTGGCCGCTGCCCGACATGTCGCGCACCTTCGCGCGCTTCACCTGGCCGTCGAGCCACGCGCGGCGCAAGCCGGGTTCGTCCACCTTCGGGTCCACGCGCCCGATCACGTCGAGCCGGATCGACGGCTTGTCCGCAAGCGCCTTCGCGACCGTATCGAGTTTCTTCTGCGCGGCGTCCCCGAGCGTGGCGGAGCCGGCGTCGAATTCCACGTAGTTCAGTTCCTCGCCGCTGCCGCCGAACGCATGCGCGAGCAACGAGAACGGCGCGGTCACGGCCTTCTGCACGAGATTGACGATGGCCTGCCACACGAGCCCGCCGACAGAAAATTCCGGGTTCGACAGCGAGCCGGAGATCGGAATATTGACGTCGATTTCGCCGCGCGAGTTCTTGAGCAATGACACCGCGAGCCGCACGGGGAGCTTCGTCGCGCTCGGATTGTCGATGTGGTCGCCGAACGTAAGCTGATCGATGAACAGGTGATTGTTCGCGGTCAGCTTGTCGTCGGCGAGCATGTAGTGCAGATCGACGTTGAGCTTGCCCTTCGTGATCGGATAACCCGCGTACTTCGACGAATACGGCGTGAGGTTGGTCAGTTCGACATCGTGCGCGCTCGCGGTGAGATCGAGCGCGGGCTTCGCGATCAGCGGATTCACCTGTCCCTTGATCGACACCGGCCCATTCGCCGCGAGCTTCGCGGTGACATCGACGGGCGCGGGCGTCGTCGACTGCGTGCCGAACGCGCCGACCGTTCCGTTGATCGCGACGAGATTCGCGGTGTAATTCGGCTTGATGAAGTCGTCGGTGTACGTGACGCGGCCGTTCTGCAGCACGAGCTGGCCGAAGCGCATGTTGACCGGCGGCCCCGACTGCCCGGACTTCGAGGCATCGGCGGGCGCGCTCGCGGCAACCGGCGCGGACGCCGCCGGCCGTGTCACGGATTGCGTCACGGCTTGAGCGCGCCCGTTGTCGCTCGCCACGACGCTCTTCAGGTTCAGCTTGCCCTGCGCGTCCAGCAGCACGCGGCCATAGAAGTTGGCGAACGTGATGCGCGCGGCCTCGACGTCCGTGCCGCGCTCGCCGTAGCTCGCCTTGAGACTGGTCAATCCGAGCAGCTTCCAGCTTGCGAAGCGGTCGGACGTGGCCTTGTCGAGCATGCGGACGTCCGTGAGCGACGCGTCGCCCTTGTAGGACGCGGCGAGCGTCTTGCCGCTGCCCGACACCGCCAGGTCGCCGCTCGCGTTCAGATACGCGCTCGCCACGTCGACGTTGAGCTTGTCGCCGAAATACGGCTCGAACGCGGAAGCATCGACCTGATCGCCTTTGACGTGCAGCGCGAGCTTGAGCGGACTGACGGTGACGCTGCCCGCGACGGCAAGCGATCCCTTGCCGTTCAGCGTGAGCTTGCCCTCGACGGGAAGCGGCTTCGTCAGATCGTCGCTGAACTGCCTGACGCCGACAGAGAGCGGCGCGACGCGCAGCTTCACGGGCCGCGCGGGCGTCTCGTCGGTGAAGCCCGCGGATGCGTCGTCGAGCGAAATCTGGCCGATCTGATAGCGCCACGCCGGCCCGCCCTGCTGCTCCTTCTGAATCTTGCGCGTGGCGCTCGGCTCCGGCGCCGCTTCGTGCGGCCCGGCGAGCGCCGCCAGATCGATGCTGCCGTCCCTGCGGCGCGCGGCATCCAGCGCGAGGCCGGACACTTGCACGCTGTCGAGCGCGGCGGTGCGCGCGGCGAGATCCACCTTCGCGATTTTCGCAACCGCCGAGCGCAGCGTGATGGGCGACGCGCCCGGCGCGTTCGTCGGCACGAGCGTGAGCGCATCGAGCTTCACGTCGCCCGCGCCGACCTGCAAGGCCGCGTCCGGCTTCGACCAGTCGACCGACACCGGCAGATGCGCGCCGAGCGTGCCGCTTTCGACGCGCGCCGCCACCGCATTCGCGATGTACGGCTGCAGCGGCGGCACCGCGAGCGCGTCGAGTGCGAGCTTCGCGTCGGCGGTTTTGGCGGCGAGCGTCACGCTGCCCGATGCGTCGAGCGTGCCGCCTTTGTCCGACGCCGCCTTGAGCGCGAAACGCGCGGGCGTTTTGGCGAGCGTCGAAAAGCCATCGAGCGTGACCGCGAGCTTCGTCACCGCGGCTTCGACGTGCTGTTTCATCAGATCGTCGGCGAACGCGATGCGGCCGTCGTCGATGGCCACGCGACGAATCGCCAGATCGAGCGGCGGGCCTTCCTTCTGCGCGGGCTTTTGGTTGTCCGGCTTCGACGGCGACGCGAGCTTGCCGACGTTGAGCGCGCCCGATGCGTCACGCGAAAGATGCACTTCGGGCGCGGCGAGCGTGATTTCGTCGAAGTGATAGACATCGCGCAGCGGCTCCATGTCCGCGATCCGGACGTGCAGCGCGCGCGCCGAGAAAAGCGGCGCGCCGGCGCGCTCGGTCACGGCGGCGTCGGCGAGATCGGCGGTGCCGTCGATGCGGATCGTCGGCGCGTTGCCAGCAATCGCAAAGCGCACGTTGAGGTCGGTCGAGAGCCGCCCGCTTTTGACCGCGACCGGCAGCGAATCCGGCGCATACGACGCGATCTTCGGCACGTCGAGGCTGTCGAGCGAGAGCGCGATCTCGGATTCCCGCGACTGCGCGAACGGCTTCGTGCGGCCCTTGAGCAAGAGCGGCGAGCCGTCGATGCGCGCCTGCAAAAGCGGCGTCACGAAGATGTCCGTGGCCGACGGCAGCGTGGCGATGAACGGAATGCCGAGCGCGAAGCGGTCGATGACGTGCTTCGCCTTCGTGAGGCGGTCGTCGAAGAGAATGCTGCCGTTCTCCACGCGGATGTTGGAGACGGAGAACCGCGCCGGGCCGCTCGACGGCGCGGGCGCCGGTTGCGAAAACTTCGCGATCAGATCGGAGAAATTGAAATGCCCGGCGTCATAACGCACGATGACGAAGCGCGGCGAATCGATCTTCAGTTCATCGACGACGGGCGCGAGCCGCACGAGCGACGCCCACGACGTGCGCACCACGAGCCGCGATACATCGACGAAATTCGCCGCGCCGCCCCGCGCGATGTTGGCGGCGGATTCGCCGATATGCACGTCGTCGGCTTCGACATCGAGCGTGTAGGGATTGAGCGCGACGCGCCGGATGCTGACGGGCCGGTCGAGCTGTTTCGCGAGCTGCTGTTCGGCGATATGACGAATGACCGGCGGCGCGACGAAGAAGCCGAGAATGCCGACGACGAGCAACGCAACGATCAGCCCGATTGCGATGCGCCGCGTGCGACGCGCGTGGATGACGCCGCGCAGCGTTTGCCCGGCCGACGTGAAACCCGATTTGGTAGTGCTTGACATTCGATGCGCGGCGACGCGATGCGCGCGTGGAGCGCCGCGCGGACTCGCCGACTCGGGAAGGAGGATGTCCGAGTATACGACGATGCACCGCGCGAACGTCGTCAAAACGCTCGCGGCAGCGCGTGTCCGACGAGCGAAATTACGCCGTTATTGCCGCTATTGTTGCTATTGCCGCTCGACGGGCGGCGGCGCCCAGGTGCCGTCGCTGGCCTGCGGATCGGGCGCGTAAAGGCGCATCGTCAATTGAAACTCGCCCTGCGGCGCGGGCAGCCAGTTCGACGCGCGCGCCTTGCCCGGCGATTGCGCCGACACGATCACGTCGACCGAGCCGTCGCGGTTCTTCTTCAGACGGTCTCGATCGGAGAGCGCGAGATGCGGGAGCTTCGCATCAGCGAGCGCGCCTTGCTTCGTGTACGCGGTGAGCGTCCAGAAGCCGCGCACGGGCGGAAGCTGGTTCGGCGCGAAGTGCAGCACATACCGGTTGGCGCCGTTGAGCGCGTGGCCTTCGCTGTCGTTCAGCGCGACGGGCTTCACTTCGCCATTCTTCGTGCTTGTGGCCGTCTGCCGGCGAGCCAGATACGCGCGCAGCGTGTAGTCCGTTCCGTAATTGCCGACGCCTTCGCCGAACCACGTCCAGCCGTTCTTCGTGATGGCGTTGGGCGGCACGGTCGCAAGGCGCTCGCGCGCACCGGCGAGGCCCGAGTCGAGCAGCGGCGCGTCCGTCGTCCTGAATTGCACCGGTTCGCCGGGCTTCACGCCGAGATCGGCGAGACGGTTCATCGCGGGCGCGTCGGCGGTGGCGGGCGGGTTGTCGTCGAGCGAGCGGGCGAGGCGCGCGAAGAACGCGTTGGCGTCGAGCGCTTCGGCCTGCGCGCCCGGCGATGCGCTCGGCGGCGCGGCAGGCAGCGGCGGCACCGACGGCTGTTGTCCGCTGCTTCCGCCCGGCCACGCGCCGGTGACGGCGGCCGTGACATCGGCTGCGGCATCCTTCGCGGGCGTGAGCGTCTGAATGTGCATCGCGGCTTGGAGCTTGCGCGCCTCGCGCACGTCGCGCGGGCCGTTCACGCGCACACGCACGGATAACCAGACATAACGCGTGCGCGTTTCGACGCGCGTGGCATTCGCCGGCACCGTGCCGGTCCAGCCGGCGGGCACGAACGCGATCAGTTGCATCTTCGGATACGGCGTCGTGTCGGCGCTGGAATAGAGCGCGTTGGTCCACGCATCGAACGCGCGCGTGTCGAGGTAGCGGCCGCGCGGCGCGGCGGGCAGCGAGACGATCACCGGATCGGCGGAGACATCGAGCCACGCCGTCGAATCGATCGTATCGACGCTCGGCCAGCCGGTCGCGCCGACAGGCGGCAGCGCCGTCGCGTGGCGGAACGTGTTGAGCGCGGCCTGGCCGGGCTGCGCGGGATTGCCGCTCGCCCGCTCGCGCGCGATGTCGGAGGCGACGAGCGGAAACCCGAACGTATAGGCATCCGCGACCTGATCCTTCACCCAGCCGCCGCTCGCTGCCTTGACCTCGCGCGGCTTGTCGGCGGCGCAGCCGGCAACGAGGCTGATTCCGGTCAGGCTTGCGCTCATCCAGAAAGCGGCGTTGAGCGGGAAGGTCCAGCGTCGGTTTGCATTCATTCGATTGGGAATCCGGTTCTAGTTCTGCATGGAGTCGCGCGCCGGCCGCCTTTCCGACGCATGCCGCGCGGCACGGGCGCTATCTCGGAATTCGGGTTGTATCTTATCCGCTGACCATAGGCAAGAAGAGAGGACGCAAGATAGGAAACAAAGATGGCGAAGATGCGCCCACGATGCAGCAAACCGCGTGCATCGGCATCGCGTACCATGACGATACGCGCCGTCTTTTCACTCAACCGACACAGAGCCGCCGATGTATCTGCCCGCCCATTTCGAAGAAAACCGCACCGACGCGCTGCACGCGCTGATCGCCGCGAATCCGTTCGGCGCGCTCGTCACGCACGGTCCGAACGGTCTCGACGCGAATCACATTCCGTTCGAGTTCGACGCCGCCGCCGGCGAGCACGGCACGCTGCGGGCGCACGTCGCGCGGGCGAATCCGCTCTGGCGCGAAGTAGCGCCGCGCGACGAAGTCCTCGCCATCTTTCAGGGCGAGGCGGGCTACATCTCGCCGACGTTCTACCCGAGCAAGCAGGAAACGCATCGGCAGGTGCCGACGTGGAACTATCTCGTCGTGCATGCGCACGGCCGCATCACCGTTCGCGACGACGAAGCCTACGTGCGCGGCGTCGTCGCCCGGCTCACTCGCAAGATGGAAGCCGGCGAACCCGCGCCGTGGAAGATGGGCGACGCGCCGCGCGATTACATCGAGCAGATGCTCGCGGCGATCGTCGGCATCGAGATCGAGGTGACGCGGCTCGTCGGCAAGGCGAAGCTCTCGCAGAACAAGGCCGACGCCGACCGCGCCGGCGCCGTGGATGGCCTGCGCGCACGCGGCGGCGACGCGGCCAACGCGCTCGCGGACGCGATGCGCGCGACGATGACCGATGCCTCGCGCGGCTAACGCGCCCGCTTGACCTTCCAAGCATTGGAAGCCTGATACTGGTGAAATCGAAGCGGGCGTTTGCCGCCGTCCAGCCAGATTCGGAGCGTTTCATATGTCATCGGTTTCGACCCAGCCCAACGAGCCAGAGCGGACGGCGGAGTTTTCCGTGAGCGGCATGACGTGCGCGTCGTGCGTCGCGCGCGTCGAGAAAATGCTCAAGCGCGTGCCGGGCGTGGATTCCGTCGCCGTCAATCTCGCGACGGAACGCGCCACGGTTCACGCGAGCCATGCCGTCACGGACGATCAACTCGTCGCCGCGATCACGAAAGCGGGCTACGAAGCCGCGCTCGTTGTCCGCGACGCGCCGCTCGCCGCGTCCGCCGATTCGGCTGATTCCGCCGCGCGCGCATGGAACGGCGAAGTCGCGGCGGTCGTCGGCAGCGCGGTGCTCACGCTGCCGCTTCTCTCGCCGATGTTCGGCTTCGCTCTCTCGCCGTGGCTGCAGCTCGCGCTCGCGAGCGTCGTCCAGTTCGGCTTCGGCGCGCGCTTCTACAAGGGCGGTTATCGCGCGGTGCGTGCGTTCGCGGGCAACATGGACTTGCTCGTCGCGCTCGGCACGTCGGCGGCGTGGGGCGTGTCCGTCTATCAGATGTTCGCGCACGGCGGCGCGCACGCGCATCTGTACTTCGAGGCGTCGGCGGTGGTCATCACGCTCGTGCGCTTCGGCAAGTGGCTCGAGGCGCGCGCGAAGCGGCAGACGGCCGATGCGATCCGCGCGCTCAACGCGCTGCGCCCGGACAAGGCGCGCATACGCGATCGCGCCGATCCGTCGCGGGAACGCGAAGTCGCGCTCGCGGACGTGCGAATCGGCGACATCGCCATCGTGCGGCCGGGCGAGCGCGTACCGGTGGACGGCATCGTGCGCGAGGGCCGCACGCACATCGACGAATCGCTGATTACCGGCGAAAGCCTGCCGGTCGCGAAGGAACCGGGCGCGCGCGCGACGGGCGGCTCGATCAACGGCGAAGGCGTGATCGCCATCGAAACGACGGCCATCGGCGCGGAAACGACGCTCGCGCGCATCATCCGGCTCGTGGAATCGGCGCAGGCGGAGAAGGCGCCGATCCAGCGGCTCGTCGATCGCGTGTCGGCGGTGTTCGTCCCGGCGATTCTCGGCATCGCGCTCGTGACGCTCGGCGGCTGGCTTTTGCACGGCGCGAGCGGCGAAACCGCGCTGCTGAACGCGGTCGCGGTGCTCGTGATCGCGTGCCCGTGCGCGCTCGGCCTCGCGACGCCGACCGCGATCATGGCCGGCACCGGCGTCGCGGCGCGCCAGGGCATTCTCATCAAGGACGCGCAGGCGCTGGAGCAGGCGCATGCCATCCGCGTCGTCGCGTTCGACAAAACCGGCACGCTGACGCTCGGGCGGCCGAGTCTTGTCGCGTTCGAAGCCGCGCCCGGGCAGGACCGCGACGAGGCGCTCGCGCTCGCGGCGGCGGTTCAGCGCCAGAGCGAGCATCCGCTGGCGAAGGCCGTCGTCGCCACCGCCGACGCGCATCCGGCCGCCGCCGCGCCGCGCTTCGTGGCGAGCGCGGTGCGCGCGGTGGCGGGGCGCGGTGTCGAAGGACGCGTGTCGCGGGCCGTGTCCACGCACATCGACAGCGCTTGCGACGATGAACGCGCGACCGCGCGCATCGCGATTGGCAGCGGCCGCTGGCTCGCCGAGCTGAACGCGCACGTTCCGCCCGCGCTCACCGCGCGCGCCGATGAACTGCAAGCGCAAGGCAACACGATTTCGTGGCTCATCGACCTCGACGCGCCCGCCGTGCTCGCGCTGCTCGCTTTCGGCGACACCGTGAAGCCAACGGCCCGCGCCGCCATCGAGCGTCTTGCGCGCATGGGCGTGCAGAGCGCGGTCGTCACCGGCGACAACGCGGGCAGCGCGCGGGCCGTCGCGCGCGCGCTCGGCATCGCGCCCGACGCGGTCTACGCCGACACGCTGCCCGAGGACAAGGCGAACGTCGTCGCGCATTTGCGGGCGTCCGCGCGAGGCGTCGTGGCGATGGCCGGCGACGGCATCAACGACGCGCCCGCGCTCGCCGCCGCCGATATCGGCATCGCGATGGCGAACGGCACCGACGTCGCGATCGAAGCCGCCGGGATCACGCTGATGCGCGGCGACCCCGCGCTCGTCGCGGACGCCATCGACATTTCGCGGCGCACGTACCGCAAGATCCGGCAGAACCTGTTCTGGGCGTTCATCTACAACCTGATCGGCATTCCGCTCGCGGCGTTCGGCATGCTCGATCCGATGTTCGCCGGCGCGGCGATGGCGTTTTCGAGCGTGAGCGTCGTGACCAACGCGCTCCTGTTGCGGACGTGGCGCGCTCAGGCCGGCGCGGCGGAACTTGCGCCCGCCGGATCGTCCGAACGCGCCGGCAAGCCGATCACGCGTCCCGCATGACGCGCGTCCTTCGCCGCGACCGTCGGCTGGGCGGCGATGCGCGCGGCGATGTCGTCGTCGAATGAAACGGATTTCGGCGCGCCGCTGGAATCGATATGCAGCAGCATCAGTTCGCACGCCGACACAGGTGGCGCGGCATCGCCCTCGAACATTTCCATATAGAGATGGATGCGCTTTTTGTCGTGCGCAATCACGCGCGCGTCGATGCGAACCGCCGCGCCTTCCTTGATTTCCCGCAAATAGCGCACATGCGCCTCGAGCGTATAAAGCGTGCGACGCCGCTCGCGACGGCCCGCGTCGTCCAGCCCGATGCTGTCCATGAAGGCGTCGGTCGCGAAGCTGTAAATCACCAGATAAAACGCGTCGCGCAAATGGCCGTTGTAATCGACCCATTCGGGCCTCACGGTGTCGCGATGAATCGTGGTCATTGAATCTCCATTTTGTTGTTTGAATCGAACGTTCGGTTTGCAGTGTCGTAAGTTCGATATAAGGCATCGCCTCTTTTATGCCGACGATTAAAACCACGCATTCCTATGAATATCGATGCGCGGATTGGTCATTGTTGCAGTTCGTGTTACGAAGCGATTTTTGACTGTCATCCATCAGCAGAAATACCTGCCGAAACGCCGCGATGTTTTGTGAGTGGTCGCACATTGCGGCGCGTTGGCTAGCTGTAATCTGATTCGCAAAGGAAGAAAACCTGACTCCGGCGACGAGACGCTTCACCGCGAAAAGAGAGATTCGCGGCTGTCTTCGCGCGGCACAAAAATTCATAACGCAGTACAAACCACGGGTGCTTCGGAAGATGCAACGTCAAGACGCCATTCACAAGCATGCGCGCGTCTATTCGCGCGAGTCCCTATTCCAGCCGGATGCAGAACGTATATCGCGTTCGCGCATGACGGGTTTTATCCGGGGTTTCGAACAACTGACGGGCGCGCAATTCGCCGATTACGCCGCATTCCACGATTATTCCGCACGCGAATTCCGGCGCTTCTGGCAAACCTTTCTCCGGTCCGCCGATGAACTCGAATGGTCGGGATCGGATGAGCCGGTGTGCATCGGCGATCGATGCGAGACGGCGCGCTTCTTTCCGAATCTGCAACTGAATTACGCCGAGAATCTGCTTGGCTCGCGCATCGCTGCCGACGACGCGCCCGCGCTCACATCGTGTCTCGCGGACGGCGGCCGCGTCGCCTACACGCGCGGCGAATTGCGCGAGCGCGTGATGCGGCTCGCGCAGGCGTTGCGCGAACTCGGACTCAAGCCCGCCGATCACGCCGTCGCGATCATGCGCAACGACGCTGATGCGATCACCGCCGCGCTCGCCGTCACCGCGCTCGGCGCGACGCTTTCCACCGCCGCGCCGGAAAACGGCGTGCAGGCCATCGTCGATCGCTTTTCACCGCTCGCGCCGCGCATGCTTTTCGCGCACACGATGCAGCGCTCGTTCGATACGGCGGGCGCACTCAGCGCGCACGTCGCGGCGGTCGCGAACGCGCTGCCGTCGCTGACCGATATCGTCTGCCTCGACGAAACGCCGCTGCCGAGCAGCGTCACGACACCGCAACACGAACTGCGCGAACTCATCGTGCGCGGCGATCCCGCGCGCTTCACCTGGCCGCGCTTCGCGTTCGATCATCCGCTCTTCGTCATGTTCTCGTCTGGCACGACGGGCAAGCCGAAGTGCATCGTGCATGGCGCGGGCGGGACGTTGATCGAGCATGTCAAGGAGCATCGGCTGCATAGCGATCTCGGCCCCGGCGACACGCTCTTCTTCTTCACGAGCTGCTCGTGGATGATGTGGAACTGGCAATTGTCGGCGCTCGCATCGGGCGTGCAGATCGTCACTTATGACGGCCCCGTCGCGGCAGTGGACACGTTATGGCGCATCGTCGCTAACGAGCGCGTGACGGTGTTCGGCACGAGTCCCGCGTATCTCAAGATGAACGAGGACGCCGGTATCGAACCGGGCGTCCAGTTCGATCTCTCCGCCCTGCGCGCGATGATGTGCACCGGCGCGGTGCTTCACGACGCGCAGTTCCACTGGGTCAACAGGCACGTCAAGCCGCTGCAACTGCAGTCGATTTCGGGCGGCACCGACATCCTCGGATGCTTCGTGCTGGGCAATCCGAACCTGCCCGTGTATGCGGGCGAAGCGCAGTGCAAGAGTCTCGGCCTCGACGTGCAGGCGTTCGAACGCGGCGCGCCGACGACGATGCCCGGCGAGCTTGTCTGCACGAATCCGTTTCCCTCGCGCCCGCTCGGTTTTTTCGGCGACAGCGACGGCGCGCGCTTTCACAAGGCGTATTTCTCGGAGAACGAAGGCGTCTGGACCCACGGCGACGTGATCGAGTTCTCGCCCGAAGGCTCCGCGCGTCTGCATGGCCGCAGCGACGGCGTGCTCAACGTGCGCGGCATCAACGTGAGTCCCGGCGAGATTTACCGCATCCTGAGCGACATTCCCGAGATCTGTCACGCGATGGCCGTGCCGCAAACCGGCGCGCGCGCGGGCGATGCCGGTCAGCGCGTCGTGCTGTTGCTCGTGCTGCGCGCCGATGTGCACCTCAACGCGACGCTCGCGGTGCGGATACGCCGCGAACTCATGCGGCAAGGCTCGGCGGCGCTCGTTCCGGATGTCATCGCGCAGGTCGATGCGCTGCCGGTCACGCACAACGGCAAGCCGTCCGAAGCCGCCGCCCGCGATGCCGTGAACGGCCTGCCGGCGCGCAATGTGTCGTCGCTTGCGAATGCGGATTGTCTCGACGCCATCCGCGCGCATCCGATGCTCGGGCGCGAGCATCCCGAACTGCCCGCGCCCGGAGAAACGGCGGAAAGCATCGAAGCGTGGCTGTGCGCGTTGTGGGAACGCTACTTCAGCTTCGCGCCGATTGGCCGCGACGACAATTTCTTCGAACTCGGCGGCCATTCGCTGCTCGCCGCGCGCATGCTCGCCGACATCGGCCGCGCGACCGGCCGCACGCTGCCCATCGCCACGATGATCGTCGCGCCGACCATCGGCAGGCTCGCCGCCGTGATCGTCGCGGATCAGGGCACGAGCGCCGCCAGTTCCACGCTGGTGCAGATGCGCGCCGGGCGCGGGCGGCCGCTTTTCATGGTTCACAGCATCACCGGCTCGGTGATGGAATGTCTGACGCTTGCTGGCACGCTGCAAAGCGAGCGCCCGGTGTACGGCCTGCAGGCGCAAGGACTCGACGGCGATGAAACGCCCCAGCGCAGCGTCGAGGACATGGCGCGCGCGTACATCCTGCGCATGCGCGGGCTGCAACCGAGCGGGCCGTATGCGCTCGTCGGCTATTCGTTCGGCGGGCTCGTCGCGTTCGAAATCGCGCAGCAACTCGTGAAAGCGGGCGAGAAAATCGAAATGCTCTGTCTGCTCGATACCTACGTCCACGAGCGCTGCCTGCCGCTTCCCGAGTGGACGCGCTTTCAGGCGGCCATGCTCGGTTATCGCATGCGCGAGTTCCGCTCGCTCGCCGGGCGCGAGCGCATCGCGTATGTGCGCGGCAAGGCCGTCGCGCTGACGGACCGCGTGCGCATGCGGCTCGGCAAGACGGCGCAGCAGCCCGCGCCGGACGCACGCGGCCTGCCGCCGACGCTCCTGCAACTGCGCGAGTCGATGCGCGTCGCAATGACGACCTACAAGCCGCGCCGCTACGTGGGCGGGCCGATCGTCTATGTGCGCGCGTCGATCCAGCAGGACGACCGCGGCGATCCGCTGCCGGTGTGGCAGCGCGTGGCGAAGCACGGCTTGCGCATCATGCGCGTCGAGGGCCGGCACACCGATCTTGTCGTCGAACCGCAGCTCGCCACCGTCGCGACGGCGCTGGCGCAGGCGTTGTCGAGCGCGTAGGCGCATTGGGGCGCGGCGAGGTCCATCGAATAAGTTCGAATTCAGACATGCCCGATACCGCGGCGCGCCCGCGGTACTCATACTGCGCTGTCTGTAAAAAACTGCACCGCCGCACGATACCCGTCGCCAATACGCTTTATGACTACTCGCTGCCTCAGCTTCCTCTCGGTCAACGCCCCTCACGTCCTCGCCAATCACAAGCTCTACTGCGCGCGAATGGGTTACGAGCACGAAACCGTGTCCCTCGTCGATCTCCCCACGCGCGCGCAACGTCTTCTGCTCAAGTACGAAACCGTGCTGCACCATTTGCGGCAGATGCCCGACATGGCGCTGCTCCTCTGCTTGAGCGAAGACTGCCTCGTTCTGAACATGCTGGCGGTCGAACCGATGGCCGACGGCCGTCAACACCTGCTGCCCGCGATCGCCGGCGATTCCGGCGACAAGCACACCGCGTTGCAGGTCTGGCGCAACACGCAGCAGATTCGCGATTTCATCGTTCACTGCATCGCGCAGTGCAAGATTTGCGGCCCGACCGACGACGAAATCGCGATGCTGTCCCCGCTCGACTACATCGAGCCGCACGGCGTGCGCGGCGGGGCCATGTGCACGATGTTCTGCAATCCGCGCTTCTCGCCGATCTGGGCGAAGCAGCCGAACCTGTGGACCATCACGATGGCGGAGCAGGAAATTTACGGCTTCATCCATCCGGCCTTTCGCAACGCGCTCGCCGAGCACGTCAACGACTGTCATCTGAAAGGCGCGCAATTGCTCGATTTCTCGGGCCATGCGAGCGCGCACGCCGAGCCGTTCAGCGTCTACAACCCCGGCCGCCCGATTGCGCTCGTCACGTACTACACCGCGAGCGTGCGCGAATACGGCGCAATCGCCGAACAGAACATGCGGCGTTATTGCGAGCGCCACGGCTATACGCTCTACGTCTACCGCGACACACCCGCCGACGCCGATCCCGGCAGCACCGGCACATGGCTCAAGCCGTGGTTTCTGCGCAAGCACATGCCGCATCACGAGTGGATGATCTGGATCGATGCCGACATCCTCTTCGTGGATCAGCGCAAGCCGCTCGAACCGCTGCTCGCTAACCGCGACATTCTCGCCGCACACGATATCGGTCCGTGGCTCATCAACGCGGGCGTGCTCGGTTTCCGTCGCACGGAAAGCAATGTCGCGTTCGTCGAGGAGATTCACCGGCACGTCAGCGCCGCGCCGGACAAGTCGAGCACCTACGCGAACGGCGGCGATCAGACGATCATCGCCAACTTGCTGCGCGATCGACTCGGCTGGACGCTCGCGCACGGTCACGACTGCGTGAGCCTCAACACGCCGTGGTACTTCCAGCAGCCGACGAGCCTCATGGTGCACTTCGTCGCGATCCAGCACGCGATGCGCGCCATGCTCATGTCCGCGCAGGAGCGCGCGAGCCTGCAACTCGGCTGACGCTTTCGTACCAGCGCGACGGCGCATCGCTTCTATCCATCGTGCCCGCGCGCTTGCTCTACTAGCGAGACGCCCGCCCACTCTTGCGGCGCGCGATCTCTCGAATGTGGAGCACGCATGTCAGCCGAATCACGCCTCAATCAACTGGTGCTCACCGTCGCGTGCCCGAGCGCGGCGGGGCAAGTCGCCGCGATCGTCGGCTTTCTCGAACACCATCACGGCTATATCGACGAACTGAGCGTCTTCGACGACGATCTCAGCGAACGCTTTTTCGTGCGCTGCGTCTTTCATGCCGCGCGACGCGATGAAACTCTCGATCTCGCGATGCTCCAGCGCGAGTTCGGTCCCATCGCGGCGCGTTTCTCGATGACCTGGGCGATGCACGATCTCAGCGTGCGTCCGAAAGTGCTCATCATGGTATCGAAGCTCGAGCACTGTCTTGCCGACTTGCTGTTCCGCTGGCGCATGGGCGAACTCAAGATGGATATCGTCGGCATCGCGTCGAATCATGCCGATCTCGCGCCGCTCGCGCAGCAGCACGGCCTGCGCTTCCATCATCTGCCGATCACCGCCGACTCCAAGCCGCAGCAGGAGGCGCGCTTGCTCGATCTCTTCGATTCATCCGGCGCGCAATTGCTGATTCTCGCGCGCTACATGCAGATTCTTTCCGGCGAGACGAGCCGCAAGCTCGCGGGCCGCGCGATCAACATTCATCATTCTTTCCTGCCGGGCTTCAAGGGCGCGAAGCCGTATCATCAGGCGCATGCGCGCGGCGTGAAGCTCATCGGCGCGACGGCGCACTTCGTTACCGACGATCTCGACGAAGGCCCGATCATCGAGCAGGAAGTGGAACGCGTCGATCATTCGTATAGCCCCGAGCGCCTGCTCGCCACCGGTCGCGATGTCGAATGCATTACGCTCGCGCGCGCGGTCAAGGCGTTCGTGGAGCGGCGCGTATTCATCAACGGTGAGAGGACTGTCGTGCTGCGTTGAGCGGCCGCATACGCAAAACGCCGCTTTTTAGCGGCGTTTTCGCGTTCAAGCGTCGTACAGGCGCGCGCTACTTCACCCAGCTATCGACGCGGTCGCCATGCGCGCCGATCCACGCATCGGCGGCGGCGGCGGGCTTTTCGCCGTTTTGCGTCGCGAGCATCACGCTATCGATTTCGCCCGGCTTCCACTGGAACTTCTTGAGGAACGCGACGACAGGCGGCGCCTTCTTTTCCAGCTCCGGATTCACGACGTTATCGACATGCTCGGCCTCGCCGAAGACCTTCTTGGGATCGTCGAGGAATTTGAGCTTGTACTTCGCGAACATCCAGTGCGGCTTCCATCCGGTCACGATGATCGGCTTGTTCGACGCCTCCGAACGCGCCAGTTCCGCCGTCATCGCGCTGCCCGAACTCGGCAGCAGCTTGTAGTCGAGGTTGTACGCCTTGATCGCTTCGCTCGTCTTCTGCATGACGCCCGCGCCCGCATCGATGCCGACGATGCGCGAATCGAACTCGGCGGTTTTCGCGGGCAGATCCGACAGGCTCGATACGTCCGCGTTTTCCGGCACGATCAGCCCGATCTTCGCGTCGTTGAAGTTCGGCCCGAGGTCCACGACCTTCGACTTGAAGTTGTTCCAGTACGCGCCGTGCGTGACGGGCAGCCATGCGGAAAGCGTCGCGTCGAGGTCGCCGCGCGCCACGCCCTGCCACATCACGCCGGCGGCCACGGGAACGAGTTGCACCTGATAGCCGAGTCGCTTCTCGATGATGCGCGCCGCCACGTTCGATGTCGCCACGCTGTCGTCCCAGCCTTCGACGTAGCCGATCTTGATGGTCGGTTTCGAATCGGCGCTCGCCCCCATGCTCGCGGCCAGCGCCGCGCTCATCGCGCACAGCACGAACAGTCTTCTCGTCGCTTTCATTGCTTTCCCCCTTGGGTGTGCCCCTTCGGTTTGCGCCTACGGTGTGCGTCCAGAATCGCCAGCCAGAATTGCCGCGTAACGTGCATTTGCGACACGCAGTTGTCAGGAAACGACGCGGCGCGCGTCACTTATCCACGACGAGATCGCTCAACGGCTTGCTGCAACACAGCAGCACCATGCCCTGATCGATTTCGCGCTGACGTATGCCGCCCGCGTGCTTCATCGCCACTTCGCCGGAGACGAGCTTCACCTTGCACGTTCCGCACATGCCCTGCGTACACGACGACGCGAGGCGCACGCCCGCCTTCTTCGCCGCGTCGAGCACATGTTCGCCGCTGCCGCATTCGATTTCGCGCCGGCTTTTGGCGAACGTGACATTGAACGTGGTATCGACCGGCGCGGGTGACGGCGCGAAGCCGCTCGCTTTATCGCGAGCTTCGATCACATCGGCGTGCGTGGCGATGGCATCGGCGACATGCGCGGTCGTCAGTTGCGCGGCCACTTCCGCGATCGTTTCGAACGAGAAACTTTCCTCGTGATAATGCGTGCGGTCGAAGCCGCCTTCGTCGAGAAGATCGCGCACGGCCTTCATGTAAGGCGCTGGGCCGCACGTGAATATCTCGCGTTCGAGAAAATCGGGTGCGACGAGCCTGAGCAGCGGCAAGCTCAAAAAGCCCGTGATTCCAGGCCAGTTCGTGCGCGCGCCTGCGCGCTCGCATACGAACGACGTGCGGAAATGCGCGTGGTTCGATGCGATGAGATCGAGTTCGCGCGCGAAGATGATGTCGTCGGGCGTGCGGGCGCTATGCACGAACACGATATCGGCGTCGTCACCGAGTTCGTGATGCGCGCGGCTCATCGACATGAGCGGCGTAATGCCCGATCCCGCCGACAAGAACAGGAACTTGCGCGCCGGATGTCGCGCGCACGTAAAGTCCCCCGATGGCCCCAGCACGCGCACGCGCGATCCGGCCATCACGTTGTCATGCAGCCAGTTCGAGACCTTCCCGCCCGGCACGCGCTTGACCGTGATCGAAATGGTATGTGGGCGCGTTGGCGCCGACGAGATCGTGTAGCAGCGGTTGACGGGCTCGCCGTCGATCTCCAGTTCTAGCGTGATGAACTGCCCCGGTTCGAAGACGAACGCACGTTCGTCGGGCGCTCTGAAGAAAAAGCTCTTCACGTCATGCGTTTCCTGCCGGACGTGACAGCAGACGAGCGTATCGTCGATGTCGCTGTTCCAGCGCGCGGGCAATGCGCTCCAGAACCGCGGCTGGCTCACGCGGCTCGTCGCCGGCTCGAACGTGGCCTGATCGCGCATCATGTTCATTCTCCTGCCTCAGTGTTTTGCGCGTCAGCGCATGAACGAAACAACCTTCTCGCCGTGCGCGGGCGCGTCGCTGTCGGGCGTGTTCGCGTAGGCATCGAGACGCCCGATGTACCACTCCGAGAACTTCTCGACGAGGCCCTCCGTATAGGGCGAATACGGGCCCGGCTCATACGCGCTGCTGGTCGCGCCGAGGTGCGAATACTGGACGAGCGTGCTGTCCTGCGCGTTCGTCGCGCGCCATACGACCGTGAGATTGTCGACGTCGTAATCGACGCCTTCGCGCGCGTCCTTGTGCACGAGCCACTTCGTTCGCAAGAGCGTTTCGCCCGCCGAAAGCGGAATCACGCTGAACGTCACGATGTGATCGCTCATGAAGTGATGCCACGAATTCGGCTGCGTCCAGAACGAAAGGCCGCCGAGGTCCGCGCGCTCGAAGCCGCCGAGCAGCTTTCTCGACGCGACTTTCGCATCCAGCGTCTGCGACTCGCCGTCGCGATCGAGCGGCAGCCGTTGCGTGCGAAAGCCGGTGACGAGGTCGGAGAGACGTTCGATCTCGGCGGACGGCAGGTTCATCGCTTCCCATTGCTTCGCGTGTTCTTGCACCGTGCGTTCGAACGCGTCCATGCCCTCTTCGTTAGCGGGCGAGCGCTGATAACCAAAGCCGTATTCATAGAGGGATACAGTGAGTTCCGGATGGTTCGCGACGCAGTGATAACACTCGCGATTGTTCTCCATCGTGAGTTTCCAGTTGCCCTTCTCGACAATGTCGATGCTCGCCGCAACCTTGCAGTCCCTGATTCCATGAGGCAGCAGATACGGCTCCATGGCGGCGCGCATGACGGCGAAATCGGCGGGCGGTTCATCGGCGAGACAGATGAAGATGAGTCCCGCGAGACTTTCGACGTGCACCTTCTTCAGGCTGTGCTTGCAGCGGTCGAACTGGTCGCCCATATGCTCGGCGAATAACAGGTCGCCGTCGAGGTTGTACGTCCAGCTGTGATACGGGCACACGATGTTGCCGAGCGAGCCTTTCTCGTTGTTGCACAGCCGCGCGCCACGATGACGGCACACGTTATGGAACGCGCGAATTTGCATGTCGTCGTCGCGCACGATCAGAATCGAATCGTGGCCGATTTCGACTGTCGTGTAGTCGCCCGGCTCCGGCACGTCCGGCTCGACGGCGACATGAATCCAGTGCCGCGCGAAGATCGCATCGAGATCGAGCGCATGAATTTCCTCGCTCGTATAGAAAGGCGCTTCGAGCGTGTAGCCCTTTTTGCGGCGTTCGATCATTGCGCGAACGTCTGCCGAAACTTTCATCGTGTGCACCTCATGAGCGCGGAGTGTGGCGTCGATACGGGCGGTAGAAATCAGTAATCCACGAGTCGATGCTCGCGCAAATACGCCAGTATCACTTGTGCTTTTTCGACTGAACTCCCTTCAATTACGACGCTTCCGCCGCGGCTTTCCGTCGTCGTCGCACAGAGCATGCGCGCGTGGCCCGAGCGCTTCTCGGGTGCGGCGAGCCGTTTGGGTCTCGCGGTCACGGGGCCGAGCGTCCATGCGCTTCGTTCGCTGTCGGCAGGCGCGCTTGCCGCAACGGGCGCGACGCGCCCCTCGCGCATGCGCGCATACGCGAAACGCGGCGCGGCATTCGCAAGCGGATGCACCGCGACGAGCGCGGGCAGCGACACGCGCACGCGCCTTCGCAAGCCCTTCGGCATGAACTGCCGCACTTCGAGGCCATCGCTCTTCACGTCGATGTCGACAGCCGAGCCGACGAGCGCAATGTTCAACGCATCGGCGATCCTGTACGGCAGCGTGCCGCTGTCGAATGCGCCTTCCGCGCGCGTGCCGGTCATCACGAGGTCGTAGCCCGCGATGCGCCCGGCAAGCGCCGCACATGCATCGCCTTCGGTGTTGAGCACTTCGACGCGCGTCGCGCCGAGCGCGAGATATTCCGCGAGCGCCGGACTCGCGGGATCGCCCGCGTGCAGCACGTCGAGTTGCGCGCCGTGCTGCCTAGCGATATCGAGCGCGATGCACAGCGCCGCCGCATCGTTGCGGCTGTA
The DNA here is from genome assembly GCF_022879595.1 of Caballeronia sp. Lep1P3. Classification (NCBI taxonomy): domain Bacteria; kingdom Pseudomonadati; phylum Pseudomonadota; class Betaproteobacteria; order Burkholderiales; family Burkholderiaceae; genus Caballeronia; species Caballeronia sp. Lep1P3. The sequence continues at coordinate 38,488 of NZ_CP084266.1, read as the reverse complement.
ACGCGCGGTGCCGCTCACCGGGTGACGTCCCACGGAAACGAGTACGGCGATCTTCATGCGAGCGCTCCTTCCGACAGCGCTTTCTCGACAATCGACGCACCGTTCGCACGCGATGCGCGCGCGGCGGCGGCCGCATCGGTCAGCGCCTTGATGGTCTCTTGCGTATCCGCGACGACGGTGAGATTCGCGCGCTTCGCAATCGGCGCGCTCGCGTCGAGATTCACTGCAATGACGTGACGGCAATCCTTGATGCCCTGCAAGTGCTGCACCGCGCCCGATATGCCGAACGCGATCACCACGCTTGCTCCGACCGTCTTGCCCGTCGCGCCGATCTGCTTGTCGCGCGTGAACCTGCCGTCGTCCACGGCGACGCGGCTCGCGCCGATCGCGGCGCCGAGCGTAGTCGCGAGCGCTTCGAACGCGGGAATATCGGTGACGCCATTGCCCGCCGATACGATGAAGTCCGCTTCTTCGAGCGCGACTTGCGCGGCGTCCATTTCCTCGATGCCGAGATCGGCATACGCGCTTCCCATCGATGCCGGCACGATGCCTTCGCTCTTCACGCGCTCCCCGCCGCCGACGAAAGGCAGCTTCGCATCCACGGCGTTCGGCGCGAGCAGAATCACATCGGGCAACGCGCGCGATGCCCACGCACGGCCCGCGTCCGCATACGAAGCGACATGCGTTGCCTCGAGTTCGACAACGTGCGTCGCGATGCTCGCATCGGCGCGCGCCGCGTAGCGCCGGCCGAGATCGCCGTCGCCGGACGCGTTGTCGGGCATGAAGATATGCGCGGGCGCGAACGCCGCGACGCAAGCCGAGAGCGCGATGAGTTCTTCGTCGGGTGCGTAGCGGCGTGCATCGAACGCGTCCAGTTCGATATAGCGGTCCGCACCGAGCGATGCCGCGTCGTCGCTCAAGGCGCCGAAGGCGAGCAGCGCGACTTCGGTCTCCTCGTCCGCAAGCAGTGCGGCGGCGGCCAGCGCCTGACGCGCGTGATCGTCGAGCGCGCCGCGATCCGTGTGCGCCGCGACGAGCAACGTGCGACGCGCAAGTCTAGTCGTGCGGCGAGGCTTCGCTTCGAGTTGATGCACGGCATGCGCGAAGTCCATTACTACGCCATTGCCTATTTCACCGAGCGTAATGCGTTTGAGCCCTTGCGCCGTCACGATGAACGGCCGACGAGGATCGATACGTCTGATGTCGTGGGTCATCGTGTCACTCCAGCGCGGCTGCAACGAGTTCGGCGATGTCCAGCACTTCGGGACGCTGACCGACGACGCCTTCGAGCATCGCCGTGCATTGCGGGCATCCCACGGCGACGACGTCCGCACCGACCGACTTCGCATCCGCGATGCGTATGTCGGGAATGCGCTCTTTGCCGGGAATGTCGGTCAAGGGCGCACCGCCACCGCCGCCACAGCAACGCGCACGCATGCCATGACGCTCCATCTCGATCACCTCGATGCCGATCGTCTTCAGCATCTTGCGCGGCGCTTCTGTTTCGCCGTTGTATCGGCCGAGATAGCAGGGATCGTGATACGTGATCTTTCTTTGCGCGAACGCGGCGGCGGCCTTCGGTGCGAGCTTGCCGTTCGCGACGAGTTCGGCCATGAACGCGGTGTGATGCTGCACCTCGTAGAAGCCGCCGAGCGCGCGATATTCGTTGCGCAGGCTATGCAGCACATGCGGGTCCGTCGTCACGATGCGCGTGAACGTGTATTGCGAAAGCGTCTGTATGAGCCTCGCCGCGCACTGCTGGAACGTGGCTTCGTCGCCGAGGCGTCGCGCGGTGTCGCCCGTATCGGTTTCCACGCCGCCGAGCACAGCGTAATCGACGCCCGCCTTGTTCAGCACCTTCACGAATGCGCGCAGCGTGCGTTGATAGCGCATGTCGAACGCGCCTTCGCCCGCGATCAACAGCACGTCTACATGACGGCCCGGCTGCGCGAGCTGCACTTGCAGGTCCACGGACCAGTCGTAACGCGCAGCGATGTCGTAGCCGTTCATGCTGCCGGTCTCACGCAGATTCGCAAGCGTGAGCGGACCTTTGCCCGGCACCGCGCCTTCCACGAGCGTCTGGTTGCGCCGCATATCGACGATGGCATCGACATGCTCGATCAGCATCGGGCACTCTTCAACGCAAGCGCGGCACGTGGTGCACGACCAGATGGTGTCGGCTTCGATCATGCTCGCGATGAGCGGCTTGTCAGGCGCGCCCGCATGTTTGCCGACCCGGATGCCCGGCGTGGGACTGCCCGCATAAGCCGCGTCCGTGCCGCCGACCATGCCGGTCACGAGATCCTGAATCAGCTTCTTCGGGTTGAGCGGTTGCCCCGATGCGAACGCGGGGCACGCCGCTTCGCACTTGCCGCATTGCACGCACGCATCGAAGCTCAACAACTGATTCCAGCGAAACTCGACGGGCTTGCCGACGCCGTATTCCTTCGCGTCGAGAACCGGCTGCTTGAGCGCGGTGGGCGGCACGACATCATGTTCACGATCCGGCTTGAAACGCTCCTGGCGCGGATGAAACGCGAGATGAAGGAGACCGGCCATCGCGTGCTTCATGGGGCCGCCGCGCGCCGCGCCAAAGGTCATCGTGTACGCGCCCGCCGCAATCATCAACGCGACGACGATCGCGAGCGCGCCCGACATCCACGATGCGGGCAGCAGCATGAAGAGCGCAAGGCCGAGCGCGAACGAGCCGAGCAACAGAGGCAAGCTGTCCCACGGTCCGCGCGAAAGACGTGCGGGCACTTCCTTCGCACCGTGCCGGCGCCGATACACGAACGCCGCGCCGACGAGCATCACGAGCGCCGCGAGGAAGATCAGCTTGTCGATCCACGGCGAGTAGAGCGCGAGACCGTAGTTCAGAAAGACGAGCGCCATCGCGAGGATCGCGCCGCCAGCGGTCGCAACGTGCGTCTTCGCGATATACGGATCGCGCGCGACGACGTGATGCAGGTCCACGAAATAGCGCTTCGGAATGGTTAGCAGATTGCCCCATCCATACGCGCCCGCAGCCGTCGCGCGTCCGACGCGCCAGTATGCGGCGCGCTTCATGATCGCGAAGGCGAGACCCGCGACCGAAATCCACAACAAGAGAGTGATGACAAACACGGGGTTCATCGTGCAATGCCCTCGTCAAAAGTCCTTGCAAAGACGCAGCGCGTCGTAGATTGCGCCGTGGATGTTGTGCATCGAGATGCAGTCGCCCACGCGAAAAAGCAGGAAGCGTCCATTGCCGAGCTCCTCGCTCAGGCACGGCTGCGCCTCTGCCGCGAAAAGCGTGTGAACGTCCACTTGCCCGCGATTGATCGACTCGGGCTTCAGCTTCCAGTAGAGCGCATCGTTAGGTGTACTGCCATGTTCGATCACCACCTGATCCACCGCGCGCTCTTCCTGCTCTTCGGTGTACTCGTTGCGCAGCACGGCGATCTTTTTGCCGTTCTCCTCGTACACCTTGTCGAGCCAGTAGTTCGGCGTATGAACGACGCCGTGCGCATACAGACGCCGATAAAAGATGGGGAACGTGGTGCCCCCGACGTCGTCGGCGACCTTCACGTCAGGCGTCACGATCTCGACGTTCGATCCACGCGACGCGATGTAGTCCGCGACGCCAGCGCCTGCATGCGTGCTCACGCCGTCATAGACGAGCACGTTCTTGCGCGGCTCGACCTTGCCCGAGAGCACGTCCCATGCACTCACGGCAAGTCCATCGTCGACGCCCCACGCAGGCACCTGATGCGTGAACGCGGAGCCGCCCGTCGCGAGCACGACGATGTCCGGCTTCTCCGCCATGATCGTTCTGTCGTCGGCGGCCACACCGAGACGGCGATCCACGCCGAGGCGCTTCGTTTCCATATCGAACCAGCGAACGATGCCCGCCATCTGCTCGCGTTGCGGCGCCTTCGCGGCCAGCATGATCTGCCCGCCGACATACTCGTTCTTCTCGAAGAGCACGACGTCATGACCGCGCGATCTCGCCACGCGCGCCGCTTCCAGCCCCGCCGGTCCCGCGCCCACGACCACGACGCGGCGCTTCTGCCCACGCGTCTTTTCGATGACATGCGGCATCGTCGCTTCACGCGATGTCGCCGCGTTCTGCACGCACAACACGTCGAGCCCGCTGTACTGACGGTCGATGCAATAGTTCGCGCCGACGCATTGCTTGATCTCGTCCTCGCGGCCATCGCGAATCTTGATGACCATGTGCGGGTCCGCTATCTGCGCGCGCGTCATGCCGACGAGATCGACCATGCCGTTGGCAAGCAGACGCTCCGCTTGCCCCGCATCGCGAATGCTCTGCGCATGCATGATCGGCAGCTTGACGACCGACTTGATGCCCGCCGCGAGATGCACGAAAGGCTCGGGCGGCAACGCCATCGGCGGCATGCAGTTGGCGAGCGTGTTATGCGTATCCGCGCCCGAGCCGATCACGCCGATGTAATCGATGAGGCCCGTCTCCGCCATCGCGTGCGCGATCTCTTTCAGTTGCTCGTGATCGAGGCCGTCTTCATGGAACTCGTCGCCGCACATGCGCAAGCCCACGCAAAAATCAGCGCCGACCGCTTCGCGCACGGCCTTCAGCACTTCAGTGCCGAACCGCAGGCGGTTCGCAAGCGAGCCGCCCCATTCATCGGCGCGAAAGTTCGTGCGCGGACTCCAGAACTGATCGATGAGATGCTGATGCGCTGCTGAAATCTCGATGCCGTCCATGCCCGCGTCCTTCACGCGCCTGGCGGCCGCTGCGAAGTCCCCGATGATGCGCCGAATCTCTTCGACTTCGATGATCTTCGCGTTGCCGCGATGCACCGGCTCACGCACGCCGGACGGCGTCATCAGGTGCGGCCAGTTCTCGCCATGCCACGCCGAGCGGCGGCCCATATGCGTCGCCTGGATCATGATTTTCGCGCCATGACGATGCATCGCTTCGGCGAGACGCGCGAGCGGATCGATCACCTTGTCGGTGGAGAGATTCACCGACTTCCACCAGCCTTGCGGACTATCGATGGAGACGGGGCTCGATCCGCCGCATATGGCGAGGCCCACGCCGCCCTTCGCCTTTTCTTCGTAATAGCGAACGTAGCGGTCGCCCGGCAAGCCGCCCGGCTCCGCATACACCTCCGCATGCGCCGTGCTGACGATGCGATTGCGCAAGGTCAGCGTGTTCAGCGTGAGCGGCTTGAAAAGGTTCGGGTAACGCATTGCGGTCGGCCTCGGGATGAATTGACGCGAACTACGCTACAAGCGGCGATACCTCGAATATGCAGCACGTACAGCCTTCGGCGGCGCATTGCGATTCGCGCGAGCGCGAACGTGGTCCCGTCGTCGCGTGATCGCCGGATGCGTCGTTCACCCAGTCCATCGCGCCCGCGAACCATCCCGCGAACATGTAGCAGAGCTTGCCCGCCTTGCCCGGCTGCGCGAGCACGAACGACGAGTGATGCAACTGAATGCGCGCATGCGACGTGGACGGGTCGGCCTCGACGATGTGGAAGAGGCCCCATCCGCGCTGCGAAAGACGCGTGAGATAGTGCTCGAACACGGCCATGCCGTTAATGCCGTGCTGCTTCGCTTCTTTCTCGCACCAGTGATAAGCGGACTTGTAGCCCGCTTTGTAGAGAATCTCGGCATAGGCGTCGCGGCCGAGCGCTTCTTCGACGGCGACATGATTGTTCGTGAAGAAATGACGCGGCACGTAGAGCATCGGCAGCGCGTCGGTGGTCCAGACGCCGGTTTGCGGATCGACGTCGATAGGCAGTTGCGGTTGCATCGCGGGTTCCTGTTGTTTTAGGTTCAGACGTCCCAGACCTCACCGAATACGCGCAGCCAGTTTTCGCCCATCACCTTCCTGATGCGCGGCTCGCTCCAGCCTGCGCGCTGCATCGCGGCGGTCAGGTTCGGGAACTCGCCAATCGTTCGGATTCCTTCGGGATTCACGACCTTGCCGAAGTCCGTCAACCGGCGATAACGTCCCTTGTCGTGCGTGATCCAGTCGAAGAACTCGGTGCTGTAGCCTTGCGTAAAGTCCGTGCCGATGCCCACGCAATCTTCCCCGACGACATCGATCACATAGTCGATGGCTTCGAGATAATCCTCGACGGTCGCGTCCGGGCCGCGCTTCAGAAACGGCGCGAACATCGTCACGCCGACGAAGCCGTTTGCTTCGACGATCTCCCTCAGTTGCTCGTCGGTCTTGTTACGCGGATGCTCCTTCAACCCCGAAGGACAGCAATGCGAGTACGTGACGGGTTTCTTCGAGCATGCGATGGCATCGGACGAAGTCTTGGCGCCGACATGCGAGAGATCGACGAGTATGCCGACGCGGTTCATCTCCTGAATCACTTCGCGGCCATAGCCGGAGAGACCGCCGTCGGCTTCGTAGCATCCCGTGCCGACGAGATTTTGCGTGTTGTAGCAAAGCTGGACGACGTTCACGCCGAGTTCCTTGAACACCTCGATATAGCCGAGGTTGTCCTCGAACGCATACGAATTCTGGAAGCCGAAGATGATGCCGGTCTTGTTCTCCTTCTTCGCGCGAAGAATGTCGCCGGTCGTGCGCACGAGCGTGAGAATCTCGCCGTATTCGCGAATCTGCTGCTTCATGTGCGCGATGTTGTCGACGGTCTTCTGAAAGTCTTCCCAAACCGAGACCGTGCAGTTCACCGCGGTCACGCCGCCCTTGCGCATGTCTTCGAACACGGAGCGCTCGAACTTCGAGATGTTCAGCCCGTCGATGATGATGCTGTTGTCGTGCAGAGTGCTCATCGCTTGTTGCTCCGTGTTTGTCAGTGAATGGGGAGCGTTTTATCGGCCCATTCGACGTCTGGTGAGTGATGACGGCGACTTTCCGTTGCGTCTATTCTTGACGTTCCCTCTTCCGGCCGATTTACGAATTCAGACGCGTTCTTGGCCTTTTCCGACATGCGCGTCCTTTTTCGACAAGCGGCCTGGCGGCATTCGGTGTAGTGCGTTGCGACGAAGCCGCGCTGCACTGCGGCGGAACGGTCGTGCGCATTCGCAGTGCTTCGCGCTTTGGCTTAAACGCCGCCTTAGTGCGCGCCCGATCATGCGCTCAGGGTTTCGCCCGATGGCATGCTAGTTGCCTTGGAAATCAGAATGCAACGTGGCGCAACGCCGAAACGGACGGCGTCAACAATGGATTCCAAGGAATCGCTCCCCATGTCTCCCGATCGCACAGCGTCGCTGTCGCACTTCGCCTTCATGCCGCTTCCCAACTTCACGATGATGGCGTTCACCAACGCCATCGAAGTGCTTCGGATGGCGAACTATCTGTCGGGTCAGCCGTTGTATCGATGGTCTGTGGTGAGTCCGGAAGGCGGGCCGGTCGCGGCGAGCAACGGGCTATCCGTCGATACGGGACCGATCGAATGTCTCGGCCGGCCCGACATCGTGTTCGTGGTTGGCGGTATCGACGTGCAACGCGCGACCGCGCCCGCGCATCTGTCGGCCTTGCGCCGTTTCGCGCGCATGGGCAGCGTGCTCGGCAGTCTTTGCACCGGCACGTATGCGCTCGCGCGTGCGGGTCTGCTGGCAGGCTACGCATGCGCGATTCACTGGGAGAACATGTCGGCGCTCAAGGAAGAGTTCCCGGACACGCGCTTTCTCAAGGAGCTTTTCGTGATCGACCGGGATCGCGTGACGTGCACGGGCGGCGTCGCGCCGCTCGACATGATGCTCAATCTGATCGCCGCGCGCGTCGGCATGGCGCGCGTCACCCAGATCGCGGAACAGTTCGTCGTCGAGCATGTGCGGGATACGAGCGCACAGCAGCGCATGCCGCTTGTCGCACGGCTCGGATCGGCCAACAAGTCCCTGTTCGAAGTCATCTCGCTGATGGAGAACAACATCGAAGAGCCTTTGTCGCGCGAAGAGCTTGCGCGGCTCGCCGGCATGTCGCAAAGACAATTGCAACGGCTCTTTCGAGAACATCTCGGCATGACGCCGACGCATTACTATCTGACGCTGCGATTGCGGCGCGCGCGTGAACTGCTATTGCAGACGGACATGTCGATCATGCACATCACGATGGCGTGCGGCTTTCAATCCGCGTGTCATTTCTCGAAGAGCTATCGCGACGCCTTCGGTACGGCGCCGACACGCGAACGCCGAAAGCACACGCCATCGTTGACGCCCGTTCCGGCGATGGTGGCCTGACGACGCTGCGTCTCATGGCTCGTGCTTCATACCCTCGCGCACCGCTGAACGCGCGCGCCATGCATCGTAGTCGGCGCGCCGCCAGTCGAGTTCCAGCGCGAGCCTGCGCGCGTTATCGCGAATCTTCGGCTTGTGCAGGGTCAACGTGAGCGCATCGAGCGCGGGCCATTCATCGAAGGACAACGCGGCGATCTCCGCGGCAAGCGTTTCGAGCAGGCGCGTATGCGGCTTCTTCCGCAAATACGCGGTAATGCGATTGCACCACGCTTCGTAGTCGAGGAAGCCGTCGCGCGATTCGTCCGGCATTCCGTGATAACGCAGACTCGCATCGATGCAAACGGGCTGCGGCGCATGATGCTCATGCTCGTACAGGCCGACGCGCGTCCCGACGACCAACTCATCGACGACGACGCGCCAGCCCTGACCGCTCACGTCGAAAGGCTCGAAAGGCTTCACGACAAGAGCGGCTCGGCTGCATCGAGCATGATCTTCACGAAATAATCCGCGAAGCTGCGACGCACGATGATCTCGAAGCGATCGCCGCCAAGCGGCACGAGCGTGATCGATGCCTTGAAGTAGTGGCTCTGCGCGCACTGCCCCACGCCGAACGCTTTCCGATGCAGATCGAGCGGGCAGCCGCGCGCAAGCACATCGCGCGTGCGCGGACCGTCGATGTCGAGCACCGTGTACCCGCTGCCGATATCCACCGCCGACGCGAACGTACCCGCGTCCGCGAATGCATCGCGCAGCTTCGCTTCCATCGGCGCGGCGCGCGATGCGTCGTGCGCGGCCTCGGATTGCAGAAGCCATTCGTCGGGGCCGAGCCACAGCATCGTGTAGCCATTGCCCTTCGCAACAGTGTTCGGCTGCGCGGGCGGCGCACAGCCGGTCACGCTTTGCAGCGCGCGCACGAAGGCCGCGTCGCGCGCATCGCCGCGCACGTTCACGAGCTCCAGGAACGGGCGCTCGCTCAGACGAAACGCCTTGAACGCGCCGGCCTGATGCGCCTTGACGAGCGCATCCGCGCCCACGAGCGGCGACTCCTGCCACACGCCCTGCCCGACTGTCACGCGATCGACGACGGTCGCGGAACGCTTGATCTCATTCAACATGCTGACGTGCTCCTTCGCTGTCATAGAACACCGAACTCGTGATTTTTGCGCTGATCTGCTTGCCGCCCGCGAGCGGAATCGTGACCGATTCGCCGATCTTTTCCAGACCGCCCTTCACGACGGCCAATGCAATCGAGCGCTTCAAAACAGGGCTGAAATAGCTCGACGTGACGTGACCGAGCATCGGCGCGGTGTCGCCCTGGAAGGGGCCGGCCACGATCTGCGCGCCTTCCGGAATGACGAAGGACGCATCGTCGGACAAGAGGCCCACGAGCTGCTTGCGTCCCGTCTTCGATGTATCAGAGCGAGCAAGTGAGCGCTTGCCGATGAAGTCCTTCGACTTCGCGACCAGCCCGCCCATGCCGAGATCGTAGGGCGTCATCGAGCCATCCGTATCCTGTCCGACGATGATGTAGCCCTTCTCCGCGCGCAACACGTGCATCGTTTCCGTGCCGTATGGCGTGATGTCGAACTCCGCGCCGGCTTCCATCAGCGCTTCCCACACGGCGCGGCCCACGTTCGCGGGCACGTTCACTTCATAGGCCAGCTCGCCGGAGAAGCTGATCCGCATGACGCGCGCCGATGCGCCCGCAACCGTGCCATCGCGATAGCTCATGAACGGGAACGCCGCGTTCGCAAAGTCGATGTCGCGGCACACCTTCTGCAGCACCTTGCGGCTGTTGGGGCCGACGACCGCGAAGGTCGCCCAATGGTCCGTCACCGATGCGAGCCGCACGCGCATGTCGGGCCATTCGGTTTGCAGCCAGCGTTCGAGCCACGTCAGCACGCGCGCGGCGCCGCCCGTGGTCGTCGTCATCATGTAGTGATGTTCGGCGAGGCGCACGGTCACGCCATCGTCGAAGATCATGCCGTTTTCATCGAGCATGAGACCGTAGCGGCACTTGCCCACTTCGAGCTTGCTCCACGGATTCGTATAGACCCAGTTGAGCAGCTTGGCCGCGTCAGGCCCCTGAATGTCGATCTTGCCGAGCGTCGATGCATCGAGAATGCCGACGCTCTCACGCACTGCCAGCGATTCGCGCGCAACCGCCGCGTGCATGTCCTCGTTGCCGCGCGGGTAGTACCACGGCCGCTTCCAGTTGCCGACATCCTCGAACAGTGCGCCGTTCTGGACGTGCCATTCGTGAATCGCGGTCTTGCGCACCGGATCGAGGAATTCGCCGAGTTCGCGGCCCGCGAACGTGCCGAACGTAACGGGCGTGTAGTTGGGGCGAAACGTCGTCGTGCCGGTTTCGGGAATGGTCTTGCCGAGCGCGTGCGCAAGAATCGCCATGCCGTTGATGTTGCCGAGCTTGCCCTGATCGGTGCCGAAGCCCATCGCCGTATAACGCTTGACGTGCTCGACCGATTCGAAGCCTTCTCGCGCGGCGAGATAGATATCGGCGGCGGAAACGTCGTTCTGGAAATCGACGAACTGCTTGGGGCCGCGCGTCGCCATCTCCTTGTTGCCGACGATCCACAGCGGCATCAACGGCGCTTCGACGATCTCCGCGACCTGCACAGGCTCTGCTCGCGCGACGATGCAGCCTGCCGCACGCGCGGCTTCCGCGCCCGCATCGAACCCGAAGCGGATGCCGCGTGCGAGCGCGAACTCGCCCGCGCATGCGCCGACACTGCTTTCGGCCTGCATCGCCTTGCCGGGCACGAAGCACGCCTTCTCGTCGTGCCAGTGCGCCTTGCCGCCCGATTGCGCGAAGAGATGCAGCACAGGACTCCAGCCGCCCGACATCGCGACGAGATCGCACGGCAGATCGGCCTGTTTTGCGCCGACCTGACCGTTCGCATACGCAGCCACTTCCACCGACGACACGCGCAGCTTGCCATGCGCCGCCGTGACGACCGCGTTGTTCAGCACGCGCACGCCATAGCGTCGCGCGGTTGCGGGCAGCGTGCCCTTGGATTCCATCGGGCGCGGATCGACGACCGTCACTTGCGCGCCCGCTGCCTTCAGGTCGAGCGCGCATTGATACGCGTCGTCGTTGTTCGTGAAGACAACGGCATTGCGCCCCGGCAGCACCGCATAGCGATGCAGATACGTCGATACCGCCGATGCCAGCATCACGCCCGGCAGATCGTTGTTGCCGAACACGATGGGACGCTCGTGCGCGCCCGTCGCGAGCACGACGCGCTTCGCACGCACCTTCCACATGAGTTCGCGCGTGCCCTTGCGCAGCGAAACGGGCAGATGGTCCGTCAGACGCTGCGTCACGGTGACGAGGTTGTGGTCCTGATAGCCGAACGCCGTGCTGCGCGAAAGTATCTTCACGTCGGGCATATTTCTCAGTTCGGCTTCGATTTTTTGCACCCATTGCAGCGCGGGCTTGCCGTCGATCTGCGCGCCGCACGACAAGAGCGAGCCGCCGAGTTCCGGCTGATCGTCGACGAGCATCACGCGCGCGCCCGACAAACCCGCTGCATACGCAGCAGCGAGACCCGAAGGGCCGCCGCCGACCACGAGCACATCGCAATGCGCGAAGCACTTGTCGTAGCGATCGGCGTCGCGTTCGTCGGGCGCCTTGCCGAGACCGGCCGCATCGCGGATCACTTCTTCGTACTTCGGCCACAACTTGCGCGGCCACATGAACGTCTTGTAGTAGAAGCCCGCGGGAATGAAGCGCGCGAACTTCTGGTTGATCGCCATGCGATCGCGCTCGATGTCGGGCTTCGCATTCACGCTCGTCGCGACGAGGCCCTGATACAGCTCGACTTCGGTTGCGCGCGCGTTCGGCACCGTATAAGCGCCCGTTTCGAGTTGCACGACGGCATTCGGCTCTTCTACGCCCGCCGTCACGATGCCGCGCGGCCGGTGATATTTCCAGCTACGCGCGACGAAATGCTGGCCGTTCGCGAGCAGCGCGGACGCGAGCGTGTCGCCCTGATAGCCCTCGAACGTCTTGCCGTTGAACGTGAACGTCAGCGCGATGGCGCGATTGATGCGCCCGCCCATGCCGAGTCGGTCTTTCTGGCTCATTTCGCCGTGCCTCCGTTGTTGTCCATCGCAGCCAGCGGACGGTCGAACGTCTCGTAGCCCTGAATCTCGTATGTCACCGTGTCGCGCTGAACCTTGAACCAGCGGCGGCAGCCTTGCGCATGCATCCATTGCTCGCGATGCACGCCGCGCGGGTTTCTTCGCATGAAGAGGTAATCGCCCCATTCCTTGTCGGTGAGCTTGTCGGTATCGAGCGGACGCGCGATATCCGCTTCGCCGCCGCAGGAAAATTCGGTTTCGGCGCGCGGTCCGCACCACGGACATTCGATCATCAACATAGTTCGGACTCCTTTAGTGCGCAACGGCTGCCGCGCCGTGTTCGTCGATCAAGTGGCCGGTATAGAAACGATCCAGCGAGAACGGCGCATTCAGCGCATGCGGTTCGTCGTTCGCGATGGTATGCGCATACGCCCATCCCGATCCCGGCGTCGCCTTGAAGCCGCCCGTGCCCCAGCCGCAATTGAAATAGAGGCCCTTCACGTCCGTCTTGCTGATGATCGGACACGCATCCGGCGACACATCGACGATGCCGCCCCACTGCCGGTTCATGCGCACGCGCGAAAACACCGGGAACATTTCGACGATCGCTTCCAGCGTGCCTTCGATGATGTGAAAACTTCCGCGTTGCCCGAAGCCCGTGTACTGATCGACGCCCGCGCCGATCACGAGATCGCCCTTGTCGGACTGGCTGATGTACGCATGCACCGCGTTCGACATCACGACCGTGTTGACCACCGGCTTGATCGGCTCGGACACGAGCGCCTGCAACGGATGGCTCTCGAGCGGCAGGCGCACGCCGGCCATGTCCGCGAGCGTCGTCGTGTTGCCCGCCGCGACAATCGCGACCTTCTTTGCCTTGATATGGCCTTTGGTCGTATCCACGCCGGTCACGCGATTGCCGTCGCGCCGGATGCCCACGACCTGACAGTTCTGGATGATGTCGACGCCCGCGCGATCCGCGCCGCGCGCGTAGCCCCACGCGACCGCATCGTGACGCGCGACGCCGCCGCGACGCTGTATCGACGCGCCCAGCACCGGATAGCGGCTATTCAAGTTGATGGTCGGCTCGATTTCCTTGATTTGCGCGGGCGTGAGGAACTCGGCATCGACGCCATTGAGACGGTTCGCGTTCACGCGGCGCTCGGTGTCGCGCACGTCCTGCAGCGTATGCGCGAGGTTCATCACGCCGCGCTGACTGAACATCACGTTGTAGTTGAGGTCCTGCGAGAGGCCTTCCCAGAGCTTCATCGCCTTCTCGTAGAGCGCGGCGGATTCATCCCACAGATAGTTCGATCGAACGATGGTCGTATTGCGCGCCGTGTTGCCGCCGCCGATCCAGCCTTTCTCCAGAATCGCGACGTTCGTGATGCCGTGTTCCTTCGCGAGGTAATACGCCGTGGCGAGCCCATGCCCGCCGCCGCCGACGATCACCACGTCGTACTCGCGCTTGGGCTCGGGACTGCGCCACTGACGCTCCCAGTTCTCGTGATACGACATGCCGTTGCGCAGCAGGCTGAATATCGAATAGCGGGTCATGGTGTTTCCTTCATGCGTGTTATGCGTTGAATCGAATCAGCACTCGATGACGTTCACGGCAAGCCCGCCGCGCGACGTCTCCTTATATTTCGTCTTCATGTCCGCGCCGGTTTCGCGCATCGTCTTGATGACTGAATCGAGCGACACGTAATGCTTGCCGTCGCCCTTCATCGCCATGCGCGCGGCGTTGATCGCCTTGATCGCGCCCATTGCGTTGCGCTCGATGCACGGAATCTGCACGAGTCCGCCGACCGGGTCGCACGTCATGCCGAGGTTGTGTTCCATGCCTATTTCAGCGGCGTTTTCCACTTGCTCGGGCGTGCCGCCCATGACAGCCGCGAGCGCGGCGGCGGCCATCGAGCACGCGACGCCGACTTCGCCCTGACAGCCCACTTCCGCGCCGGAGATGGAAGCCGTCTCCTTGTAGATGATGCCGATGGCCGCAGCCGTCAGAAGAAAGCGCACGATGCCTTCGTCGTTCGCGCCGTGCATGAACTTCACGTAGTAATGGAGCACGGCGGGTATGACGCCCGCCGCGCCATTCGTCGGCGCAGTCACCACGCGGCCGCCCGATGCGTTCTCCTCGTTGACGGCCATCGCGTAGAGATTCACCCAGTCGAGCATCGACAGCGGATCGCGCAGCGATTCCTCGGAACGCGCGCGCAGTTGCGCGCAGAGGTCCGCGGCGCGGCGCTTGACGTGCATCGGGCCGGGCAGCTCGCCGCGCTCCTTGCAGCCGCGCTCGACGCACGCGGCCATCACGCGCCACACGGCGAGCAGGCCTTCGCGCACGTCGTGCTCGCTGCGATTCGCGCATTCGTTCTTCATCGCGACATCGGCGATAGACAGACCTGTCTCCCGGCACACGCGCATGAGATCGTCGCCGGTGCGAAACGGATACGGCACGTTCGCACCCGCGCGCACGCCGTTGACGCGGTCGCCTTCGCGGTTCACGACGAAGCCGCCGCCGACCGAGTAATACTCTTTTTCGACGAGCAACTGGCCGTGTTCGTCGAACGCCTGAAAGCGCATGCCGTTCGGATGCACGATGCTCGATCCCGGCGCGCCCGGCATCAGCTTGCGATAGAAGCCGATGTGCTCGCGCTCGTCGAACGCGACGGCGTGCTTGCCGAGCAGCATGAGGCGCCGCGTCTCGCGAATCGCGGCAAGACGGGGCGCGATCACGTCCGGATCGATGAGATCGGGCAGATTGCCTTCGAGACCGAGCAGCACGGCCTTGTCCGTGCCGTGGCCCTTGCCGGTCGCGCCGAGCGAGCCGAACAGCTCCGAGCGCACGCGCGTGACGAAGCCGAGCAGATTCGCGTCCTCGATATGCGACGCGAAACGGCACGCCGCGATCATCGGCCCGACCGTATGCGAGCTGGAAGGACCGATGCCGATCTTGAACAGATCGAAGACGCTGACGTTCATGGGGTGCCCTCAGGTTGGCGGTTCGCTTCGTCGCCGGGCGCACGCCCGACTCGACATGGCCTCAATTGCACCAAACCGCAAATCCGGCTGATAGAACAAAAACGGCATCGAAATGGGATGGCGGCGTCAGCGCCGCAATGGCGCGTCGGCGTGTCGTCGGATTAAGCGATTTTTGAGATTGGTCCGAGAGGCTGCGAATGAGCGTCTCGGTATATTCCCTAGGTCTTGAGATGCCGCCTTCACTGGCGTCTCGTCTTCAATCTCCCCGTTCAATTCGCATCTGCAACCATGGAAAGTCACGCCCTTCCCGATCAGTTCTTCAAGTCCTGGGTTTTCGCGTTCGTCGTCGGCGCCACTGTGGTCGGCGTGCTTCAGGCCATCGGCGTCGTTGCGCCCGAGCGCGTGCTGACGCGCGAAGCGCCGCTGTGGGGCGCACTCGTGGTCGTGTGCTCCATCGGCCCGGTGCTGCGCTACTTCGGTCTGTTGAAAGCTGAAGTCGAGCAACGCTGGGGCGATTACACCGTCGCAAGTCTGCTCGGCCGTTCGACTGGCGCGCTGATCGGCGGCGTCTTTGCGTGGGGCTTCGCCGTCCTCGGCGGCTGATTTTCCTCTTCGCCCCGCGCCGCTCGCGCGCGGCGCTTCCCCTGTCTGACCATGCGCCCGGGGCTTGCACCCGGTGTTATGCTCGCTGCATCGATCCCACGCCGCAGCACGCTCACGCGCATGAGTTCCACCGAGTCTCTTCCGCCGCTTTCCGTCGACGGCCACGCGAAGTCGCGCATTCGTTTCGGCATCGTGCTGTTGCCGAACTTCACGCTGACCGCGTTTTCCGGCTTCGTCGACTTGCTGCGCCTGTCCGCCGACGAAGGCGACTTCAGCCGCCCGGTGCGCTGCTCGTGGAGCGTGATCGGCGAAACGCTCGCGCCGGTGCGCGCGAGCTGCGGCATCCAGATCACGCCGTGGGAAACGTTCGATGAGGCCGAGCCGTTCAATTACGTCGTCGTGGTCGGCGGCCTGCTGCATTCCGGTGCATCCGCGAGCGATGCCACGCTGCGCTTCATCCGCCGCGCCGCCGCTTGCGAAGCGACGATCGTCGGCATGTGCACCGGCGTCTTCACGCTGATGCGCGCGGGCGTGCTCGAAGGGCATCGCGTCTGCGTAAGCTGGTTCCACTACTGGGATTTCGTCGAGCGCTTCCCGCATGCCGACGAGCAATTGCTCGTCGCGGACCGGCTCTTCGTGATCGACCGAAGGCGCATTACGTGTTCGGGCGGTCGCGCATCCATCGACGTGGCCGCCGCCATTTTGCTGCGTCACTTCGAAACGGCGACGGTGCAGAAGGCGCTGCGCATTCTTCTCGTCGACGACATGCAAAAGGGCAACGCGCCGCAGCCGCATCCGCCGGGCCTCGCGCCCGCGACGCATCCCAAGGTCAAGCGCGCGATCCTGCTGATGGAGCAGCACGTTGGCCGCACGCTCACGCTGGATGAACTCGCGCACAAGCTCGATCTTTCCACGCGGCAGCTCGAACGGCTTTTCAAGGCGGAAACGGGCAAGGCGCCGCAGGCGTATGCGAAACAGGTGCGGCTGCGCACGGCCGCGTGGCTGCTCACGAGTTCCGACAAGACCGTGGCCGACATTGCATCGAGCTGCGGCTTTTCCGATGCATCGCATCTTGGCCGCGAATTTCGCAAGCAATTCGGCCTTCCGCCGATGATGTATCGCGAGCAACGCGGTGCGCAGGACGCTCACGAACCGAATCACGCAATGGACTACGACGAGACTTTCCCCGGCCGCGCGCAGGCGATCTAGACATCAGGCAAGAGCGTTTTCCGCGGCTTTCCACTCGAGGAGCAACGGCATGCAGACTCACGGTTATTCGCAGGAAGAATGGGCGCTGCGCTGCGATCTCGCGGCGCTCTACCGCGTGATGGCGCACTTTCGCTGGACCGACATGATCTTCACGCACATCAGCGCGCGCGTGCCGGGGCCGGAGCATCACTTTCTCATCAACCGATACGGCGTGCTCTTCGACGAGATGCGCGCTTCCGACCTCGTTCGCATCGACAGCGAAGGGCGCGCGGTCGATGCGCGCGCCGCCGACGATGCCGAGCGGTATCGCGTGAATCCAGCGGGCTTCACGATTCATTCGGCCATTCACATGGCGCGGCCCGATGTCGTCTGCGTCGTGCATACGCATACGCCCGCGGGCGCCGCCGTGTCCGCGCAGAAGCAGGGCCTCTTGCCGATCAGCCAGCACGCGCTGAAGTACTACGGGCACATCGGCTATCACGATTACGAGGGCATCGCGCTGGATCTCGCTGAGCGTGATCGGCTCGTCAACGATCTCGGTCCGCATAACGCGATGATCCTGCGCAATCACGGCCTGCTCGCATGCGGCAAGTCGATTCCGACCGCGTTTCAGGAAATGTACTTCCTCGAACGGCGTGCGAGATTCAGCTTCGCGCGCTCGCGGGCGGCGGCGAACTGAATCTGCCATCCGCGAAAGTGTGCGAAACAACGGCCGCGCAGTATCGCAGCGATGAGATCGAAGGCGTGACCGCGCTGCAATGGCAAGCCGCGTTGCGCATGATCGAAGGCGGCAAGACGGACTATCGAAGCTGACGCGTCACGCGGAAAGACGTCGCTCCGCGCTCGGCGCATGACCGAATTGCGCGCGATACGCCTTGCTGAAATGGCAGGGCGAATGAAAACCGCAGACGCTCGTTACGCGCGCAATCGACGCATCGGTGTTGCGCAGGAGATCGCGCGCGCGTCGCAGGCGCAGCGTCAGGTAGTAATGCGTCGGCGATACGCTCAGGAACATCTTGAACATGCGCTGCAAATGTCGTTGCGAAAGATGAACGAGCCGCGCGAGTTCGTCGAGCGAAAGCGGCTCTTCGATATTCGCCTCCATCAGCCGCACGACTTCGACGAGTTCGGCACGCGAGAAGCCGACGCGCGCATCGACCGGAATGTGCTGGTAATCGGACGATCCGCGTATGCGCTCGACGATGAACTGCTCCGACACTTGCGCGGCATGTGCTTGCCCGAGCCTCAGGCTCACGAGGTTCAGCATGAGATCGAGCGGCGCGGTGCCGCCCGTGCACGTCACGCGGTCGCGGTCGATCACGAAGAGTTCGTCGGCGAAGCGCACATGCGGAAAGCGCTTGTTGAGCGGCGACATGTCTTCCCAGTGCACCGTGCAGCGATAACCGTCGAGCAGCTTCGCGGCGAGCAGCGCGTAGGCGCCGGTGCAGATGCCGCCGAGCGGAACGCCTGCCGCATGCACGCGCTCGAGCAGCGCGATAACGGCGTCGTCCACCTGATCGGCGACGTGCCAGCCCGCGCAGACGATGAGCACATCGGGCATGCCGGCTTCGTCGAGCGTCGTCGTCGGCTTCACGGCAATGCCGTTGCTCGCGCGCGCGGGCGCGCCGTCCGTCGTGATAACCGACCACCGGTAATGTTCCGCGCGACCGACGTAGTTCGCCATGCGCAGCACTTCGACCGCGCTCGTGAACGCGATCATCGAAAAGTTGGGCAGCGTCAGAAAGCCGAAATGCGCGAGCTTCGCGAGCGGCGAATCCGTGACGGCCGCAACGATCGCATCGCGCATCATGACCGCATCAGCCTTGTTGCGCAGCCGTCGCGCGGCGCACGCGCATCACGCTGCGAAGGCCCGAAAGAAGCGGCGCGCGCGCCATGCCGGGCGAACGCCCGAAGCTCTCCGTGATGCGATCGAGGATGATCGCGAGCAGCACCACGGACAAACCGCTTTCGAACCCAAGCCCGATATCGAGCCGCTGAATGCTCGCGAGCACGTCGTTGCCGAGGCCGCCCGCGCCGACCATCGACGCGATGATGACCATCGAGAGCGCCATCATGATCGTCTGGTTCACGCCCGTCATGATCGACGGCAGCGCGTTCGGAATCTGCACCTTGTAAAGCAGTTGCCATTGCGTGCAGCCGAACGCCTGTCCCGCTTCGACGATCTCCCGATTGACGTGCTTGATACCGAGCGACGTGAGGCGCACGGCAGGCGGCATCGCGAAGATGACCGTCGACAGAATGCCCGGCACGCGGCCAAGACCGAAGAGCATCGCGGCGGGAATCAGATAGACGAACGCGGGCATGGTCTGCATGAGATCGAGCACCGGACGCACGGCCATTTCGACGTACCGGCTCTTCGCCATCCAGATACCAAGCGGTATGCCGAGCAACAGGCTGATGAACGTCGACGACAAGGTAAGGCCGAGCGTGATGACCATCTGATCCCAGAAGCCTGTTGCATAGACGAGCAGCAGCGAGAGCAGCGTGAAAGCCGCGAAACGCCAGCCGACGCGCCACAAGCCGATGCCGACGAACAGCGCCATGAGCGCCCACATCGGAATGGACTGCAAGCCGTGTTCGATGACCGCGGCGAAGCTCTCGATCACCTTGCCGATGGAATCGAAGGTTTTCGCGTCGTGGTCGAGCAGATAGTGGACGCCGTGATCGACCCAGCTACCGAGCGGAATGATTTCAGACATGGGAACCTCGATGGCGCGTTAGGACCTGCAGCACGTTCGTCTTGTTGACCGACCCGCAATACGAACCGTCCGCCTCGACGACAGGCAGCGGCGCGCGGCTCGCGACCACGCGGTTCACGACGTCGTCGAGCGCCATGCTGCGCTCGATGCATTCGACCTGATTGACCTGCGGCGCCGCCTGACCGTTCGCATCACGCCCGACGAAGCCGCGAATGCGGCGCTCGCCATCGAGCACGAACGCATAGTCCGCGCTGCCGTTGAGCGTCGCCGCGACGACCGACGCGTCGAGCTTCGGCGCGTGCTTCATGAGCGGCACGGCGTCCGTCTGCATGAGATCGCCCGCCGTCAGATAGCGGCTCGTGTCGATGCCTTCGAAAAAGGCCTCGACATAATCGTCGGCGGGATTCGTGATGATTTCCTGCGGCGTGCCGATCTGCACCACGCGGCCGCCTTCCATGATCGCGATGCGCGTGCCGATGCGCATCGCTTCCTCGAGATCGTGCGAGACGAAGAGAATCGTGCGGCGCTGCTCGCGCTGAAGGTCGAGCAGCACGTTCTGCATTTCCTTGCGCTTCAACGGATCGAGCGCGGAGAACGCTTCGTCCATGATCATCAGCGAAGGATTGACGGCGAGCGCCCGCGCGAGACCGACGCGCTGCTGCATGCCGCCCGACAATTGCGACGGCAGCTTCTGCGCGAATGGCGCGAGGCCGACTTGTTCGAGCACGGCCATCGCGCGCTTTTCGCGTTCCTTGCGCCCGACGCCCGCGACTTCGAGGCCGAACGCGGCGTTGGACAAGACCGTGCGTTGCGGCATCAGCGCGAAGGACTGGAACACCATGCTCATGTCCTTGCGACGCAGCGCCGTGAGTTCCGAGCGCGGCACGGCGGCGACGTCGCGGCCGTCGATCAGCACTTTCCCGGCGGTCGGATCGACGAGCCGGTTGATGAGGCGGATCAGCGTCGATTTCCCCGAACCGGACAGGCCCATCAGCACGAAGATTTCGCCTTCCTTCACGTCGAACGAGACGTTGTGAACGCCGACGATCTGCCCGGTGCGCGAAAAAACCTCCTCCTTGGTCGCGCCGCCCGCGAGCATGTCGAGCGCCTGTTTCGGGCTGTTGCCGAACACCTTGCACAGTCCTTCGACGACTACCTTGGGGGAATTCATCGAAATCTCCGAAAAAAGCGTGCGGACGCGCGTCCGCGCTGTGCATACATGGTTGCCAGAAAAAAGTGCTGCGAGCCGACTATTTGCGACAAACAGATGTGGAAATACGACACTGCGATGTCGCACTTCCACTGTAGGCGCGGCAACGCCCTTGTGCGACAAGGGTTTGCGCGAAGCGAAGGGAAAAACCGGCGGTTTTCAGCTTGTCGCGCCGGAACAAGTCGCGGCGCTCTCCGGGGCTTTCAGGCGCTCGGGCGCACCATCTGGAACATCTCGCCGATCTCGGCATAGTCGGCGCGATAGCCGGCACGCATGATCGGGCGGGCGGCGGCGGTATCGAAAAGGCCGTCTTTCAGGAATTCGCCGCGGATATGCACCCCGACCACCTGGCCGAGCGCGAGCCAGTTGTTCATCGGCTCGCCGTCGAGATTCGTCAGACGAATCACCTGCAACAGACGGCATTCGAGCGCGGCGGGCGATTCCGCGACGTGCGGCACGGCGACATTGCGGCCCGGCGCTTTGGTGAGGCCCGCGAGTTCGAATTCGTCGACATCCGGCGCGACGGGCGCGGACGTGCGATTCATGCGCTCGGCGAGCGGCCGCGTCGACATGTTCCAGACGAATTCGCCGGTCGCCTCGATGTTGCTGATGCTGTCCTTGCGGCCTTCGCTCGAAAAGCCGATCACGTAGGGAAAGGTCGCGAATGCGCCGAAGAAGCTGTACGGCGCGAGATTGATGCCGCCAGTGGCAGTGCGACTCGAAATCCAGCCGATGACGCGCGGCGCGACGATGGCCTTGAACGGGTCATGGGGCAGGCCGTGGCCTTGGCTGGGATCGTAGAAATGGACGTCGGCGGTCATCTCGGGCGGCGCGGTGCGCGGAGGTTCGTGAGACCGGAAAGGATACCGCGGCTCTTCGCCGGACGACGCGAAGCTATTTGGCGAGGGGGCGGGGAAAGGTGTGGAGAACTGCGTGGTGAACTGCTAGAAAAAGTACAGCGGTACGGCTAAATGGCGGGCGGGGTGTGCGGCGATTGCCGTCGCGTTTTGCTGGTGTTGGTGTATCCCGCGCCGCCTTCAGTCACGCATTACAGACGGAAGCCGAAAGCCGTGCCGCGTGCCTTGCGCTGACGCTCCGATTCACGGAAACGCGCTTGATACGAGTAGTCTTTGTCCATTGGCAGGTGCGCCGATTCGAACATCGAAGCAAATTTTTGAAGCAGGGCGAAGAGATAGCTCATGTCGGACTCCGGTTGATGTTTGAGGGTTTTCCCTTAGCGATGATTATAGGGTTGGCCCTGACGGATTCCTAGTGCAATGCAGCATTTCCACGTCGGAAATGTGGTAGTTTTTCTACACGAACGGAAATTTCGGCCGATTAGAAAGGGGACAGCACGTGCACGCGCGACGCATCGGCGATGCCTCGGGGAAGCGGTAAAGATTAGGTCAATGCGCCGATGGATCGGCGCGTTCTTCAGGCGACGCGCCGGCAATGCCGAAGCGCGAAAAGAAAAAAGTCTGAGCGATGCCGGTGGCGAACGTCGCGAGCATGGCGCAGGCGGCGACGGCGAGCAGCACGCCCGCATGCCGCGCGCCGCCCGCGTCCGCTACCGGCGACAAGGCCGAAGACGCCACGCTGGCCGGCCGCGCGATTGCGATAGCTTTGGTCCGCGCGTTAACCGGCGCGGGCGCATCCGCGATTAATTCGCCTTGTTGTGGCGTCGGCGTCTGCCCCGAAACCGAAGCAGCCTCTGCCTCCGCCTCCGCTGCCTGCGGACGCGCCCCACGACGCCGCGCCGTCGATTCCACCGCAGCCAGAAACACCTCCGGCAGCTCGAAGCCCTCGAACGTGCCCTGACGAATGTCCGTGTTCATTGCCTGGAGCGTCGCGCGTTCGGCGTCCTCGGCGAAGAGGTCGAGCGTTTCGCCGCATGCCGCCGATGCGTCCGCGCGGCGGCGGCGGGGCTTCGCGGTCGAGGCGGGATCGTCGGAAAGAATGTCAGGATTTCGGGTTACTGCAGAATCGGGCATAGGTCGAAAAGCTGCGCTCTGCTGACGCGCGACATGCGACGCGGTCCGGCATTGATTTCGAGAGGCCGCATTGTCGCACGGCCGCGCGCCTTATCCAGCGGCTTTGTGCGGTGTTTCGCGGCCAACGCGCGAGCCGCCGGGCGCGCCGGTCAATTCGCCTCTTCCTCGCGGAAATCGCGCACCACGTCGAGTTGCCGCAGGCGCTCGCAGATCGTCTGATATTCCCGCGCCGACACGCGCGACAGCTCGACCTGCACCTCGTCCAGATCCGGCGATTCCTCGCTTTGCTGAACGACGAACTGCTTCACGCGCACACTGCCCGTTCCGAGCGCCTCATGCAGTCCGTGAAACGAGAGCGAGCCGCGATCGACGAGCATCGTCAGTTGCCGGCGCTGCCTGACGGTGATGAAGCGGCGCTCGAGCGGCTTCAGTCCCGCGAGAATCACGAGGATGATCGCGGTCGCCGCAATCGACGCCGTGTACAGTCCGCCGCCGACCGCCAGCCCGATCGCGGCCACGGACCAGAGGCTCGCGGCGGTCGTCAGGCCGCGCACGATCTCGCCGCGCATCAGAATCGACCCCGCGCCGAGAAAGCCGATGCCCGAGACGACTTGCGCCGCCACCCGCGACGGATCGAGCACGACGTGTTCCGCCTTCAGCGCGTCCGCGAAACCGAAGGCCGAAACGATCATGATGAGCGCCGAGCCGACGCACACGAGCATGTGCGTGCGCAGCCCGGCCGCCCACGAAAGCCGTTCGCGCTCGAAGCCGATCACGCTGCCCAGCATGGCGGCCATGACGAGCCGCGATACGAGTTCGACGTTGCTCAACATGTTCGTTATCTCCACGCGTTGACTGGCCGCGGCGCGCCCGGCCCGGTTTGCTATGCTTCATCGGCGGGCCTCGGAGCCCGTTCGACACACCTCATATTCCCTGTCTTATGCAAGATCAACCTACGCATGGCGCGCCGGCGGCACCGTCGACGAATCCGGATTCAGGCGCGGCGCTGCGCGCGCATTATGCGAGCGCCGTGTTGCCCGTCTGGCGCGGCGCCGGCTTCAACGCGGCGCTGCGCCTGCCGTTCGAAGCGGTCAATCCCGACGATCACGCGCCGCTGCCGCCCAAGCGTTATCGCGCGATGGCGTGCGCGCGGCAGCTTTTCGTTTTCTCCGATGCCGGCGATCTGAATCACGCCGCGACGCTCTTCGATTCGTTGCGGCACTACTTTCAGGACAAGCGCCACGGCGGTTGGTTCTATAGCGTGGATGCAAACGGCGCGCCGCTCGAACGCCAGAAAGACTTGTACACGCACGCTTTCGTCGTGTTCGCGTGCGCGCACTACGCGCGCCAAAGCGGGTCGGCGGATGCATTCGCGCTGCTCGATGAAACGTCGCGGCTGATCGAAGCGCGCTTCGGCAACGGCGGCGATGTCCTGAATGCGGCGCTCGCGGAAGACTTCGCGACGACGCTGGAAGGACCGCTGCAGAATCCGCTGATGCATCTGGCCGAAGCGTGGCTCGCCGCGCGCGATGCCACAGGCGATGCCGCCTACGACACGCGCCTCGCCACGCTCGCGCAGACGGTCGCGCGTTTGTTCGTGCACGAGCCGACCGGCTGCATCGCCGAATTGCCGGTGGGCGCGGCGGGCAACCGGCTGGAGCCGGGGCATCAGTTCGAATGGTATTTTCTGGCGATCGGCAGCCGGCACGCGGCGTTCGAATCGGCGGGATTGAACGCCCGCCTGGAACGCGCGTTCGACTTCGCGCAAAGATACGGCATCGACGCGCGAACGGGCGGCGTCGTTGCCGCGCTCGACGAAGCGGGCAACGTCATCGACGGAACGGAGCGCATTTGGGCGCAGACCGAATATCTGCGCGCGCTCGCCACGCGCGGCGACGCGCTCGGCCAGCAGATCGAACGTTATCGCGCGCGCTTTCTGCATGCGCGCGGCTGGGTGGAATGCCGGTCGGCCGATGGCAACATCAGCCGCGCCGATATGCCATCGACCACGCCGTATCACCTCGCCACGGCTTACGCGTCGCTGCCGGCCTGAGCGCGATCAGGCGATCTGGAACACCGAGACCGCCGCCTTCAACTGTCGCGTCTGTTCGTGCAGCGACGACGCGGCAGCCGCCGCCTGTTCGACGAGCGCCGCGTTCTGCTGCGTCATCTCGTCCATTTGCGTGACGGCCTGGTTCACCTGCTCGATGCCGACGCTCTGCTCGAGCGACGACGCACTGATTTCCGCCATCATCTGCGTGACGCGCGAGATCGACGTGGACACTTCGCGCATCGCGGCGCCCGCGCGCTCGACCAGTTCTGAGCCGTCGCTCACTTGCGCGACGGATTCGCCGATCAGCTCCTTGATTTCCTTCGCCGATTGCGCCGAGCGCTGCGCGAGCCCGCGCACTTCGCCCGCGACGACCGCGAAGCCGCGGCCCTGCTCGCCCGCGCGCGCCGCCTCGACTGCGGCGTTCAGCGCGAGAATGTTGGTCTGGAACGCGATTCCATCGATGACCGAAATGATTTCCGCGATCTTGTCCGAACTCTGCGCGATCACGCGCATCTTCTCGACGACATCGTCCACGACACCCGATCCGCGCGACGTCGCTTCGAGCGCTTCGCCCGCGAGCGTGTTGGCCTCGCGCGCATGTTCGGCGTTCTGGCGCACGGTGGCGGTCAGTTCTTCCATGCTCGACGCGGTTTCTTCGAGCGACGCCGCCTGATTCTCGGTTCGCGCGGACAAATCGGCGTTGCCGCTCGCGATTTCGTCGGCGCCGAAGTTGATCGAATCCGACGTTTCGCGCACGGTCTTCACCGTGCCGGCGACGCTCGCCTGCATCGTGGCGAGACCCGCGAAGAGACGGCCGATCTCGTTGGTGCCGCGATCCGCGATGCGTTCGTCGAGACGCCCTTGCGCGATGCGCTCGAAGTGGCGGCCGGCTTCTTCCAGCGGCGCGATCACGCCACGGCGCAGCGCGAAATGCACGAATACGATGCCCGCGATGAGAAGCGCCGCGACCGCGAGACCGACGGCGCGGAACAACGCGTAGCGCGTGTCGATGGATTCGAGATACGCATTGCTCGACGCATTGCCGAAATCAACGAACTTCTGCTGTTCCGCGAGGTAGTGGTCCTGGAAGCCCTGCGTCGGCTGGTCCAGGAACGCCTGAATGTTGTTCGAATCGAGATACTGAACCAGTTCCGAGAGCGCCTTCGCGTAGTCGGCGTATTTCGCCTGCAGCGCGTTCGTGCGCGCCGTGTTCTCATCGTTCGTCTTCGGCGCATTTACGAAAGCCGCGAACGACTTGTCGGCGCTCGCGAGTTCCTCACGCGCGTGCTGCACGATCTCGACCGGCTCCGTGCCGCCGCGCACCATGCGCGTGCCGGCGCGCGAGAGGTTGATGCGCGCGTCCATCAGATGCTGCGTGGTCTTGTTGACCGCGTTGACCTGCTGCAACGCGATGTCCGACAGGTTGCCGACATCGTCGTGCGTGCGCGAAAGCGACCAGAACCCGAGGCCTTCCGTCGCCAGTTGAAACACGCAAAACACCACCAGTACGGCAAGCAAACCTGACGCAACCTTGATTTTTCCAAACATCACTTCACCCGAATTTCCGTGTTGACCGTTCCATGACGGCGACAGTGCGGGTTTACGGCAAGGCGGGCGCGGAGCTTGAATCGTTTGCCCTTGAATGTGTCTATGCGAGTGGATCGCGAGCGCGCGTGCTATCGGCGCGGATGTGTCGAAACGAAGCATTGCACGTTTTTTGCCGAACTTTCTTGCACAGCGCGCGAACGCCCCCTATTGTCTTTGCAGGACGGCGCCGTCCCCACCAAGGAGTGTCCGAATGGCCGAACTCGTCGATATCGCGCGCGGTGCGCTCAATGCGCAACCGTTCAGCGCCTTGCTCGGAACCAAGCTGATGCAGGTCGATGCAGCAAGTCTCACGCTGTGTCTGCCGATCCGCGACGAGCTGAGGCAACAACACGGCTTCGTGCACGGCGGGGTGGTGAGCTATCTGGTGGACAATGCGCTGACCTTCGCGGGCGCATTGCGGCTCGGGCCGAAGGTCGTCACGGGCGAGTACAAGATCAACTATCTGCGCCCGGCCGTCACGGGCACGCTGATGGCGCGCGCTCGCGTGGTGCATGCGGGCATGACGCAGGCGACGTGTCAGTGCGATGTCTTCGTCACCGATGGCAACACCGAGCGGCTCGTCGCCGTCGCGCAGGGAACGATCACGCGCATCGGCGAAGGCGCGGCCGAAGCGGTCTACCACGCATAGGCGTTCGCGTTTGGCTCGCGGGCAAGCAAAAAACCTCGCCAAGCGGCGAGGTTTTTCGTTGATGCGAGTGCGGCTTATTTCGCGGCTTGCTTCGCGGCTTACTTCGCCGCGACGGTCTTCTGCTGCTGCTCGCCGAGGCCCTGAATGCCGAGACGCATCGTCTGGCCGGCCTTGAGGAAAACGGCGCTCGGCTTCACGCCCATGCCCACGCCCGGCGGCGTGCCGGTCGAGATGACATCGCCGGGCTGCAGGCTCATTGTCCTGGACAGATACGCGACCAGTTGCGCAACGGTGAAGACCATCGTCTTCGTGTTGCCGTTCTGGTAACGATGACCGTCCACTTCGAGCCAAAGATCGAGCTTCTGCGGATCGGCGACTTCGTCCTTCGTGACGAGCCACGGACCGATCGGGCCGAACGTGTCGAAGCCCTTGCCCTTGTCCCATTGCGTGCCGTGTTCGAGCTGCCATTCGCGCTCGGAGACGTCGTTGATGACGCAATAGCCCGCGACGTAGTCGAGCGCGGTGGCTTCATCGACATACTTCGCTTCCTTGCCGATCACCACGCCGAGTTCGACTTCCCAGTCGGTTTTCTTCGAGTCGCGCGGGATTTCCACGTCGTCGTTCGGGCCGCAAATCGCGCTCGTCCATTTGCCGAAGATGACGGGCTCGGTCGGCACCGGCAGATTCGATTCGGCGGCGTGATCCGCGTAGTTCAGGCCGATGCACACGAACTTGCCCACGCGCGCGACGCACGGCCCGATGCGCGGATTGCCTTCGACGACGGGCAGCGACGCCGGATCGACGGCGCGCAGTTTCGCGAGGCCGGCATCGGTCAGCGTGGCGCCGGCGATGTCGTCCACGACGGAAGAGAGGTCGCGAATCTGGCCATCGGTGTCGAGCAGGCCCGGCTTTTCCTGACCCTTGGGGCCGTAACGCAGCAGCTTCATCTGATTTGATCCTCGTGTATCTGAAGTTGAGAAGCGATGGCGCGTCAGTTGGACCAGCCGCCATCGATGATGTGAATCTGACCCGTCGTGAAGGACGATTCATCGGAACCGAGATAAAGCGCCAGCGCCGCGATTTCCTCCGCGCGTCCGACGCGGCCCATCGGCTGACGCGCGACGAACGCGGCCTGCACCTGATCGACGCTCGCGCCTTGCGCCTGCGCCTGCTCCGCGATGCGCTCCTTGAGCGACGGCGACTCCACCGTGCCCGGACAGATCGCGTTGCAGCGGATGCCGCGCGTGACGAAATCCGCCGCGACCGACTTCGTGAGGCCGATGACCGCCGCCTTCGACGCTCCGTACACGAAGCGATTCGGCACGCCTTTCACGCTCGATGCCGCCGACGACATGTTGATGATCGAGCCGCCGCCCTTTTCCAGCATCGCCGGGAGAAACGCGCGGATCGTGCGATACATGGCCTTCGCGTTCAGGTCAAAGGCGAAATCCCAGTCGGCTTCGGTCGCCTCCAGAATCGAACCGGCGTGAACGTAGCCCGCGCAGTTGAAGAGCACGTCGATCGGGCCGATTTCCTTCGCGAGATCGCTAATGGCCTGTGCGTCGAGCACGTCGAGCTTGCGCGCCTCGAACGGCTTGCCTTCGAGCGATTCGACGCGGATGTCCGTCGCGATCACGCGCGCGCCCTCGGCTGCAAACATGTGCGCGGTCGCGAGCCCGATGCCTTGTCCCGCCGCCGTGATCAGCGCGGTCTTGCCTGCCAGTCTTTGTACCATCCACTGCTCCAGTCCGAGTAATTTTTGAGACATGCCGGGTATATGGCGACGCTCAAAGGCGATAGAACGCGCGGGCGTTTGCGCCGAAAATCGCCTGTTGCCCGGCTTTTCCGAGATGCGCGGTGAGACGCGTCGCAGCGGCGTGCCAGTCAGTGTAGCCGCCGTTGAGCGTCAGCACCGGCCAATCGCTGCCCCACAGCAGCCTTTCCGCGCCGAAATGCCCGATCAGGTGCGCGACGTAGGGTTGCAGCGTCACGTCGGTCCAATTTCCCGCCGCTTCGGTCGCGAGTCCGGACAGCTTGCAGCAGAGCTTCTGCGGCAGCGCCGCGAGTTGCGCGATGCCGTCGGCCCACGGTTGCCAGCCGGATACGATGCCGTCGCGTATCGGCGGCTTGGCGCCATGATCGACGACGATCCTGAGTTTCGGATAACGCCGTGCGAAATCGATCAGCGACGGTACATGCCGCGCGAAGATGAGCGCGTCGAACGCGAGATCGAGTTCGATCAGGCGCTCGATGGCATCCGGGCGCGGCGCGTGGGCGATCCATGTATCGTCGGGCAGGTCCTGGAGCATCGGGCGAACGCCCTTGAACTTCGGTTCGCGCGAGAATTCGTCGATGATTTTTACGCCGTCGACGGAATCGAGCGGAACCCAGCCGACGACGCCGGCAATGGAATCGTCGTCGCGCGCGAGATCGAGGAGATAGCGCGTTTCGTCGACCGTAGGCGCCGCCTGCACGACAACCGTGCGATCGATGCCTGCCGCCGCGCGCATCGGCGCGAGGTCGCTCGGGCCGAATGCGCGATAGAGCGGTGCAAGCGCGGGCGTGAGCCAGCCGTAGTCGCCGCGCGCCGGATCCCAGTAATGCTGATGCGCGTCGATGCGCTCGTCCGCGTTCATTGCGGCACCGGCGCGTTCGCGTGCAGCAGCCCTTCAGTGCGCAACGCGTCCCAAAGCGCGGATGGAATCCGCGTCGCAAATGATGTCGCGTTCTGGCGCACTTCGTCCGGCGTGCGGGCGCCCATCAGCACGGTCGCGACAACTTTATGCGCATAAGGAAACTGGAGGGCCGCGCTCGAAAGCGCGACACCGTGCGCCCGGCACACGCGTTCGAGGTTCCCGACGCGCTCGATGATGTCGGCAGGCGCGTCGCCATAGTTGAACTTGAGATCGCCGTGCGCGTGGGTGTCGAGGCCGCGCGCGAGGATGCCCGAGTTGAATGCGCCGCCCAGCAAGATGCTGACGCCGCGCTTCTCGCACTCGGGAAGAAGATCGTCGAGCGTGTTTTGCTCGAGCAGCGTGTAACGGCCAGCGAGCAGCGCACAGTCGATGTCGTATTCGGCCAGCGCTTCCATCACCGCAGCGCCTTCGTTCACACCGAGCCCGACCGCCTTCACGCCGCGCGACTGCTTCAGTTCGTCGAGCGCGCGAAAGCCGCCCTCATCAGTGAGTTGCCGCCAGTAACGCGCGTTGTTTTCGCCGTGCGTGTATCGGCCAATGTCGTGAATCAGCACGATATCGATGTCGACAATGCCGAGCCGCTGCTGACTATCCTCGAACGAACGGAGGATGCCGTCGTAGGTGTAGTCGTAGATCGCCTGAAACGGCAGCGGATCGACCCAGCCCTCGCTGCCGTCATAGGGCGTCGTGCGCGGCACGAAGCGGCGGCCCACTTTCGTCGAGAGAACGAAATCGCCGCGCGGATAACGTCGCAACGCATCGCCTAGACGGTGTTCCGCCTTCGTGTGGCCGTAATGCGGCGCAGTGTCGAAGAAGCGCATGCCCGCTTGCCACGCGGCATCGACGGTGGCGCGCGCCTCTTCTTCGGCCAACGCGTGATAGAGGCCGCCGAGCGGCGCGGTACCGAGCGACAACGCCGTCACTTCGAGCGATGTGCGCCCGATTTTGCGCCGGCGTAGTAGCTGCTGCGATTCATCGGTCATCGGCAAGCCTCGGTCAGTTGATGCGGTTGCGGCGCATGGAGTCACTTGGCTAGCGCGCTGCGCTTGGGGAATCGCCCTTCATCGCGAGCGCGGATGGCTGGATGCTGCGGACCGCTTCGACGAGTCAGTGAGACGGGATGCGCTCGTTCATCAATGAACGTATTATTCATAGACGCACAGAACGAAGTCAACAATGGTGGCGCACGCAGCACTCGGTGGTTTCCCCTACGCCGTTCGCCTGCGATCGCCCCTTCGCGTGAACGAATGCTCAAACTCGCCGGACTCATGAACCGACACTCGCCAAACGCCGTGGACGTAGATGACAACGACGCTGACCGCTATCGAGCCCCCGCGCTCGATAAAGGTCTCGACATTCTTGAGCTACTTTCTGAGCAGAAGTCCGGGCTGACGCGCGCCGAAATCACGAAGCGGCTCGGACGTAACGCGAGCGAGATGTATCGGATGCTCGAGCGGCTCGTTGCGCGGCAATATGTGGTGCGCTCGCCCGAAGGTGACCGTTATTCGTTGAGTCTCAAGCTGTACGCGCTTGCGCATCGGCATCCGCCGATGAATCGCCTGATCGCGGAAGCGCTGCCGGTGATGCAGCGTTTTGCCGAAGCCGCCGAACAATCGGTGCATCTCGCTGTGTACGATCGCGGCAATCTGCTCGTCATCGCGCAGGTGGACGGACCGGGGCCGTGGGGCATTTCGGTGCGGCTCGGCTCGCGCGTCGGTCTCATCGATACGGGATCGGGCCGCGTGATGCTCGCTTTTCAGACCGACGAACAGCGCGAGCACATGCTGACCGAACACACGCGAGTCAAGGGCGAACTCGCGCTCGATCGCGGCGTGCTCGACGCCGACTATCGACAGATTCGCGAAACAGGCTTCCTGACGAAGGACAGTCAGCAGACATTCGGCGTCACGGACCTGGCGTTCCCGCTGCTCGGGCCGTCCGGACAAGCGATCGCCGCGCTGACTTGCCCGTACATGCGTCGCATCGACGAGTATGTGGCGCCGACCATCGACGATGTCACCGCCCTGCTCAAGGACGCCGCTGCAGCGCTTTCGATGACGCGCGACTGACGCGCACGTATCACGTTAGAATGACGGCCCTCTCAAAAACGGCTGCTATTCCGAGCCGCCGTGTCCGACCCGACGCATCATCCATGGCGAAACTTCTTTCCGATTCCGAATTCCAGCGTTTTTCCGAACTTCAACAAAAGCAGGCGAGCTTCACGATCTCGACCGACGAAGCCGACGAGCTTCGCGACATCGTCGCGCGTGCCCAGAAAAAGCGCGACGATCGCGCTGCCGCGATGCAGGCCATCGAAGCGTACATCGCACAGTTCGACATCAGCCCTGACGAGCTTTTCTCGCCCGAACAGATCGGCGAGGCGGCGCGCACGTATGGATTGATACCGGCTGCCAAGAAGGAGCGCACGTTGCCGCCGCAACTGATCCACAACGGCAAGCCGTATCAATGGACGTCGCGCGTACTGCCGGACGAGATTCGCGCACCGCTCTTCGAGGCGTTCTCATCGGGGCAATCCGTGAAGGCGTTCATCGCGACGCCGAAAGACGCCGCGCGTTGCGCGCTCACCATCGCGCGTCTCGAGCGCGAAACGGGAAGTTCGTATGCCGAAGCATTGCTCGACGAACTTTCGCTTTCGCGCGCACAAATCGACGACGCGCTCGCAAAATTTGCCGCCTGAGTTCACGCGCCCGATTGGGATTGATCGGGCGCTTTGCTCAGCCGCATCCTGAAACCGACGACGCCCGGGTCTTCGGTTCTCGTCAGTTCGAAGCCGGCCTTGCGCGCGAGCGCGATCATGCCGGCATTCTCACGCAGTGCTTCGCCGATCAGCCATCGCGTACCGCGCTTTCGCACGTACTCGACGATGCGCGCGAGCAATAGCGATCCCAAGCCCTGCCCTTTCATGTCCGACCGCGTCGCGAGCGCGAACTCTGCCGTCTCGTTGTCGGGATCGGCGATCGCGCGCGCGACGGCGAGCGTCTCGTGCGCCGCGTCACCGTTGGCACGCGTGACGATCAAGGCCATCTCGCGGTCGTAATCGATTTGCGTCATGCGTGCGAGTTGCGAATGATCGAACCCGCGCACCGTGCCGAAGAAACGCAAACGCAGATCTTCCGCAGAGTTCGCGGCCACAAACGCGCGATGGGCGTCTTCATCCTCGGGGCGAATAGGCCGAACGGTGATACGCATGCCGCGCCAGTCGAGCGTCTCTTCAAGCGCGCGCGGATACGGCACGATCGCGAGCGGCTCGCGATGCGCGCCGAGCGTAAGCTGCGGTTCGTATGCGATGACCGAATTGCGCGTGACGTGCAACGTCAGCCGCAGCGCGACGATTTCCTCGATATAGCAGACGAGTTGGGATAGCGCGGTCAGCGTTTGCAGCAACGTCTCGACCGGCAACTCACGCGAACGCGGCGATCGGGCGATGAGGTCGCGGGCCAGTACAGGATTAAGTGGCGGCAGCGCGAATTCGTGAAGCGCGTCCGCCAGCCCCAATGCGCCTTCCGCCCTGAATTCGAACACCGGCCCGAAGACGGGATGGTTCAACAAGCGCGTCTGGATCGCGACTGCATCGACGGAATCAGAATCGGTGGGACCAGGCTTCACCGTCATGCCGAAACGAGCGAGCACGCGCGCGGCGCGTTCGCCGTTCAGTTCCACGACGCCGTTCGCGAGCGAGACGCGAATCTCGTCCTGAGCGTCGTCGATGTCTTTCGGGACGTCAGCGGGAAGGCCGTCTGGCGTCTGCATCAGCAACTCGCGGCCTCGCCGGAAATCGACAAGCCGCGCAAAGCCGCGCGCGAGCCGATGCGGCGTCGTGTGAACCGGGATGCCGTTCGCATGCAGATCGTCGCGGGTCGCGGCATCGACGCAACCGAAGAAGCAGGCCAGCAAGCCGCGGTATGCGTGTCGTCGCTCGGCGACCAACGTGCGCGCGACATCCGCTACGGGCGCGCTGTGCGTCGGTGCGTGAACGACGAAGACGGTTCCAGTGTCGCGATGCGGCGCGAGCGCTTCGAGTGCGGCGCCGAAATCGGCGGGCGATGCGTCGTCGCCAAGCAAGAGCGGATTGCCCGCCTGCGCGTTCGGCAGGGCGGCGGCGACAGCATCGCGAGCGGCGGCGGGCCACGGGGCGAGGCCATCGCCGGCAACGGAGAATGCGTCCTTCGCGAGTTCGGCGACACCGCGGTCGCTCGTAATCACGGTCGCAACGTCGCATGCGGCCACGCGCCCGACACCGAGTGTCTCGATCTCGTCCAGCAGATCGTCGAGCGAATCCACCCGCACGAGGCCTGCTCGGCGGAAGGCCGCGCCGTAAAGGCGATCGAACGGGTCGTCGCGTCCGGTGCGCAGGATCAGGACCGGCTTGTTGCGTGCCGCCGCGCGCGCAGCCGACATGAACTTGCGCGCGGCGTTGACGGTGTCTATGGCGAGGAGAATCGCGCGCGTCGATGGATCGCTCGCAAGAAAGTCGAGCACGTCGCCCGAGTCGACGTCGGCCTCATCACCGAGCGCGACGATGTGTGAAAAGCCAAGGCCGCGCGCCCGCGCCCAACCGAGAACGCCGTTCGTCAGCGCATTCGACGCCGACACCCACGCGACGCCCCCCGCTTTGACGCCACATGGCGGCGCTCCCAGACAAGCGCCATTGAACGGACTGACCACGCCGACGCTGCCGGGACCGACGACGCGCAGCAGATACGGGCGGGCCGCGCCGAGCGTGCGCGCGGTCCAGTCGTCCGCGTCGCTCGGGAGAGATCCGCGCCCCTTTGCCTGGCCGACAATGACGACCGCCTTGGTGCCGCGCTCGCCAAGACGGTCGACGAGAGACGGCCAGGTATGCGGCCGCGTGCAAAGCACCGCAACACTCGGCGCCTCCGGGAGATCATCCACGTCCCGAAAGACGGTCTGCCCGCCGAGCACGCTGTGCTTCGGGTTGACAGGCCAAAGCGAGCCGCCGAAGTCCGCGCATAAGGCCCGCGTCCAAACCATTTCGCCGATGCTTCCGGGCCGTGACGATGCTCCCACGACCGCGATGGACTTGGGCGCGAAGAGGACATCGAGATTGCGGACGGTCATGACGGCTCCAAGGCGGTTTTTGGACCAGCGGAAAGGATATAGGCGATCTGTGTAGTCGGGCGTCTGACTTTATGCGCATAAAGGGCTCATCCGGTCCAACGGGAGGCGTCGTCGACTTTATGCGCATAAAGGCGCCGGCGTGCCCTTATCCGAATGGCTAAAGCGTTGCAATTTACAGGCAAAGAACTGAAATCCGTCTAGCGCAATGTAGAATTCGACTGCGAACATTTTCGGAGTAAAAAGTGGCGGCGGAAATCATAGCGATCACGCAGCAAAAGGGCGGCGTCGGCAAGAGCACAATAGCGATGCATTTGGGCGCTGCCTTCCACGAGAAAAGCAAGCGCGTGCTCGTTGTGGACGCGGACGGACAGAACACCTTGATCCACTGGTCCAGCGCCGCGTCGGACGGCGCGGCCGGCATCCCGTTTCCGGTCGTGAACTTGTCGGAGGCGGGCGGGCAGATCCATCGCGAGATTCGCAAATTCGTGAAGGACTACGACATCATCGTGGTGGATTGCCCGCCGTCGATCACGGAGAAAGTGTCGGGCGTCGTGCTTCTTGCCGCAAGCATTGCGGTAATACCCACGTCGTCGTCGCCTGCGGATTACTGGTCGAGCGTCGGCCTCGTAAAGCTCGTCCAGCAAGCCCAGGTGATGAACGAAGACTTGCGCGCCGTTTTCCTGCTCAACAAGACAGAAGAAAAGCGGATGCTCACGCGGGAACTGAAGGTCGCGCTGGAAGAATTGGGCTTTCCGCTGCTCAAGACGCAGATTCCCACCCGCGAGTGCTACAAGCAGGCGATGGCGCTCGGCCAGACCGTGCTGCAGATGGGAGATCGCGGCTCACGACTCGCCGCTGCAGAAATCCGCGCTTGTGCCGACGAGATTCTCGGCATGCTCCCCTGACTTTATGCGCATAAAGGACCCCGCATGAAACCATCGCAGTTTGCCAAGGGCTTCAAGGCCCGCCCGGATACGACCAGCAGCGAAAAGCGAACCGCGCTGGATCGGCTGAACGCCATCGACGGTATCGTGGACTTGCAGCAAGCGTCTCAGCCTGCGGCGAATGGTCGATCGAGCGCCTTCCTCGACGAACCGGCTGAGGTGGCAAGCGGCCCCGAGTCGGACGAATATCGTGCCTGGCGTCGGGCGAATCGATACACGCCCGGGCAGGTCATCGAACTGCCTTTGAAGACGATCAAACCGAGTCCTTTCAACCCGCGTCATTTCTATCTAAAGGCTTCGATCGCGGAACTGGCCGTCAATCTTGCGAAGCAAGGGCAGCAGCAGGCGATTCATGTCATTCCCGATTACGACAACCCCGGCACGTTCTTCGTCAGCGACGGTGGCCGGCGGGTACGTGCGCTGAAAGAGGCGAATAAGGAAACAGTCAAGGCCGTCGTCGTCGATCTGCCCATTGGTATCGAGAGCTACAAGCTGGGCTACGATTTGAACGTTCAGCGGGACTCCCAGACGGTATTCGACAATGCCGTTGTCTGGCGTCGCTTTCTCGACGAGCAACACTTTCAGAGCCAGAGGGAATTGGCTGACCATCTCGGCCTTGACGAGTCGACCATCGCGGTGGCGCTTTCCATCGCCAAGTTGCCCGAGAATGTGATGCACGAAATGGTCGCGCGTTCGGACCGATTCGGGTCCAACATGGCGTATCAGATTGCCCGATACCACGCGGCGCGCGGGAGCGATGCGACGCTTCGGCTCATCAACAAGATTACTTCGGATGACCTGAGCACGCGACAAGTCGCGGACATCGTCAAAGGACGCGCCAGTGCTCAGGAACCACAGAAGACACCGGGGCGTCAGCGATATGCGCAACGGCTGGAGCTCAAGCTCGATGGCATGTCGGTCGGCGATTTGAAGTCGTATGGAGAAGATCGGCTCGAATTACGGCTGCGTGGGTTATCGCGCGAGAAGCGGGACGAGTTGCTTCAGCAGATCGAAACGATACTTCAGGGGTCGGACCTCAAAAGTTAGACCGGCGCGGGCGATGCCGCCCGTTGGCGAACCACGCGCCATTAGCCGGCGCGCGACTGACTCAGCGTGAACGCGAGCAGATCGCCATCGGTGGGCTCACCCCAAGTCTTGCGGGCGAGCCAGTCGAAGAAGGACGTTTCTGCGAGCTTCGAGTCGAGACCGCGCTTGCGCCAATCGTCGCGCATGTGGGAGCCGAGTTCCGGCAAGATGTCTTGCTCGAAATTTTGGCGCGCGAGCTCCCGTTCTTCCTCACCTTGCTCGTCGTACATGGCGCGCGCCTCCTTGCGCCGATACGCGGAAAATTCGCTGAGCAGGCGAGCCTTCAGGTCGTCCGCGCCGGACGTGGCGACCGAACCGACGCGCGGCGCTGAGCCGTTCACCGCGGTCGGCAACACCTCGACCGGAGGGGCGTAACCCTTCTTGAGCGCGTCCTTGAACAGTGCCGCCGCGCTGCGCACCGGAGGCAGCGTCGTGCTGCGCATGCGCTGCTCCGTCATTTGAAGAGCCGCGCGGATGCGATTTTCCTCGCTATCGGCATAGAGCGTCTGAGCTTCCTTCAGCGGAATCCCGATCTTCACCATGCGGTCGACCAGCGTGCTGTCGAAAACGTTCGGATGCTCGTCGAGCGCGAGCATCGGTTGCTTGCGCTCCGTGACGCGAAACTGAATTTCGGCGACGCGGCGCCCCTCGCGGTGTTCCACCAATTCCACGAAGATGTTCGTTACCGCGTTCACCTCAGCGATGGCCGGGCGCAAATAGTCGCGCTTGAAATACTTGTACTCGCGCTTCGCTTCATCCCCCGCTTCTGTGTCGGGCGTGCCGGACAGGATCGGCCGCCACCATTCCCACGTTTCGCGCATCGTCAGATGGCTGGGATTGGTCAGGTAACGGACGCATATCTCGTAGAGCGCGAGGCCCGCACTGCTTCGCAACTGGCTTTGGAACTGCAGGCTCAGACGGGCATACTGCACCGGATCGAGCAGCTTCTTTTTGATCTTCGGCGCGAATGAGAATTCGACCCAGACGCGACGCGTCGTCGGGTCTTCGAGAATTTCGGCGTCCGCGATGAGCGTCGAAATTCCCCACTTGCGACCCGGTTTCTGGCTCGACGTGCCGGTACTCCACTCAACCTGCACCGACACCATGCGGCGAAGGTGTTCTTTGACGAGAGCGGTGTCGTTAGAATCGAAGGCCGAATTCGCGACGATCTCGGACAACAGCGCGCGATAGGTATCGCCGGACTCGTCCGCCTGCTGCGCGACCGCAAGCAGCACGTTGAAGAGCTTGCGGGTTAGCAGCGTGATCTTCCCGCTCTTCGGCTGAATGGCAATGGCTTCGACCGCCTTGCGCAATTCCGCGGAGCTGGGGCTGACTACGTCGGTCTTCTTTGCGCGCTTGGTCGCCAT